>JAFWTY010000007.1 GCA_017518735.1 Lachnospiraceae bacterium | reverse complement strand
CATCGGGGACTCGAACCCCGGACAACTTGATTAAAAGTCAAGTGCTCTACCACCTGAGCTAATGGCCCATATGTAATTGTTCATCTCCTGCAGCAGAGATTCTCGCTGGACCGGCTGGATTTGAACCAGCGAATGCAGGAGTCAAAGTCCTGTGCCTTACCGCTTGGCGACGGCCCATTAAAGGGTGGGTGAAGGGACTTGAACCCTCGGCCTCCAGAGCCACAATCTGGCGCGCTAGCCAACTGCGCCACACCCACCATAAGCAATTTGGACTTTGCTTCCATGCTTTCACATGGAGCGTGCCCGAAGGGATTCGAACCCCCGACCCACGGCTTAGAAGGCCGTTGCTCTATCCAGCTGAGCTACGGACACAAACTGGCAAAAACGTCGTCAACGTAAGACATTATATGATAGATTCACCACCTGTGTCAACAGTAATTTTAACGAATCTCTTATTCCCCGAGTTCCGCGATAAAACCGAGCGCTCTGGTTGCATTTTCCGTTCCGGGGAAACGCTCCGTTACAAGCTCGTATGTTTCTTTCGCTTTTGCCTTGTCGCCGGTCTGACGATAAGCATTCGCAAGAGCAAAAAGAGCATCGGAATTCTCGGAATCAAAAAATACAGCCTTCTCGTAATTCTCTACTGCCGAGGTATAATCCATAATCCGGTATGCCTCGTTTCCGGCTTCATAGAACTGTGCACCGACCGTACCTCCTACGGAGGACATCATCAGTTCATACATGGTCTTAAATTCTTCCGTGGCTTTCTGTTCCACGTAAGTTTCGTCGATATTGCTTAAATATCCAGCAATCACCATCGGATCACGTGAATCGCCTTTATCATATTCAATCTGCGCAAGCATCAGATTCTTTAACGCACCGTTTTCTCCTTCGGAGCTTTCATAAGAATCCAGTCTTGCTGCGGTTTCTTCCAGGGTACTCTTTATATTGGCATACTCCAGATTCAACTCTTCCAGGGAAGTGCTCTTTGCTGCAAGTTCCTCTCTGGTTTGCTGAAGTTCCTTCTCCACACCGCTCTCCGCCATACGCATACGAATCGGTCCGAGTAAAAACCACCCGATTGCAAGTCCGATCACAAGTCCGACCGCAATATTTAAGAACAGACCGAATCCTTTCGGTTCTCCGACATGTTTCGGCTGAATGATCACATCATTTCCGCTCTTCATGACAACAGCGGAGGAATTCTCCTTCTTCTTGGAAGACTTTCCTTCCTCCAGGCCCAGCATTTCCTTTACTTCGCGAAGATAATGGTTGGTAAGGACATTTCCGATATCGATACGACGGCAGGGTTCCAGCTCTCTTCTCGCCTTTTCCCAGTCTTCGTCCTTGATATACAAAAGTGCCAGTAACTGTCTTGCTTTCAACAGCTTCGGATTGATGTTCACAATCTTGCGGAGCTGGATTTTTGCCATGTCCAGACTGCCGTTATGGCAGGAGTTCAGGGCGATATTGTATTTGTGAATCGTATTGTTGATTCCGTCCAAAGCCGCAGGATTGGACTGTACCATCTCGATATAATCCGATGCAAGGTTCTTTTCCTGCTGATAGGTCGTGGAAATAACCCATTCGGTTAAGGCTTCCACGAGCTCACCCAACTCAAAATATACCAGTCCGAGCAGGTTTCTGGCTTGTGTGTTTACTTTATTCAATTTCAGGCATTGCCGCAACTTTTCCTTTGCACCGGTCAAATCTCTAACCTGTGCACGTTCAAGGCCCTCATTGTAGTACTGATTCGATAAGAAGATCAGTTTTTTATAGGTCCCTACATCCGCACCGCAGGCGGTACAGAAGTCTTTTTCGGACAAAGCGCAGCCACACTTATAACAATTCATGCGCTTCTTCCCTTATTCGGCCTGTTTTTCCTCGCCCTCTTTTACGGTGCGAACGATCAAATCCACCATATCCGCAAGGTCATGCTGTGCAATTGCTTCTTCGGCATCCTGCACTTCAAGGCTCGGATGAAATTTTTTTAATTCCGTTTCAAAATCAATCACTGTTATTTCCCCTGTATCCGTCAAAAGTCATGCAAAAAAACCTTTTTGCACAACAGTTCAACATATAATGATACCTCATGCTCAATTGAAAAATCAATACGTTTTGAGAAATTACGCCAGCGTACTAAGGCGCTCTTTTACCTGTTCCATCATCTGGGTATACTTCTCAAGTTTTGCTTTCTCCTCGGCGATTTTTGCTTCGGGCGCCTTGGAAATGAAGCGTTCGTTCGAAAGCATTCCGTTTACTCTGGCAAGTTCGCCCTCGAGACGTGCCTGCTCTTTTAACAGACGCTCTTTCTCGGCATTTAAGTCAACGAGCTCTGCTAAAGGAATGTAGATATTTGCGTTTGCGATCACTACGGATACCGCATCGTCGCCGATACCCGCCTTGTCAGCCTGTACGTTAACTTCGGATGCGGAAGCAAGTGTTGCAAAGAAGAGTTTGCCTTTTTCAAAAATGGAACGCATGTCTTCTTTCTCGCTGACAACGTATACGGCTGCCTTCTTGGAAGGCGGAACGTTCATTCCGGTACGTGCGTTACGGATGCCTCTTACGGCTTCCTTCATGATTTCAATTTCTTTCTCTTCCTTTGCATAATCTCTGTCGGCAGAAAACTTCGGCCATGCGGAGATCATGATGGATTCTTCCTCATCCTGAAGGGTGCAGAAGATTTCCTCGGTGATGAAAGGCATGTAAGGATGAAGGAGCTTGAGTGCATCGATTAAAACGGTCTTTAAGGTCCAGAGTGCGGCGTTCTGGCTTGCCTTTGCGCTCTCTTCCTTTGCCCAGAGTCTGGGTTTTACCATCTCGATGTACCAGTCACAAAGTTCATCCCAGATAAAGTCATAAACTTTCTGAACCGCGATACCGAGTTCGTAGTTTTCCATGTTATCGGTTACTTCTTTGATGACACGGTTTAACTTGGAAAGGATCCACTTATCAACCGGCTCTAAGTCTCCTGCTGCCGGTGCGGTAACTTCCTTTCCTTCCATATTCATCATGATGAAGCGGGAAGCGTTCCAGATTTTGTTGCAGAAGTTACGGTTTGCTTCCACTCTTTCATAGTAGAAACGCATGTCGTTTCCGGGTGCGTTTCCGGTAATCAGTGTCAGACGAAGTGCGTCTGCGCCGTATTTTTCAATGATTTCCAAAGGATCGATACCGTTTCCGAGAGACTTGCTCATCTTACGTCCCTGAGAGTCACGAACCAGACCGTGGAAAAGTACGGTCTTGAAGGGTTTTTCCTTCATCTGCTCGTATCCGGAGAAGATCATACGGATAACCCAGAAGAAGATAATGTCATATCCGGTAACAAGTACGTCGGTCGGATAGAAATATTCAAGGTCTTTGGTTTTTTCAGGCCAGCCGAGTGTTGAGAAAGGCCAGAGTGCCGAGGAAAACCAGGTATCCAGGGTATCGGGATCCTGAGTTAAATGTGTGCATCCGCACTTCGGGCATTTTTCCGGCATTTCCTTTGCCACTACGATTTCACCGCACTCATCACAGTAATATGCGGGAATTCTGTGTCCCCACCAAAGCTGTCTGGAAATACACCAGTCTTTGATGTTATCGGTCCAGTTAAAATAGGTCTTCTCCATTCTTTCCGGAACCAGTTTGATCTCGCCTTCCTTTACTGCCTTAACTGCGGGCTTAATAAGCTCATCCATCTTTACGAACCACTGCTGCTTAACAAGCGGCTCAACCGTCGTCTTGCAACGGTCATGGGTTCCTACATTATGGGAATAATCCTCGATGCGAACAAGCAGTCCCATCTCATCGAGTTCTTTAACAATCTGCTCTCTTGCAGCGTAGCGGTCCATGCCTGCGAACTTGCCGCCGTTTTCATTGATGGTGGCATCGTCGTTCATGATGTTGATTACGGGCAGATTGTTTCTCTGTCCTACAATAAAGTCGTTCGGGTCATGTGCCGGGGTAATCTTAACAACACCGGTACCGAATTCCATATCTACGTAAGGATCGGCGATAATCGGGATTTCTCTGTCCACGAAGGGAAGAAAAACCTTCTTGCCAACCAGGTCTTTATATCTGTCATCATCGGGATTTACAGCCACTGCGGTATCGCCGAGCATGGTCTCGGGACGGGTGGTTGCAAATTCGAGGTAGTTATCCTCGCCTATAATTTTGTATTTGATGTGCCAGAAATGACCTGCCTGCTCCTCGTACTCTACTTCCGCATCGGAAATGGAGGTGTTGCAGACCGGGCACCAGTTGATGATTCTTGCGCCCTTGTAAATCCAGCCTTTTTCATGCATCTTGCAAAAAACTTCGGTTACGGCCTTGTTGCAGCCTTCGTCCATGGTGAAACGCTCTCTGTCCCAGTCACAGGAAGAGCCCATTTTCTTAAGCTGGCTGATGATACGTCCGCCGTATTCCTTTTTCCAGTCCCATGCGCGCTCGAGGAACTTCTCACGTCCGAGATCATGCTTGTCAATGCCCTGAGCCTTCAGTGTCTCGATGATCTTAACTTCGGTAGCGATGGAAGCATGGTCGGTTC
Organism: Lachnospiraceae bacterium; assembly: GCA_017518735.1. GTDB lineage: Bacteria > Bacillota > Clostridia > Lachnospirales > Lachnospiraceae > UBA3766. The sequence continues at coordinate 207,231 of JAFWTY010000007.1, read as the reverse complement.
CGGGCTGCCACAGCGCATTATAACCCTGCATTCTTTTGAAACGGATCAGGATGTCCTGCATGGTATTGTCGAGTGCATGGCCCATGTGAAGCTGTCCCGTGATATTTGGGGGCGGAATGACAATCGTAAACGGAGTTTTGGTCTCATCCACTTCTGCATGGAAGTACTTCTTCTCCAGCCATTTTTGATATAATCTGTCCTCAAGTCCGTGAGGATCGTAAGTTTTAGCAAGTTCCTTACTCATAATCTGCTCCTGTGAATTCTTTCGAATTGCTTTTCTTCTTATGAAAATAGTCATTTCACGGCATAAAACCGCATAAAATAATATATTGAAAAAAAGGCTTTTTGTCAATGTTACGTCAACTTTCAAATTCTTTCTTGAAAAAAACTCACAAAGCCTTTATTATTCTTTTGTATTATTTGTGTAAAAACGGGGATTTATGATGGATACCGAAAAAATCATTACAACCGAAAAAGACGACACAACTTCCGTAAATGCGGCAATCGAGTCTGCTGAGGAGATGGAATATCCCGAAGCAGTTGAAACCGTTGAGAGTACCGAAGCTTCCGAGACAGCTGAAAGCGTTGATACCGCAGAAGCTCCCGAAGCTACAGAGAATTTAAATGCAGCTGAAGTTATTGAGACAGCGGAAGAAACGGAAACCGTGGATGCTTCGGATTTTCAGATTGAGATTGAAACCGAAACGGCTAAGCACGAGACGGAAAAACAAAAGAAAGAAAAAAAGCGTCATGCGATCAACCGCTCTTTTCTTCCTACCTTATTGTTTTATCCGCTGGCGATGCTGTATTTCGAGCTTTTCTTAAAGCTTCTGGATTCGAATGTTGAAAACCCCTGGGGATTCCCTTTGATTCCCATCGTGGTTTATTCCCTTTTTGCGGGACTTCTCATGTCGGTGCTTTTCTGGTTGATCCGCCCGGTACTGCTCTCGCGGATTCTGTCCGGACTCACGATGGTGCTGTTGTGGGTTTTCTTCTGCATCGAATTCGACTGCAATATTTTCTATAATATGTACTACGGAATTGTCTATACGCTCTCCATGACCGGTCAGGTAATGGGGGACTTCTCCTCCGTCGTCTTTACCTATGCGTTAAAGCTTCTGCCTTACGAGCTGGCACTTTCCGTTCCCGTCATCGTTCACTTCATTTTTATAAAAAAGATTATTCCGCCCAAGGAAAAAACTCCCAAGAGAGTTCCCGGGGTTTTGGTTCTTATGCTTTTGGTACCTTTGGTACTTCTCTTCGGTGCTTCCGAACTGATTTCCAGACTCGGCCCGAACAAAAACCTTTATACCTATGATTTCACGGTACAGAATTCCGTACCTGCCATCGGCCTTATGAATACTACCCGACTGGAAGTCGGTTATCTGATCTTCGGAACTCCGGAAGCCAAAGCGGAAAACAAGGAATATACCATCTGGACTCCGGACGAAGTCACTTCCGAACTCGCATCCGAGGTAATCGTCCCGGACAGCAGCGAAGCAACGTCTGAAGAGCCTCCTGCTCCCGTGGTATATGAATACAACGCTGCCGTGGATTTCGCTTCCTTAATCGAAACGGAAACGGATCCGACCAAAAAGGCAATGCATGAGTATTTCGGCTCCCTCGAACCGACCAAACAGAATGAATACACCGGATATTTTGAAGGAAAGAATTTGATCTTTATCTCGGCCGAGGCTTTTTGTCCTTATGCAGTCGATAAGGAATTCACACCCACGCTTTATAAGCTGGCCAACAACGGTTTCGTTTTTGAAAACTATTATCAGCCTTCCTGGTCGCTTTCGACCACGGGCGGTGAGTTTGCAAACATGACCGGTCTGATTCCCGAATGGATCAATACTTCCAACTCCTTCATCGAATCCGCAAAAGACTATATGCCTTATGCTCCCGGCCATATGTTTACGAATGCAGGCTATGTCTGCCGTGCATATCACAACAACTCCTACAGCTACTACAGTCGTGACCTGACCCACCCGAACCTCGGATATGACTATAAGGGACTCGGAAACGGTCTGGTACTGGAGCATAACAGCTGGCCGAACTCCGATCTGGAAATGATGGAAGCCACCATCGATGAAGCGATCGCTGCTTACAAAGAAACCGGCGTTCCTTTCCATAACTATTACATGTCCGTTTCCGGACACTGCAATTACAACTGGGGTGGCAATGCCATGAGTGCAAAACACAGGGCCGAAGCGGAAGCTGCCTTCCCCGATTCCTCGATTCCCGTTCAGGCATACATGGCCTGCAACAAAGAGCTGGATCTCGCGATGGAATATCTGTTGAAGCGACTGGATGAGGAAGGAATTCTCAACGACACCGTCATTGTCATGGGCGCGGATCATTATCCCTATGCCATGGCGGAAGGTGCAACCGATTACTACAAGGAATTGTCCGGTATCGACGATACCACCAGATCGGTTTCCAGATATAAAAATACACTTGTCCTTTACTGTGCGGCTATGGAAGAACCGGTTTACGTGGACACCCCCTGCTCTTCCATCGATATTATGCCGACCCTTTGCAACCTGTTCGGATTGAAATACGATTCGAGACTGTATTCCGGAAGGGATATTTTTGCAACGAATTACGTTGCGGAAGAGGCATCCTACACCATGCCCCTCGTAATCGTTCCGATTGTCGGTTCAAACGGCTACAGCTTTGTTACCGCTGCCGGAACCTATGAAAGCACCACTAAGGAATTTACGCCGAGAGAAGGCGTTGTGGTGGCAGATGATTACGTTGCCAAAGTACAGACCATCATCAATGAAAAATGGAAGTATGCCAAACTGATCATCACATCGGATTACTACCGATCCGCCATTAAATAATACTCACGGGACTTTAAACCCGGATTAACTCATTTCGGATTTCATTTATACGACGATAAAAACAGCACCCCATAACAGGGTGCTGTTTTATTCTCTTTATTGCATAAAATGATTTCTTTTAACTGATTGAATGCCGGATGATTATCTTTCGCACTTTAAGAACTTTGCGCTGTATGCGGGAAGTAAGCTGCCGCCGCCGAAGTCGAAGTTTTCGCCGGTGATTAAGTCTACCGCCATACCGCAGCCGGCATCGAAGTGAGCCATGAAATCGTTGCTGTCCATGTTGATGGCAACAAGGACGCGCTCGTTCTCGCTCTTTCTTTCAAAAATGCACTGTTTATTGGTCAGCACCACACTCCGGAATCCGCCGTAGTTCAATGCTTCGCTGCCTTCTTTTGCCTTGGTCAGCTTTGCGATAAAGTCAGTCAGATCATTCCACTGAGGTGCATCAAAGCAGGCACGGAGTGCGGGGTCTCCCTGAGACTTGTCCGCCTTCTCACCCCATTCGGAACCGTAGTACACGCAGGGGATACCAGGCATACCGAAGACCATTGCATACACAAGCGGTAAGCAGTTCGGATCCTGAATGATGGAAGCGATACGGCTTACATCGTGGTTATCCGCAAAGCTTAAAAGATGTGCTCCGCGTGCCACCGCCCACTGCTGATCTTCAAAAAGACGAAGCAGGGAATGAATGATTTCAAACATGTTTGCAGAGTTAAAGGCGGAATGAATTCCCTTGTAGCACTGGTAGTTTGTTACGGAATGGATATTCATTTCACGAAGCATTCTGCCGTACTCTCCGTGAAGTACTTCTCCGAGTAAGAAGAAATCCTCCTTCTTCGAATCGCAGAAACCTCTTAAGCGGTTTAAGAAACCGTAGTCTAAGCAATATGCCACATCGAGACGAATACCGTCGATATCAAACTCGTTGATCCAGCCCTCTACCGCATGGAAGATATGCTGAATCACGTCTTCGTTATGCAGATTCAGTTTTACCAGATCATAGTTGCCTTCCCAGCCTTCGTACCAGAGTCCGTCGTTGTAGTTGGAATTGCCGTCAAAAGCAATGCGGTTGAACCATCCCACGTAAGGAGAACCTTCGCGGTTTTTCAGTACATCCTGAAATGCCCAGAAGCCTCGGCCGACATGGTTGAATACACCGTCCAATACCACCTTGATGCCTTCCTTGTGAAGAGCATCGCAGACCTTTTTGAAATCTTCGTTCGTACCGAGTCTGCAGTCGATCTTTGTATAATCTCTCGTGTTGTATCCATGTGTATCGGACTCGAATACCGGCGAAAAATAGATCGCATTCATGCCCATCTTCTTGATATGCGGAATCCAGTCGATGACCTTTAAGATTCGATGCTCGAGATTACCGTCATTTTCAAACGGTGCTCCGCAGAATCCCAGAGGGTAAATCTGATAAAACACACTTTCATAAGCCCACATTTTTGTTTTCTCCTTTGAGTAACATTTATTCCGCCCAGAATGCACTGATGTGCCTTCCGACGGTATTTTGATTCACGACCTCGTCCGCCTTCATATGCTCCGGAATCAGAATTTCATATTCCGGTTTTAAGAAACGCTTTTCGAGATAGAGAATAATTCCTTTGTCATCCGCAGTTCGGATTACACGCCCTGCTGCCTGAAGGACCTTATTCATGCCGGGAATCTGATAGGCGTATTCGTAGCCCTTGCTTCCGTCCTCGTCAAAATACCCGCAGATCAGTTCGCGGTCTTTTGTCACGTACGGGATACCGCCTCCGACGATTACGGCTCCGATCAAATCCTCGCCGGTAAGGTCGATTCCCTCGGCAAAGATTCCGCCCAACACGCAAAAGCCTACCACACTTCTCTTATAATTCGCAAGTCCTTTCTTAAGGGCCATCCCTCTCTTCCCTTTTCCGGCCGAAATACCCGGCAAACCGGGAAGTCCCAGGGTAATCTGCTCTTCCTTATCCGAATCCCCGGATTCCGTCCTGAACTTCCTTAAAAAGGCCTCTCTTTCCATCTCCGACATGCCTTCTTTCTGCATGAGGATGTCAAAAACCACAGGCGCATATTTTTGATTGATGACGCGGTAAATACGTTCGGCGAATTCAAAGGACGGGAAAAATACCATGTAGTTTCCGCACTTTGCCTTCACCATGCGATAAATATATCCGGCAATCGCTTCATCGTTGGCATCCGTCCGGTCCTCGTAGCGGCTGGTGACGTCTTTGGCCACCAGAATCTTTCGATTCTCCTTCGGAAAAATCGATTTCGCCAGGATTTCTTTATCCTTCCGATCTCCTCCCAACAGTTCTTTATAGTATTCAATCGGAAACAGGGTCGCGGAAAAAAATACGCCTGCCACCGCGCGTTTGTTGCATTCTTTTAAAATCCGTCCGGGATCCTTGCAAAGCAGCCGGACAACGAGTTTTTCCTCTTCGGTAATCGACGCATACAGCGTGTATTCGTCTTCTTTTAACTCCCACATTTCCTGAAAGTGACAGACGTCAAAGAAGAAATCGAGCACGGCTTTCTTAAGCGGTGTGTTTTTTCTCTTCTCCTCTTCCTCCAGGTATTTGCGAACGGCACTGGTAAAACGCGACAAAGTCTGCAACTGCGTCGAGAATTCTTCGTCGTTTTCATAGACGTAAAAGCCTTCGTCACACTTTCGTTTCACCTTTAAGAAGGAAGCGGCGCATTCATCCAGTGCTTTCACAAAACGGTCCGCAAATCTTGCGGGAATCGGCGGGTTCTTTTTTCCCTCCGTCTCTTCCCGGATCATCGCAGCCAGTGCCTGCATATCCTCCTTGCAAAGGGAAGCCGAATACATTTCCCTGGCGCGGTCCACCAGGTTATGAGCCTCGTCCGTAAGGAAGAAATACCGTTCCATTCTTCCGCCTTCAAAGAAGCGTCTTAAGTACACATGCGGATCATAAACATAGTTGTAATCGCAGATGATTACATCCGCAAAAAGCGATAAATCCAAAGAAAACTCGAAGGGGCAGACCATATGTTTCAAAGCATAGGATTCTATCAATTCGCGACTGAGTTCTTCCTCCGAAGTAAGGCAGTCATACAGCGCTTCATTGATCCGGTCAAAGTGTCCGCGTGCTCTGTCGCAGGCTTTCGGATTGCAGTCCGGCTCCTTTAACACACAGATTTTTTCTTTGGCCGTAAGTACAATGCTCTTGATCTTCAGTGCGTTTTTCCGAAGAAGATTCAAGGTATCCGCGGCAACCGTACGGGTGATGGTTTTTGCGGTCAGGTAAAAGATTCTTCTCGCTTTCTCTTCTCCCAGTGCTTCGATTGCGGGATACAGAGTCGATATCGTTTTGCCGCAACCGGTGGGTGCTTCCAGAAACAGAAACCGGTCCGAATCAAATGCCTTCTTGCATTCTTTGATCAGTTTCTTTTGTCCCTCGCGGTAGGAAAACGGGAATGTCATTTCACCGATGCTTTCATTGCGGATACGATTCCAATCGATTTCCAGCTCCGCCCACTTTCCGTATTCCTTTACGAGTTTCGTAAACCACTCCGTCAGTTCTTCTTTCGACAGAGTTTCCTTAAAGCGGCGAACCGCTTCACTTTCCAGATTGCAATATGTCACCTGAACACCGATTTCGGGAAGTTTCATCTCGGTAAGCACCATGTAGGCATAGCACATGGCCTGGGCTTTATGGACCACATCCGGCCCTTTCAGGGCATCCAGGTTGCGATAGGTTCCCTTGATCTCATCGATGATGATTCCGCTTTTGGCAGTGATGACACCGTCTGCCCTTCCTTCAATCACCAGATCGAATTTCTCAAACGGTATGGTGACGGACATCTTTACTTCCGCTTCGTATCCCGCGCCTGCCGCTTTTTGCAGTTTCTTATGGATCCGGTTTCCGGCCTGCATGGCTTCTTCCGTACTTTTTCCGCCGGCGGTATTGTCGATATCACCGCTTCGAAGCAGGAATTCAACCAGATTGCGAACCGAAACGGATACCGTTGTCATGCTTCACTCTCCTTAACCTCTTCCTTCCCTTTTGCGGAAAAAGAAATCGAAAGAAGAACGATTCCGACAACGACGCAAAGACCCATCACTATGACTCCGGGCAAGGAATACAGGGCATAATACAATTCCGGAATGTTTGCATAGAGGGTAACTATGAGATTGGAAACCATATGAAAGAGAATCGATGCCGCAATGGAATCGGTCTTATGCACCAAAAAGCCCATGATTAAGCCCATGATGAATGCATACAGACCCTGCATCAGGTTTCCGTGATAAAGTCCGAAAAACAGAGCGGAAAGAACAATTGCAAAGGGCGCTTTGATCATTTTTTTCAGATATTTGAAAAGGACGCCCCGGAAACAGACTTCCTCCGCAAAAGGCGCCAGAATTCCATAACCGACGATGGAAACGTAAAGCGGTATTTTAAAGGTATTTTCGGAAGTATACTGCATCTCTTCCGGCAGAAAGGCATCCCAGGGAATATAGTTAATCGCAATATTCATAAAAACCGTAAATCCGGCGGAAAGAAGGAGAATTCCGAGAAGGGCAAATCCTTTTTTTTCGCAGGAAAACGTCAGCTTTTTATGGTCTTTCGGGAGAAAAAGAAAAGTTACGATTCCACAGATTGCAAATGAAAGAAAGGCAACGTATTTCGGCTGTTCCCGAAGAAAGGTGCCCGTAAATACATAGATACTTATGAAATACAGACAGAAATACAAAGCAAGAAGACGTACCATTTTCAGTACGTCCAGGAAAAAATCGATTCGTTTGAGTTTCTTATCCTCTTCCAAAGCTTACTTCAATATCCTTTTTAAAAACAAGGCAAAATTCCGGGCAAATACAGGATTCCGATCATGGTGAGTGCATAGAGTGCACATGTGATCAGAAGGATTTTGTCCGACAAAAGCAGGTTGGTCGGATCTCCATCCGAGCGACCCTTGAATACCAAAAGCAGATACCGGATCACGATAAACATTACAAACGGTACCGTATAGACGAGACTTGTTTTCTGGGTAATCGACCAAAGTGAATAGAACACCAGAGTAAGGCCGGCGCACATGAAAATCGAGCCGTTCAAAAATCCCATATCATAGGTTCCCAAAACATCTCTGGTCTCTCCGTCCGAATAGATTCGAAGCTCTCCTCTTCTCTTTCCGAACGCCATGAATAACGACAGGGAAATGACGGTCAAAAACATCCAGCCGGACACACCTTCATCCACAATGGTACCACCGGCCATAACGCGAAGGACAAATCCTGCGGCAATACAGAAGCAGTCGATGATGGCGGCGGATTTTAACCATTTGGAATACAGAAGGTTAATCACGATATAGGAACCGGTCAGAATCAGTGCAACATAATTTACCCAGAACGAAAGTCCGAGTCCTGCTGCCATCAAAAGAATCAGCAGCACCCACGCAAACGGAATCGGAAACAGTCCCGATGCAATCGGGCGGTTCTTCTTCAGTTCGTGTTTTCTGTCGCTTTCCACATCCATCAGGTCATTTAAGATGTAGATGGCCGAGGAAACCAGGCAAAAGGCAAATGTAAGAACGACAGCCTTTATCAGCCTGTCTATCTCAAACATTTCGAGAGAAAAAACGATCGGAAAGAATACAAAAAGATTCTTTAACCAGCTCTTTACTCTCATTTCCTTGAAAACCGTAAGAATTGTAAACTTCTTCATTCTGTCACCAATTTACTGCTCTAACTGATACAATCTGATCTCATAACCGGCAGCTGTGCCGTGTGCATATTCGTTGATGGTTTCGATCGCCGATTTGATGTTCCATCCCTCAATCAGGTGGAAACTCGGGTTAACCGGTGTGTATTTATAAACCAGCGGATAGTTTTCATCCAGTTTGGTGTAAAAATTCGCTACCGCTCCGTACATCTCGGGATTCGCCACCAGATAGAGGTCTCTTTGTGCAGACGATGTCATGACGAACATTTTGGAGCCGTATTTATACTTTGCCGGATCACAAAGTTCGAAATCACGGAAGGCTCCGTAGAATCCGCCCGGATCCAGAGGGGTGTTGCAGTCGGATACCGTATTGTCCAGATTGACATCCATAGCCGCAAACTCATCCATCAGATAAAGTCTGGTATCCGGTGCAAGAAACTTTGCATCCACGGAAGCAGCTGCCGAAGCCAGACTTAAGAACGGCAGAACAAACACAAGAAGCGATGCGAATACGGAAATAACCTTCTTCTCCTTCGTAAGCTTCTTTAAATCCTCTAATAGATAACATCCGCCTACCGCTCCGAGGATCAAACCGATTGCATAGATCGGTAAGGTATATCTTTCCCAGTGTACCTTTAAGACGGAAATCGGGAAAATATAAGCAAAAAGCGCAAGCAGCAGAATCGTCGGTTTGGTATTTTTGCGAATGGATCTTACCAGTCCGTAGACGCTGCAAAGGCTTAAGATCAATCCCATGTTCACTACTGCCGTCTTTAAATAAAATAGCAGCGTTTCTCCGAAGTTTAAGCCGTCCGCTCCGATGTGATATTGCTTATTCTGTCCGGCCATTACCGTAAGCACCGTCTGATAATCCACAATCAGATTCGGTGAAATCGCCATGATACCCAGAATGTAAAAGAGGATGGCCAAAAGTCCGTGTTTGATGATTGTGCCGATCTTCTTTAAATTCGTAGCGATCACCGTGGTTGCGATGATGACGCAGGCATAGGCACCGGGATATTTTTCGCAGGTTGCCAAAGCTGCAAAAAACGACATGCCGAGGACCCAGCCCACACCCGGTTTCTTATGATAGCAAAGTGCCATCCAAAGGACTCCCAGGAAGAAAAACAAAAGAGGGATATCCGGAATCAGATAATGGGAATGCTCGATAAACGACGGAAATACCGCAAAAAACAATGCCGCAAAAAGTCCCTGCTTTCTGCCCCAGTACGATGCAATCAGGTAAGCAAACACCACACAGCCTACGCCGAATAACGCCGTGATCAGTCTCGTCGATTTGATAAAGATGCTTAAGTGTTCTTTGTAATTGGCCTCGAAATCATCCAGTCCCTTCGGTGCAAAATAGAAATTCTGAAGTCCCAGATACACCAACGTATCCAACTTAACCGAAACATGATTCGGTCTGTAATAATCCCTCACTTCAAAGGTATGATTCAGGGCACATTCATAGGCAGGCGAATATACTAAGAATTCATCGGGATGCATGTCTGTGCGTGGTAATCCCCAGCCGATTCCGATGACACGAAGTGCAAATGCCAGTGCCAGAATAAGCGCCAGAAACACATAGTGGAGGCGGTTGATTTTATCTGTCCAATTTGTAGTTTTTGACGTAGTGCTGTCCAAGAGTATTTACTCTCCTTCCTGAATAAGTGCTTCCTGTCCGGTAACTTCCGTTTCCGTGTTTTCTTCTTTTGCCTCCTCTGCCTTATTTTCTTTGACAAAGATTCCGATTAAGGTTACCGGAAGCAACAGATAGAACGGCCACGAATACCGAAATGATGACATCGGTGAAAGAAGCATAATTCCAAACTGTCCGATCAAAGGCAAAAGAGAGGAAATACTTTTGTAAAAAAACCCTTCTTTTTCCAGGAAAGGACAAGTGCATAAAGCAGAATCCAGCTTACAAATCCCGATACGAAGAAGAAACGGATTCCCGGTGTCTTTCTCCAGAACTCGCCTAAACAGAGACTTTCATAACCTTTGTTCAATACACCGGAATCCACAATGCTTTTTCGCTCAAGCGGTACAACAAACTGTTCGGACGGGTAATTGTGGAATTCCACATAGGAGAATTCATAATATCCCGGATACCAGAAACCTGCCGTATTGGACAGGGCCGCTATGATGTATTCCTTCGTAAACTGATTACCGATTTCCAGATAGTATTTCCAGAATGCCGCGGGATCTTCGTTGTAAGCAGCCGAAGAGAAACAGCTCTTGGCAGGGTCGGAAATAAACGGATGATATTTCCGTCCGGGGTCCCAGTCTCTCCAGGACAAATCGGTGATATAGTAAAGCATTTTATCGTTCTGCTCTTCGGTCAGTTCTCCTCCGTGAAGAACGGCTACACGCTGCAGCTGCTGAATCGGAATGCTGAGCGCTTCCCTGACTTCACCCTGCTCGATATTCAGTGCTTTAAAAACAGGGCCGCTGTAGATTTTAAACGCAACCCCCGCAAGGATGGTCACGATGATGAGCGGAATGTAGGTTTTAATCTTTTTGATCTTCGGAATACGGATCAGTGCAAGGATTCCGAGGCAGAAAAGAAAGATATGAAAACCGTTGTTTCTATATGCACACATAAAGAAAACGACAATCGGGAACAGGATGAGATTCCTCTTCTTTTTCACATATTCCTTCGGATTCATGACGATTTCCGTGTAGTGGCAGGCAAACAAAACCAGGAAGGCCGCATGCAGCACGTCCTTGATCATCGTCATAGACAAAACCGCATTCATAAACCAGCATGCGGAAAGGATTGCAACCAGGATCACAATCAGGATCGGAACCTTTTTGGATTTTATAAGCATTACCATACGGGTAAGCGAATAGCTTAATAGAAGCATCTGCATTAAGGAAAGCAGACCGATTCCGTATTCATATCCGCCGAAAACACTCTCTCCGAGATTCATAAACACGCGGATCGTAAAGGTATGCAAAACCGGATGGTGATTGCTCGTAATCGTTCCCATGGCACTTAAGGTCTGGGAGAGGATGTCATAACTTAATACGCCGGGATAAAGAATCAGATATGCCGGAATCCAGCATACAAAAATGATTGCCCAGAGGATCAGAAACAGCTTGTAGTTTTTGACCTTGTCGATTCTTTTCGTAAGCTTGTCGTTTAGCTTTCCAAAGCGGATTCTCGGAACAAAATAGAATACGAGGAAGTTTACGATCAGACAAATCACAAAACAGATGATGCAGGGTACAATGAATGAAGACTGAAAACGGATGTCCTGTGATTTGATCATAGGGCCGATGACTGCATAAGCAATGCTGTAAAGCACTGCAAATATCGCAGAAAACAAAATGGCATTTTTCTTTGTCATTTTATAAAAACCCCTTTCACAATCCGTTTCGGTCAGCAAAGGTACACTGAAACACAACTAAATTATTATATCATAAAAAACGCCGATTATCAAAGATTTTGCCCGATTTTAAGCGTGTTTGACGAATTCTTAATCCACTTTTACCGGAATGGTTTTTCCCAGGAAAAACGAATAGATCAAAACTTCCTTGACGTTCTTCTTTTCCAGGCGGTTCAAAGCCACGGAATAATAATAAAGCTGGGCCTTGTATCGTTTGATCAGTTCCGCTTCATCCACCTTGGAGTCGGTCTTGTAATCCATCAAAACCAGTTCGCCGTCCTCCTCAAAATAGACGTCTATAACACCCTGTACCAGCACTTTTTCTTCCGAAGGAAACTCGGGATTCAAACTCGTTGCGGGCAAGGACAGTACGAAAGGCTGCTCTCTGTAAAGTTTTCCCTGATCGAAGGCACGCTTCATACGAAGGGCCAGATCCGTCTTTAGGAATTGTACGACCGAAGTAGTACGAACCAGACTGTCTTCCTCCTTCGCAATATAGTCATGGTTTACATGATATTCGCGCATCTTACGTACTTTTCCCGCAAGAAATTCATCGGAGCCGTCTTTCAGTTCCGCCTCGGTAAAAGCGGAAAAATCAATCAGTTCCATGACACGGTGGTGTGCGGTTCCGTACAGTGCACCGCTCATCTTCTTTTCCGTTTCGCGCATGAAGATGGGCACAAAACTCTCTCCGCGTCCGCTCTCTGCATAACCGTCCGCGTCTTTGAACAGTTCGTCGACTGCCTCTTCCTCTTCTTTGTAGGCTGCCTTTTTCAGATCCGAAACCGTTGTCTTCGTAAATACATTCGCAAGACTCTCATGCGGATAAACGTAGGGTTCGAATTGCATTCCGGCATAGGAAGAAGGAGTCTTTTTCAGTTCTTCCTTTCGCACGCTTCTCTCCTCTTTGGAGATTTCCTGTGCCTCCTGTGTTCCTAAAAATGTTGCGATACGTAAATCAAACAGATCGGAATTTCGCTCCGCTTCCGGCAAAAGATAATTCATATACGTAGTAGCCGAAAGGATTTCGGAAGTCGTAAACGGTCTATTCTCTCCGTAGGTTCCCATTGCCTCCGAAAGTTTCTTCGGAATGGTTCCGACCATGATCAGTTTTTCTTTTGCTCTGGTCATGGCAACGTATAAAAGACGCAGATCCTCTCCGCGTTTTTCCACCGAATCCTTAATCTGGATCACGGCACGCGAGAAGGATTTTCGTTTGATTCGAAGCAGGGGATCGGCATAATCCGTTCCCATACCGAGGCTGTTATCACAGGCAACTTCCTTGACATCACGGCTTGTGGAGAGATTCTCTCCGAGGCCCATTAAGAAGCAGACCGGGAATTCCAGTCCCTTGCTTTTATGCATGGTATAAATGCGAACCACGTTCGCGTTTTCATCCAGGAGATTGGCTTCTCCGAAGTCGATTTCGCGGTTCTTCACATTTTCGATATAGCGTACAAAATCCGCCAGCGTTCCGAAGCCCGTCACGGCATATTCCTCAGCTTTTTGCAAAAGGATTTTCAAATTGGCAACACGCTGTTCTCCGAGATTCATGGCACGGTAATAGTTCAAAACACCTTCTTTTTCATAGATTCCACATAGAAGATCATAGACACTTTCCCTCTCGGAGGCGTCACGGTATCCGTCGAGTTTTTCCGTAAAGGCTTTGATTTTTTCGCGAAGTAACGCCTCTCCGCCGACCGTTGCATAGCGTTTTAAGGAGTCGTACAGAAGTTCATTTTTGTTGCCGCCGCGAATAGTGGCAATCTCTTTTTCCGAGAACCCTCCCAGGAATGAATGCAATACGCCGAGCAGGGGAATGTCCTGTCTCGGGTTGTTAAGAATCGAAACAAAGTTCAGCATCAGAATCACTTCCGCAGCCATGAAATAGCCTTCCTTGGAAATGACCATCGTGGGAATACCGAGTTTTTCCAGTACTGCTTTGATATAAGGTGCTCTGCCGGTTTGTTTGCGAACCAGGATCATCATATCGGAAAAACGGACTTCCCGACTGGTCAATACTCCGTCCTTTCCCCTTTCCGACACCTGATATTTTTCTTCTATGAGTTCCAGAATTCTCTTTCCGACCACGGAAGCTTCCCAAACGGTCTTGTTTCGCTCCGGGCACTCCTTCCACTCCTCTTCGGGAATAACATGAAGTTCGGAAATACAATCTTTCTTCGGTTCTCCGTAAAAGGTTGCCCCGTAATAGAGTTTCGCCGCATCGTTGTATTCAATCTCTCCGACTGCTTCGTGCATGCTGTCTTCAAAGACCCTGTTGACGCTGTTTAATACTTCCGTTCTACTTCTGAAATTGCTGGATAAGTCGATTCGTACGTCTCTTGCCGTTTCATCGCTTTGATAGTTCTTGTACTTCTCACGGAAAATCTCAGGTCTGGCAAGGCGGAAGCGGTAAATACTTTGCTTTACATCACCGACCATGAAACGGTTTCCGACGCTTGCACTGTCTTTGGATACAGCCTTTAGAAGCTCTTCCTGAATGTAGTTGCTATCCTGGTATTCATCGACCATGACTTCCGCAAAATGCTCCCGGTAAGCGAGCGCCACATCCGTTGGAACATTTTTTCCACCATCCTTGGTGAGCAGAATTTTTAAGGCAAAGTGCTCCATGTCGGAAAAATCGATTAAATTTTTGTCTCTCTTGTTTGCCTCGTATTTTTCGTAAAGTGCCTTGGAAACTTTCAACAAACCGGACAGCAATTCCGTGTTTTTGACATCATCCGAAAGTGCCGTATCGTAGTCCAGCAAATAGAGTTTTTCACGGATCTTATTCAGTCGTCCCTTGCAGTCGTCGCGGGAATTTTTCACGATTTCCTTCAGTTCCGATGCCGTCTCCCTGCCGATATTCGGGAAGGTATATGCTGCATGAATGATACTTCTTTCGCGGATGGTATCCTTGGCAAGAAGGGATTCCACATAGGCTTTGTCGCTGTATAAGGCCGGCAGATACTTCGAAGGACCGCCTTCGCCTTCCGCAAGTTCCACTGCACGGGAAAGCGCGGCGAGACAGTCTTTTAAGGTCTCGTCTTCATGTTTCTTGGCATAGCCGTATAATTCGCTCCCTTCCGGATTGTTCCTAAAATCGGTCAAAAGCGCTTGCATCTCATCATACCAGTCTTCCGGGAAGGGCTGGGCTTCGGCGGTTTTGTGCAAATCCTTTACGATATCGCCGATCTTTCCTTCCATAAATCCGCTCGTAAAGCGGTCTTCCAGCATATCCCAAAGATCGGGTTCTTTTTCCATATATTCGGCAATGACTTCTTCCAGAGAGTCTTCCAGCAAAAGCCTTGCCTCTTCTTCCGCGGCCACACGAAATGAAGGATCGATGCCGATCCGGTCAAAATGATTGCGGATCAGATAAAGACAAAAACCGTGTACCGTCATGATCAGCGCGGAATGCACGAGGGTCTGCTGTTTCCTAAGTTCATCATTGTCCGGATTTTCTTTTAATTTATCCGCAATGGCCTTTCCGATTCTCTCTCTCATTTCCGCTGCTGCCGCTTCCGTAAAGGTCACGATTAACAGCCGGTCGATGGAGATCGGATTTTCTTTATCGCAGATACGGTCCACGATTCTGGCCGTTAAAACCGCAGTCTTTCCGCTTCCTGCCGCTGCGGAAACCAGAACGTTTTTATTCCGTATATCGATGACTTTCTGTTGTGCCGGAGTGTACTCTATTTTTCCCATATCTATTCCTCTTCGGCCTCCTGAGCCCCTTCGGGCATACGTTTTTCATATCCGGACAGACGTACGTCAAATCCGCACGCCGTACGGAAAGAACAATATTCGCAGGCATTGTATTTATCAAAAACAAGCGGGCTTACGGCAATATTACCGGAAGAGATTTCACCTGCAAGAGATGCTACTTTTTCATCCGCCTTTCGGATAATCTCCTGCATTTCCCCGCCGGTCTTTACGGACTTGCATCCCTGCGCGGCAAGGCTTCCGTCATCCTTAAAGCTTGCCGGAATGACTTCGCTTTTTCCTTTTTCCCTCTTGTTTTCCAAAAGGTCAATCACCTCATCTTCTCCGGCTAAAACACCGGTCGGACGAAGCTCGGTATTTCTCTTTTTTTCGAGTGCTACTTCATCTTCCTTCGTCATGTCAAGGAGGGGATCCTGCATGCGGAAATAGAACATCGCACCCGGCTTTACCACACGGTCCGGATGATCGGTGGCATATTTTTTCAACGCTTCGCTAAGGTAAACGGCCGTCTGTAACTGAACGCCCTGTTCAAACAACGCCTCTTCGAAATCCTTGCTTCCGGATTTGTAATCGACGATTTTGATATAGGTGGTATCGCCTTCCTCACAGGTGTCGATACGGTCGATTTTTCCGACCAACATCGTCTTCCCCCCTGCAAGCAGTCTGTTGAAACGCTGCTCGTAGGATACCGGTTCAAAGCGTCCGTGCTGAAGCTGTGTTCTCAAAGTCTGCACACAACGGCTTAAGATTCTCTTCACCCTTCTGGTTAAATATCTTGTACCCTGTGCTTCCACAAAAAGACCGTCCCCGTACTGATTCATCAGTTTGTCCGTAATCTCATCGAGGATTAAATTGCATCTTTCTTCGGATACTTTGGCAAATTCCTCGCCGTTTTGTTTCAAATACTGTCCGAAAGATTCAAGGGCGGCGTGGGTCACATTACCGAGATCATTGGATGCAATCTCCTGTTTTTCACGCTCCTTTAAATCCAGACCATAGTTCAGGAAATGCGCATAGGCACAGCCTGCAAACTTCTCGAGGGAACTTACGGAACACTTCATGATATCCCCATAAACCTTGCGTACCAGATCTTCTTCCAGATCTTCGCTATGGTAGCTTTCAAATGCTTTGTCCACCATTTCTTCAAGCCATTCTTCCTGCCCTTCTTCAGCTGAGAGCAAAGCATAAAGCTTCTTCGTATATTCGGTCTCTTCCGCACTTTGGCCGCCGCGGACATAGTTTCCGAGACACGTTGCAAACTCCGTCTGCAAATCCCGTACGGAAAGCAGATTGTGATCCTTTAAGGTTCTACCCATGTCGTCCGGATTGATCTTTAACAGGTTCTCTATCTCATCCTGCTCCTGCAAGGCAGGGAAGAGTTTCTTCAATTCGGAAATCAGATAAGACGGCTTCTTGCTGTCTCCGGCGCCGGTTACGGAAAGGTAAGACAGAATCAGCTTTTCCGACGGTTTGGTCAAAACCTGATAGAGATAAAGCTGTTCGGTAAAGCTTTCCATTGCACGGTTCGGCGCAAGTTCCATATCGTTTCGCATCAAAACGGTTCTTACCATATCGGAGATCAGTCCTCCGCCCGCTCCGACGGACGGAATGTTTCCGTCGTTTACGCCGAGGAAGAACAGGGCCTTGATCTCTCCGAAACGGCTTCGGATCATATCGCAAACCGGCAGGACGTCCACACTCTTCGGAATGATTCCGATCCGGATTTCTCCGTAGCCGACATCCAGCACTTCCGATAACTCCGAAAGCGAAACCACTTCGTCTCCGATCAGTGAAACAACACGGTCAAAAAGTTCCATGACAGTACGGAATACCTGACTGTATTCCAGCGCTTTTTCCGGCTTACCGTCCGCCTCAAAGCGTTCCGACATCTGCTGCAGTTTTTTATCCGTTTCCTGTAAAACGGCAACCCTGTAGAGTGCCGTAAGCCACTCTCTTGCCGTTACTTCTTTCTTGTTTTTCAATTCTTCAAACGGCTGAAATACCGAAAGAAATCGTTCTCTGAATTCGTTAAGAACCGCAAATTCCCTTGCCTTTGCCTCTTCTTTTCCTTCCGGACTTAACGAAGCGACTTTCCTGCACATTTCTCTGGTGGGAACCTTGAACTCCTTTTCCCACGAAGAACGTCCGCGGATGTTTTTTGCAATCAGATAGTTGTCCAAAAGGTCGGACTCTTCCTTCGTGAAATTGGAAAAGCCGCTCTTGATAAGGCTTGAGACGTCACGGTATGCATAATCATTGATCAAAACCGCAAGAACAGTGCGCAGGTAACTTACAAACGGACTCTGTTTCAAATCCGTCGTCATATCCATAAAGTGCGGAATATTATATTTGTCGAACTGCTTTTTTAATTCCTTGGAGTAGAATGCAAGATCGCCGCAGACTACGGCAATATCACGATAACGGTATCCCTTCTTTGTGATGAGCTTCGTCATGTTGCGACATAAAAGCATACATTCATGCACTTCATCCGTCGCCTTAATCACGGAAATCTCTTCGGGATATGCAGAATACGGTGCCTCTTTCTGCCGAAAGATATTACGCTCCAGATAGGAAATCGCGGGAACCAAACCAAAGCGGTTCTCTCCGTCCTTTTCGGAGCCTGCCAGATAGATCGGTTCCATAACCGGCACTCCCAGCTCCTTTGCTTTTCCGGAAATATCCCGGATAGTTTTCTTGGTCAGATGGAATAAATCCGCAAATTCCTCTCCTGCGATGTCTTTTCGCACACACTCCCCATAGCCCAGAGGCAGGGTGATTATGACATCTTTGGCATGTTGTAAAAGTGTGGAAATAACGGAAATCTGGATGGGCGTAAAACCGGTAAAACCGTCAAAAACGATGACGCTTCTCTTTAAGATCTTTGACATCGGAATGCGGTTGCAAAGGACATGAAGAGTCTCTTCCTTTGTCGTATACTGATCGGCAAGCGCCTCTTCAAAGGCTTCGTAAAGAATCAGAAAATCTTTTAATTTGTATTTCAGGGCAGGATTCAGTTCGGGCTTTTCGGAGAATTCGCGTAATTTCTCCGGGCGCACATCATACTGCATAAACTCCGAAAGAACGGACTTTACCTCTTCCACATAACCCGGCGTGTGAATGCCTTTTTTCAAAACCTTCAGTTCCGGCTCTTTTTGCGAAATCACGCGTCTTAAGATCAGACACTTTCCAAGGTCGTCGAGCATCACACGGTCCGGCTTTCCGACCTCTTCAAAAATACGATGCGTCAGTCTCGAAAAACTGAGCACATCAATATTCAAAATACCGCCGTCCGGATTCGTGCCGGCCATCATCATCTGCGTCTGCATAGTAAACTGATCCGGAACGATCATCAGGTAGTCTCTGTCCCGGTTTGCAGCCGCTTCGCGCGTTACGAATTCCTGCACATATTTACTTTTCCCATACCCGCTCGGGCCCAATACAAACTGAAGACTCATTCCTCTTATCCCCGTTTTATATTAAAAATGACTGCTTCCAACATTTCGAAAGCAGTCATCAAAAAATCATAAGTACCACTTATTGCAGTGCGTCGCAGATTGCCGCATACAGCCCTTCCATATTTCCAAGCTTCACTTCATTGAAGATCAATACATATGCGAGCAAAAGAAGGTTGTTGTCAACTCTTGCACTTTCATAATCGTTTGCCCTGCAGAATTCCAGAGAGTAAATACTAATCTGCTTTCTTGCATATTTCACACGGGTACGAATGGTATCGATGTCGACCATCAGATACTTCTCCAGATCCTCATCGGAGAATCCGTCGTAGAAGTATGCAAGGCCGGTCAGAGCATGTACCGGATCCAATGTATTGATATAGCTTGCTGCAAGGTTTGCAACTTCGGATTCCAGTAAAACGTTGTTTCCGCGGATGTACTCCTCTACTCCGGGATACTCGTTGTATTCTCCGTTTTCCTCACCGATCAACTGGTTTGCACAGTTTACGCTGACCCAGTCTACCAGGTGCTGATAGAGAATTTCGTTGTACCATACGGTAGTTTCCTCGGGTTTGGAAAGACGTCCGAGACGGATAAACATCGCTTTATAAATTTTGATCATCATACGGGAAACTTCCTCATCGTTGCCGATGACAAGTTTTACATGAAAATACATATCATTCACCGTATTGATGTAAAATCCCTGAAATGCATCTACATCCCCCGCAAGTAATCGTTTCATTACCATACGGAGCTCATAGGTAAATACCATTTTCCATTCTCCTTAATTCCTTACAGGACGATCCTGCTGATTCCCCCAATCAGGCATACAAAAACCGATGCAGCCCCTGTACACCTCAACTACCATTTTATCGATTTACCGCCTATTTTGCAATCTTTTTTGCCTTTTTTTGTATCTTGCCGAAAAAGATAAGATATACCACAAACAATGCCAGCGCAAAACCGAATCCGGCCGGATATGCGATGGTTCCGGACAGCTTAAATCCTTCGCTTGCCATGAGGATGTATGTAAGCGATACGGCTGACATGAAAGTCGCCGGAAATGCGGTAAGAAGCGAACCGTAACGGTACTTTCCCTCCTTTAACAGATAGGACGTTGCCACCCACAGTGAGATCATGGCCAACGTCTGGTTGCTCCAGGAGAAATAACGCCAGATTACCGTGAAATCAAGTTGCGTCAAAACCGCGGCAATCGCAAGCAACGGAATAGAGAGAATCAGACGATTTATGATTTTTTCCTGCTTTAATTTCGTCCACTCCGCAAGGATCAGACGGGCGCTTCGGAATGCCGTGTCTCCGGAAGTGATCGGACATACAACCACACCGATTACCGCAAGGATTCCTCCTACCGGTCCGAGCATGGTCTTGCTGATCTGATATACGACACCGGACTGTCCGAGGTCGGAAAGTGCCGTGGATAAGTCGCCTGTTTTTCCGTAGAATGCCACACCTGCTGCCGCCCAGACAAGAGCGATTACGGATTCGGTGATCATGGCTCCGTAGAAAACTTTACGGCCGACTTTTTCATTTGTAATACATTTTGCAACCATCGGTGACTGAGTCGCATGGAAACCGGAAATCGCACCGCAGGCAACCGTAATGAACATAAACGGAAACATCGGAAGGTTTTCCGGATGAAGATTCGATAAAACCAGTTCCGGGATGTTATACTGCGGTAAGATGAACATTGCCCCGGAAATGCTGACTGCCATAACAATCAGTACCACGCCGAAAATCGGATAGAGTTTTCCGATGAGTTTGTCGATCGGAAGAATCGTTGCCAGAATGTAGTATAAAAGGATTACCACAATCCAGAATATTCCGCCGAGTTTCTCTCCCGTCAGAGTGTTGATCAAAGCCGCCGGCGACGTAACAAATACGGTACCGGTAAGCAAAAGCAGTACAACGGAGAAGATTCGCATCAAAAACAGCGCCCCTTTTCCGAGATAGATTCCGGACAATTCCGCAATGGAAGCGCCGCTGTTTCGGCAGGAAATCATACCGCTCATATAATCGTGTACGGCACCACCCAGGATGGAGCCGAATACGATCCATAAAAAGACAACCGGTCCAAAGCAAGCGCCCATAAGGGCACCGAAAATCGGACCGGTTCCCGCAATGTTTAATAACTGAATCAAAAACGCTTTCCACGTTTTCATCGGCACACAGTCTACACCGTCGTTGATGGCAACCGCAGGAGTCTGTCTGTCATCCGGCGCAAAAACCTTCTCCGCGATTCTTCCGTAGATCATGTAGCCGCCAAATAAAAGAACAAGTGCCGCAATAAAAGTAATCATTCTGCTATCCCTTCTTTCGCTTTTTCCGCACGTAAACCGTCAAAATATGCTTTCTGCTTGATTTTTGCTTCATTGAAGAGGCAGATGGATGCACAGATTAATACACCGATAATCGGGAGTAACTTAAACAATAATCGGCTGTTCGTTGCAAAGTTGAAAGCAAATACCAGAAAAAGTGCTGCCTCCAGGAAAATCAGAACGTAAGCTAAAATGTTGTATTTTTTCTCTCCCAAATGTTCCGCCAAAAGAATCAGGCCGCAGGCTAACATGACAAGTAAAAACTTTGCCACGATGGAAGGCCATTTCTCAATGCCGTTGGTCGAAAGAAGCGCACAACGAACCGCTTCCAGGAAGGCATAGCAGTATACAACCCACTTGAAATAAGCAATTTTCTTCTTGTGGAAATGGAGAGTTCCGAAGACCAGGATTGCGATACAGGTAATTGCCTGCAATGTGTAGACAATCAGCCTGTTCCATTCTATGGAAACAGCGGCCTCTTTTCCCGTCTTTAACGTACTGATGATTCCATAGCTGGTTAAAATCAGGGCTGCACACACGACAATCAGCTGAATCTGCATCATAATGGCAATGGCTCCACCCACGCCGTATTTTGCTTTTCTCTGTTCCGGATTCATTTGCAACACACCTCTTTTTCTGTTTTTTTCATTTCTATCATTTTACTCTTATCATACTTGTCTTTCAAAGTAGGCCGTCAGTCTTCGGGGGACCAGCTTGCCTGGACATCTTCGATCACCACATTCTCATCCACCTTTACGACGATCTGATATTCGTCCTCGTAAACGATCTCACCCGGATAGTTGGTATAGACAACGTAATACGGGTGCTCATAGCGATCGAGCAGCCACAAAAGCGGCTTGATCATCTTCATCATCATTTCGGAATTCTCCGTCTTGAAATAGCAGATGACCTTTTCCTGTCTTTTGCATTGCGGAGGAAACGGTAGCTCTTCCACAAACCAGGAATCAATTTCCTTAAAAAGGCCAACGTCCTCCTCGTCCATTACACCGTTCGTAACGAGCTGGTTCAGCATGCTGAACACTCCTTTGCCCGTCCTCGTATTCGCTGCAAGTTCTTTTCCCTGAATTCTGCAGTATTTGTATTTCATAGCGCCTCCGTCACAAAACCTTCTTCAACTCCTCCACTACAATGGAAAGTGCTTTGATACGTGCATATTTCTTATCCACGCTTTCCAGAATATGCCAGGGTGCATAAACCGTACTGGTCTTGGCAATCATTTCGTTGATGGCCTCTTCGTAGAGATCCCATTTTTCGCGGTTTCTCCAGTCCTCATCGGTTATCTTCCACTGTTTTTCCGGAGTGTTCTGACGATCGGTAAAACGTGCAAGCTGCGTGTCTTTGTCAATCTGAACCCAGAATTTGATGATGACCGCGCCGCCGTCATGAAGCTCTTTTTCGAATTCGTTAATCTCGTTATATGCTCTCTTCCAGTCGTTCTCGGAGCAGAATCCTTCCAGCCTCTCCACCATGACTCTGCCGTACCAGGTACGGTCAAAAATCGCAATGTGGCCGGTCTTCGGCATTCTCGTCCAGAATCTCCAAAGGAAGTGTCTTGCCTTCTCATGCGGTTCGGGACTTGCAATCGGATGAACCTCGTATCCTCTGGGATCCAGACTCTCGGTAATACGCTTGATGTTTCCGCCCTTGCCCGCTGCGTCCCAGCCTTCATAAGCAATAATTACGGGAATGCGCTTTCTGTAAAGACGATTGTGGAGTTCTCTCAGTTCCGCCTGCAGGCTGTCCAATTTCTCACGATACTCTTCTTCGGTCAGTTCCTTTCCTTCCAGAGGAATATCTGCCAGTTTTTCTGTTTTTGCCAGAGGGAACATATTCTGGGGAATCGGCACGGAAAGAGAAGCATTCTGCAATGCCGTTTCAATGGCCTGATTCATGGTTTCGAGAATCTGCAGTTCCGCCCACTTCTTTGATTTGGCATCGATAATATACCAGGGTGCAGCCGGGAAGAAAGTATCCTCAAAATACTGCTCGTAAATCTTTGCGCACTTATCATAATTCTTATTCTGGAAACGGTCGAATTTGCTGACTCTCCACTTGGTATCCTTGGAGTCTTCCAGCGCATCCAAGCGCTTCTTTTGTTCTTTTTCGGAAATATGCAGGAAGAATTTGATTACCACATAACCGTTGTCGGTCAGGGATCTTTCAAACCGGCGAATGCTGTCGACATGTTTCTTGTACTCGTCCGGTTCAAGTGTTCCGTTCATGGCTCCGCGCGTTACTTCATCCATCCAGCCGGAGTCTAAGAAGCGGAATTTTCCTGCTTCGGGAATCGTTGCAAAATACCGGTGGAGGAAGGGATAGCGTTTCTCTTCTTCGGTCCGGTCCGTAAAGGTTGCAACTTTAAAGAATCTGGGATCGATATTGTGAATGACTTCTCCGATCAGGGTACCTTTTCCGGAACTTCCCCAGCCTTCAAACAAAACCAGTACCGGAACATTGTGTTCCTTGATCTTCATCTGAAGTACGCCGAGTTTTTCCTGCTCGGCTTTCAGTCTGGCGCGTTCCTCTTCCTTTTCGGGACGGATCAGATAGTTCACGTTTTCTAACATTGTAACACCCCCTCCGTAATAAGAAATGACTTCCTTCTCACTCTTCTATTTTACCATATTTTCCCAAGTTTCCATACCAAATAATTATATTTGAAATCTTCTTTTTCTCTCTTTATTTCCCTAAAACATTGCGGTATAATAGGTTTATCGAAGAGAAGGGGGAAATGAATATGATTTCTACGAAAGGACGTTATGCTCTCCGGGTTATGCTAGACCTCGCCGGTCAGGAGGAAGGCGCTTATATTCCGCTTCACGACGTAGCCGTAAGACAGGATATTTCGGAAAAATACCTGGAGATCATCATTAAGATGCTTGTCAAAAATAAAATGGTCAAAGGCCAGCGTGGAAAAGGCGGCGGATATACGCTCACCAGAAATCCCGATAAATATACGGTCGGTGAAATCCTAAGCTGTACCGAAGAGAATATGGCACCGGTTGCCTGCCTTGCCAAAGATGCGGAAAAATGTCCCCGCAAGAAAGACTGTAAGACCATCGGTCTCTGGGTCGGATATGACAAGCTTACAAAAGAGTATTTTGACAGTTATACGTTAAAAGATCTGTTGTAAACACCTCACGAAAATGAATTCGGCAAATAAAAAAGCCTGCCAAAACGGCAGACTTTTTTATTTATTACAATCCCCTTTTATTCCGTAAAGAGTGCGGTGGAATAATATCTGTCACCGCTGTCGGGAAGTAATGCAACGATGGTTTTTCCTTCGTTTTCCGGTCTCTTTGCAAGTTCGATTGCTCCGAAGAGTGCCGCACCGGAGGAGATACCTACGGAGATTCCTTCCTTCTTTGCAAGAAGTTTTGCGGTTGCAAAAGCATCTTCATTTGCTGCTTTGAATACTTCGTCGTAAACCTTGGTATTTAATACATCGGGAACGAAACCTGCGCCGATTCCCTGAATCTTATGTGCGCCGGCTCTTCCTTCGGAAAGAACGGGTGAATCCGCGGGCTCGAGTGCAACCACTTTCACTGCAGGGTTCTGGGACTTTAAGTACTCTCCGGTTCCGGTTACGGTTCCGCCGGTTCCCACGCCAGCGATGAAGATATCTACTTTTCCGTCCGTGTCTTTCCAGATTTCCGGACCGGTGGTTGCTCTGTGAATTGCAGGGTTTGCGGGGTTTACAAACTGTCCCGGAATGAAACTGTTCGGGATTTCAGCCGCAAGTTCTTCCGCTTTGGCAATTGCACCCTTCATTCCTTTTGCACCTTCGGTCAGAACAAGTTCCGCACCGTATGCTTTTAAGATGTTTCTTCTTTCCACGCTCATGGTCTCGGGCATGGTCAGGATAATTCTGTAGCCTTTTGCGGCTGCGATTGCTGCCAGACCGATACCGGTGTTACCGCTGGTAGGCTCGATGATTACGCTGCCTTCTTTTAATTTTCCGCTCTGTTCCGCATCTTCGATCATTGCCTTTGCAATACGATCCTTAACGCTTCCTGCGGGATTGAAGTATTCAAGTTTTACAAGTACGGTAGCCTTCAGGCCGAGTTCCTTTTCAATATTTGTAACCTCCACAAGGGGAGTGTTTCCGATTAATTCCGATGCATTCTTATAAATATTAGCCATTTTTATATCCTCTCTTTTTTCTTATATTTGAATTATTTGAAATAGTCTCTGTTCTGTTACATCTTCCTTAAGCATCAACATCGTTTTGTTTCGGGTACTGTTCTGTTCATAGTCGTCTCCTTACTTTGCTGCGGCAAAACCGTTTTCAAGATCTTCCAGGATATCGTCGATATGCTCGGTACCGATGGAAAGACGAATGGTTCCGGGGAAGATTCCCTGATCGCGAAGTTCTTCTTCGGAAAGCTGGGAATGCGTCGTGGAAGCCGGATGGATTACCAGACTCTTTACATCAGCTACATTTGCAAGCAGGGAGAAGATTTTCAGATTGTCGATAAACTTCCATGCTGCTTCTTTTCCGCCCTTGATTTCGAAGGTAAAAATGGATCCGCCGCCGTTCGGGAAAAATCTCTCATATACCTCATGATCCGGATGATCGGGAAGGCTGGGATGATTTACTTTTTCCACCTGCGGATGATTCTTTAAGAATTCCACAACCTTCTTTGTATTTTCAATGTGGCGCTCCAGTCTTAAGGATAAGGTCTCAACACCCTGTAAAAGAAGGAATGCATTGAAGGGTGAAATCGTTGCGCCGGTATCACGAAGCAGGATTGCACGGATATAGGTTACAAAAGCTGCAGGTCCCACTACATCGTAGAAGGATACGCCGTGATAGCTGGGGTTCGGTGCTGCGATGTTCGGATACTTTCCGCTTGCCTTCCAGTCAAACTTTCCGGCCTCAACAATTATACCACCAAGTGTGGTTCCGTGACCACCGATAAATTTGGTTGCGGAGTGTACAACGATATCTGCGCCGTGCTCAATCGGGCGAATCAAGTAAGGGGTTCCGAAGGTGTTGTCGATTACCAGGGGAAGTCCGTTCTTATGTGCGATTTCAGCAATGGCGTCGATATCGGGAATGTCGCTGTTCGGGTTACCGAGCGTCTCCAAATAGATGGCTCTGGTATTTTCTTTGATGGCACCTTCCACTTCGGCGAGATTGTGTGCATCTACAAATGTAGTTTCAATTCCGTACTGCGGGAGGGTATGTGCAAGGAGGTTGTAACTTCCGCCGTAAATTGTTTTCTGTGCCACAATATGCCCGCCGTTAGCGGCAAGTGCTTGAATTGTATAAGTGATAGCTGCCGCACCGGATGCAAGCGCAAGTGCTGCGCTTCCGCCTTCGAGTGCTGCAAGTCTTTCTTCCAAAACGCCCTGAGTGGAGTTGGTTAATCTTCCGTAGATGTTACCCGCATCCGCAAGCCCGAAACGATCTGCTGCGTGCTGACTGTTGCGGAATACATAAGATGTTGTCTGATAAATGGGAACGGCTCTTGCGTCCGTTGCGGGATCCGGCTGTTCCTGTCCTACGTGTAACTGTAATGTTTCAAATCTGTAATTGCTCATTGTTTTAATCTCCTTATTTTTCGATGTTATATTTGTTGTTATCGTATTGTTCTGTTTATTGTTCTTATTAAGTTGTATTGTTATCTGCTGTAGTTTTGTTATCTGCTGTCGGTCTTTTAGGCAAACAAAAATGCCCGGAATTTTCTCCCGGGCATCCGGCGTTTTGTTTTTAGGATGATTTTTATTCAGGCGCATGACAGACCAAATCAGACGCCCAAGCCAGTTTGTTTGCCCGGGAGTTTAACATTCGCATACACATACACCACATGGATTTGTTTGTAAACGAATTGTTCTTCATGATCTGCTTGCTCCTTTCTTTGCGTTTTTGTAAGGCTTTTTTCTGTTCGTCGCCTTACAGTTATTTTTTATATCACATATTAACCTACTGTGTCAATAGGTTTTTATAAACTTTTTCAAATGTTCTTTCATATTGCTGATTTTCCTTGATTTTCAGGCAAATTCTCTGTGTCATCTTTTTCAAAAAATGATAAAATACCAATATGAACTACTATTCATTTAACGATTATTGCCGGGATACCTTCGGTGAAAAAGTATATAAGGTTTCCATCAATGCAGGCTTTACCTGTCCAAACCGCGACGGAACGCTGGACAGCCGCGGCTGTATTTTTTGTTCTGCAAAAGGATCCGGAGACTTCGCACAGTCTTCTCTTCTTTCCGTTACCGAACAGATTGAGAAAGGAAAAGAACGCGTATCGTCCAAGATTGGCCCGAACGGAAAATACATTGCCTATTTTCAGTCCTTTACGAATACCTATGCGCCTGTTGACACATTAAGAAGCCTTTATACGGAGGCCTTAAACCATCCCGATATTGTGGCCCTTTCCATTGCTACGAGACCGGACTGTTTGAGTAAGGAAGTCCTCGATCTTTTATCGGAATGCAACAAGATCAAGCCTGTCTGGGTGGAACTCGGACTGCAGACCA
The DNA here is from genome assembly GCA_017518735.1 of Lachnospiraceae bacterium. Classification (GTDB taxonomy): domain Bacteria; phylum Bacillota; class Clostridia; order Lachnospirales; family Lachnospiraceae; genus UBA3766. Next base: position 179,285 of record JAFWTY010000007.1, on the reverse strand, counting down.
TTCACGAAAAAACGGCGGAATACATCCGCCGCTGCTATCCTCTTTCCGTCTACGACGAAGCCGTAAACGCGCTTCGTGAAAGAAATCTCTATACCATTGTCCATGTGATTTTGGGCCTTCCCGGAGAATCCGGGGAGGATATCTTAAAGACCGTCGACTATGTCGGAAAAAGCAAAGTCGGCGGCATCAAACTGCAACTTCTCCATGTCCTTCGTAACACGGATCTGGCTGCAGATTACGCCGCCGGCAAATTCAAATGTCTTTCTTTGGAAGAATATGCAGACCTTGTCGCAGACTGCATTGCAATTCTTCCGTCCGATCTTGTCATTCACCGCATCACCGGAGACGGCGATAAGAAACTCTTAATCGCTCCTCTTTGGAGTGCGGATAAAAAGCACGTTCTGAACACTCTGAAAAAAGTAATATCCGAAAGATAAACTACATTCGTAATCCTATTCCAGTTCAAAGGCACCGGTGTAAAGCTGGTAGTAGGTACCTTTCTGTGCAATGAGCTCCTTATGGGAGCCTTTTTCAATAATATGGCCGTGATCGAGTACCAGGATCACGTTGGAGTTTTTGACGGTGGAAAGACGGTGCGCGATAACAAAGACCGTTCTTCCTTCCATGAGCTTGTCCATACCCTTCTGTACAATGGCCTCGGTATGGGTATCGATGGAGGATGTTGCCTCATCCAATATCATAACCGGAGGATCCGCAACTGCCGCACGGGCAATCGCAAGAAGCTGTCTCTGGCCCTGGGAAAGGTTTGTTCCGTTGTTGGTAAGCATCGTTTCGTAGCCGTCCGGTAATCTGCGAATGAAATCATCTGCACCGGCAAGTTCAGCTGCCTTCTTCACTTCTTCATCGGAAGCATCCAGATTTCCGTAGCGGATGTTTTCCATAACCGTACCGGTAAAGAGGTTGGTCTCCTGGAGTACGATACCGAGAGACCGTCTTAAATCGGCTTTTTTGATCTTATTGATGTTGATTCCGTCGAAGCGAATCTTGCCGTCCGCAATGTCGTAGAATCGGTTGATCAGGTTGGTAATCGTCGTCTTTCCGGCACCGGTCGCACCAACGAAGGCTACCTTCTGCCCGGGTTTTGCATAAACCGATACATCGAAAAGAACCTGATGTCCTTTTTCATATTCAAAGTCCACATTGAAGAGACGCACATCGCCTTCGAGTTTGGTATAGGTTAAAGTACCGTCTCCGTGAGGATGTTTCCATGCCCACACACCGGTATGTTCCTTGGTTTCGGTAATGTTGCCCTCTGCATCGATCTTGGCATTGACCAAAGTCACATAACCTTCATCGGGTTCCGGTTCTGCATCCATGAGTTCGAAGATACGCTCTCCGCCGGCCATAGCCATGACGATCATGTTGATCTGCTGGGTTAACTGGTTTAAGTTACCCGTAAACTGCTTGGTCATGTTCAGGAACGGAATGACCGTGGAAATATCCAGGGCAAGTCCGCCCGGCTCTCCGGAGAATAAAGGCAAAAGCCAATCCGACAAAGAGACATTTTTTACGCCGGCAAGTAACATCACGCCGCCTGCAATGGCAACGATTACATAAAGGATGTTACCGATGTTTCCGATGATGGGACCTAAAACATTGGCAAATGCATTGGCCTTGAAACTGTCCTGGAAGAGCTGTTCATTCAAATCATCAAAATCGGAAATCGTCTTTTCTTCGTGATTGAATACCTTAACGACTTTTTGACCGTTCATGTGCTCCTGTACGAAGCCTTCCTCACGGCCCAGAGCCTGCTGCTGACGTACGAAGTATTTCGCACTGCCGCCGCTGATGACTCTGGTCACAATGGTCATTAAGATGATTCCGCCGATGACCACAAGTGTCATCCAAATGCTGAAATACAGCATGACGAAGAAGACACCGATGACGATGATACCGCAACGGATAATCGTCGGAAGGCCCTGGGAAACCAGCTGTCTTAAGGTGTCGATATCGTTGGTGTAATAACTCATGATATCGCCGGTCTTATGCGTATCAAAAAACTTGATCGGGAGGTTCTGCATCTTGCGGAACATCCTGTTACGCATGTCATTTAAGTAACCATGGGTTACCTTGGCACCGAGCATAGCCTGCACGAACGCAGCTACCAGGGCCAGACCGTATACGATAATCAGGAAGATAATGTTCTTTAATGCCTCCGGACGTGCTGCTTCCCAAGCCGCCACTCCATCCGGGGAATCAATAAAGTTACCGATAAGTGCAATGATTCTCTGGATGAATAAATCCGGAATAACTGCTGCCAGGCCGGCAAACAGAATGGTGAGAATAATCATTACCATTCCCACGGGGTATGCCCGGAAGACGGAACCGATAATTCTTCCCAGAACCTTAAAATCCAGTTTTGCCTGTTTTGCGTTGATATCACCTTTAACGGGACGTGGCATTATTCCTCACCTCCCATCGTCTGTGATTCATAAATCTCTTTATAAATCTCACTGCTTGCGAGTAATTCTTCATGTGTACCTTTGGCCTCGATGCTGCCGTTATTCATGACTAAGATAATGTCAGCTTTTTCTACGCTGGCAACACGCTGGGCAATAATAATCTTTGTCGTATCGGGGATGTAGTTGGCAAACGCCTCCCTGATCTTGGCATCGGTCTTCGTATCCACGGCTGAGGTGGAATCGTCGAGGATGAGGATTTTGGGCTTCTTAAGAAGGGCTCTTGCGATACATAGTCTCTGCTTCTGACCGCCGGAAACGTTGCTTCCGCCCTGCTCGATGAAGGTATCGTATTTGTCCGGCATCAGTTCGATAAATTCATCGGCGCAGGCCATCTTGCAGGCCTCGATGATGTCTTCGTCCGTCGCATCGGCATTGCCCCAGCGAAGGTTTTCCTTGATGGTTCCGGAGAACAGGACGTTCTTCTGAAGCACCATGGCCACGTTGTCACGAAGGACTTCGAGATCATAGTCTCTTACATCCACTCCGCCGACCGAAACACTTCCCTCCTCTACGTCATAAAGACGGGGAATCAGCTGTACCAGAGTCGACTTCGAAGAACCGGTACCGCCTAAGATTCCGACCGTTGCACCGGAAGGGATTTCCAGATCGATATCAAAAAGTGCAAACTGTTTTGCATCTTTTGCATATTTGAAATTGACATCCTGAAATACAATGGAGCCGTCTTTTACTTCTTTGACGGGATTGTCGATTTCCTTCATGTCGGGTAATTCGGCATAGACTTCGCCGATACGTCTCGCACTCTCCGCAGACATCGTCACCATAACGAAGATCATGGAAAGCATCATCAGGTTTAACAGTACCTGCACACCGTAGGTTAACATTGCGGAAACCTCGCCGACATTGACGATGGTACCGTTTGAAGTGATTGCAAGTTTCGCTCCGATGAAGAGAACGAAGAGCATGTTGAAGTACAGGCAAAACTGCATCAGCGGTCCGTTTAAGGCAACAATTTTTTCTGCCTTCGTAAAATCCCTGCGGATGTTTTCCGCAGCATTGCCGAATTTTTCTTTTTCGTATTCTTCTCTGGAGAAGCCCTTTACCACACGCATGGCGCGGACGTTCTCCTCCACGGATTCATTCAATGCATCGTAGCGCTTGAATACCTTACGGAAGGTAGGCATAGCAATTACAGCGATGAGAATAAGGCCGATGGTAAGGAAGGGAACCAGTACCACGAAGGATAAGGACAGTCTTCCTGCCAGGATGGCTGCCATGACAATGGAGAAAATCAGCATTAACGGTGCTCTGACCGCAATACGGATGATCATCATATATGCCATCTGCACGTTGGTTACGTCCGTGGTAAGACGGGTAACCAGAGATGCCGATGAGAATTTGTCAATATTGTGGAAACTGAAGGTCTGAATCCTGCGAATCATATCTCCACGGATGTTCTTGGCAAAACCGGTGCTGGCCATAGCTGCCGTGTATCCGCCCAATCCGCCGCAGGTTAAGGAAAGAATGGCTAAACCAATTAAGATTCCTCCTGTCGCCAGAAGCTGATTCATATCCACATCACCGGCACTTAACAGGTTTACCAGTTTCGCCGTGATGAAGGGAATCAGGGTTTCGACACCTGCCTCCATGACCATGAAGAAGATGGTCAGGATGGATGGTGTCCAGTACTTTCTTACACTTTTTAATAATCGGAACATAACACTCTATCCTAAATCTATCAATTTTTAATGATGCTTAGCACCATTAATCGTTCACTAATTTCATTGCTTCCTCGGGCGGCATGGGGCGACCCCAGATATAGCCCTGAATTAAGTCACAGTGGATTCCCTTTAAGATTTCCAGCTGTCCTTCCGTCTCTACACCTTCGGAAATCACTTCCAGGCCAAGCACGTGGCCGATGGAAATAATGGACTCAACATACTTCTGCGACGACTCTCCCGTGCTCATCGCGTCGATGAAGGATTTATCGATTTTTAGAAGGTTCGCAGGGAAGTTGTGCAAATAACTTAAGGAGGAATATCCGGTTCCGAAATCGTCAATTGCCACCTTGATTCCGAGACGTTTTACTTCCTCGATAATCTCCTGCGCACGCTTCACGGATTCAATCATAACCGACTCCGTGATCTCGATTTCCAGGTTCTCGGGACCAATCTTATAAGTATTTATAATCTCACGGATATCGTCCATGAAGTTGTTTTTGAGCAGGTGCTTAACGGAAATGTTGACACTGATGGAAATATCGTTTTTGCCTGACTGAATTGCGCTCTCCAAAAACTTCGCCGCCTTATGGAAGATGCGCATGTCAACCTGATCGATCAGTCCGGTTTTCTCCGCAACCGGAATAAAGTCTACGGGACTGATATACGTTCCGTCCGCATTCTTCAAGCGTGCCAGTGCTTCAAAACCACGCAGCTTGTGATTGATATCGTACTGCGGTTGCAGATGGCAGAAAATCGTGTCACTATCCAGTGCTTCACGGATGATGTGTTCAATCTGCAAAGTCTTCTCGGACTGAAGCAGATCCGGGGAGTAGCGAAGTACAAGGTCCGTATTTCCGCGACGTTTCACATCGTGTAAGGTCAGATTTGCAAAGGAAATCAGAGATTCCAAATCCTCGGCATCCGTCGGAAACTCGGCATAACCGTAACTTGCCTTCACATAATAATCATAATCATCGATGGTGATTTTACGCTCCAGTTCTTCCTTGAACATGTTAATGGTATTCACCACATCTTCATCCGACTGATATCCCTGGATGGAAATTCCGAACTCATCTCCGCTGATATGTGCCACGAGATCGAAGGTTCCGGTTGTTCCGCCGTCCGCCAGTTGTCTCCAGCGGTCTGCCACCTCAATCAGAATCCTGTTTCCGACTTCATAGCCCATGGTATCGTTGATGCTTTTGAAATTATTGATGTCCGCGGCAACATAAACAACCTTCTCACCACGTTTCATAATTCTGCTGAGATACTCCCGTCCGGCAAAACGGTTCGGCAAGCCGGTAAGCTTGTCGGTGATTGCGCTTTCCACAAGACTTCTCTGATACTGCTCCGCACGGTTTCGGATAATGTAAATCACGATAATCGCCACAAACGTGACCATACTTGTAAACATACCCGCAAGTGATGAATAGTTCTTATGATAAAAGAAATCAAAAATCATATGCGCATATTGTGCGCCCATCAGGCATAGCGATACAACAAAGCCGAGCTTTCCATAAAAAATAACCAGAAAGATTGTGCACATGTTGGCAAGGGAAGAAAAAACGCCTGTAAATCGTACCAGCGGAATGGATCTTCCCATAAGAGTATAATCCGCTCCGGCCTCGTGAGATGTCTTGATTACAATAACCGTCGCGAGCATGTACAGAAGGATCAGCAGGATGAACCCGCTCTTGGGCATTCTGCGCTTTCCGGACGAAATGGAACGTAATGTACTGTCTATCGTATTTTTGTTTGGAGATGTCTTCCTGTTATTACCCATAAACACACTCCCTCCCCCGGAAAGAATTATCTTTCGGCACGTGTCGGGTTATTTACAAAGTCATCATAAGTAAGACGGATTCCGTCCTCAAGTTCGGTCTGATATGTCCAGCCTAAGTTGGCGGCTTTTGATACATCCAGAAGCTTTCTGGGTGTTCCGTTCGGTTTTGAATTGTCCCAGAGAATCTTTCCTTCGTATCCGACGATCTTCGCCACCAGTTCGGTTAAATCCTTGATGGAGATTTCCTTTCCGGTACCCGCATTCACGGTTTCGTTTCCGGAATAGTTGTTCATTAAAAATACGCAAAGGTTTGCAAGGTCGTCCACATATAAGAATTCCCGAAGCGGTGTTCCGTCACCCCAGCAGGTTACTTCGGTCAGTCCCTCTTCCTTTGCCTCATGGAATCTTCGAATCAATGCCGGAAGCACATGGGAATGCATCGGATGATAGTTGTCATTCGGGCCGTAAAGATTGGTCGGCATAACGGAAATATAATCCATGCCATACTGCAGGTTCAAAAACTCGCAATACTTTAATCCCGAGATTTTTGCAAGGGCGTATGCTTCGTTGGTCTTTTCCAGCGGTGAGGTAAGGAGGCAGTCCTCCTTCATCGGCTGGGGAGCCAGACGCGGATAGATACAGGAGGAACCTAAGAATTCAAGCTTCTTGCATCCGTTCATCCATGCGGAATGAATCACGTTCATCTCCAGGATCATATTGTCATATAAGAAGTCCGCCAATGCACTCTGATTGGCTACAATTCCGCCCACCTTAGCTGCAGCGAGGAAAACATATTCCGGTTTTTCCTTCTCAAAAAACTCTTCCACCGCTTCCTGGCGTTTTAAATCCAGTTCCGCATGCGTGCGGGTAATGATATTGGTGTAGCCCTGTTTTTCCAGTTCTCTCATGATCGCAGATCCCACCATTCCGCGGTGACCTGCCACATAAATTTTTGAATCTTTCTCCATAATGATTTGTAAACTCCGCTCTTACTTTTTCTCCCAGTCTCCCCACTTGGTCGGCTGGTCTTTGTGCGTGAACTTCGAAAGCCTGGTTGCGTAGTCCTCAATGATCGGCTTGTAATAAGCAAGCACTTTATCGCTTAACTTTCCCGCCTCTTCATACTCCGCAAACCGCTTTAAGAAATTCTTATAATCTGCCTGTGCCGCATCCTTGTAATTGTTGGACATATTGTTATCCACCTTCACGAGGAGGGCATCGAGGTCTTTTTCTTCTTTCGATTTAAACAAACGTAACATAGGCTACCCCTATTGATGCATCGTCTTATACTTCATCTCCGCAATCGCCCAGTCGGATTCGTTGTCGATATCCTGTACTTCGCGCTCATCCACGATGAAGGGAAGGATGTTGCCGAGCATTATCTTCTTGTTGGCTTTGAATGCTTCCGGACGGAAGACATAGAATTGTCCGACATCATGATACTGCGGCATCAAATCCTGGGAACGGCTGTCCATATTCTCCGGATAGAGGAAACGAAGTTTGCCCTGATCGATGATCAGTGCGCGCTGCGGCGGGTAGGAATACTGCACCACGGGAATCAGCGTATCCGCATCGGAGGCCTCGAACTCTTCCACCGCTTTGATCAGTTTGGAAGCCGTCACAAAAGGCGCCGTGGGATAGATGCATACCGCCGTATCAAAAAGCACTCCCCTGCGCTCGTATTTATCCAGTACTTCAAGCAACACATCGTTGGTAGTTGCAAAATCGTTGGATGTTGCATCGCTTCGGTAGAACGGAATCTTTGCACCGAAGGCCTCTGCTATTTCCGCGATTTCCGTGCTGTCGGTGGAAACCATGACTTCATCGAAAAGTCCGCTGCCCAAGGCAGCTTCGATGGAATAGGCAAGAATCGGCTTTCCCAGAAATTCACGGATGTTTTTCTTTGGTATTCTCTTGCTACCGCCCCTGGCGGTTATGATTGCGATTCTACTCATAATCCCCCTCCTTTTCCCGTTCCGACAGTATCAACATATTACCATATTATTTTACCGCAATTTTCGTGATTTCACAACTCTTATAAACAGAAGCTTTGTAATCTTCAACGAGTTATTTCTTACGTTCCAATGAAATCAAACGCATAACAAAAGCCCCGAGAATGCAAGCATTCCGGGGCTCGTTGTATGCATTTGATTTCGCAGATAACTCTTATCTCTTTGAGAACTGAGGTGCACGACGTGCAGCTTTGAGACCGTATTTCTTTCTTTCTTTCATACGAGGGTCTCTTGTTAAGAAACCTGCTTTCTTAAGAACGGGTCTGAACTCTTCATCAGCCTTGCAAAGTGCTCTTGCAATACCGTGACGAATTGCACCTGCCTGACCGGTGGTTCCGCCGCCCTTAACGGTAACGGTGATGTCATACTTCTCAAGTCCGTCGATAGCTACGAGGGGCTGACGTACAACTACCTTTAAAGATTCAAGACCGAAATATTCATCCAGGTCTCTCTTATTTACAGTGATGGTTCCTTTGCCGGGTTTAACAAAAACTCTGGCTACGGATGATTTTCTTCTACCTGTTCCGTAGAACACTTCTGATGCTTTCTTAGCCATTATATTTCCTCCTTACTGGTCCTTTCGAATTAAAATGTCAATACTTCGGGTTTCTGTGCTGCCTGCTTGTGATCAGGTCCTGCATAAACGAATAACTTCTTGTACATCTTATTTCCTAAAGGTCCCTTGGGAAGCATACCTCTTACGGCATGTTCGATTACTTCTTCCGGATGCTTTGCAAGCTTCTCCTTTAAGGTGATTTCCTTTTCACCGCCTACGTAATCGGAGTGGGTGAAGTAAGTCTTCTGATTCATCTTCTTACCGGTTACTGTAATCTTCTCAGCGTTTACTACGATAACGAAATCGCCGGTATCCTCGTGAGGGGTGAACTGCGGTTTATTTTTTCCTCTTAAAACTTTTGCAACTTCGGATGCAAGACGACCTAAGGTCTGTCCGTTTGCATCTACCACATACCATTTTCTTTCAATGGTATCAGGATTTGCCATATAAGATTTCATGATTTTTCCTCCAAAATGACTTCAAGTGATTCGATTCTCTTCCTAACGCGGATGTCCGGGCCGCCCTATTCCAAAAATCCAAGCTTCACATTGCCAAACCATTCTCCATTCAATGGTTTAGGCCATTTTGCCGCCTTCGCATCGGGGCTAACGACGCTTTAGCCGCAGATAATAGTATATTATAGGAATTCTTTCGTGTCAACAGAAAGTTTCCCTAAATTACTGCATTTTTTGCTACTTTTCCTTCGCTTCATGTACCACAATCTGGTTGAACGGAATCTCAATACCGGTTTTATCAAAATGAATCTTGATTTCACGGTTCAAAAGTCTCGGAGCCGAGTAGATATTCTGCTCTTTTACCTTGGCGATGAATTTCAGTTCTACACCACTTTCACCGAGTTTGTCCACGCCGATATATTCGGGAACGGCGAGGAAGACTTCGGGGTATTTCTCTTTGATTGCCGGCAAAAGTTCCGCAATCACGGCTTCCGCTTTCTCCAAATCGGTGTCATAGGATACGCTGACGGAAGTGGATGCCACACTCTCTGCCAGGGAACGGTTTAAGACGTTTCGAAGGTCGGAGTTATTGATGATTTTTACGTTGTTGCCGATATCACGGACGGTTGTGGTACGGATTCCGATGCTTTCCACCATGCCGCGATAGCCGTTCACTTCAATGATGTCTCCTACGTTAAACTGGCCTTCCAAAACAATGAACACACCGGTTACAAGGTCGGATACCATACTCTGTGCACCGAAACCGATAATCAAAGCCAAAACTCCGACACCGGCAAATACAGTGGTCAGATTGATTCCAATCGCCGCAAGGACAAGGAAAACGGTGATAAAGGTAATCAGATAATTGGTGGCACTGTAGGCCAGAGAGATGATACTTTTTGTCTTCGGAGTCTTGGGATGGATTCTTTCAAAAATGAACTTTAACAGCGTTGCGATAAATACCATCAGGATAATAATGGCAACGACACGGATTATGGCATACGGCGTAATCTTAAAGGAACCCGACATCTTCTCCACTTCGCCGAACATTTCCGTTCTGATATCCAGAAGGGATTTTTTTATTTCCGCCGGAAGGAAGGGAATCAGTTCGGGATTCAGCAAAAAGAAGATAAATACCATGGCGATACCCCAGCCGATCAGTTTTCCGACACTGATGTGCTTGAATTTACCCGCTGTATTTTTGATGACCTCTCCTGTTCTTGCCAGGGAATTTTCGATTTTGTTGCGCTCTTTGTTTTCTTTTCTTCTACCCATAGTCTTATTCCTTATTCTTTCTGCGGCTTATTCCGCGCCCTCTCTTACCATGGCTTCATGTTCTCTCTGTATGTCGGGATCAAAGGATAACATCGGAGCGATATCCGTTTTGCCTCTGATTTTGCGGTTCGCGTAGTTTCTGGTGATGGAAAATACCAGCGGAGCCAGCGATAAGACACCGATTAAGTTCGGGATCATCATCAGTCCGTTAAAGGTATCGGAAATGTCCCAGGCAAGGGAAGATTCGGAAACCGCGCCGACAACCATAAATACTACGAAAATGATGCGGAAAACAAGCACCGCTTTTTCATTAATCAAATACTCCACTGCCTTGCTGCCGTAGTGGGACCAGCCAAGCACGGTCGTAAAGGCAAAAAGTAGAATAGCAATCGCGATGAACCACTCTCCGGGTGCACCGAAGACTCTGCCAAATGCCTTGGCCACAAGGTTGGCATCGCTGATTCCTTCACCGCCCACAAACATACCGGTCTCCAGATCAATGAATCCGGAAGTCAGTACAACAAGCGCCGTCATGGAGCAAACCACGAACGTATCCGCAAACACTTCAAAAATTCCCCATAATCCCTGTTTTACCGGTTCCTTAACGTCGGAATTGGAATGTACCATAACCGAAGAACCAAGACCGGCTTCGTTGGAGAATACACCTCTCTTGCACCCCTGGGTTATGGCTTCTTTAATCAGATAACCTGCAGCGCCGCCTGCTACCGCCTTGGTATTGAATGCAAATTTGAAGATGGACAAAAATGCCGTTCCAATCAGCGATACATGAGAGAAAATGATTACCAGTGCGCCGAGGATATATAAACCTGCCATGAACGGAACAACCTTCTCCGCTACAGCTGCGATTCTCTTCACTCCACCGATGATAATAACTGCTCCCACTGCCATGAGAACAATACCGATGATGAGAGGAATCACGGGAATGACGCCAAACAAAGGCGGAATTTCCAATTTGGAAAAGAAGGCCGAGTTCATGTTGATGGCAATCTTATTGACCTGTCCCATGTTACCGATCCCGAATGCCGCAAGTGCTGCAAAGACGGCAAAAAGCACAGCCAGAGCACTGCCAATCCCCCGGAAAAACTTCGGCTTGTTCTTGCCGCCGAGGCCGTCTTTTAAGTAGTACATGGCACCACCGGACCACTCACCGTTTTTGTTCTTACGACGGAAAAAGATACCGAGAACATTCTCGGAGAAGTTCGTCATCATACCGAAGAAAGCTGCCACCCACATCCAGAATACCGCTCCGGGACCACCGCCCATGATAGCCGCAGCCACACCGGCAATGTTACCGGTACCGATGGTTGCCGCAAGCGCGGTGCAGAGTGCCTGGAACTGGGATACGCTCGCCGAGTCATTTTTGTTATGGGAAGACTTGTGAAAAACACCTCCGATGGTTTTCTTCATCCAGTGTCCGAGATGGAAAATCTGGAAAAATCCCGTAATAAAGGTCATGATGATGCCCGTGCCGATCAAAAGCCACAGACCGACCTTGACCCAGACATAATCGTTGATGATACCATTAACCTCCTCAATGCTTTTCAAAAACTCACTCATTTTCTCTATCCTTTACCATTTCATTGAATTCAATTTCTTTAAGACACAGTCCCTGCGGCGGTGCCGTAGGTCCTGCCTTGGTGCGGTCCGCTTCCTCGACCGCTTCTTTGATCATCGCAAGGCTCCTGCGGTCGCTTCCGGCATCTGCAAGCGTTCCCGCGATAATCCGTACCATATTATACAAAAAACCGTTACCTTTTACACGGATCAATATTTCTTTTTCTTCCGAAATCTCTTCGATCTCCACCTGCGTTACGGTACGAACCGTGGTTTCGGCCTGGGTTTTTACCGAGCAAAAACCGGCAAAATCATGCGTTCCGATAAGAAGTGCTGCTGCCTCTTTCATTTTTGCCGTATCAAGCTCGTACGGCACCTGCCAGGTCGATCTTCTCTTTAAAGGGTCCGGCATGACGTCGTTGTAGATTCTGTACTCGTAGGTCTTAACGCAGTTTGTTTTGCGTGGATGAAAATCTTCGGGAACTTCTTTGGAAGAAACAACTTTCACGTCTTCAGGCAGAATGGTATTTAAAGCATAGGAAAAACGCCCGGCGGGAATCGTCGACTCCGTATCAAAAACGGCCACATTCCCTTTTGCATGTACCCCTGCATCCGTCCGGCTTGCTCCGATGACAAGGATCTCCTCTCCAGTCAGCGTAAGCAGTGCACTGTTTAATTCGCCCTCGACGGTACGTACACCGGGCTGGAGCTGCCAGCCGTGAAAATCCGTTCCGTCATAGGAAACCGTTAAGAAAACACGTTTCATCCTTTTAATCCTTTAAAAAACGCAATCAAAAACTCCAGTCCGCACTGCATGTCCTCACAGACGATCGCAGGCAGGCCTTTGAAGAAGATTCCAAGTACTATGATTGCTCCCAGATAGAGAGCCAGTATATACATCGAAATAAAATCGCGGAGTCGTAAGTGCATCACTTTCATTTTTGTTCTGCCTTCTCCGCCGTTGTAGCATCTTGCCTCCATGGCGAGAGCCAGATCTCCGGCTCTTCGGAAAGCCGAAACAAAAAGCGGTACCAGAATCGGCACAAGTCCCTTTACGCGTACGAAGATGTTTTTGCTCCCCAAATCCGCGCCTCTGGCAATCTGTGCCTTCATGATACGGTCCGTTTCCTCCATCAGAATCGGAATGAAACGAAGGGCGATCGACATCATCATCGCCATCTCATGTACCGGCACACGGAAAATCTTGAGCGGTTTGAAAAGGCTCTCGAGTCCGTCGGTCAGTTTTGTCGGCGTGGTTGTCAAGGTTAAAATCGAAGAACCGACAATCAGCATAAAGAGACGTGCAAACATCATCAGCGCGTTCAATATGCCTTCGTACGTGATGTGGATGATCCAGAATTCCACGATCACGGTTCCTGTCGTGAATAAGACGTGATACAGCACGGTAATCAGCAACAGAAAGACGATTCCTTTCATACCACGTAACATGAATTTGACGGGAATCTTTGAAAGCGCGATGACGATAACCAGAAACACCGCTGCCGTTAAATAACATATGGGATTGTTAAAGAGAAAGAGCGAAACCATAAATACCAAGGAGCCGACGAGTTTCAGTCTCGGGTCGAGACGATGAATCACCGATTCCGCACGGTAATACTGCCCTAGTGTAATATCCTTTAACATAAGCTCTTCTTAATCTTGGAAACCGCATCTTCGACGGTTACCGTATTTTCCGTTTCTATTTCCAATCCGGCTTTGCGAATCTCCTCGAGAATATAATATGCTTCGGGAGCCGCAAGACCGATATTTTCCAGTTCTTCCACGTGTGCAAAAACTTCCGCCGGCGCACCGTCTAAGAACACTTTGCCCTTATCAAGCACCATAATACGGCTTGCATGAGCAGCCACATCCTCCATACTGTGAGAAATCAGTATTATGGTCATGCCGTCCCGGTTCAGTTCATCCATCAGGGAAAGCATCTCTTCTCTTCCGGCGGGATCCAGGCCGGCCGTCGGCTCGTCCAGAATCAGAATCTTCGGTTGCATGGCAAGAACGCCCGCAATTGCCACTCTTCTTCTCTGACCGCCCGAGAGTTCAAAAGGAGAAAGTTCAAACTGCTCTTCCTTGATGCCGACACGCTTCAGTGCTTCAACGGCTACCTTCTCTGCTTCCTCATCCTTAAGTCCCTGATTTTTCGGACCAAAGCAGACGTCTTTTAATATCGTGGATTCAAAAAGCTGATATTCCGGGTACTGAAATACAATTCCGATTCCGGCGCGCATCTTTTTCCGGCTGTAGTTTTTGGCGTTGATATCTTCGCCGTCCAGATAAACCGTTCCCGCGGAGGGCTTTAAAAGCCCGTCCAAAAGCTGCACAAGCGTGGTTTTTCCGCTGCCGGTGTGACCGACAATTCCCAAAAACTCTCCGCCCGGAATCACAAACGATACCCCGTCCACCGCTCGCGTCGGGGTGGCCGAATTGCTTTCGTATTCATATGTAAGGTTTTCCGTTTTCAGTTCCATCTATTTTGCTTCTTTGATCTTTATAAGTTCTCTTGCCAGTTCTTTTCTGTTTAATATTCCGTCCGGCAGAGGGATTCCCTCTTCCTTTAAACGATAGGCAACCTGCGTCGCCATCGGAAGGGTCAGTCTGTGTTTCGTAAGTTCGTCGGGCCTTGAAAAAATCTCCTTCGGAGTGCCCTGCATCACGATTTTTCCTTCGTCCATTACAAAAATACGGTCGGAATAAATCGCCTCTTCCATATAATGCGTAATCAGAATGATTGTGATTTTTTCCACGTCGTTTAAGGCTCTGGCCGCACGGATGACTTCTTTTCTGCCCTGCGGATCCAGCATCGCCGTCGGCTCATCGAGAATGATGCATTTCGGATGCATGGCCAGAACACCGGCAATCGAAACACGCTGCTTCTGTCCTCCGGAAAGACGCATCGGCGAAGACTTGCGGTATTCGTACATTCCGACCGTCTTCAAGCTTTCCTCCACACGTTCCCAGATTTCCTTTGTCGGAACCCCTAAATTCTCCGGTCCGAATCCGACATCCTCTTCCACAACCGTGGCGATGATCTGGTTGTCGGGATTTTGGAAGACCATACCGGCGCTTTGGCGGATCTCGAGAAGATTCTCTTCCTCAGCCGTATCTTTGCCGTCCACGAAAATCGTTCCTTCGGTCGGACAAAGAAGTGCATTAATCTGTTTTGCAAGCGTCGATTTTCCGCTTCCGTTGGCGCCTAAGATCGTTATAAAGTCCCCATGCTTTATATCCAGGGAAACTCCGTCCAGCGCACGCACGGTTCCCTTCAGTTCGCCGTTTTCGTCGTAGGCCTTGTAATCGTATGAAATTTTATCCGCAAAAACCATCTTATCCATACTTTTCCCTTATTTTATGGGCATATGATAAATCCAAATCCGAAGCATTACCAGCAAAAGCATATGCAACGGGTAAAATCCGTAGCTTACCACCTTCGGAACTTTCACACCGGTCTTTCCATGATAGGCCCAGATTAGAAATCCTCCGGTGAGTGCCACAATCTCCGTTTCGTCAAGTGCCGTCAACATACAGACCCCGCCTGCAAATGCAATCAGGTCCGGGCGAAAAACCGCAATTGCCGGATTGTCTTTTGCAATCAGCATTCCGTAGAAACAAATTAAAACGGTCATGACACCGATATATCCGTAATCCGAATGAGAATAATGCGCGGCCACGATTGCCAGAATACAGACGGCTGCTTCGCAAAAAAAGCGCAGGTTTTTTCTTTCCTTGAAAAACTCCATCTCGCGAAAAAGGGAAACCACCCACATCGCGGCAAAGGAGATCAAAAGCGTAAAAATAACATTCTGATGGGAAAACGACAGATATTTCCCATCCCTCATCATGTCATAAGGCACTTCCGAAACGAAAGCAAAAATCAAAAGCCGCAGGAAATAATTCTGTCTGGACCTGGTCCGCAGAAATCCGTCTGCAAGCAGATACGCAAAGAGCGGAAACGCAATTCTTCCGATGCAAGAAAACGCGGTATTAAGGATTCCCGCCCACTGCGGGCTGGTCGGAATCAGTGTAAACCGAATGTGGTCGATCAGCATCGTAACGATTGCTACCCATTTAATTGTGCTGCGTCCCACTTCTTTCAAACATCCGCTCCTTATTTCTTCCCATAAAAATTCTATTTTATATTACACTTAAAGCAGGATAAAAGCAAATACTAGCGTTCCGGCACAGAAAAAAAGGACTTCCATAAGCGGAAGTCCTTTTGTAATATCGTTTGTTTTTGTAATTATAATGCCTTGGAAAGGGAAACCGGATCGGGAGATACAGCAAGTGCATCTGCTCTTTCGATTAATCCTCTTCTTACCAGGGATGCAAGGTCGTCGTTCATGGTCTTCATACCCTGTGCACGACCGGACTGAATTGCGGAGTTGATCTGGTTGGTCTTCTGCTCTGCAATCAGGTTCTTGATTGCGTAGTTGGCAATCATGGACTCGGTAGCAACTACACGGCCCTGGCCGCTTGCCAGAGGAAGGAGCTGCTGGGAGAATACAGCCTGGATAACGTTAACGAACTGAGCACGGATCTGTTCCTGTGCATCTGCAGGGCAGGCATCGATGATACGCTCAACGGTCTGTGCTGCACTCGTTGTATGCAGGGTGGAAAGAACGAGGTGACCGGTTTCTGCTGCGGTGATTGCTGCGGAAATGGTCTCATAGTCTCTCATTTCTCCTACGAGAATGATATCGGGGTCTTCACGAAGTACGCTACGAAGTGCTCCGGAGAAGCTTGCAACGTCACGTCCAACCTCACGCTGGTGAATCATGGCCTTCTTGTGAGGATATACGTACTCGATAGGATCCTCGATGGTCATAATATGACATGGTGTTTTGTTGTTGATATATTCTACCATGGAAGCCAGGGTGGTAGACTTACCGGAACCGGTAGGTCCTGTTACAAGAACAAGTCCACGGGGCTTCTGTGCGATTTCTTCGATTACGGGAGGAAGTCCCAATTCCTCGAAAGTAGGAATATACTGATTCAGGATACGGATGGATGCCGCAATGTTGTTTCTCTGATGATAAACGTTAACACGGATACGGGTCTCATCACGAAGCATAACACCGACGTCGATATCCTTTCCGGCTAATACTTCATCTACTTCGTCCTGCTCAAGCACGGAGAAAATCATGTTTCTGGATTCTTCTGCCGTAGGTGCGGGATCGAGAATTTCCAATGTACCATAGCGTCTGATTGCTACGTTGGTTCCGACGGTAATATGAATATCGGAACAGTTTCTCTCTTTGGCATAAGCAACCAACTCTTCAAAATTCATAAAAAGAACCTCCCCTTTATTTTTGGTCTTTATTGCTCTGTTTAGGCATAAAAAAACTCCTATTCCCAATTATAATTCATTTTCATTGAAAATAGGAGATTTTTTTTATTTAAAAAACTAAATTATGCAATTCCCACATATGAGGTGGGTTTTGTTTGGTAATTATTTACACAAGCTCAATAACTACCATCATTGCAGCGTCACCCTTACGGGGACCAACCTTGATGATTCTGGTGTAACCACCGTTACGCTCGGTGTACTTCGGTGCGATTTCATCAAAAAGCTTTGCAACCATATCGATCTTCTTGGTTCCGCGCTTCTTTCCGTTTGCACTTTCAGGTACTTCCACAACAGGGTTTAATACCTTTAACATCTGACGACGAGCATGAAGTCTGGAAGGAAGATCCTTCTTGATTTCTTTCTGAACTTCATCGTATACGGTTACTTTCTTGCCGTCTTTAACTTCTTTCACGCGCTTTCCGTCTTTGTCCTTACGGGCAACCTTAGCGGTAACGGTTACGGTTTCGAAGTTGTCTTTTTCCTTAACAGCCAGTGCGATTAAGCTTTCAACACCCTTGCGGATCTCTTTTGCTTTTGCTTCGGTAGTGGTAATTCTTCCTCTGTAAAGTAATGCAGTAATCTGATTACGAAGAAGTGCCTTTCTCTGGCTGGAAGTTCTGCTTAATTTTCTGTACATTGCCATGATAAATATCCTCCCTTGTTTTTTCTGATGCAGGCGCCTTCGGTCTTACCCTGTATCATAGGCATGTTGGGTCGCGTGCTCTCTAAGACTTACCGCGATTGTTGTGAATAAAACTTAGATATCTTCGTTCGCTCTGAAGGAGAGGCCTAACTCGTTGAGTTTTGCTACTACTTCATCTAAGGACTTACGTCCGAGGTTACGAACTTTCATCATATCATCCTGAGTTCTGGAAATGAGTTCCTCAACCGTGTTGATATTTGCTCTCTTTAAGCAGTTATAGGAACGTACGGATAACTCGAGTTCGTCGATGTTCATAACAAGAACTTTCTCCTTCTCGTCGTCTTCCTTCTCGTTCATTACGACTGCGTCCTTTCCGCTCTCGGAAAGGTTTACGAACAGTTTTAAGTGCTCGCTTAATACCTTAGCTGCAAGGCTGACTGCCTCTTCCGGGCTGATGGTTGCATTGGTGTAAACTTCCAATGTAAGCTTATCGTAATCGGTCATCTGACCAACACGAGTATTCTCAACGCTCATGTTTACACGCTCAACCGGGGTGTAGATGGAATCTACTGCAATATTTCCGACAGGGAAGTTTTCTCCCTTGTTACGATCGGAACTTACATATCCTCTGCCCTTGGTGATCAGCATTTCCATATAGAATCTGGTGTTCTTTCCGCCGCTTAAAGTAGCGATGGTCTGATCCGGGTTCATAATTTCAATATCGGAATCCACATGAATATCGGATGCTTTAATTACACCGTCTCCCTCGAATTCAATATATGCTTTCTTGGGTTCTGCGGAATCACTGCTGTTCTTGATTGCAAGGTTTTTGATGTTCATGATGATCTCGGTCACATCCTCTTTTACTCCGGGGATGGAAGAAAACTCATGTAAAACACCCTCAATTTTAACCTGGCTTACTGCTGATCCGGGTAAGGAAGCAAGCATAATGCGGCGAAGGGAATTTCCCAAAGTAATTCCGTAACCGCGCTCAAGAGGCTCTACTACAAATTTGCCGTATTTTCCGTCAGCGGATAATTCAGCGATTTCAATATTCGGGCTGTCAAAATCAAATGCTAACATCTCAGGTTCCTCCTTATGAATGTTTTGCCAATTTTACTTAGAATACAACTCGACAATCAACATCTCGTTAACCGGTACATCGATCTCTTCTCTGGTAGGGAGATTCTTAACGGTTGCGCTAAATGCCTCCTGATTTGCATCCAACCATCCGGGTGTAAGTCTTCCGTTTGTTACTTCGAAGATATCTTTCACTCTCTGGGTGGAACGTGCTCCTTCTACAAACTCTACAACATCGCCTGCTTTCAGAAGATAGGAAGGGATGTTGATCTTCTTTCCGTTAACGGTAAAGAATTTGTGATCTACCATCTGTCTTGCTTCTCTTCTGGTTCTAGCGAAACCTGCACGGAATACTACGTTGTCAAGTCCGCTTTCAAGCATGATCATTAAGTTTTCACCGGTCATACCTTTCATGCGGTCTGCCTTCTCGTAGTAGTTACGGAAAGGTTTCTCAAGTACGCCGTAGATGAATTTTGCTTTCTGTTTCTCGCGAAGCTGAAGTCCGTATTCACTTACCTTCTTGCCTTCACGAGCGGATTTTCTATTGGACTTCTTGTCATAACCCATTACAGAGGGTTCAATGCCAAGAGCTCTGCATCTTTTAAGTACAGGCACTCTGTTTATTGCCATCTTTATTTACCTCCTAGTCTTCGAACCACGTTATCATTACACTCTTCTGCGCTTAGGCGGACGGCATCCGTTATGAGGAACGGGTGTTACGTCGGTAATGCTGGTAACGGTTAAACCGTTTGCCGCAAGTGCACGGATTGCTGCTTCACGTCCTGATCCGGGTCCCTTTACAAATACATCTACCGTCTTTAACCCATGAATCAAAGCAGCTTTGGTTGCTGTTTCTGCTGCCATCTGTGCAGCATAGGGAGTAGATTTCTTTGAACCTCTGAATCCAAGACCACCGGCAGATGCCCAGCTTAAAGCGTTTCCTTCAGCGTCCGTTAAAGTAACGATGGTGTTATTGAAGGAAGACTGGATATGTGCCTGTCCATGTTCAACGTTTTTCTTGACACGCTTCTTTACTACTTTCTTAGTTGCTTGTTTTGCCATAAAAACTAACCTACTTTCTTCTATCTAAATAATTGTTATCCCTCAAAAAAATCTATTATTTCTTCTTATTTGCAACAGTTCTCTTGGGGCCTTTACGTGTTCTTGCATTGGTTTTGGTCTTCTGTCCGCGAACCGGGAGTCCTTTTCTGTGACGAATTCCACGATAGCAGCCGATTTCCTGAAGTCTCTTAATGTTAAGAGCGATTTCTCTCTTCAGATCACCTTCTACAGTGTACTCATCGGCGATTACTTCACCGATCTTCTTAACTTCGTCGTCCGTTAAATCTCTGCAACGGGTATCAGGATTAACACCTGCTGCTTCGAGAATTTTCATGGAACTACCTCTTCCGATTCCGTAGATACTGGTTAAACCAATTTCTACACGTTTGTCTCTTGGTAAATCAACACCAGCGATACGAGCCATGTTTAATTTCCTTCCTTTCTTTTTATGCGTCGGTTTCTTCGTCCGTCTACCCGAACGGACTTCCTTCGCACGAATTAACAGTTACTAGTTGATTGGAGCCACATAGTGACTCAACCGGCAGAACCGGTCTTTCCGATACTTTGATTCTTATTTCTCGGTATCAAGAAGTAAATGCACGGTGGGCATGGCGGGTCTTCCATACTCCCTCACATTTATTTTCGATACAAACGATTTGACGGAACCGTTCATATCTCAGCCGCAAAAAAACGCAAATAAGACAGCGATTATCCCTGTCTCTGTTTGTGTTTCGGGTTCTCACAGATAACCATGATCTTCCCTTTTCTTTTGATGATTTTGCATTTCTCGCAAATCGGTTTCACAGATGATCTAACCTTCATGATAAAACCTCCTTTCAAAAAGTGACCATTTGCCATTATATCATTAAGTATTTCAAGTTGCAAGAAATATTTTTGTCGGGTTTCACAAAAATTTTCGGCAGATTTCACAAACTTTCCGGATTTCATTTTTGATGTTCCGAAAAGTGCCGTGCGACTTCGTCCGCAATGCATTCCAAGTCACAATCCTGCATCTTTCCTACCTAATTTACTTATCTCTCCAGATGATTCTTCCTTTGGTTAAGTCGTAGGGAGATAACTCCAGCGTTACCTTGTCTCCGGGAAGAATTCGAATAAAGTTCTGACGAAGTTTTCCGCTGATGTGCGCAAGTACTTCGTGTCCGTTCTCAAGCTGAACCTTGAACATGGTGTTCGGAAGCTTTTCGGTTACGGTTCCTTCAATTTCAATTACATCTGATTTTGACATGCTTTTTCCTCTTTGGTTTGTTACTGACTGTTTTGTTACATCTATCCGGACTTTTCTTATAACATGGTAAGAATTTCCGGTTCGCCATCCGTGATCAGGATGGTATTTTCATAGTGTGCAGAGGGAAGTCCGTCCTCGGTGGTACAGGTCCATCCGTCCTCGTGGAAGACAACATCGGCACGGCCTAAGTTGATCATGGGCTCGATTGCCAGAGTCATTCCGGGAGCCAGGCGGATTCCTTTCCGATCCATCGCAAAATTCGGAATGGAAGGATCTTCGTGCAGATGAGTTCCGATGCCGTGGCCGGTAAGTTCTCTTACAATTCCGTAGCCAAACGGCTGAATATATTCTTCAATGGCGGTGCAGATATCATTCAAATGATTTCCGGCCTTTGCCATTTTGATTCCGGCAAAAAAGGAATTCTTGGTTTCCTCGATCAGTTTTTCAAGTTCGGGAGCAATCTTTCCGACTCCGTAGGTTCTGGCTGCATCGGAATGATATCCTTTGTAGATACATCCGCAGTCAAGACTTACGATATCTCCTTCTTTGATGATCCGGCTCTTCTTCGGAATTCCGTGAACGACTTCATCGTTGATGGAGACGCATACGGATCCGGGGAATCCGTTGTAATGAAGGAAATTCGGAATGCAGTCATGCTCTCTGATCAGCCTTTCTGCCATGATATCGATTTCCAGTGTACTCATACCGGGCTTTAACGCTTCGCCCAAACGTTCGTGAACTTCCGCGAGAATCTTACAGGAGGTTCTCATAAGTTCGATTTCTTTTGAAGATTTCACAGATACTGACATCTTAACGCCTCTTTTCCGTCTGCTTTCTTTGAACCTGTTTCCTCTTTCGGAACCTTACTGAAGGATGGCAACGATGTCTGCAAAAACATCATTCATGTCCTTGGTTCCGTCTACCGTCTTAAGTACTCCCTTTTCGGTATAGTAATCAATCAACGGCTGGGTCTGTTCATGATATATTTTCAAGCGGTTCAGTACGGTTTCCGGCTTATCGTCATCACGAAGGATCAGCTCGGATCCGCATTTGTCGCAAATGTTCTCGGTCTTGGGAGGAACATGTACAATATGATAGGTTGCGCCACAGGTAACACATGCACGTCTGCCGGACATTCTCTTTACAATGTTTTCATCCGGAACATCAACGTCGATTGCGTAATCGATGGCATCGTTCATTTTGGTAAGGGCATCGTTTAATACTTCCGCCTGGGGGATCGTACGGGGAAAACCATCCAGTACGTATCCGTTTGCACAGTCCTCTTTTGCTACGCGATCCAACAGAATCTTGACGGTCAGTTCATCGGGAACGAGTTTTCCTTCGTCCATGTACTTTTTGGCTTCCATGCCGAGTTCCGTCTGATTCTTGATGTTCGCACGGAAAATATCTCCGGTGGAAATGTGGGGTACGCTAAACTTTTCGGCAATCATTTTTGCCTGGGTTCCTTTTCCTGCTCCGGGAGCACCTAACATAATAATCTTCATCCGGGATACCTCCATATAATTTAATTGGTTTTATAATCGCACCAAAGACACACAGCCAAAAGGCCGTGTGCCTTGGAATACAATTGAAATCTTAATTAATCGTTCAAGAAACCTTTGTAGTTACGAACGAGCATCTGAGATTCAACCTGCTGTGCCGTTTCGATGACTACGCTGACAACGATGATGATACTGGTTCCGCCGAACGACAACGATACACCCGTTAAGCCGGTTACGACATAGGGGATAACCGCCACGACGGTCAGTCCAACCGCACCGATAAAGATAATGTAGTTCAGTGCGTTGTTTAAATATTCGCTGGTCGGCTTACCGGGACGAATACCCGGAACAAAACCGCCTGCCTTCTTTAAGTTGTTTGCAACTTCTGCCGGATTAAAAGTAATCGAAGTGTAGAAGTAAGCAAAGAATACAACAAGTGCAACATAAAGAACCAAACCGAGGGTATACTGCATGCTGCCTGATTTAAACCAGTTGGAAGGACTGAAGTACTTGATTGCCTCGCCCCACCATCCGCTTGCACCTTTCTGTCCGGTTACCATGTTGGTAATTAAGGACGGGAACTGTAACAAGCTGGCTGCAAAGATGACAGGAATAACACCTGCGGTATTTACTTTTACGGGAATGTTGGTGGAGTTGCCGCCCATCATTCTGTCGCCCTGAATCTTTTTCGCGTACTGAATCGGAATCTTTCTTATGGCATCATTCAGGATAATAACCATAATGATCAAACCGATTACTACAACCAGAGCTACCGCCGTCTTCAAAATGATAGACGGTACGGAAGAACGGTTACCTTCCTCGAATACGATACGGTTGTAAACCGCTACGGCATCCTGAGGGAAGGTGGAAATGATATTGATTACCAAGACGATGGAAATACCGTTTCCTACTCCGTTTACGGTGATACGCTCACCTAACCACATCAAAAATGCGGAACCTGCAGTCATTGCTGCGATAACACAGATAATACCAAGTGCATTCTGGAATCTCTCCATAAGAATACCCTTGTATCCGATTGCCATGGCACCGGATTCGATCAAAGCCAGAACAACCGTTACATAACGGGTGATGGCTGCGATCTTCTTACGTCCTTCATCTCCGTCTCTCTGCATTTCTTCCAGACTCGGAATTGCAATCGTCAGAAGCTGCATGATAATGGATGATGTAATGTAAGGAGTAATACCAAGCGCCAGAATGGACATTCTCTCAAGGGAACCACCGGTGATGGCGCCGATAATACCGGCATCACCGCCTCCCAATATAGTCTCCATAACCTGCTTTACATATTCGGCATTGATTCCGGGAATGGGAATCTGGCTGCCGATACGGATAATTACCATCATCATAAAGGTGTAAAACAGTTTCTTACGGATATCTTTGATTTTAAACGCATTGATAAATGTTTTAAACACTAGATCACCTCTGCTGTTCCACCTACGGCTTCAATCTTCTCCTTTGCAGTTTCGGAAAATGCGTTGACTTTCACCGTAAGTTTCTTGGTAAGTTCTCCTTTGCCTAAGATCTTAACGCCGTCTACTGTCTGAATTCCGGAATTGATGTTTTTGATAACACCCTTCTCGATGAGGGTTTCTACGGTAACTTCATCACCGTTCTCAAAAACTTTATCCAATACGGAAAGGTTGATTGCAACGATTTCCTTGGTGTTTCTGTTCTTGAAGCCTCTCTTGGGAATTCTTCTGTATAAAGGCATCTGACCACCTTCGAAACCTACTCTGGGAGCTCCGGAACGAGCTTTCTGTCCCTTATGTCCCTTACCTGCGGTCTTTCCGTTTCCTGATCCGTGACCACGGCCGCGTCTGAAATTGTCGCTGTGCTTGGACCCATCAGCGGGTCTTAAATTTGATAACTCCATTGTGGAATCTCCTTTCAATTTTGCTGTTAATCGCCGTGTCGAACACGACTCGCATCTTTATCGGAATCTCCGATAATTATTCTTCCACCTTCAGCATGTATCCAACCTGCTGAATCTGTCCCTTGGTTGCCGCATTGTCCGGTAACTCAACGGTCTTATGCAATTTGGTAAGTCCCATTGCCTCCAAAGTCTTTTTATGCTTGGGAACGGCACCGATCGGAGACTTTACCAGAGTAATCTTTAATGTCTTGTCTGCCATTTTATGACTCCTTTCTAATCACCCGATTATGCAAGAACTTCTTCTACGGACTTTCCGCGGTTTCTAGCTACTTCTTCAGGGCTCTTTACCTGACGTAAGCCTTCGATTGTAGCCATAACGACGTTCTGCTTGTTATTGGATCCCAAAGACTTGGTACGGATATTCTTGATACCTGCAAGTTCGCAAACCACACGGGCAGGGCCACCTGCGATGATACCGGTACCGTCGGGAGCTTTCTTAAGCAGTACATTTGCGGAACCGTATTTTCCAACATAATCATGTGTTACGGAACCATTCTCATCAAGTGCGATTGCTACAAGATGCTTTAATGCATCTTCTTTTCCCTTACGGATTGCTTCGGGAATTTCTACCGCTTTTCCAAGGCCTGCTCCAACATGTCCGTTTCCGTCACCAACTACTACAAGCGCGGTAAATCTCATATTACGTCCACCCTTAACGGTTTTGGTTACACGCTTGATGGTAACGACTTTATCCTGGATTTCTCCTAAGCTTGAAGGATCGATAATATTACGCTGCATTATTTTTCTCCTCCCTTTCCTTAAAACTCAAGACCTGCTTCTCTGGCTGCATCTGCCAAAGCTGCGATCTTTCCCTGATATATGAAGCCGCCTCTGTCGAAAACAACAGTGGTAATTCCTTTGTCAATTGCCTTCTTTGCAATGACCTTTCCAAGATATGCTGCTGCGTCAACGTTATTGGTCTTCTCGAGTTCAGCCTTTACATCCTTATCCAGAGTAGAAGCTGCAACTAAAGTATTTCCAACGGTATCGTCGATAATCTGAGCATACATATGATTATTGCTACGAAAAACTGCCAAGCGGGGTCTTTCGGGTGTACCGTGGAAACGGTTACGAATTTTTCTGTGTTTCTTAACACGAATTTCCTGTCTGGACTCTTTACTAACCATTTTTATACTCTCCTTATCTTACTTCTTACCGGTCTTGCCGACTTTACGTCTGATTGTTTCATCAGCATACTTGATACCCTTGCCCTTATAAGGTTCAGGTCTTCTCTTGTCTCTGATTTCAGCTGCGTACTGTCCAACCTTTTCTTTGTCGATTCCCTTGATGATAATGTTGTTACCGTCAACAACGCTCTCGATTCCTTCGGGATCTTCCATCTCAACGGGATGAGAATAACCTAAGTTCAAAGTAAGCTTTTTGCCTGCCTTGGAAGCTCTGTAACCAACACCGTTTACTTCAAGCTTCTTCTCATATCCTTCGGTTACACCGACTACCATGTTGTTAATCAACGTTCTGGTAAGTCCGTGAAGGGATTTCATCTTCTTTAAATCATTGGGTCTGGAAACAACTACTTCTGCACCTTCTACCTTGATTTCCATCTCGGAAGGGAGAACTCTCTCTAATGTTCCCTTAGGACCTTTTACAGTCACTTTGTTATTTTCTGCGACATCTACAGTAACACCTGCAGGAATCGCGATTGGCATTCTTCCTATACGTGACATGCCCGTACCTCCTAACTTGTTTGTTTACGCTTATCGCGTGATTGTTCAGTTACCTATTTTTGCATCGCTTATTTGCGAAGCAATAATTACCATACGAATGCAAGAACTTCGCCGCCTACGTTGAGCTTTCTTGCTTCCTTATCGGTGATTACGCCCTGGTTGGTGGAAATGATTGCAACACCAAGTCCGCCGAGAACTTTGGGAAGTTCTTCCTTGCTTGCGTAAACACGAAGACCGGGTTTGGAAATTCTCTTGATACCGGTAATGATCTTGTCATTCTTGTCAACACCGTACTTTAAGGTGATGTGAATGTCTTTGAAGTTTCCGTTATCAACCAGGTCATATGCTTTGATATATCCTTCGTCTAAGAGAATCTTAGCAATTGCAAGTTTCATCTTGGAAGAGGACACATCTACTGTATCATGCTTTGCAGCGTTTGCATTACGGATTCTTGTAAGCATATCTGCAATAGGATCGCTCATTGTCATTGATTTTGCCTCCTTAAAATTCTACGTAAATCCTTCTATTTTACCAACTGGATTTCTTAACGCCGGGAATCTCGCCCTTGTATGCCAACTCTCTGAAGCAGATACGGCAGATACCGTATTTTCTTAAGTATGCATGAGGACGACCGCAGATCTTGCAACGATTGTATTCTCTTACGGAGAACTTCGGCGTGCGTTTCTGTTTAATCTTCATTGACGTTTTAGCCATGAATAATTACCTCCTTATTAGTTAACCACAATTACTTTGCAAACGGCATGTTGAAAAGTCTGAGTAACTCACGAGCTTCCTCATCGGTTTTTGCTGTGGTTACGAAGATAACGTCCATACCTCTTACTTTGTCAACCTTATCATACTCGATTTCCGGGAAAATAAGCTGCTCTTTGATACCGAGTGCATAATTTCCTCTTCCGTCGAAGGCATTGGGATTTACGCCTCTGAAGTCACGTACACGAGGCAGTGCAAGGTTTACGAGACGATCCAAAAACTCATACATCTTGTCGCCTCTAAGGGTAACCTTACATCCAATGTTCATACCCTCTCTGATTTTGAAGTTTGCAATGGAACCTTTTGCCTTGGTAAGGACTGCCTTCTGACCGGTAATGGTCTCAAGATCCTTAACTGCGGATTCCAGTGCTTTTGCATTGTCTTTTGCTTCGCCGACACCCATATTGATTACGATCTTATCAAGCTTCGGGATTTCCATTACGTTCTTGTAACCGAACTTCTTCTGCATAGCATCAGCGATTTCGTCTTTGTATAAATCTTTAAGTCTACTCAACGTATTTTCCTCCTATCCTGATTAGTCGATCTTATCTCCGGTTGCCTTTGCGAAGCGAACCTTCTTTCCGCCTTCCTCACGGAAGCCGACTCTTGTTGCTTTTCCTTTTACTACCAGCATAACGTTGGAAGCGTCGATAAAGCCCTCTTTCTCGATGATGCCGCCGTTAGGGTTTCCTGCAGAGGGTTTGGAATGCTTCTTAACAATCTTAACGCCTTCTACTTTAACCTTACCGTTCTTCTGATCAACTTCGAGAACTTTTCCCTGCTTACCGTTGTCAGCACCGGCAATTACCTGAACGGTATCGCCTTTTTTAATCTTCATCATAGCCATTCTAGCGTACCTCCTATAATACTTCGGGAGCGAGGGAAACAATCTTCATGTACTGTTTCTCACGAAGCTCTCTTGCTACGGGCCCAAAAATACGGGTTCCCTTAGGGGTCTTGTCATCTTTGATGATGACTGCTGCATTCTCATCAAACTTGATGTAAGAACCGTCTTTACGACGAGCGCCCTTTACGGTACGAACCACAACGGCCTTCACTACATCGCCCTTCTTTACAACACCGCCGGGTGTTGCATCTTTAACAGAAGCGATGATTACATCTCCAATATTTGCATATCTTCTTGTAGATCCGCCTACGACACGGATGCAAAGAAGTTCCTTCGCACCGGTATTGTCAGCGACCTTCAACCTAGTTTCCTGTTGAACCATGGTAATCTCCTTCCAATCTTAGAACAAAAATTATTTTGCTCTCTCAATGATTTCTGTAAGTCTCCATCTCTTGTCTTTGGATAACGGTCTCGTTTCCACTACTCTTACGGTATCGCCGATGTTGCACTCGTTTTTCTCATCGTGTGCTTTCAGCTTGTAAGTTCTCTTAACGATTTTTCCGTAGAGAGGATGCTTTACATGGTTTACTACTGCAACAACGATCGTTTTATCCATCTTATTGCTAACGACCTTACCGGTACGTACTTTTCTTAAATTTCTTTCCACAGTTTTACTCCTTTCTCAATTTGAGCAGCACTTCTTATGCCTGCTGTTCCTTTGCTTTCTCAGTAATCACGGTCTGAATTCTTGCGATATTCTTTCTTACTTCCTTAATTCTGGAAGTATTGTCCAACTGATTGGTCGCATTCTGGAATCTCAAATTGAAAAGTTCCTTCTTGGCATCGATCAGGGCCTGAGTTAAATCTGCAGGGGATTTTGCCTTTAAATCTTCTACATACTTATTCGTTTTCATTCGTTACACCGCCTTCCAAATCTGCCTTAGAAACAATCTTGCACTTGCAAGGAAGTTTGTGGGACGCAAGACGTAATGCTTCTTTTGCTACTTCTTCGGCAACACCGGAGATCTCGAACATTACACGTCCGGGCTTAACTACTGCTACCCAATACTCTACAGCTCCCTTACCGGAACCCATACGAGTTCCAAGAGGCTTTGTGGTAATCGGCTTGTCAGGGAAGATCTTGATCCATACCTGACCACCACGCTTAATGTAACGGGTCATAGCAACACGGGCTGCTTCAATCTGATTGGATTTAATCCAGCAGGGCTCTGTTGCCACAAGACCGAATTCACCATAACTGATGGTATTTCCTCTGAGCGCCTTACCGGACATATTGCCACGGAACTGTTTACGACGCTTTACTCTTTTCGGCATTAACATTATTTATCTCCCCCTTCCTTATTCTCTTTCACGGGAAGTACTTCACCCTTGTAGATCCATACTTTAACACCTAACTTACCATAGGTGGTGTCTGCTTCCGCAAAACCGTAATCGATGTCGGCACGAAGGGTCTGAAGAGGAATGGTTCCGTCACTGTAAGTTTCGGTACGAGCCATATCCGCTCCGCCAAGACGGCCTGCTACGGAAGTCTTGATTCCGAGAGCACCGCTCTTCATGGTTCTGCCCATGCAGGACTTCATTGCTCTACGGAAGGATACACGGTTTTCAAGCTGTGCGGCAATGTTCTCTGCAACGAGCTGAGCGTCATTGTCCGGCTTCTTGATTTCCTTGATGTCAACGTTGATGCTCTTTCCGGTCATCTTCTGAAGCTGAGCCTTGGTTGCATCGATGTCGGCACCGCCTTTTCCGATTGCCAAACCGGGCTTTGCAGCAAAAACGGTAACCTTTACTTTACCGCCTGCTCTCTCGATCTTGATATCGCTTACGCCGGCCTGGAATAATTTCTTCTTTAAAAATTTTCTGATGTTGTAATCTTCTACTAAGTTGTCTGCGAAATCAGAATCTGCATACCAGGTGGAACTCCAATCTTTGATAACGCCAACTCTTACTCCATGAGGATTAACTTTCTGTCCCATTTATTCTCCTCCCTATCTCTCATCAAGCACGATGGTGATGTTGCTCATTCTCTTCTCGATTCTGTAAGCTCTACCCTGTGCTCTCGGTCTGATTCTCTTCATCGTAGGTCCCTTGTCTGCATAGCAAGCTGCAACATAAAGTTTTTCTGCATTCATACCGTTGTTGTTCTCAGCGTTTGCAATTGCGGACTTTAATAACTTTAAGATGATGCTTGAAGCATATCTGGGATTGTACTCAAGGATTGCAAGTGCGGTCTGCACATCTTTTCCTCTGATCGCATCCAGAACGAAACATGCCTTCTGAACGGAAACTCTTGCGTAAGATAACTTAGCACTGGGTCTTGTTTCCTTCTGGGTTGCATTTCTTTCACGTTTGTATTTGGATCTGCTTAACTGCTTTTCATTTACTTCCATTTGGAAAAACCTCCTTTCAAGTTATCTTATTTTACTTTGGACTTCTTCTCGTCCTTGCCGTGACCTCTGAAGGTTCTTGTGGCAACGAATTCGCCGAGTTTATGTCCAACCATATCTTCTGTTACATATACAGGCACATGCTTTCTTCCGTCATGAACCGCAATCGTGTGTCCTACAAAAGAAGGGAAGATTGTGGAACGACGGGACCAGGTTTTGATGACCTGCTTATTTCCTGCTGCATTCATCTCATCTACTTTCTTCAGTAAAGAAGCGTCTGCAAAAGGTCCTTTTTTCAATGATCTAGCCATTTGTGTGTTTCCTCCTTATCAGTCTAAACTACTTAATTCCACGTCCGTCTCTTCTTCTTACGATGAGCTTGTTAGACTGCTTGTTCTTCTTTCTGGTCTTTAAGCCCAACGCCGGTTTGCCCCAAGGTGTGCAAGGACCGGGACGTCCGATACCTGCCTTACCTTCACCACCACCGTGAGGATGGTCGTTCGGGTTCATTACGGAACCGCGGACAGTAGGTCTGATACCCATATGGCGCTTACGACCTGCTTTACCGATGTTAATGAGGTTGTGATCAACGTTTCCTACTACACCAACCGTAGCTCTGCATCCTAAAGGAACCATTCTCATTTCGCCGGAGGGAAGACGAAGTGTTGCGTACTTACCTTCCTTAGCCATGAGCTGTGCACTGTTTCCTGCGGAACGAACAAGCTGTCCGCCCTTTCCGGGAAGGAGCTCGATGTTATGTACCTGAGTACCTACGGGAATGCATTCCAGAGGAAGGCAGTTTCCGATTCTTACTTCGGCTTCGGGTCCGTTCATGATCTTCATGCCGTCCTTTAAGCCTTCGGGAGCGATGATGTATCTCTTCTCGCCGTCTGCGTAGGTAAGGAGTGCGATGTTAGCTGTTCTGTTAGGATCATATTCGATACCGGTTACTACAGCTGCGATGCCGTCCTTATTTCTCTTAAAATCTACGATTCTGTATTTCTTTCTGTTTCCGCCGCCACGATGTCTTACGGTGATTTTACCCTGGTTGTTACGTCCAGCATTCTTGGAAAGAGAAACAAGCAAGGATTTTTCCGGGGTCTTCTTGGTGATTTCCGAGAAGTCGGAACCCGTCATGTTTCTGCGGGACGGTGTATAGGGATTATATGTCTTAATTCCCATTGTTATATCTCCTTTTCTGATCTTTATTTATTATCATGCTTCATTGCATATAGTTGAAAGCTTGTCTTGTCGTACTTATTAGATTCCGGAGAACAGCTCGATGTCCTTGCTGTCTTCTGCCAAAGTAACGATTGCTTTCTTGGTCTCTGCAGTTTTTCCGTAAACATTACCGCGGCGCTTGTTCTTGCCTTCGCAGTTCATGGTGTTTACTTTCTTTACGATTGTTCCGGGGAACATTTTTTCAACTGCATCCTTAATCTGAGTCTTGGTGGACTGTTTGCTTACCAAGAATGTGTATTTCTTTTCACCCATGCCGGCCATACTCTTTTCGGTAACTACCGGTTTGAGGATTACGTCGTAGTATTGAATGTCTGCCATTATGCGTACACCTCCTCAATCGTGGAAACTGCATCCTTTGTAAGTACCACAGTGCCGGCCTTCATGATGTCGTATACGTTCATGTTTCCGGTAAGGATGGTCTTTGCATCGGGAATGTTTCTTGCGGAAAGAACAACGTTCTTATCATTCTCATTGATTACAACCAGTGCGTTCTTTGCTTTGAGGTTGTTCATAACCTCTGCGAACTTCTTGGTCTTGATTTCGTCGAACTTAAGCTCTTCGATTACCATTAAGCTGCCGTCTGCAACTTTGCTGGTTAATGCGGACTTAAGAGCGATTCTCTTTTCCTTCTTGTTTAATTTGAAGGAATAGTCTCTCGGTACGGGAGCAAAAACAACTCCGCCGTGAGTCCACTGAGGAGATCTCGTTGAACCCTGTCTTGCATGACCGGTTCCTTTCTGTCTCCAAGGTTTTCTTCCGCCTCCGGACACCTCAGCTCTGGTCTTTGCTTTCTGTGTGCCCTGACGCATATTTGCAAGGTGCTGTACTACAGCTAAGTGAACAAGATGCTCGTTGATTTCTACGCCGAAAACTGCATCGTTTAAATCAAGCTTGCCAACTTCCTTGCCTTCCATATTATAAACAGATACTTCTGCCATCTGTGTGTTCCTCCTTCCCTTCGATTATGCTTCTGCCTTCGTGGTTTCTTTGATGGTAACCAACGCTTTCTTCGGTCCGGGTACTGCACCCTTGATCAGAAGAAGGTTCTTCTCGGCATCCACTCTTACTACCTCAAGATTTCTTACAGTAGCCTGCTTGCCACCCATCTGTCCGGGCATTCCTTTTCCCTTGAATACACGGCTCGGGCTGGAGCATGCACCGTTGGAACCCTGATGACGATGGAACTTGGAACCATGCTTCATCGGTCCTCTGTGCTGGCCGAGTCTCTTGATTGCACCCTGGAATCCTTTTCCCTTGGTGATTGCGGTAGCATCGATCTTGTCGCCTTCTGCGAAGATGTCTGCCTTGATTTCCTGTGCAAGAGCATAACTGGAGCTGTCTTCAAATCTGAACTCACGAACATATCTCTTGGACTTGGTTCCGGCTTTCTTGAAATGTCCCTGCATAGCCTTTCCTACGCCATGTACATGAACGATTTCCTTCTTGCCTTTCGCATCCTTATTGATGATTCTGTCTTTCTTGTCTACAAAACCAACCTGAACTGCTTCGTAACCATCGTTCTCAACTGTTTTGATCTGGGTTACTACACAAGGGCCGGCCTGAAGAACGGTTACCGGAATGAGCGTTCCGTCTTCTGCGAAGATCTGGGTCATTCCAACTTTGGTAGCTAAAATCGCTTTCTTCATTTCTTTCCCTCCTTGATTTCTACTACAGCGGCATCTTAAGTTAGTCGGATGCATACTAGTTGTAGAAGGTATTTTATGATTTGTTTCTTTGTTTAACGTTTATTAGATCATCTTGATGTTAATGTAAACACCGGCAGGAATTTCCATACTCTGCATCGCTTCGATGATGTTTCCGTTGGGCTCAAGGATGTCGATCAGTCTCTTGTGAGTTCTCTGCTCGAACTGCTCTCTGGAGTCTTTGTACTTATGTACGGCACGGATGATGGTAACTACTTCCTTCTTAGTAGGAAGGGGAACCGGTCCGCTCACCTTTGCTCCGTTCTTCTTTGCAGTGTCGATGATTTTCTTTGCAGATGCATCAACAGTTTTGTGATCATAAGCCTTGAGTGTAATTCTCATAACCTGATTTGCCATAAAAAAAGTCGCCTCCTTTTCGCACTTTTAAAATTCAAGTGAGACAAGCGGTGACTGTACACTCTCCCGTGTGTGTCCTAAGAAGATACATAACTTAAGAATTAATCCGACTTCATATCTTACTTATTTCAACACGTCGTTTCTACTTCATGTAGACTAAATGTTTTGTACAGTGACTTGTCGCCAGTATCTTGACTTGACATTCACTCCCCGCAAAAACCCTCAGGGTGAGCCTGAAGCAACCTTGCGGATCTACGCTATCATGCCACAGCATTTTCTATTCTATACTATATTTCTAATCATTGCAAGAGTTTTTTTCGGAATTTTTCATAAAATTTTCAGAGTGGTGTTGGTAATTATTACAAGACACTATATATGGTGTTTATTTCTCTCTCTTGCGTGAGTACGTTTCTTCATATATTATTAGGTTATTGAGATTCAAAAAGGGCGAGCCGGGAGTGCGTACCCGAAGGGAAATATGCGAATCCAGGCGGCTCGAGCAAGCAGAAAACTTACCATATAAATATATATAAGGATAATAAATAATATGTGGATTGCAGATAATTGGAAAGATTATGAAGTAATTGCCACCTCGAGCGGGGAGAAGCTCGAGCGATGGGGCGAATATAAACTGGTGCGTCCGGATCCCCAGGTGATCTGGAACACTCCGAAGACGGATCCTGCGTGGAAAAAGCCCAACGGCCACTATCACAGAAGTTCCAAGGGCGGCGGTGAATGGGAATTCCATAATCTTCCCGAGGAATGGGAAATCAAATACCGCGATCTGACCTTCCGCCTGAAGCCTTTCAGCTTTAAACATACCGGTCTCTTTCCGGAGCAGGCGGTTAACTGGGATTGGTTTTCTTCTATTATAAAAGCAAAAATCTCCAAATCCCCGGATAAGCCTTTCAAGGTTCTGAATCTTTTTGCCTACACGGGTGGTGCCACCCTCTCCGCAGCAAAGGCAGGTGCACATGTTACACATGTCGATGCTTCCAAGGGAATGGTTGGCTGGGCAAAAGAAAACGCTGCCGTTTCCGGTCTTTCAGATGCTCCAATCCGCTGGCTGGTCGATGACTGTGTCAAATTTGTTGAGCGGGAAATCCGCCGCGGAAACACTTATGACGGAATTATCATGGATCCGCCCTCTTACGGTCGCGGTCCGAAGGGAGAAATCTGGAAGATTGAGGAAAGCATCTATCCTTTTATAGAGCTTACCTCAAAACTCCTGACCAAGGACTCTTCCTTCCTATTGATAAATTCCTATACCACGGGACTTCAGCCTGCGGTTTTGACCTATATGATTGAAAGCGCCATCGTTCCTTCCTTCGGGGGAAAGGTGGAAAGCGCCGAAATCGGCCTTCCGGTTACTTCGGACGGACTGGTACTCCCCTGCGGAGCAAGCGGTCGCTGGGTAAAATAGGTTACAGACAGGTAACGGAAAAACCAAGATAAAGAATGTTTCGGATTATGCACTGAAGCAACATCAGACCTAAATTTAAGAATACTACTATTGTAATGGGGAATCTTCGGAATCCCCATTTTTGTGTAAAAAGACAAATAAAAGTATTTATCATAAAGAAGAAATAGGAAACAAGTCCGGTCAGAACCACCGGATTATACAGAATACTGTTTAGAATCTGTCCTTTCAGCAGAGCCGCAAAAGCCCTGGTTCCGCCGCATCCCGGACAAAAAATGTGAAAATGCCGGAAAACAAAACAGTTGTTTTCTCCATTTAGAATAAGCTCCGCGTTGCGCAGTACAAAAACCGCAGCAACCGGAAGAATGAAAAAAACAACTATTCCCACTATAAACCAATATTTGGTTGTATCGTCTTTAAAACCGGCTTTTTGAAAGTTCATCAGAACCGCTCAATAATCATATACAACATATAGAAGCCTCCGATTATGGTACCCAGAATTCCCATGATGAATCCGGCAACGGCCTTTCCTCTGTTGGTAACCTTCTTAAGTCCCGCAGCACCGAGGCAGATTGCCACAATTCCGGGAATCCATCCGACACAGGAATAGAAACTAGCAAGCGAAACAATACCGCAAATCATTGCACCGACTGCTTTCCCGTTGCTCTCGGGTTTATATTCCTCCTCATCGTCATAATAAAACGAAGAAAAAGGGTCGTTCGAATAAGCACCATCCGGAACATAATCCGTGCTGTACTCTCCGCGGCTGTAACCATAGTCGTATCCGTTGTTATTGCGAAAATCCATTCCGGAATTTCCGTAACTGTTTCCGTAGGATCCGTAATTACCCTGGCCTCCGTAATTATTCTGAACCCCAAAATTATTCTGTGCTCTGAAGTTTCCGGCACCGGCCGAATAATTCTGGCCGTTATAAATGTTATCTACACCGATATTTCCCTGCGGTGTAAAGTTATTGTGCTGAACCGAGTATTCGTTTTGTGCGCCAAAACCACCGGATACATTCTGTGCGGTTACTCTGTTATCAAAATAGATATTATCTCCGCTGATGATATTATTGGCAGGAGCTGGTGAAACAGGCTCTGCTGCCGGTATATCGGTTACGGCTTCCGGTGCGACTGCACTTTCCGGTACAGAGATTACCGGTTCAGGCGTTGCAATTACAGGTTCCGGTGTTACGACTACCGGTTCCGGTGTTGCAATAACAGGCTGGATGTCCTGAATCTTATTCTCGATTACAGGCGCATCCACCATCACATTTTCAATTGTAGGGGCATCTACGACCGACATGTCTGCTGCCGGGGTCAGATTCTCGTCCACCTTTACTTCCTCCGATTCCAAAAATTCCTTCACAACTTATCAAAAATGAGAAATATCCGTATTCGCAGCCAGATTGCTGTCGATGGTGCAGATATCGTACATGTTCAGTTCATGCACATTTCCGTGTCCCGTATTTCTTGCAATTTCCTTTACACTTGCCTTCATGCGGCTGATTCTGGATTCGTCGCATTCGCGCTCCAGCAAAATGAAGTCCGCACCAAGAGCCAGCAGTTTTGCAATTTCCTGAGCGTTATTCACATCCTTGATGCTAACAATGATTTCCAGTCCGGAATTGACGCGAGCCAGGTAATTCTTTGCACGACGAAGCGCATACGGAAGCATTCCCGTGGACAGGTCGCTCAATACAACATAGTCCATATCCGCATATACGCATGCGGCAAGATCCTGCTCGATTCGACCAATCATCAGGCTGATGCCGACCGGTCTTCCGCCGGACAAAAGTCTCGCATCCGATACTTCCATACGGAGCTGTTCCTTACCGGAAACGTTCGGAATGTGGCTGTTTTTGCCTTTGATGAGGACAAGAGATGCATCCTCAAGGTTATCGGAAACGGATTCACCCGGAATGAATTCACCCCAGGTAAACAGACTGCTGTTTCCAAAAGGTTCTGCCAGTTTCGCAGGCTTCTCCGCAAATTTACCGATGGTTGTGCCGGCATGAATGTTCTCATCGCGGCTCATAGGCAACGGATTCAGCTGTGCAGGCAGTAAGATGATGCCCTCCAGTCCGTTGTTTACGACGCCCTGGCCGTACTTCTCGAACAGGTTCACCTGTTCTTCTGCAAGCAGGCTGTACTTCTTAGCTTCCACAACTGCGGTTCCGATTACTTCCGCAGGTTCAGCTGATTCTTCAACGTTTTCAGTAGTTTCCGTTACAGCTTCTTCTGCTGCTTCTTCAATGGTTTCGGTTGCTTCTTCAGCGGCTTCTTCGACCGTTTCTTCGGTAGTTTCAGCTACCTCTTCGGTAGTTTCCTCCGCAACTTCTGCTACTTCTTCGTTAACCTCTTCTGTAGATTCTTCAACTGCTTCCTCAGCGACTTCAGCCACCTCTTCGGTGACTTCTTCCGTAATCTCCTCAGCAGTCTCTTCAACTACTTCTTCTGTAGCTTCTTCAACAGATTCAGCTACAGTTTCCTCAACTTCAGCCACTTCCTCGGTAGCTTCCTCAGAAGTTTCATCCTTGCTATCCGCTGCTACAGCTGCAACAAAAGCAGCTGCTGCGGCGGCGCCCACTCCTGCTGCCACAGGGATTGCTGATTTTTCTTCAACCTCTTCAGCAGTTTCCTCAACAGGCGCAGTTTCTTCCGCAATCTCTTCCGCAGTCTCTTCGACTGTTTCCTCTATAGTCTCGGTTGCTTCCTCGGCAACTTCTTCAACACTTTCTTCGGCAGATACAACTTCTTCTGCTGCTTCCTCAACTGCCTCTTCAGCAGATGCAGCTTCTTCTACTACTTCCCCGGTAGTCTCTTCAACTGCTTCAGCTACTTCTTCGGTAGTTTCTTCCGCAGTCTCAACAACTTCTTCAATAGCTTCCTCAGCAGGTGCAGCTTCTTCTGCAACTTCCTCAACTGCCTCTTCAACAGGTGCAACTTCTTCGGCAATTTCCTCATCCTCGAAGAGAATCTCCTCAACAACTTCCGGAGTTTCTTCTGCAGGCTGTTCTGTTACTTCTTCCGCAGCCTCTTCAACAGGAGCAGCTTCCTCAACTGCTTCTTCAACCGGTGCAGCTTCTTCGGCAACTTCCTCAACTACCTCTTCAAGCGTTTCAGCTACTTCTTCGGTAGTTTCCTCTGCGACTTCAGTTACGATTTCTTCAGCTTCGGCAACTTCCTCTACGGGAACCGCTTCAACCACCTCAGCCGCCTCTTCACTCAGGATCTCCTCAATCTCAACCGCCTCGCCGACAGGTTCTTCATCATCAAAAATGAATTCCTCCGTCCTTACGGTATCCCCGAAGTTCGGATTGGAATCAAAACCTGTGAAAAAGTCACCTTCCTCTATGATTCCCGCGCTTACGGCAGCAGGAATCTCCTCTGTTTCCAGAGGTTCCGTGGACTCTATTACAGCTTCTTCAAACACAAAATCGTCGTCGCCCGCGTCGACGTCAGAAGTAGCTTTGTTTTCTTCGTCTACCACCACCACTTCTGAATCACTCCCGTCACTTGAACGGTCACCTCCGTCGATGACCTTCTTTACGGAGCCGGAGCCGTCAATCGGATCCAGTCTCGGTCTGTTTTCCTCTTCCAGACGTTTCTTTTCACGCTCAATCTCCTCGGGAGATTTTACGGGGATGCCCCCGTCGTAATAGGTCTGGATGTGAGATTTATCAACCTCTCCGTTTTCTTTACCTTTTTCATCCAGCCAGAATTCCTGGCGTTTCTCTATCACAAAGCCCTTTGCAGCGAACTCGTCTGCCTTCTCGTCTTTCTTCTCGGCGGCCTCGTCCTTCGGCTCTTCTTTCTTTTCCGAATCTTCCTTGGCAGGCTCTTCCTTCGGTTCGTCTTTTGGCTCTTCCTTCTTGGCTTCTTCGCCTTCCTTCTCGGACGCTTTCTTTTCTTCGGCTACTTCTTCAGCCTTCTTTTCGGAAGCATCCTCCTTCTTCTCCTCGGAAGCTTCTTCCTTCTTTTCGGAATCCTTTCCGGCTTCTTCTTCGTCGTCGAGACGGCGGAAAATATCTCTGGATTCAGCACAAATCGGGCATTCCGTGATTTCACTGAACTGGATTCCTGCCTGCGCTTCATCAAAGATGTAACCGCAAACAAAACACTTGAATTTTGCCATTTTACCCTCCTGACCTTTGCCATACGGCAACAATCAAAAAACAATACATGATATATTTTACCACATTTCTTTTCTGTTTACCAGCAAATAGTAGATATGATAAGATAAATACCGGAAGGGATTTTTCCGATAAAAATCACGGAGTATAAAGGAGCATTATGAAACGAAATTACCGCTTTACGATTTCCTATGACGGCAGCAGATATTTCGGATGGGAACACCAGCCGAATACCGACATGACCATTCAGGGAAAAATCGAAACCGTTTTGAAACGCATGACCGATACCGACGTGGAAGTCCTAGGTGCCGGCCGCACGGATGCAGGCGTTCACGCAAAAGCCATGATCGCCAACTGCTTCCTCGATACGACAATGTCCGAACAGGAAATCAAAAATTATGTAAACCAATATCTTCCGGACGATATCGCTATCACCGATGTTTCCATCGCAGGCGACCGCTTCCACTCCAGATACAATGCTCTCGGAAAAACCTATCGCTACACTTGTTACATCGGCGATTCCAAGCCTGTTTTTGACCGCAAATATGTCTATGTTCTGGATGAAAAGCCCAACATCGACCGTATGAAATCCGCCGCTTCCTATCTGATCGGTGAGCATGATTTCGCGGCTTTTTGCAGCAATCCAAAAATGAAAAAATCCACCGTCCGCAACCTTGATTCCATCGAAATCACGACGAATGGCGACTATATTATGTTAACCTATCATGGGAGCGGTTTCTTACAGCACATGGTTCGCATCTTAACCGGAACCATCCTGGAAGCCGGCTTCGGAAAGCGAACTCCGGAGAGCATCCTGACGCTTCTTGAAGAAAAAGACCGCACAAAAGCCGGTCCCACGGCACCCGCCTGCGGGCTTTGCTTAATCGAAGTAGATTATCACTAAGGAGATTTCATGAAAACCATCGCACACATCAAAACCGATTTCCCGGACAAATTCGGCATTCCCAGACAGAGCAGCCGTGCCTATGAATTAAAGGGCACCATCACGTTTGAGCCCGAATTTCGTAACGCCGAGGCCGTAAAAGGTCTGGACGGTTTTGATTATATCTGGCTTTTGTGGAAATTCGACGTTCCCGAAAAAGAAGGTTTTACCGCCACGGTACGCCCTCCGCGTCTCGGCGGAAATGTTCGCATGGGAGTTTTTGCGACGCGTTCTCCCTTCCGTCCGAATCCGATTGGCCTCTCCTGCGTTCATTTGGACGCCATCGAATATACGGACAAGGGACCGGTGCTTACGGTTTCCGGCGTCGATTTAATGGACAATACCGAGATCTATGATATCAAACCCTACCTTCCCTCCTACGATTCTCATCCCGAGGCAAAGGAAGGTTTTACGAAAGACAGCATTGATTACAAACTCGAAGTTTCTTTTCCCGAGGAGCTTCTTAATAAATTCCCCGAAGAAAAAAGAACAGGGATCCTCGCTGTCTTGCGCGATGATCCCCGCCCTTCCTATCATGATGACCCGGACCGTATCTACGGTGTTTCTTTTGCCGGTTTTGATGTTCATTTCACCGTGAAGGATTCCCTTCTTACCGTCACGGATGTCGTAAAAGTTTCTTAACTTATACCTTGTTTGCAATACCATTCGGACCCAGTGCCTCCGAAGGAGGTCCTGCCACAATGGGCGGAGGTCCGCCTAATCCTTCCAGTCTCGGAGGAGGAGCCTTCATTATGTCTTCCGCCTCGGGGGAAAGTTCATCATTCGTACTGATTACCTCAAGTACAGGAACCGCCTGACCGAAATCGCGGTTTTCAGGCTTCACGCCGAGGCACATTGCACCGTCGGACGTAATCTTAATGGCAATACCGACACTTCGAAGAACGAGTTCCGCATTCATATCCAGACAGCCGATACCGAGTACCCGTCCGCCGGAGCCGAACAGTTCGACTTTCGCACGTTCGATGTATACTCTGACTTTTCCGAACGGACAACCCACCATGATGACACGAGGGGAATTCATATCGACCAGTACCTGTGCGGAAAGGATTTCGATGATATTATCACCCTTCGTTGCGGAGCCGATACCGGTAATACTCTTACCACCGGCCTTAATCTCCAGGAAGGTATTCGAAACGCGCACGTTGATCTGACCGGTCGGACTTCCGATACCGATACCGTTCACAACATTGAAGTCCACAACCATGTGCATTTCCGTAATTTCAATATGCGGATTGCCGCTGAAGGAACCGATTCCGATGAATGCCGTGGAGGAAGATACAATCTTGTTGTTTCCTCCTCTGAGCTGAATCTTGGCTCCGGGGCCAGGCCTGCATCCACCGATGCCTACAACTTGTTCTCCGTCGATGAACAGAGAAAGGTCTCCGGTAATATCCATCACGATGCTTCCGAACGGATGCTGCAAATCGTTTCCGATACCGAATGCATTCTTGGATTTTGTCTTAATCTCCAGATTTCCTTCGCCCTTCAAAATCAGTTTCGAGGTCTCGGGAACCTTGATTCCGTTCGAATTAATAAAGTTCTCGCCTTCCACAATCAGGGTAAGGGTCGCGTTTTCTCCGATTTCGATTCCGACATTTCCCGCGCCGTTGTCCAGAATGATGTTTTTGATGGTGAGGGTGGAATTCGTATTTTCCTTCACACGAATCTTAACCGCCGCCGAATATTCCAGGTTTCCGAAGAGGGTTAAATCCTGACCGGAAAGCAGAATCTCCGTGTACAGTTCCATGGCAACACGGGAAAGCATGAGTTCTCTTTCCTTGCTGACAACGTAAATCTTGTCATACTTCTTCTCGTCGGCTTTCTTATTGAACTCTTCAATTTCTTCTTTTAAGTTATGCGGAATCTCCGTAATCACATCCAGTGTCGGTTTTGCAAGGTAGAATCCCTGAATCAGATCCGCTCCGAGTGCAATGGATGCCTTCAGTTCGTCTGCCGTTTCCACGCCTTCCGCAAGTGCATAGAAATTATTGTCGTGTGCAAACTCGATGATATTTTTGACAAAATGCTGTTTTCTCGAATCGGACTGCAGATTCGAAATCAGCAGTCGGTCGATCTTGACACAGTTCGGGGTATAGCGAAGCAGTGCGGCGGTATTGGAATATCCGCAGCCGTAATCGTCGATGGCGATGGCGAAGCCTTCTTCGACGCTTCGCTGCGTCAGCACGCGAATCTCCTCATCGTTCTGTTCCGCCTGCTCGGTTATCTCTATGAATATGTTTTTGAAAATGCCGGGATATTTCTTCTTCAGCACTTCAAAATCGGAATGGTCGATCTGATAGCCCGGGATACTGTTTACAAAGACCTTCTTGCCGTTCAGAACCTCGCTCTTATTTGTGATGTCTTCCAGAACGTTAAAGAAAGTTGCGCGCTCGATATCGTAAAGGCGCTTGTTCACCGTCGCATACTTCAACATCGTAAGCGGCGAAATCGGCTCCTCTGTATCGGTTCGCATCAAAGCTTCGTATCCAAAAATCTCACCGTCCGACGCTTTCACAATCGGCTGGTATGCATAGCGGAACTTATTCTGATCGATTACTTCGCGGATCAGGTCCGCTTTCTTTAATTCGTCATCGT
Source organism: Lachnospiraceae bacterium (assembly GCA_017518735.1). GTDB lineage: Bacteria > Bacillota > Clostridia > Lachnospirales > Lachnospiraceae > UBA3766. Next base: position 136,491 of record JAFWTY010000007.1, on the reverse strand, counting down.
TTAATTCTTCCACACCCGCAGTGTAGTTGCCACGGCGGTTATTCTTAAGCAGTCTCTTATCGGAAAGCGCTTCATCCACAACAAGGGACATATCGGTATCTTCATATACAACAACCATTCCGGAGCTCGTATTGGTATTGAGTGTATACTCTTTGTCGGAAGTTTTGTTGTAAATATCAACGTGGCTTTGCATGTAGTTTAAGAACGACTCCACGCTTCTTTCCCCTTCTTCCGAAGAACGGAGGAAGATGATAAATTCATCGCTTCCGAGGTGTGCCACGATATCATTACGGTTGGAACAATCTTTAATAATATCCGCCAGATCCATAATGGCGCTGTCGCCTTCGGAGTGTCCGTATATATCGTTGATGTTTCCGAGACGGTCCAGGTCCACGCAGACATAGTACAATGATTCTCTTTTCTTGGAACATTCGCTTTTGATCTTTTCAAGTTCCTGAATCAGACCGGTGTGGTTGTAAAAACCGGTCATTGCGTCACGCACCTGGAAGCCTCTGAGTCTGGAGTAAGCATCCTGAAGTTTCTTTGCATTCTGTCGAATCTCAAAACTCTTCATGTAATATGCAAAACCGCGGCTTAACATATTTAGGAAACGCCCCATCATCATCTGGGTTCTGACAAATTCCGGAGCTTCGGAAATCACGAATCCGTAAGATTCATGCTTTACGTATACGGGATACATGATAAGCGGAGCCGCATTGCGTCCCTGCTTATTGACACGTTCATATAATAGTTTTTGATCAAAGACCGTTCCTTCCCGCTCTTTCTCGGCATCCGCAAAAATGACATACTCGTCGGTATTCGTCATCTCCGTTTTTGCTTCCATGATGTCATCGAGTACTTCCCTTCGGACACAGAAATAGGTATCGTCCGGCAAAACATCACGAATCAGATCGGCGGTTTCCTGAACGGAATTTGCAAGCAGGAAATGTTCAAGAACCTTTGCCTGTTTTCTTTCCTGCGTCATGGAGAGGTTTTTCTCCACCATAATGTAGCGGATGTATTCCGCCAGATTGTCGTCTTCAAGCGCCCTGTCGCATCCGCAGGATTCGGAGAGGTGTCTCTCCATCGGAATTCTGGTAAGTTCTGCCACCTCTTCTTCACGCAAAAATTTCTCAATCAACTCCAGCGCCTTATCCGCCATCAGAGTCAGGTTTCTGTTTCCTGCCGTCAGATCGGGAATACCCGCGCGACGATTGGAAAGACCGTTCATTCCGGCCACAATGATATCACCCGGTACGGAATATCCCATATCGCACATTGCGTTGGAAACGCAAATACCAAGCGTAAAGGTGGTGGTAATCACCGCCTCGGGCATTTTTTTCTTTATACAGGAAATCACTTTATTCATACCGAGACCCAGCACGGTATTGCAGGAAGTGACTCTTTCTTCATCAAATGGAATATTGTGTTTCGCCAGAACGGACTTATAGACTTCCAGAAAACGACTCGTCTGGTTCGGCTGACCTTCGTCACCCGCAAACGTAATCTTCGTTACTTTATGCTGAACAAGAAGGTGTTCCAGAATTTCTTCAAACATCTTCTCATCATCGTACATTATATTGATGGCACCGGGGATATTTGCATCAAGAACCACAAAAGGAATGCCAAGCTGTTTTGCGTACTCCGCATGTGCTTCAAACAGCTTCAGATCAAAAGAAAGTTCCGCATCCAGCACAACGGAACAGAAGGTGTTTTTGCTGAACACCCTGAAGAAATCGAGTTTCCAGATATTTTCATCTGCCTGCCAGTAATAACCAGGCCAAACGACAACTACCCGGAATCCTCTTTTCGTAGCGCACGTTGTAAACTTCCTTAATTTGCGAAGACACGCAGGAGCATTTAAGTCCGCGCAAATATAAAGAATCACTTTTTCCTTCATGCTTTATCCCCAACAATCCCCATTATTTTTCGAAACATGAACAAAAGTATAGATATAAATATATTATCATCCCCCCCTAATTATGACAACCATTTAAGACAAAAATGGCAATATATTCGCAAATTAGAGGCCTAAATGCCAATATAGTTGTAAACAACTATAACCAGTAGGGATAATACTCCAAATCCACCATTCCGTCGCAGTCTTTCGGGTAAAAACAAGCCAGAAAAGCATCCGCAAAACTGATTCCGCTGGTGTATAAAAACGTAACCGGATTAATGAGTCCCGCGAGACCGAGTCCCAGGAAAATATAGCCTCTTTTTTTCTTTCCGATCAGGAAAAGATGTGCTCCGTAACCGCCGAGCAAAAAGCAAAGCCATACGTATTTCGACTTCTTCACCGTTATTTTTTCGTCAAAAGCGGTAATGTCATCGACAATGATTTTTGACTGTTTTCGCATCCGCCAAAGCATGTAGACCGCTCCGCCAAGGGCCAGAATCGTAATCACATAACTGGCAATTTCCCAAAATCTTAAAAAGATAACAATCGGTGAATTCGTCGGATCATAGGTAAATGCGCCATAAAATCCCAGGTCGGAGCTCATTAAACGCATGCTTCCCATGAGATCGGAAATGATATCTCCATAAAACACTTTTATAAGCGCCCGGATCAGAATTCCCATGGCTCCCCAGAGAGCAACCATCATAAGGGCCATCAGGATCAGTCCCATGATATGCAGTTTCTTTACTTCTTTTTTGCGGCCATCCGCATCTTTGGGAAGAAAAATCTTTGGCACGGCTTATTCCTCTTTCGTTTCTGTCACTTCCGCTACGGTTACTTCCGCTTCGGACTCTTTCTCTTCATCCGTCGTTTCCGCTTCCGTCTCTTTCATTTCTTCCGTTGTTTCCACTACGGACTCTTTCTCTTCATCCGTTGTTTCCGCTACGGTCTCCGCACTTGCTTCGCCTGCGGTTTCGTTTATTACTTCATCCATCTTTGTTTCGGCCATCTCTGCCTTGATGATGCTGTCGTCGGCCTCTTCCATCAAGAACATCTTCGCCGAAAAGTCCTGTACATACCGCACGTTTTCATTATATCCCGTTCCGGAGAAGTCCTGTTTTAAGGCAACTCCCGCATTCATAAGCAGGCTTCCGTATGCCACATAGTCCTCTTTTTCGGCGGGAAGCTTGATTCGTTTTGCCAGGAAATCAAGAAGTCTCGAATCCGGCTTAACGTGAATCGGTGCCACGGTATTGATCAAATCTCCGAAATCACGGATATCGTAACTCAGTTCTTTGTTCGTGAAATGATACAGAGTATCCTCTTCCAGTCCCTTCGGGTAATAAGTCACACTCTGGGTATTCGGAAGAACCAGTTTCTTAAGCATCATACCGATGGCCTTGGTTCCGTACTCGCTCGCCATCGTCCACACGGTTATATTGCCGTATCCCGTGGGATTGTAAAGTGCCGATACCTCGTCTCCGCGACTTCCGAGATCCGCCAAAGGTCCCGCTCCGCCGCGGTAGAAAACTCCATGCTGCATCAAACTTCTGTATTGTTTGTAAAGCGCAATTTCCGTTTTTACCTCTTCCATCGCTTCCTTGGTAAAATCACTGAAATTGCACTCGTATCCCAGAGTACCGAAGGCTGCGACGGCAAACCTGGTCTTCATCGGAGTCCTTCGAAGCGTCTGATGGTTCGGGGAAGCCGAAACATGAGCTCCCATACACTCCATGGGATAGCCGTAACTGTAGCCCTGCTGAATCTCCGCCCTGCAAATCGGATCGGTATCATCCGATGCCCAAATCTGAGGGAAGTAGGAAAGAATACCTAAGTCAAATCGGTTACCGCCCGAAGCACAGCCTTCAAAAAGAATATGCGGAAACTCCTTCGTTAATGTGTCCATGATTTCGTACAAACCAAGGATATAGCGATGGGCAATTTCGCCCTGATTGATGCCGGCCCTTCCGCTTACATCCTCACCGTCTTCGGTCTGTGCATTTGAAGGAGTTGAAAAAACATCCGAAAAGACGCGGTTCATGTCCCATTTCACATATTCAATCGCCGCCGAAGAAAAGACGTTTCGCATTGCATCAATCACATAGTCTCTTACTTCTTTCCGGCTTAAATCCAGGACTCTCTGGTTTCTTCCCTCGGAATGTCCTCTTCTGGGATTGACCAGACACCAGTCCGGATGGGCCTTATATAAGTTGCTGTTTACATTGACCATCTCCGGCTCTACCCAGATTCCGAACGACAATCCCATTCCGTGGATCTTGTCCGAAAGCCGTTTGAGACCACCCGGAAGTTTGCTCTTGTTTACTTCCCAGTCGCCCAGAGATTTCGTATCATCATTTCTCTCGCCAAACCAGCCGTCATCCATGACAAAAAGTTCAATTCCGGCATCCGCGGCTCGTTTTGCGAGTTTTAAGAGTTTTCCTTCGTCGAATTTAAAGTAGGAAGCTTCCCAGCTGTTTAAAAGGATCGGCTTGTCTTTTCCCTTCCACTCGCCACGGATAATATGCTCTCTGACAAACGCATGCATGTTGTGGGAAAGCGCATTGAAACCATCCTGCGTATAGGTCATAACCGCTTCCGGTGCTTCCAGAAACTCTCCGGGTTTTACCGTATAGGAGAATCCCTCATCGTTGATTCCGGAAAGGATGCGGATTTTTCCGTAGGTGTTGCTGTCGCAGACTTCCATATGGTTTCCGCTGTAGATCAGATTAAATCCAAAACACTCTCCCCTGTCTTCATCGCAGTTCGGACGTGCCACCATGAAAAACGGATTGGCGCGGTTTGAACTTGCTCCGCAGTTGGAGCGGCTTACGTGCATACCGTGTCCCAGTGATACATGATAGGAATGCATCTCTCTTGCCCATGCTCCGTCGAAGAAAATCCCTTCATATCCTTTATCCGGCAGATCCAGTTGCATGGAAAGAAGGCGGCGAACCTCCACCTCTTCGTCCCCGTCATTGTATAAATCCGCGTAACGAGTAATGATATCTTCCGCCTCATAAACGATATAAGTTAAGACCAGACGAAGGCGGTAGTTCTTTTCCACAATGCCCGCACGCTCCGAAAGCGTAATCCGCAAAACCTTTGCCTCATGGTTTCCATCTTCCGCATAGGAGCCCGGTAAGGTCGCACGCTTCGGAATCAGATTGGAAATCTCATGTGTTTTATAGATGAAATCAAGGCTTCTTGCTCCGTCCGCAAAAACAACCTCCGCCATTGAAGCACGAAGGTCCCCTTTTCCGGGACCGGAAACTTCCAGGAGGGTATCCTCCATTGTCAAAGCCAAATTCCTGTTCATAGGAAATCGCATTCCCGATCGGGAATTCTCTTTTCTGGCGAAGCGCCGAAAACTCTTCCGGATTTTCCCGGAAGCGCAGTTTCTTTCCGTAATACAAATGTTGCAAATGTCCGGTCGGCATTACCTCGAATGCATATGTCGTATTTGCTGTCTGCAGTACGAATCTGCCGTCATTTTCCAGTATCATACCCCACCCCCGAATACATTTTTATCTATTATACCACAAAATCGAAAAAACTTAATGATGTCTGATTACTTCAAACCGTTCCAGTTTCACCTTTTCGTCAGGGTCGATTCCGGCCTTTCTTTTGGCAATAAAAACCTGGTCTTCCACGGTATCCACGCCCTCCAGATCCGGCAAAAGAAGTCCTCTTCGAAAGCCCTTGGTCACAATGACACCATAACGCTTTACGTCCAGTTTGTCGTACGAATCAATCTCTTCCGCCTCTCCCAGAACATCCACCGAAATATCCAGATACGGAAGTTCGTTCACCGTAATTGCGCTGAACCTGGGATCTTTTGTGGAGGCGCTGATGGCATTCTGGATGATCTCCTCGGCAATCGAATCCGTCGTTGCCGCAATGGTTCCGATGCAACCGCGCAGGTTATCATTTTCATGAATGGAAACAAAAACACCGGCACTCCGGTTCAACATTTCCGCCGGAGTATCTTTCGGAATGTCAATTCTCTTTCCGTCCCGGATGTAGGCTTCGATGGTGTCTCTGGCAAGCTGAACGTAAGGATCCTCTTCTGTCTTATCTTCAGAACCGGTACCCACGGGTATGATCTCGCAGATTCCGTAACCCACTCCCGTCGTATCTTCGTGGGAATAAACCGTTGTCTTATATTCCAGTCTGTCCAACGCTCCTGCCATAATGACAAAGGAACGATGTCCGCATTCCGCGGCTTTATCGCAGAAGTTTTCGTCAAAATCCAGAAGTTCCTTCAGATTGCCACGCTCACAGACTTCCATCAGGCGCGCATCATACTTAGGTCCCTCCTCAACAAAACCATAAGGTCCCGACTCCTGCAGCTTATGCGAAAGGTCTCCGCTTGCCACATAAACCACACGGCGTCCCAAATTTTCCACAGCTTCGGCAATGCATTGTCCGAGTTTGTAGTGGGTATTGTAATCCAGGCCGGACAGTCCGATGCGAACGATTTTTCCGTCCCGATAGGCTTTGCGAATAAAATAAAGCGGCACCATGGTTCCGTGATCCAGCTCCGGTTCGCGCTCACCTTTTGTACCGGCGGGGATGCCTTCCTTCTCGGCCAGACGGGAGATTTCTTTTACAAGTTCCGCATCGTAATTTTCGTAAAACTTTACGTTCGGAGCACGAAACCGCCCAAAGTCACCTTTTGCCTTCTCAGCCGGTGAAATGTGAAAATAATCATAATACATTGTCGCATGCGGGCTCGAGATCACAATCGTATCGGGCTTTAATGCGGCAATTTCATTTGCAACGCGTTCGTAGGATTCGATGGTTTTTGCGACAATTGTTTCGCCGCCCCTGCCGATTTCGGGTATGATCAGCGGCGGATGCGGTACCATAAATGCAGCAAGTATCGGCATTGTGTGCTCCCTTCCTTAAGTACTTCGGAATTCAAACGGAATATGCAAAAATTGCACATCCATTTTGATACAGATGTGCAATCTTTTTTCTTTTCATTTGTGCTTTCAAAACTTCCAATCCGGCACCCTGTCCTTAATATCCGGGACAGAAGAACGATTTAGAAACATTCATAAAGAACATCATACGGAATAACATACCATCTGTTTCCGACCTTGATGACATCCAAATACTCATAATCATCATCCGTTGAATATCCGTAGCGATAGGTAAATCTTACTTCAATACATCTGGCTTCCTTTATATTCAGGAAAATACCCTCTTCGGCAAAATCTTCATTATAGTCCATTACATCATCATAGTCATAAATCTCATCTGTAATGGTATTCATCGAAACAACGCCGTTGGAGTCTTCATAGTAATAATTAATGTATTCCGACAGATAATAGTAATCCAGGGTTCCGGCTACTCTGTTTTTTATATCCTTCTCCAGTTTCGTCGGCATACTGTACTTCTTCATCTGGCTCACATTATGATTCAGCCATCCCTTCATGAATCCTTCCGCAGCTGCTTCGGGTGTGGAAGCGCCTCTCTTCGGAATCAGACAAAGTACCAAAATGAGCGCGATTACGGGAATACCGATGGATAATCCCAAAATCAAGCCGAGCTTTGCGCCCTTGCTCATCGTTTTTTTCTCCTTCTGTACGCCTACCTGTCCCTGATACATCTGCTGCTCGTTATACATCTGCTGATTCGGCATCTGCTGGAAAGCCTGCTGTGCATAAGCCTGCTGATTCGGCATCTGCTGAAATGCCTGCTGTTGTGCATATGCCTGCTGCTGTGCCTGTTGGAAAGCCTGCTGCTGCGCATATGCCATCTGGTTCGGATCCTGATATCCCTGACCCTGCATTCCCTGATTCATCTGCTGATTATTATCCATCTTTTTTCCTCCCTTTTCCCAGAGAATATCTTCTTCTATTAATTTATCACTTTTTTCAAACAAACGACAGTACCTTTTGGAATTTTGCACTGTATTTCGATGATTTTATCCTATCACTCTCTTTCCGCAAACCCGGTATAAGCTGACGAACAGTCGTCCAAATATGACGAACGGCAGATTGTATACAATCTGCCGCTTTCTCTCTACATCAATTCTTCATCATATACGGCTCTGGCACCGCCGACATATTTCGGACGGACTCTGGCGCACAGAATCGGAGCCTCTCCAATCTTTCGTAAGGAAATACGAAGCGGTACCGCAACGTATTTTAGGTGCATACCGATCATGGTTCCGCCGATATCGATTCCGGCATCGCCCTTTCCCTTCACGGTTTCCACCAGTACGGGATCATCAAAATTCTGATAGCAGACCGTTGCAAATGCTCCGCCGGCGTGATTGGGCTGGGGAATTGCGTTTACCTGCTCCAGACCGAATTTTTCCATTGTCTCGCGTTCCACGACGAGTGCTCTGTTTAAGTGTTCACAGCACTGCGCGGCCGCATGGATTCCTTTTTCCTTTAAAACGGGAAGAAGGCCGTCATAGACAGCCTTTGCGATATCCGTATTGGTAGCAGTCCCGATACGGCTTCCGATTACCTCGCTTGAAGAACAACCGATAACAAATAAGGAGCCTTCTTTCAACTTTGCGGCAGCGATGATTTCCTCAGCCGCAAGCCTGCTCTGATTTGTAATTTCTGTTTGATCCATTTTTTCTCTCCATTAATACGGTCCGAAACGACGTAAGACTTTTCCGAGTCCGAGGCGGAATACCAGTAGCAGGGATCCGACCACACCCAAAACTGCCTGCGCAATTTCGAAAGGAAGTTTAATCATTGCATACTCAAAGGTAGCATATACAAAGGTCTTACCAAGCGTATATCCCGTAACCATGATAATCGCACCGACGATGGTACCGATCAGGCTGTAAACGAAATACTTCTTTCCGCCGAGTTTTGCACCTTTTCTTGCAAAAAGGGAAATCACGAGTGCCTGAATTCCGTGGGTAAACAGTGATACAAACATCGGTAAGGGATAAAAGATCAGATCGCCCAGGAACGATCCCAGTCCGCCTACCAGAAATGCCGCCACGGGGTCAAGCAATAATGCCGCGGTACAGATAACAATATCGCAAAGATAAAGATGTCCGCCCGGTACGGGAACTCCAAAAGATGACATCGCGATGTTCAGCGCCATAAACAGTCCGGTTATGGCAATCCATCTGGTCTTGTTGACATTACGCAGGGATAAACCTGCTACGTTCGTCTGTCCGCTCATTGTGTTTTCCTTCTTTCTTTTTTCTAACATGGAAAGAATATAACACAATTTTGATATTATAAAAACTACCAAATTGAAAAGTTTTTATATAACCAGATTATTGATCTGTTTCTGCACTTTCGTCCGCCGCATCACTTTCTTTTTCCGCTTCTTCCTGTGCTCTCTTTTCTTTAATCTGTGCGGTAATTTCCGCCAACTTCTGATCGGTTAACTTGTATCCTCTGCGGAAACGAAGGGTACCGAAGAAGAGAAGGACTACGGGCAGAGCTGACATTACCAGTCTCAGTCCCATGATGGAATAGTCCGAAAGAACGGTGGTACCTTTTTTGATGGAATCCATCAGGAATTGGGAAAGTCCTGCCATCATGCTTCCGTTTATAGCCTCATAGCTGTCGGAAGAACTGATCTTGAATGCGGAAAGCGCAACGGCTGCGATCAGAGCCGCAATACCGGATGCCAGTTTTACAACGAAGGTCTGCATCGAGAAGATGACGGATTCGTCGCGGCGGTTGTTTTTGATTTCGCCGTAGTCTACGGTGTTGGCAAGGAAGATCGTTACAAGGACATTCAATACACCAACCGCACCGAAGATGAAGAATGCCGGTACGAAGAAGCCGAAGACATTACGCATGCCTAAAAGTGCAAATCCCAAAAGGACGAAATATCCAAAAACAGCGGAATTGATGCTGATGTAGAAGATTCTTCTGGTATTGAAAAACTTACGAAGAAGCGGGAAAATGATACACATTGCCACAATCTGCATAGCGCCGCCGAACATATTAAAGTAGGTGTAGTCCACCTGCCAGGTCGGACCGCCGATATCGTATTTAAAGAAATAAATAATCAGGTTGCTGGTTACATATACCGCACTGTTTACAAGTACAATCGTGATTACCATGGCCATGGCCTGGTCGTTTTGGAGCAGGGCCTTGATCATGTCGGAAATCTTCGCCGTCTTTACATCAACCGTAGACTTCTCCTTGATCAGTACACAGGTAAGCAGAGTGAATACAAAGAAGAGAATTGCAACTACAATTGTAAAATATTTGAAACCGAGACGCTCCACATTTTTGGAGGAATCGATGGCACCGGTAAAGATATCTCCCGCGCTGACATTCGCATAATCTTCTTCGCCGATGTATACTGCCAGAATTGCTTCGCCGCTTTTTCCGTCGTCCGATGCAAAATCGAGGCTTAACTGTTTCTCTCCTTTCTTACTGTAAAGAATGCTTCCCAGATTGAATTCATAACTGCAGTTGGCCTTGTCCGTGTTGGAAACATAGGTCAGAGGAGAATTCCATTCGTTTTTGTCTGCGGTAACAACGATCTTACCGGGGTTTTCCAGGAGCACATAGTTGCCTGTTTTTTCACCGGTTTCATTCAATTCCACAACATAAACGCTGACATTATCCAGTTCGGAGCTTAAGTTGTTCGGGCTCTTTCCGAGAACAAACTGGCCTAAGAAAACTACAGTTGTCATCGTAATGACCGTGATAATGGCAGAACCGACACCGGCGCAGGTACGTCCAAGGGCGGACATATCTTCTCTTTCCTTACCGCTTTCGGTAAATGCCGGAACCATTGACCAGTAGGGAATGTCCATCATGGTATAGGTGATACCCCAGAGAATGTATGTTGCAGCCGCATATGCTGCAAGTCCTTTTCCGTTCAGTGCGGGCGGAGCCGCAAACATCGCAACCAGTACAACCGCATTGGCCAAAGTACCGATGAAGAGCCAGGGGCGGAATTTGCCCCATTTGGTTTTGGTTTTGGCAACCACAACGCCCATTAAAGGATCGTTGAACGCATCAAAAACGCGGGCAACCATAAGGATGATCCCCATCACCCATGCCGACACGCCCATGATGTCCTGGTAATAATACAGAATATAGGTGGCGGATAACATGTAGACCATGTCTTTTCCGACCGCGCCGATTCCATATCCGAATTTTTCTTTCAGTCCTAGTTTCATTCCGTAACCTCCTGCATTTTCCGGTTTACGTTCCGTTTTCCCCATGTATGTTTCCGTTTCTTTATGCTTCCAGCTGAATGCTGAAATCCACGCTTACGGACTGTCTGCCCTGCGCATCGCTGACCGTAAGTACTGCTTTTCCGGGCTTTCCGATGGTCTTAATGTAGGTTCCGCCCATACCTCCCGACAGTCCTACAACTTTAGGACCGATCAGTTCGGCGTTTCCTTCCACCTCGAGAATTACCGGATCGTTGTAGTAGTAAAGCGTATTGCCGTTCTCATCGACAGCCCTGATTCTTACGCAGGCTACGTCATATGATTCCACTTCCTTCAATACGACTCTGTCGCACTCAATGGTAAGCGAAGGCTTCATAACGGAACCGACCTTCAGTTCCTTGACAACCTTTCCGTCCTTGATGGCTTCAAAACGATAGGATACCGATTCGCCACCCCAGTCTCCGATATATTTGTTGTAAAGTTCCACAGCATCCGTCATTTTCATGCGGTGGAAGGTCATGAGCTTCGCCGCCTTTATTTTCGAACCGGTGGTCATCTGATAAAGACCGAACTTTGCAACTTCGTTTAAAATGATCTTTACGTCCTTCTCCTGGGAGGGGGACATCTTCTCCGCCTTCAAGGCATCTCCGATGTAGTCGTCAATCTTGATTGGAGGATTTTTGAGATATGGGAAGTCCGAATTCTCGTGGGTGTACTCCTTTAAGAGTGCATCGTTTTTGTACATCTTAACCGAGTCCGCATTTGTGAAAATGTAAGTCTCGTTTCGATTACAGCCCGGATGTTCACCGATATCCATCGAGGAAGAAATCTCGAGGAAGGGCGTCTCATCCTGCATTTCGCTGTAGACATATGCCGCCATCTTGGAGTTTCTGAACATATCCATAACACCGTGGTAGCAGATTCTGTCTCCGCTTCCGAAGTCCTTGTGGGTGTTGTAGTCAAACATGCACCATCCGAAAGATCCCGCAATATCGTTGTTCTTTGCCACGTCGTTCAATACGGTGGCATGGCGGATTGCATCTTCGAGTCTTTTTTCTTCCCAGTCAAAAGCCTTCGTCGGGAACATGTGACCCATGTATTCGGTGATCAGATAGCCCCTGCTCGTATCGGACGTAACTTCGCTCTTCTTGTCGCAGCCCTGGTTTCCGCCGCAGTGAACGAAATCGTTGTATGTATAAACATCTTCCAGTAGGTTCGATTTCTTGTAGCATCTTACGCCGCCGGTCTGACGGATCGGATCCAGCCTGTGAGCCGCCTCGTTCGTGCGCTTGTAGAAATCATCGTCATCCACGGACTCGTTGATTCTTACACCCCAGAGGATGATGGAAGCATGGTTGCGATATTGCAAAACCATATCTTCGACATTTTTGATGGCTTTTAATTTCCAGCCCTCATCACCGATGTGCTGCCAGCCGGGCATCTCGGTAAATACCAAAAGTCCCATCTCATCGCAGGCCTCGATAAAGTGCTGGGACTGCGGATAATGTGAGGTACGGACAGCGTTGAGTCCAAGCTCTTTCTTTAACAGATAAACGTCGTTTCTCTGCGGATTCTTCGGCATTGCATAGCCGACATAAGGGTAACTCTGGTGGCGGTTTAAACCGCGGATTTTGTATTTTTCTCCGTTTAAGTAGAAGCCGTCGGCCTTGAATTCCGCGGTTCTGAATCCAAAACGGACTTCTTTTTCATCGATTACCACACCGTATTCGTCCTGGATTGAAAGCTTCAGTGTGTAGAGATTCGGCACCTCGGGAGACCAGCGAAGAGGTTTCTCCACAAGGTAGTTATAAAGTGCCGTAACACTCTCTTCCTTTTCCGCAGGCGTTCCTACGACTTCTTTTCCGAGTTCGACATCGCCGATGGAAACGACGAGGTTTTTCCCTGCTGCCTCTTTTGTGCAGGTAACCTCTAACCGAATGCCGCCGTCCTTGTCCGCGGAGATAAACGCATCTTCAATGTGAGCCTGCTCTTTTACTTCCACATAGACATCGCGGTAGATTCCTCCGTAGGTCATGTAGTCGATCACAAAACCGAAGGGCGGGATGTTCTGGCTCTCCCTGCTGTCCACCTTCACCATGATCAGGTTGTCGTGACCGAAATCCACGAGGTCTTTGATGTTTAAGGTAAATGCCGTATATCCACAAAAATGTTCACCCGCCACTTTTCCGTTGATATACACAACCGCGGAATGCGCAATGCCTTCGAAGGTTAAGAGGATGTCCTTATCTTCCCAGGAAACCGGCACGTTGAATGTCTTAAAATATGCGGATACCTTCTGATATTCGTGTTCGTCGAAGTAATGAAGCGGTGTCTCGGCAACGGTGTGCGGAATGCGGATTCTGGCATCGTTGTCGTAGATGTAACCGATCTTCTCCATGCCTTCTTTGTAGGTATCGTTAAAAAACCAGTCATTGTTCAGGTAATGTCTCTTCGCCATAATTCCCCCAATCCGGTGCCATACACCAATAACCCTATATCAATCACTACAGCGTGTTACAAAATCTTCGAAATGCCTTCCGTCCTTCTTCGTCTCTTTTATATACTCCGGCGCATTCGAGCACCTTTGTAAAAACTTTTCCGATTTCGTTTTGAATGATGGAATGGAGATTTCCCATGTGAATGGAATCGTAATCGGAAATCCAGGATTCCACCCAGTCTGCATGCTTTGCGGTTATCTCATCGGCCCTTAAGTCGGTATCCGGAGTTTTTCCCCGGTTCAGTCCCAACAGGATTCTTCTCTCCACCTCGCTCATTTCGTGTAAAAGTCTTGCCGGCAGAATCGCAAGTCCCATGACTTCAATCAGTCCGATGTTTTCTTTTTTGATATGATGAAGATCTGCCGTCGGATGGAAGATTCCCCAGGGATGTTCTTCGTCGGTGCGGTTGTTTCGAAGCACCAGATCAATCTCGTACAGACCGTCTTTCATTCTTGCAATCGGTGTGATGGTATTGTGAGGCTCTTCCACCGAGCCTTCCTTTACGCTCTTTGCAAAGATGCCGACGCTTTCATCGGAGTATGCTCTCCACTTATTCAAAATCATGTCCGAAGCTTCTTCGATCTTCTTTCTGTCCTTACCCTGAAGACGAATTACCGACATCGGCCATTTGATGATTCCGGCCTTGATGTCCGGGTATTCTTTCAGTTCAAAAATCTCCTCGTACTCGGCTCTCGCCATCGGGAAGATGTAATTGCCGCCCTGGAAGTGATCGTGGCTTAAAATCGATCCGCCGACAATCGGCAAATCCGCGTTGGAACCGATGATGTAATGCGGAAAAAGATCTATGAAATCAAACAGTTTCGTAAACACCGCCCGGTCAATCTTCATCGGAATATGCTCTTTATTCAGAACAATGCAGTGTTCGTTGTAATAAACGTAGGGCGAATACTGTAGGAAATAATCCTCTCCGTCAAGTGTGATCGGAATCAGTCTGTGATTCTGTCTGGCCGGATGGTTTAGGTGTCCCGCATATCCTTCGTTTTCCCGGCATAACAGGCAGGCGGGATAGCCGCCCTTCGGAGCCGATAAGGCTGCCGCAATTGCCTTCGGGTCCTTCTCCGGTTTTGAAAGGTTGATGGAAATATCGATGGCACCGTATTCGGTTTCGGTCTGCCATTTTTCATCCTTTCGGATGCGGTCGGTACGGATATAGTTGGTCGCCCTGGAAAAATCGTAGTAATAATCCGTTGCTTTTTTTGAAGATTCTTTATAGCAGGTCTTAAATTCTCTGATCACCGTTGAGGGCGGCGGAGTAATCGCTCCCATCACCTTCGTATCGAAAAGATCGCGATATGTGATACCGTTTTCTTTTAGGATTCCGTCCCGGTATGCCACATCGCAGATATCATCCAGAATTTCGTTCACCGGACGGATGGTGTTTCTGTCGTTGCAAAAATCCTCATATGAGGTATTGAAACTCATTACCCCCAGCATCTCCGCAAGTACGTTGATGCGGTATGCCACATCGTCGGCTTCGATCAGTCCGTTTTGAATTCCGTATGCAATTAATTCGTAAATCAGTTTTTCCATTTAGATTACCTGAACCCCGCCTTCTTTTCGGATCTTCAGCACGTGACAGCTGTCCTTTCCGAAAACACTTTCCATGGTCTTTTTATATTTTTCCACATCCGCATTCTGGACGAATGCCTGAATCGTTCCGGCAAAACCGCCGCCGTGAACGCGGAATGCATTCTTGTCGCCATCCAGTGTTATTTCGCTCAGCGCCAGTGCCAGTGATACGTTCTGGTGCTCCACATCGGATGAAGTATATACATTTTGAAGTAATTCGTAAGAGGATTTTCCGGAGGCACGAACTGCTGCCAAAAACTTCGGAACATTTTCCTTCTTCAGCGCATCCACACCCTTCTTTACTCTTTCGTTCTCGGTAATGAAATGCAGGGCACGAAGAACGGCACGGTCACCGAATTTGGCACGAAGCGGTGTCATATTCTGAATCAGATCTTCTTTCGTAATTCCCAGCAAAACCTTCTGGCCGAAGTATCCGGCAACCAGTTTCATTTCTCTCGGAATTGCTGCATATTCTTCGGTTAAGTCCGCATGACTTCCCTTCGTATCGGTGATGCAGAGGCTGTAACCGTGACGGGATAAATCAAATTCAATCTTCTCCACCTTCGGATCATCCGGGTTTGCAAAATCCACATGTACCAGATTTCCGACCGAGCATGCCATCTGATCCATCAATCCGCAGGGCTTTCCGAAGTATACATTTTCTGCAAACTGACCGACGATGGCAATATCGATGGCGGAAACTTCTCCCTTGTTGTAAAGGTGAGAAAGAATGGTTCCGAGGAGCGTTTCAAATGCGGCGGAGGAGGACAGGCCTGCGCCGATTAAAACATCGCTTGTAACGTAAGCCTCAAAGCCGCCGATTTTGAAATTCTTGTAATCAAAACCTTTCAAAACGCCCTTGACCAATGCTTTGGTTGTTCCCTTCTCGCCGCTTTTGCATTTCAAGTCGTCGAGCGGAACCGTGATTTCCTTGTAGCCGTCGGAGGTCACCTTGACGATGCGTTCTTTCAGGGGGTGCACCACTGCAATTGCATCCAGATTCACGCTTGCCGCAAGGATCTCTCCCTGCTGGTGATCGGTATGATTTCCCATAACCTCGCTTCTTCCGGGTGCGGAAAAAATCAGGATCTTCTCCTCTCCGTAAATGGAGACAAATTTCTCAATCGCCTTCAAATAGCGTTCTTTCTCATAAGAAAGCAGGCTTTCATCGGCATAGATTTCCAAAAGTCTCTCATCATATGCTCCGGAATTCAGTTTTTTGGTAATTGCATTTACAGATGTCATAATTCTACCTCCGTCGTACTACCACTTGTCATTAGCGTACCATTATTGTACAGCTTGGTCAATTTGTTTACTTAATGTTTACTAATAGAACTTTTATCGTTTACCTTGTGCAGATTTCACAATATTTCGGCACATTCCAAATAGTATGTTGTTTTCTAGCGAAAGTATGTTACAATTCTGTTTAGTAAAACAATTATATTGTTTACTTTCATTTATTTGAAACAAGGAAATGGTGATTATATGGCTACAATTCGAGACATAGCACGCGAAGCCGGCGTCTCTGCCGGTGCCGTATCCAGAATATTAAACCAGGACGCAACCTTAAGCGTTTCCGAAGCCACGCGCAAAAAAGTCCTTCAGATTGCTTCGCGCGTCGGCTACAGCAAGCCCGCCAGAACCGTGCAGGGTTCCAAGAAAGCGTTTACGATGGGAATTGTGGAGTGGTTCTCCGTGGAAGAAGAAATCCAGGATCCCTACTATCTTTCCGCAAGACAGGGGATTGAAGAATTCTGTGAAAAAAACAAGATTGCAATCGTCCGCATCTTCCCTTCCGACAAGGAAGCCATGGACAATTTAAAGCAGGTGGACGGTCTGGTCTGTATCGGAAAGTTTTCCAATAAGGAAATCCAGAACTTTATCAGTCTGTGTCCCAATACCGTATTTCTGGACATGCCCGTGGAACGCTATCGCATCACTTCCATCACGATGGATTTTGAGCAGAGTGTCCGCGATGCCCTGCACTATTTCATAAAACTCGGTCATACAAGAATCGCCTACATCGGCGGTCAGGAATACGTCGGCGACCATGAGCCGATTACGGATTTCCGCAAAAAAGCCTATATCAATTACATGAAGCGACACAACCTCGACAATGAAACCTACCTTCGTGAAGGCAGCTTCTGCTCCGCTTCCGGATATGAAATGATGAAAGACCTGCTCTCCCTGCCCAAACGTCCGACTGCTGTTTTTGCGGCAAGCGATGCAATTGCAATGGGAGCGATGCGTGCGATTAATGAAGCCGGGCTGTCGATTCCTTCGGACATTTCCATCATCGGATTTAACGACGTGGATGCCTGCAAATATACCACTCCGGCCCTGACATCGATTCATGCTCCCGCCTATGATATGGGAGCTCATGGCGCAAATTTGGTTTACGTCTCTTCCAATCTTCAGATTCGTACTCCGTTAAAGGTACGTATTCCCTGCGAACTGGTCAAGCGCGAATCCTGCGGAGAGGCACGTCAGACTGATTAACTGTCGTCCTTTCCATCTCTATGATAGATTCCTTTATTACCTGTATTTTTCGCAAAAACATACTTCCGCTCATCATAATCCGAGCTTACCGCCTTATCTTACACTTCACTGTCCAATAAGTGTCCGGAAATGCTGTCAAAAAATTATGAATTATCTTTCATTTTTGCAAGTTCTGTTACTGCCAGCGGAATTGCAATGATTAAAGCAAGGATATCCGCGATTGCCTGAGTAGCTTCCAGTCCCTGAATTCCATAAAAATACGTTAAAAGATACAGCAGCGGAATAAAACAAAGACCGCTTCTGCAAGACGATGCAATCGATGCCTTAAAGCCCTTTCCGGTGGACTGAAGCATCATATTTGCCATCGAAGAAAAACCAAGCAACGGAAGTGTTGCGGCCTGCCAGCGCAGTGCCACTTTTCCGATTTCCACTACCGCCATGTCATCACGCATAAGATACACGATTAGATCCGCAAAAACGATCAGAATCGCAGCTCCGAACGTCAGGAAGATGGTTCCGTATTTAAAGCAGAAAAAGAAGCCTTCGCGCACACGTTTTTTCAGTCCCGCGCCGTAATTAAACGAGCAGACGGGCTGGAATCCCTGTCCGAAACCGATCATGGCACAACCAATCATCATGACGATTTTGGTAACAATCGACATCGCCGCAACGGCAGCATTGCTGCCAAGTTCCTGCGCCTTGTTGTTCATAAGAAGTGTCGCCACGGCAGCAAGTCCCTGTCTTAAAAGCGACGCCATGCCGCCGTTTACAATCTCCTTTAAATAGAAAAACCGAAAGCGGACGTTTTTCAGGTTCAGGCGAAGGTTAGACCCCTTCGTCGTTCCGTTCAGGAGTATGATAAAGCTGATAAATTGCGCGGAAATCGTTGCCACGGCCGCGCCGGAAATGCCCATGTGAAATCCGAAAATCATGATCGGATCGAGTATCACATTTACAGCCGCGCCACAGAATAAACCAATCATGGCATAGAAAGCACTGCCCTGAAAACGAAGCTGGTTGTTGACCACGAACTGACAGGTCATAAAGGGCGTGCCGATCAGAATAATTCGCATATATTGGACGGTTTTTTCGACGCTGTTTTCATCCGCGCCCATAATATAGGCCAGAGGATGTGCGTAGATGTTTCCGAGAATTGCAATGATTACGCCTAAAATTGCCGCAACCACAAAACCGGTTGCCGCCATTTCTTCGGCCTTCTTCTTTTCTCCCGCACCGAGCATACGGGAAAGAAACGTTCCCGAGCCTTGTCCGCAGAAAAATCCAACCGCCTGTATCAGTGCCATCACCGAGAAAACAAGGCCGACAGCCGCCGTATCTTCGGTTGTGATTTTTCCGACGAAATAGGTATCGGCCATGTTGTAGAAGCCGGTTACAAGCATACTTAAAATCGTCGGAACCGCAAGCTTCATAATCAGCTTCGGTACCGGCGTTTCCGTCATCATTTTGTATTTTAACTGAGAAGGTGTCAGTTTTTCTTCGTTCATTTTCAAATCGCTTTTCGTAGTTTATTTCTCCATTATACTCTTTTTTGGTATAATGTCATCAGAACAGATTTCTCACAAAACGTTGAAAGGAATTCTATGCTTTTTACATTTCTATACCAAAATCGATGGGTGATTTTCGCCTGTATCATGCTGGCCATCGCGTTCTTTTCGCTTTATACGTTTATCATCCGAATGCAACGAAAACGTCGGCTGGGACCACATCCGGTCGACGAAATGGAAGGAATCGAATTTGAACACTTCCTGGCCAAACATTTTGAAAGTCAGGGTTTTACGGTAACCGTCACACAGCCCGGCCATGACTTCGGTGCAGACTTGATTATAGAGCGTGACGGTGTCAAAACCGCCGTCCAGGCGAAACGATACGAAGCCAATATCAGCATCTCCGCCGTGCAGGAAATTTTTGCTGCAGCCGCGTATTACGAATGCGACAACAGCATGGTAATCACAAATTCCTACTATACCGCCTCCGCAAAAACACTGGCCGAAAAGATTGGTGTGGAGCTTTGGGACAGGGATGCACTTTTTGAAATCTTTCAGATAGACGAAACCGCATAAAGAAACACCAAAAAAGAGGGCCCTCAGGGAGTCCTCTTTTTGTTATACTTTGTTACATTTTTACTTTAATGAGATGGTGTAGGTTTCGTCCTCTTCATCCTTTTTCTTCTTGATGCCCACGTAAGCGGCTGCGCCTGCGAGAAGTGCCATCATAGATCCGCCGAATGCGAAGATAGGAACTTTGGTTTCACCGGTCTTAGGTGAGCCGGGCTCTTTCGTCTTCTTGGTAGAGATCGTGATTGCAGGTGTCGGAGCCGGTGTAGGTCCGGGTGTCGGAGTCGGATTCGGAGTCGGCGTCGGGGTCGGCGAAGGAGTCGGCGTGTTGTTAATCATCGCGTTCTTGAAGTTTACGCTCGTCTTATCTGTGCCAACGGTTGCCGTTGAGTTACCGGAAGGAATTTCCACGGTACCATCTTCCTTGACTTTGATTCTTACTTCCGTAGTATCTCTCTGATAATTCTGAGGAGCTGCCAACTCGATGAGTGCATATTCACCTACAGGAAGGTTCGTAAATTCTTTTGCGGTTACGTCAGAGGTCCACTCTACATAGTTTGCACCCCATGCATCCACGGTAGTTCCGTCTACACGGGAAAGTCTCATTTTTGCACCGCGGAGCTCTCCTCCGCCGTTTGCGTCAACCTTGCTGAATTTTACCTTAATCGGGTCATTGTAGAACTCGATTTCACCGTTTGCATTTAACTGGCCGCCTGTTACGGAACCAACGGTTACTACACCGTTGTCTACGGTAAATTCAACATCTACCTTTGATCTAATGTATCCACTCGGTGCACTGGTTTCATGGATAATGTAGGTACCATTCGGAATTGCGAAGGTAAGAACCGTTGTGGTTGATTCCCATGTATGCATTAAGTGGTTATCCGATTTCCGGATAATGGATAATTTTGCTCCTTCAATTCCATTATGTCCGAAGGTATCTACCTTGGAAAGCTTGATAATGGTCTTATAAGCATTTACCAAATTTGCGGTTGCATCTCCGCCGGTAAGGTCTACATCGGGAACGGTGGTCTGGCTGTTTGCAGCATCAAAATCGTAACCGTCAATGTTACGTCCGGTCTCAAGTTCTTCAACCGTGTATATTGCTTTTTCAAGTCCGGTAACTTCCACGGACTGACCAGCTGCTACGGTGTATTTCTTTGCATTGTCTACGCTTGCGTCGTATGTAACGCCTGCGGTGGTGATTTCTTTTACATATCCCTTGGTTTCATGTATTACCACAAAGGTAAACTCTTTGCCTGCCGGTACGGTTGCACCGTTCACCTGCTTGGAGATGGTGATCTTTGCGGTAACAGGGGCAGATGTCTTATATGCATTGGTTACGGTAAGTGTAGCTGTTCCGTTTGCGGTAAGCGCACTTGTCATCGTCATCGACTTATTAGTGTTTGCCGCATCAAAGTCACAACCGGTGACCGTAAGTTCTGCATCTGTTGATACTTCTTCAATTGTGTAAGTTCCAAGAGGAACATTTGTGATGGTAACACCGCCCTCTACAGGCACCTCAAACTGATGCTCTGTTGTGGAAAGCTCCTTCACACCGTTTGCATCTACGGTTTCCTGTAAATACTTGCCTTCACTGTTTTTAATCGTTACTTTTACAGTTGTAAGGCCGGGAAGTGCAGTTACCGCAGTGCCGTCTTTGAGCAATTTCTTTTCAAGCTTCAGGCTTCCGGTATCAGGAACTACTACTGTCTTTTCATAGTTATTGGTAAGTGCTACCGTTGCGGTTCCGCCCTTGGTAACAACACCATTACCAGAGGTAACAGATCCGGTGGTTACGAAGTTGTAACCATCAATCTTGGCAGTTTCCGTCAACTCATTTACTACATAAGTACCAATCGGCAGATCATTAATCGTTAATCCGTTTACTACATCTACTTCCCACTCAAATGCCTTATCTTTAAGAGACAGGTCATCCTGAAGGAATTTTCCGGTTCCTTCCATGGAAATCGTAACTTTAATCTTCTTTCCTGCCGGGAAGGATGCCTGGTTACCGTCATTGGAGGTAACGGTCTTGGTGATCTTTAAGGAACCTTTTTCCTGAGAATAGGTATTGGTAATGGTTGCAGTCTTATCCTTACTTGCTGCAGTTAACTCTACGCTCGTATCTCCGCTTACTATACAGCTGTATCCTTCGATCTTCGCGCTGTCTGTATCTTCGGTAATCGTATAAGTTCCAAGTGCCAGACCGGTGATGAGTTCACTTTCGCCTGCTCCGTTTACGGTTACGGTCTTGGAATAGTTATTCGGTCCGGTTACCGTAAACTTGAAGGTCTGGCTTGTGGTTGCTCCGCTTACTACCTTCTTGATCTTCAGGGTTCCGGTCTGCTGCTGATATGTATTGGTAATCATAACTTCAGCCGTTCCACCCTTTGTTACGGTTACGGCACCGCCTCCGCTTACCGCCAGAGTATAATTTGCAATTGCTGCGCCGTTAAGATCAATTTCAGAAACAGTATAATCACCAACAGGGAGATTTGGAATCACAATATAATTCTGAACACTCATATCAATTTGAACTTCTGTCACAGAACTATTCGGGCCTTCCACACGGAAACTGTACTTCTTTGCACCGGTCAATGATGCAGGAGCATTTCCGGCAATCGCCTTGGTAATCTTTAAACTTCCTTTATCCTGTGTATAGGTATTGGTAATTGTAATCTCCGCAGTGTTACCTTTTGTAACGGATGCCGTACCGTTTCCGTCAACAGTCAAAGTGTAGCCGTCGATTTTTGCGGTTGAATCCGTATTAATTTCGGTTACGGTATAATTTCCAATCGGCAAATTCGGAATCGTTGTGTAGCTTGCACCTGTAACAGTATGAACTTCTGAATAATTGTTCGGTCCTTCGACGCGGAAACTGTAAGGCTTGGCATCCGTTGTCGCGGTAGGTGCCTCACCTGCAATCGCCTTGATAATCTTAAGACTTCCTAATTCAGGCTGATCTTTTGTATAGGTATTCGTGATAATTGCTTCAACGGTTGTACCCTTTGCTACAACAACACTGTCTCCGCTTCCTGTTACATTTAAAGTATAGGATGCAATCTTCACATCATCCTGATTCAATTCGGTTACAGTATATGTACCGATCTTGATATCATTCAATTCAACACTGCCGGCACCGGTAATGGTTTCCGTACGTCCCTGTGTTCCGTATTCGGGGCCTTCAATCAAAAACGTATACTGCATTGCATCCGTTGTAGCCGCAGGTGCAGTTCCGGCAATCGCTTTTGTAATCTTCAAATTGCCACGGGTTGCCTTGGTAGTGTCAACGTTTGTAAATACAATATCATCCTCATGATCGATGCTGGAAATATTACCACCCGCATCCACCGTTACATGAATTTTGTGTTCTGTTCTATCGTATGTAATAGTACTATTATTCGCTTTATTACCCTGATAGCTCAGCTCTTTTAAGATTAATTCAAACGTCTGATTCGTAACACCGGAAGGAATCGTTATCGTATCAAAAGTAATCAAGCCATTTGCATCATTCGAAGCAGTCAGATGCACATCCAATCCACTATAGCAATCCAATGCAAAAACGAAATCTCCTGCGTTCAATTCAACCGGTACGTTCGTTGTATCAACAAAGGACTTGGTTGCTTTAATTGTAAACTGGCTTGCATTAGCATAGGTATTAACGATGTTCGCCGTTCCCGGAGTCGAGCTATCGGGAACATTTACCTCTCCATCACCGGTTACTGTCAAACGATATCCGCTGATTTTAGCAGAATCTATATCTTCCGTAATAATGTAATCACCAACCGGGAGATTGTTAATAGTAAGTTTTTGTGCACCTGCAGGTCCGGGTGCTGCTCCGGCTACTCTTACTTCCAGTGCCTTTTTCGTTGTTCCGAGTTCACCGTTCGGGCCCTGTACATAAAGGGTAGGATCTGCTTTGCTCTGAATATAAACATAGTACTTATCCGGTTTTGTACCGGTATAACCATCAAGACCGGTAACGGTTTTGGTTATCTCCAATTTGTTCTTATGAATCGTATAAGCATTGGTTACGGTTGCCGCCGTATTCTTCTGTGTCCAAACAGAACCAGAACTATTCCAAACAGGTGCGAATGTAATAACACCATTCTGCTTAATCTGTGCTCCCTGCTGAATAGTCGTATTAAGATCATATCCCGCTACACTCGCATCAGCTTCTTCAATAGTGTAATCTAAAGTGTATTCATTATTCCAACCCCACATAACCTGCGTTGCCTTAATCAAAGGAACATTTGTAAATGTAAGTGTTTCTCCAGCCTTTATAGTAAACGGAGTCTTATCTCCGAGTTCGCCGGTTGCAAGACTTGTCAAATATTTTCCGGACTTATTCTGTTTGATGTAAATTGTATACTCATCATCTCCGGTATATCCGGTAACATTCTTTGTAACGCTTAACTGACCCGTAGTAAGCGTTGCATCATCTTCATACGTATTTGTAACCGTCTCGGATGCAGTCTGGTCTTTCGTAACGGTTGCGGAACCATTATTTGCATATGTCGTTCCGGTAAGGTTATAACCATAAATCTTTGCGGATTCGGCATCTTCTTCTATTGTATAGGTACCAACTGCAAGATTCTCAATGGTAACTGCATTGGCATCACCGGCTTTAACCGTGATATAAGAAAGCGTTCTGGAAAGATTTCCTTCTGTATCTTTTACATAGTAATCCACACCGTTTCTCGTAGTCTTAACGGTGAATTTGTATTCCATGTTTTCATATACGGTGCTGTCAGCAATACCGGAAACGGTTTTCTTCAATGTCAGTTTTCCAGTATCTACAACCTTGTTGAAGAAGGAACCCAAGTCGAACTGAACACCCGACATATCAATTCCGTTGTTCAGATCACCGTTCTGAGCATAATCGATATTATCGCCTGTTTTTGTCAGTGAATATACTTTATAGGTAAAGTTTCCATTTGCATCATTCGTTACGGTCAGTTGAATCTCAACATAACCGTCGGAGTTTTCAACGCCCGCTACCATAGTATCGGGATCTTCAGTAATTCTAAAGTAAAATGCTTTGGAGGTTCCCTTCGGTACAACATGATAATTTGCATCGATTGCTGCCTTCTCAGCAGGAACTTCTGCAGCAGAATTATAGAAGGACTGAATCGGCAATCTAATGATACCGAGCGAGTTTACTTCTGCGGTTTCCGCGCTTCCCATCTTCTTGTTATCGGCAAAGGAAGCATCACTGTATTCCTGCCAGAAGAACTTATATGCCTTATCTGCAATATCAACAGAGGTATCAGCTACTACAGTATCTTTATCCGCATAGGTTCTTGTAAAGGATTTATGCATTGCGAAATGCATCTGTCCATAGGAATCACGGCTTCCACCCTGATATACATAGTGGAACTCGATACCGTTCGTATTTACATTCTTACCGCAAACAAGCCAACCGGAAACGTTACCGCCTGTAAATTTAACATTTGCATTCGGTACAAGCATAGTACCTGCAAATGTATTTAAATCTACTTCATTGTCCGTACGGAAGTTCCAGATAATCTTCTGGCAGATTTCTTTATCATCTTCGATATAGGTAACAGAATCGTCATTGTCGTCGTAACCACCTGCCTTGTTTCCTTTCGGGTTTGTGGTGGAAACATGTTTTACTCCTCCAACATTGACAATAAATTTATTTGTCTGGAGAGGATCATCACCATATTCGGCATTCACTACATCATCTTCAATATTAAATACAACAATCGTGGAAGAACGCTTGTTTATCGTAATACCGGATGAGTTTTTCAAGCAGGAAAGCAGATTTGCATCTGCGTTAATATATACAACCTTATTTTCAAATTCATCGGCATCAATATTAATCTCAACTTTATTGCCGTTATATTGGAAATATTCACTTCCAAGCGCATAGTCGGCAGATTTTGCCTTATCTGATAAGATGTCGGACCATTCTCCCTGATTTTTAATTTTATTTATCAAACGATTGACATTTGCATTTGCATTTTCGTTATGTACTTCCGTGATGGGCGGATACGTATATACGCCATTAACTACTTTTCCGAAACCATCATCAAAGCAGAAATTACCGTGCACACCGCCTTGCGTGATGGTTGACTGATCAAAGCCTTCAAAAATTTTTGACGGAGCCTCGACATAATAAGAAGCTGCTGTTGTCGTACCCCATCTGATTAAAGTACCCTGTACAATATCGTGAATAATAAAATGTGCTGTCTTATCCTGATAATCGACATCGTTATTGGAATCACTTTCAAAGAGATTCGTAGCAAATGTAGTCTCCATGTGGCCTTGCTGAGTCAGGTGGTCCGCCACAATACCATAGTCAACTGCGCCACCCAGAATCGTTGCGTAGTTGATAATGGATGCAGAATCCATTTTTGCGGGAGCCGCCTCAACTCTGTTGCTTCCCGTGATTCCTCCACCGAAAGTCAACGTAGATACTGCGGTTACAAAAGCAAGTCCCACAGCCCCGACTTTCTTCACGTTTCTCCAATTAATTTTTCGCTTTGCCATTTTCTTGTTCCCTCTCTTGGTATGCACAAGCCTTTTGTTACAATTACATCATTAGAAATTTAAAAACCTTTATATTTATCCCACATTTGTAGTTGATTGCTCTTCAACAAATCAATACAAATGAGTAAACATCAATTTTGCTACCACCAGTGCTCGTCTTCGGTCGCTTGAGCAGGTGGAAAGGATCAGCAGCTTATCTTCTGCTCCAACCTCGGCTTCCGAGAAATAATTACCGCTTCCACCGAAATCCTTTAATGTCTTCCAGACTCTCGTCTGCATGTCTTCCGGCATCCCTTGATAGACAAACTCCTCGTTTTCCTGTTTCTCAAAACATTCCGCCAGCACGTGTTTGTCGGTGTATGTCGTGTAACCCACTGTCTCGTACACACTCACACTTCCGGGCTGATAAACGAAGATGTACGGATGCTCCTCCAAATATCCCTTCTTCCGAAAGAAGTCGTGAAGCGCGCCAAACATCGTTCCGTCCCCCATGTTATGTCCGTACAGGACGGTTACGGGATCCGAAAGGTTCGGTGCGTTTAAGTTTTCTATATAGATACAACCGGGATAACCGGTGCTTCCGTCTATGTTTCTCTTTAAGTAATAATCCTGCTCCGTCTCGTTATACAGAACCGGATAATCAATCTTGCTCTCCGGAATCAACACGTAGGCGACAACCTCTTCGTTGATTGCAAGATATTCCGCGAAGTCCGGATGGGAGTAAATCGTCTTCCTGTACTTGTCGGAGTTTCCTTCGACTTCCAAAAACTCCTGCAATTTTCTTTCATTCTCCGCAATTTCCGGATCCGTTTCCTCTGCCGGATTCTCCGACGCATCCGCCGCAAACTCCGTAACCCAGGCGTTCTTGTTCAGCTCTTCGTAGTTCTTCTGCTGTTCCCGGTTCTGCCTTTTATACATCACTTCGTAGAAGACAAAAATCACGGTAATCAGCACTGCTGCTCCGATGAAGAAAATCAGGGCCGGATATTTTTTGAAAAAAGCTTTCATTCATCTCTTCCCGTCAAATCGGAAATACCATAGAAGATTCTGCGGTAAACCTTATGCATGGTTTCCTCATCCTTGCGCATGTTGCCAAGCAAAGCCATCTTAACAGCCATTCCGGTATTCTCAACCACCCAGCTGATGGCATCGCGGTCAGTCTTCGTCTTGATCGGATAACCGAGAAGTGCTTCTCCGAACTTGCGCATACTACGTTCGTAGTCCGTTTCCGAATCTTCAATCAGTCTCAAATAATCACTGTAACGATAGGACCATCTGTATTCAAAATAGAACAATGTCTTATAGTTGCTCTCCAAAAGGAAGGAATAGTAACTCTTCCAGATTCGCTCTCTTCTGGCATCCGCGCTCTCACCTTCGTTTACGATTGCGGTCCGCTCGGTGATCGCAGCTTCGATTTCCTTCTGAAACGAAACGAAAGATTTAAAGAGCAATCCTTCTCTCGTATCAAAATATTTATAAATCAGCCCCTCGGAAACGCCGAGACGTGTGGTTACGGTTTTCATGGAAAAGGTATCAATCCCGTTCTCCGCCACCACTACGTAGGTTGTATTCATCAATTCTTCCTGTTTGTTCTTTCTAGCCATTTTATGTAACCTTTCTTCAGAAAGTGAGTGAGTACTCACTCACTTTACTTCATTCTACCGAAATGGCAGATGCAGGTCAATATAAAAAATGACAAAAAAACCTATTATTTTCAGCACTTTTGACCATTTAGCCGGTGTCGTTTTTTAGTTGATGACACTATTTTACTCGTTCGTGTTTTGCCACATAATCAAAAATGGGGAGAAAACTGCATTTAATACTATAACAGAAACAAATCCCAATGTACAGAACTATTTTTTTCCGCATTTTTCGGGCAAAAAACAAAAAAGTCCCCGACTCGCGGGAACTTTTCCAAATTTCTTCAGGTTGTTATTTTTATGTCAAAGTTATGTCAACCTGTTTTAATCTTTCCTTAATGATTCTTTCGTATTTATTACCAGGATTTTCGGGCTTTCTTTACTTCGCTCTTACGCCTTTTTCTCCGTAAAAGAACAGTGCAACGGCCCCGGGGCCTACATGGGAACCGGTTACCGGCTCGTAGCATAAACGAATGATTTCCTTCGGCGGATGATTTCTCTTTAATAGTTCAATCAGATATGCCACATCCTCGTCATTGTCCGAATCCACGATGCACACGGTCTGCGCTTCTCCGTTTACCGCAAACGAGTCATAGCGCTGCGCCATTGCCTGGATGGCTTTCTTATTGCCTCTCGCCTTATCAACCGAAACGATCTGTCCTTTTTCGTTTCCTTTTAAAAGAGGCTTAATGTTCAGTAAGGATCCGACCAATGCTGCTGCCCCGGTCAGTCGTCCGGTCCGTCTTAAGTGCTTTAAGCTGTCCACGGTAAAAATCTGATACAGGCACTCGATACGATCTTCCAGAATCGGCATCATCTGGTCAATCGTCATGCCGGCATCACGGCACTTCACCGCTTCCATAACAATCATACCTTCTCCGAGTGCCGCTCCTTTTGTATCCAGGGTTTCGATCTTGCGGTCCGGAAACTCTTCTCTCAATTCATTTACCGCAATCACCGACGAATTATACGATCCGCTGATAGCACCGCTCATGCTTACAAAAAGCACATCTTCTCCGGCTTCCAGTCTCTTCCGGAATGCATCCAGATAAGTCTGCGGTGTAATCTGGGATGTCTGCACCAGTTCTCCGTTTCCGATCCGTCTGTAGTACTTTTTTCCATCAAAGTTTTCGATATCTAAACAGGACTCTTCTTCTCCTCCCTCAAAATGGTAGGTGAAAGGAATCATTCCCACCTTGTTTTCGTCAGCATACTTCTTCGAAAGATTCGATGAAGTATCCGTAAAAATAGCAATGGACATAACATTCTCCAATCCGTTTTACACTCAGATTCCAATGTTATGTCCAAAAAAGCTCGACTTCAAGGCATTTTATGGTTTTTTAAGGAAGTTCACAATGATTTCATACTTCCTAAATTTTCTTAATAATTAGCAGATTTCAAGGCTTCTCTAAGAAACGGTAAATACGGTCGTTGACATCCTTCGCCTCATCGTATGCACCGTGCTTTAAATTGCGGTAAATATACTTCTGGCAGTTTAATTTCTCCGCAATTTCCTCGGAAGCTGCCACGGTCGCAATCTTATCTTTTCCGGCACCGTATACAAAGGTCGTACTCTTAATCTGATCGAGTTTCTCGTAGATATCAAGCGTAAGAATCGACTTTGCAAGGCGGATAAAGCGGGTGTTGGACTTTGGAACGGACATTTTCGCAAGAAGCGGCAAAAACGGCTTCATCGGCTTTAATTTCTCATCCGTATACGTCAGTTCGAAACTCTCCATATTGATTGTCGCAAAATCGCCCTTCTTCGCCAGAATGATGCATCGATTGATGTAGTTTTCCAGCGTTTCGTTCACCCTCGATGCGGTTACGCCGAGCACCAGTTTGCGCACCTTCTTCGGATGATTGATTGCCAGGTACTGGGCAATCATACCGCCCTGAGACACGCCGTAAACGTCCGCGCGCTTGATTCCGAGCTTATCCATTGCCTTCGCAATGTCTTCCGCAAGGTCCTCAATCGTTACGTCCTCGGGTACCTCATCCTTTTTATCCATCACGTAAACCGTGTAGTTTTCCTTAAAAATCCGGTAACTCTTCTCAAGGCCGATTCCCGCGCCTTCCATTGTTCTGGTTGCCAGGCCAGCGATGATAATCAGACTGTGTTCCCCTTTTCCGAACTTCGCATAGCGGAACGGAATTTCATCGTCCAGATAGAGAATTCTGTTCACGTCCGTGTTCTTCCAAACCGCAACCAGCGTAAACAGCACAAAAAACGCCGGAATTACGTATGCGACTTCCCACTGAAGTCCTTCAAACGAAGCCAGTCTTTTTGTCAGATAGGTGGGAATCATCACAATCTGGATGACTTCCATAATAATAAAGATCAAAAACGGAGCCATTGCGCCGACCAGTTCCGTACGGTCTCCACCGACACAGAGCGCATAAAACTGCTTTCTGAGTACCGTGAAATAGTAAACTATGTAGAGCACGAGAATCAGTGCCATTCCACCGAAAAATGCAAGTTTGTTCAGCGTAAAACTCGTATGAAGCATTGTAATCAGAGGGTCTTCGACGCTTTCCGTCATGTTTTCCAGTCCGGGCATGTTAAAGTCTCTGGCATCCTCTTCACTTAAGCCGTCCATCGGATCTTCTTCGGAAGCAGTCTCGGATTCCTCCGGCTGCAGCAGTCCGTTGAACGGATCATCTTCTTCCGATCCGTCTTCCTGTGTCTGTCCGTTTGCATCTCCGTCCGGTGTCTCCCCATCTTCCGTATCTTCCCCTTCGGGAGCGCTGAAGATATTGCGCACCGGCGCGTCCGTCAGAATCGTTGCCTCTCCGCCCGCCATTGCCGTTGATTTTGCTCCGGCCAGCATCAGAAAATAGGCTGGGATTGTCAGCGCTGCAAAGAAAAACAGCGAGAAGAACAGGATTCCGCTTCTTTTCATAATTTGATCATTTGTCATGCTTCTTCAACTTTCTCTTCTATATCATTTTCCGGAGTTTCCTCTCCGGACCCTTTCACTTCTTCAGTCGCCTCGGCAACTTCTTCAACTACCTCTGTAGTTTCTTCTGCAATCTCTTCAACTACCTCTGTAGTTTCTTCCGCAATCTCTTCAACTACTTCCGTAGTCTCTTCGGCAACTTCTTCAACTACTTCCGTAGTCTCTTCCTCTTCCGTATCCTCCTCCGCAATGCCGCTCTTCATCTTCTCAACATACTTGTCTGCCGGCATAGGCTTCGCAAAGTAGAATCCCTGAATCATATCGCAGCCTTGGTTTGCCAGGAAAGCCACCTGATCCTTGATCTCGACGCCCTCTGCAACCGTCTTCATATTCAGGCTCTTTGCGAGTTTGATAGCCTCGGATACAACAATCTCTCCTCTTCCGCCTTCCGCTTCGCCACGGAAGAAGTCCGCATCAAGTTTTAAGACGTCCAGAGGCATATCCTTTAAGGAATTCAGGGAGGAATAACCGCTTCCGAAGTCGTCCATGGAAACGGCAAAACCGAACTCCTTGAGTTTTTTAATAGTTTCCACGATGGCCTTCTTGTCATCAAAGAAAGCACTCTCGGTAAGCTCAATCTCAATCAGTTCGTGCGGTGCACCGTACTTGTCCACGTCGTCGCGGATCTGCTCCGCAAGGTCGGACTCGATAAAGTGTGCACGCGAAACGTTTACGGAAACCGGCACGCAGTTATACCCTGCATCCAGCCATTTTTTCTGATCCTTTGCAACATGGCGGATCATGTAATGGTCAATCTCCGTAATGAATCCGTTCTTTTCAAAAATCGGTATGATCGTACCCGGCGACTTAAATCCGAATTCCGGTGAATCCCAGCGAATCAAAGCCTCTGCACCGCGAAGTTTATTCGTTCTCGGATCGTACTTCGGCTGATAATAAACCACGAATTCCTCGTTCTCAAGCGCTTTTTCCTGATTTTGACGAACCGTGTCGATCCATTTTTGCTCTTCCACGAGTTTTTCATCAAAAAATGCCAGGCCGGAGTCATCATTATCCGAAAGCGTAGCTCTTGCCGCGCAGGCATTGTTGTATTCTTTCTCCAGACTGATTCCCTTACGGCGAACCGGCTTTCCGTCCTCAATTACAGCAGGCAGAGAGGAAACAC
This sequence comes from Lachnospiraceae bacterium, assembly GCA_017518735.1. Classification (GTDB taxonomy): domain Bacteria; phylum Bacillota; class Clostridia; order Lachnospirales; family Lachnospiraceae; genus UBA3766. The sequence goes on along the minus strand of JAFWTY010000007.1, from coordinate 104,557 downwards.
CGATATGGAACTTAAGATGATAGGACTCTCCGTCCACATGTTCCAGTTCCTTTGTCAGCAGTTCAAGGCGGTTCTTCAGCTGTTCATCATTTTCATAGGTATAAAGACAGGCAAAGTTTGCGGATGCGTAATGTACGCAAAGTTCCTGCTTTTTCAAAGTATTGCTGAGTAACTGGTTGACTTTGCGCAACAGTTCCTCGCCCTCCTCCACGGAGTGGCAGACACAGAAATTACGATATTTTACAAAAACAACATCCAGAACCGCGAAATTGGTTCCGGCAAATTTCTTCTTCCTTACAATCGGTTCTCCACGGAAAACAAAATACATCCAGTTCTTTTCTTTCGTGACGGGATTGAGGAAGAACAGATACCACAGTTTCCGTCTTGTGGAAATAGCACTAAAGAGCCTTGTGATCATCATTACCACAACCGCCATAACAATTATGGAAATGGCGATAATGAAGAGGATTAAGAACATTCCGTCTTTGACGTTCAATTTGATGGCTGCTTTTCCGTAAAACTGTTCTGTTCCGTCTTTGATATCCACGCGAAGCCAGATGGGAACCGAGATTCCTTCCGTTTCGATTCGATAGGAAATATTGTCATCGACTTCGAATTCGTAGGTTTCCTCATTGAAATAAATCAGTGTTCCTTCGCTGTTTGATTCCTCTTCCGAGCTCTTGTTGAAGAAGTCTTTCTTCCAGGCATTGACAATGTACTGCGCCAGTTCCAGTTCTCCGTCTTTGTCCACCGGAACAACACCGGGAAGGGAGGTATCCACGTAAGCTTCCACCGGATCTTTTCTTCCGGCTATGGTAATCAGTCCCTTTACGTCACCTCTGGTATTCATGCCGTTGCGGTCGATTATATTGCCGTCCTCATCGGTAACCAGATAAGATCTGTTGTCTTTGTCGATGATTTGAACGACTTCGTTATCTTCTCTGGAAATCCCTTTTTCATATACCTCGGCAAGGTACTGAATACTCCGGTATTCCGAAAAAACCTTATTATCCAAAACATAGGAGAGAAACGCACTGATGAAGAGCTTGACAGCCAATGCGGTAAATAGAATTACAATAATAAAGAAAACGATAGGGAAGCCGTAGCCACCCTTTCGCAGATATCGAAAAATAGCTTTTTTGTCAGCTTTCGTGTTGATAGATGACTTAGAAGACATATTTTTTCCCCTGTGAACACAATTCTAGAAAGGCACCTCTTTTGAGGTGCCTCCTTGTTTGTATTTTTCTTTATGCAATCGTGAGAATATCGGAAAAACCGGTAACTTCGAAGATTTCCATAATCATTTCATTTACATTGATGACTTTCATCTCACCCTGCTTGGTCATTACCTTCTGAGCTTTTAACAGAACACGAAGTCCTGAGGAAGAAATATATTCAAGATTCTCAAGATCAAGAACCAAATCCTTTACGCCGTCCAGGGATGCATCCAGTTCTTTTTCAAGTTCCGGAGAACTTACGGTGTCAAGTCTTCCTCCAAGTGCAATTACCAGTTTGTCTTCGTTTAAGGTCTTCTCGATAGTCATTTCTGTGCTCCTTTCTATCCTTTACTCCATCTCTTTAAATACTGTTATTTCAACTGCATCGTTCTTGATGCTGACATGTACGTCGTTAGCCACATTTGCGATAATGGATTTCTCCAGTTCGTCCCACGCGGGATGGTTTGCATCTTCCTTCTGGAGATTCTCCATCGTTCTGCGGTAATTGTCCAATGTCCAGAAAAGATTCAGTCCGTCAATCGGTCCGTTTTCCAGAACACCTGCATCATAGAATTCGTTTCCGGGAATCACTCCCATATTCAAAACCGCATTCTGAATCATGTCTTTGATCTTACCCATGATGCCGACTGCAGCATCGTTTTTCTTGGAACTTGCGGCTTCGAGCAGCTGTTTCTTTTTCTCCGCTGTCATTTCCGTTTTCGCTACAAGATGGAAGACAGTTTTGTTATCCTCTCCCTCTGCCCAGAAAAGAGCTTTGAAATCTTTACTGGTAATACCGGAAAACATTCCCAGCAATTCTTCCGTAATCAGTCTTGCGTACAAAGAATTCTTTCTGCTGAGTCTCATGGTTTCTGAAAACTTTTCGATTTCTTCGAATACACTCGAAAAGGAATCCAGTTCTTCTCCTTTAACATAAACCTGTAGTGTTTTGTGAAGCATTTTTCCATCCTTTCCGCATTATATTTTGTTTTCATCAGGGCATTCTTTCATCCCCATTTTCTAAACACGTATTATTATAGCACAAGTTTACAAAAAAAATACAGTATTTTACATATTATTCTTAACTGGACAATCCCCCGCGGATTCGAGTAAAATAATAGGGTAGTTTTTTTACAAAAATTTCACGATTTTTTGCAACTTTTCCATACTTATAAAGGTATACTTATAAGAACTTGGTGTTTCACGAAAAAACACCGCAACAATCAATCATTGAGGGAAAAAATATGGGTAAATTAGTTGAACGAATCAAAGAAGCAATCCGACTTGAGGAAAAAAACGCTAACGTTATTCCTGCAGATCTTGCAACCAATCCGCAGCTTGCAAGCGAACAGTATGATGAAAAAGAGAAGGCCGACAGTGTTTTATCCGGTGTTAAGACCTTTTTTGCATACCAGAACGACTTGATCCCGAATGACAAGTGGCCGGAAGTATTAAATTCCATCGGTCAGAAAAGGGCAAAGGAGTTTGTTAAGAACAGTGTCAGTACCGATGCTTATAAATACGGTATTAAGGATTTTCTCACTCAAAAAAGACCCGATTTGGTTCAAAATCTTACCAAGGATCAGCAGAAACTTTTAAAAAACGATCCACTCAAATTTGTCAAAAAGAGAAAAGGCAAACTTAGCGCAGAAGAATGGAAGACGATGGAAAAGACCGCCATTCTTTATTGCTGCGCGTCATTCAGCATGAATGAAATGTTAAAAATGGCGGAGAAAATCGAACAAATCGTGACGCCGGTAGATCTCAAAAAGATTGATAAATACATGGATGAGCACAAACCCTTCCTGTCACTTAAGGAAGATGAGATTTATTCCGAGCCTTATCGTGAAAGGACCGAAACCTTAAAGTCCATGATGCCGGATAAAATCAAGAATAACCCCGAGAAGTTACAGCAGTACATGCATGCACTGGACTTTGCCGCTTCCCACTTAACCACGCCGAACAAAGAACTGCTCTCTCATTATCAGTCCAAAGAGCGTTCGCTTTTCCAGGGAATCAGCCATAATCATTCCAAGCAGGTAATCACGAATAAAAAAGACACTTTCCAGCAGGGTAAGTATAACGACCTCTATACGAAAGCCGATTCCAAAAAAGGTGGTTCTTTTCATTACATTCCCACCGAGAAAAGGAATCTCTATGACGACCTTCGTTCCGAAAAATTCGTAAGCAGTCCTCAGACGAAGGACGGTTATCGTCGTATTTTTGCAAAACTGGATGAAATGAACGTTTTTGAGCTGACCAAATCCGGCGGAGAAAGCGGCAACAAGGCATACAGTTTTACAAAACTGCTTGCAGATAAACAAAAATTAAAAGATGCACTTGCAAAAAACGAACCGGATGACATTATCGAAGCATCCGCTCAATTTGAAAAGACCTGGAAAGATTATGAAGAGCTCTATTCCATTTGTAAGGAAACCATGGGCTTTGACGACAATATCTTCCCCGGTAATATGGACAGTGTCCGTAATGAAGACGTTAACTTTGAGTTTTCCGGTGATTTGGCCAACGCAGCAAGACTGAACACCATTTTTAACACCTATATTGAACTCAAGAAAAACAATATCTCCCTTGATGAGTATTTGGAAAACAGTTCCAAAGCTCTTGTCGATGGTGCCGTAAACGAATATGAGCCTCATTCCATTAAGGCACATACCCAAGGTAAGGATTTTAAGCAGATTGTTGATTTCTTCTACAGCGTAAATGATTTCAAGCAACTCAACATTGATTCTATGTTGCATATGCCCAACATCGCTGTACAGCGTTCGCTCGACGGACTTGCTTATCTGGAAAAAGACCAGAAACTCTATGAGCAGAACACTCTCCGTTCCCATTATTTGAAGGAAATTACGCTGCATGTCACCGGTAATGAGTCGTATAAACTCAACTATCTTACCCGTAGGGTTTCTACGGATCATGATCGTGCCTTACGTTCCCAGACCATCGGGAATCTCCTGATCTGCGAAGATAAAGACCGTAATATGGATTGTATGTTCGCGGAAATCCCGGAAACCGACCTTTACGGAAACCAGATCGGTGACAGTTTCAATGCCGTGCAGTATTTAAAAGATCACCCCGTAAATTACCGTGGCATTATGGAGCGTGCGGAGATTTTTGAAGCGGGCGTGAACAAATACGGCGAAGATCTCTTTAACAAAGATGACTTTCTGGAATCCAAAGCACTTACCTACCTGAAAGTACTCGAAAACACCCCGAAAAACAACGATCCCGCTCGTGCGCTTATGGAGCAGGCTCTGTATGCCATTCCCGGACAACTTTCCAAAGAGTTCAAACCCGAATGGAAAAATGCCCTCGTTGAAAAGATTGAGGCTTATAAAAAGTTGCCCGTTGCAGAGGCAGAAGAGGTTAAGGCCGAAAACAATGAAATCAAGGTCGAGAGCGAAGTTAAGCCTGAGAACGAAATTAAGCCCGAGAACAGCGAGATCAAGGCTGAGAACGAAGTTGAGCCAGAAAATAATGAGATCAAAGGCGAGCCTGAGAACAACGAAATGAAGGGCGAGCCTGTTAAAGTTGATAACAACGAAGTTAAGCCTGAAATCAACGAAAACATAAATGAGAACAACGAAGTAAATCCCGAGTTTGTCAACATCAACCAGCTTGGGGAACAACCCGGACTTGAGATTGAGGACATCAACGAGGTTGATGATCATGATATGCAAGCTGCAGGCGCGGACATCCCGAAGGACGCTCAGAACAACAATCCCGAGGTTCAGAACGTTAATCCCGAAGTTCAGGTTGTTAATCCCGAAGTCCAGGTTGTTAATCCCGAAGTTCAGAACGTTAATCCCCAGGTTCAGGACAACAAACCTGAAGTCCAGAACATTAATGAAGTTCAGAATGCTAAACCTGAAATCACGGTTCCCACTCCGGGCTATTTTGTAAAGAAATATAAAGAGATCAAGCAGAATCTGGCCGTAGCAACCGCAAACAATAAAGTAGATCCGGCGGAGAATCCGAAACAGTTTATTGAATCCGGTACTGCTCTTCGTCGTGCGACACGTGCCGACTCGTTCTTAATCTCCGAATTCGGAAAGATCGGTTTCACCTTAGAACAGGTAAAGTCTGCCCTTGAAGCCGCTTTGGGTAAGGAAGAAACCGAAAAGAAGATTGCCAAAACCACAAACAGCCGCTTTTACAGTTTTTTCAAAGAAAACCTCCAAAACAAGTATTCCGATGTCATGAATAATCTTCCGGAAGACTTAAAGACCCGATGTGAAAGCCCGGATACCAACGTATCACAACCTGCGCTTAGGGAATTGGTTGATTTAAAACTGATTCCTGAATCCGAATGGAATAATACGATTGCAAGAAATCTCCTGTTTGATGTTAACCGAGGCATGGATCCCGCAAAACGCGAGATCGTTATTGGTATTCTTTCAGAGCAGATTCCGGCCGATAAAGCACTTGAGTTTGAAAAGAATATGGAGGCATACAAGGATCCTCTGGATATAGCTCCGGAAGATATGTATATCCATCCGTATGAAGAACAACTGAAAGCTTTACAGAATTCGGAACAGTTTAAGAATAACCCCGATAAGCAGGCAGAATATCTGAATGCCCTTCAGAGTGCAAACAATCTTCTCTCCAGAGTACATGATAAAATCCGTGATGAGTATTATCAGAAAGAAACTGGGGGCATCCAAAAAGTGGAAGCTTCTCTTCAGAGTAAGATTTACAACGAAAACAAGGACAAATTCAAAAACGGAAAATACACGGATATTCTCACGGAACAAACCGCAGTTGGCGGCTTGCGTGGCACCGTCAAATTGGTAACCCAGGAGCATGTCAATGATTACCAGAATCTTCTGAAAGAAAAAGTTTCTCTTTCCGACAAGACCAAGCAGGGACTTCGTCTCATATTTGAGAAATTCGATAAGATGAAACTCACAGAACTTCCACATGATAAAGGTGGAGAAGATGGCTTTAAAGTTTACTCCTTCTCTAAACTTGTAGCCCAGAAGACGGAATTGGAAAAAGCCATTAAATCGGGCGACCTGGATAAGATTGTCGAAGCAAACAAGAAAGTTGAAGAAACCTATAAAGACCATAAAGAGTTAATGGAACTCGCGAATTCATACTTTTCACAGGATGAAGCCTTTATTCCGGGTAATATGGACAGTGTCCGTAACGATAGCATTAACTTTGAATTAGCAGGCGATTTGCTTCATACTGCCCAGATTAATACTGCTTATCTGATTTACATGAAATGTAAAGATAATAATCTGGACACCGAGGAATATCTGAAAGATCCGAACGGAAACCTGATGAAATCCCTTCTGGAATCAAACGAGCCATACTGTTTTGAGACGGTATCCAAAAACCTTAATTTCCAGGATTCCATGGACTTGTTACTTGGCATTAATAAATTCCAAGGTGCGGGAAATAAAGTAAACTTCAGTTTTGGCGCAGGTCGTTCCCTGGCCGGTCCCACCGTTCTGGAGAGTGATGCTTCCGTACGAACCGATAATATCGTTCTTGCTTCGGAAATGATTAACGTTTTGGGTGCCATGTCCGATCTTCAGACGATGAAGTTTAACTATCTGAAACATACGCCTTATTCGGATGCAGAGTGGGAACAGAGAAACCAGACTATCCAGAATTTGATTCTTTGTTCCGATGAGGATCGTAACCTGAATGCGATGCTTGGCGGTCTTAAGGAAGTCGATTTGAGCGGAAAAGAAATCGGAGAATCCTTTGATGCCGATAAATACATGAAGGAAAAGCCTCTCAATTACAGCCAGATTGTCGAAAGAGGTAACGCATTTGAACAAAAAATCCGTGAATTCAAAGGTGAATACCCTATGGAAACGAGTGTTAACATCGGAGATGCAATCTACAACAAGGCTGTACTTTATGACCGCTTGCTTAAGAATGCTCCTGCCGAAGAATACAACGATCCCGGACTTAAGGAAATGAGACAGTACCTTGTTCATGCTTTGGATGATCTTCCCAAGGATATGGATCCGAAGTTCAAAGATGGCCTGACAAAAGTTGTCGAAGACTACAAAGCAAGAGAATTCCCGGAAGCGAATCTGTCCAATCTGGTTACCAGAGCAAACGAAGCGAAAGTCGGAGTTCATCTCGGCAGTAAGCAGTTTGACAATGCCGTAATTGCAATGGAGAATCTTCGGAATAGTATGGAAGATTTCCAGAAAACCCGCGGTGGCGATTATCAGAAACAGAAGGACAAAATTGAAATCATCCGCCAAAGAATTGAGGAAGCGGATAAGAGTATAGACCTGTATTTTGATCGTAAGCAAAAACAGAACAAGATGGGTGATAACGTCGATTTGAAGACCAAGAGACGAATTGACGTAATGAAGGACTCCAAGCAGACTCTCAAAGATATCATGAAGGCTGTAGATAATTTAGATATCGAAACCGAGAGAATCTATGCCGGAGAATTAAACCGGACGTACGCAAGCTATGACCAGGTTTACATTGACCGGCGTATCAAAAACATGACAGAGGTTGCGGAACTCATGAAGGGCATCGATCAGACTGCGATGAAGCAGAGCGTTAATGCACTTAAGGAGTTGCGCAATATCCAGAAGAAACCTTCCAAGGAACCGCTCACCGAAGAAGAAAAGAATAAGGTCGTTGACTCTCTTGCAAAGCTTACCTTCCAAGAAATGCTGGAATCATCAATCGGGCCGACGATTCGCAGCGGAATGGACAGTTCCACGTACTCCTATAACAATCAGATTGAAACGATCAAGAAATCTCCGTCCTTCCAGAAAGCACTTCCGAAGCCGATTACGCGCGATACCGTCCGTAATTTCGGTTCCTCCAAAGATTATGCGAAGAACCTTCTTGCAAGAATGAAAAAGGCGGAAAGCAAACAGAACGAGATTGAAAAAAACAACAATCTTAACAAGGGCGTACAGAGGCCTCGCAGCCAGAGTTTCCATCTGAAATCCACCACAAACAAAAAGCTTGATTTGGGCAACAAAAAACCCGAAGGTCCTAAGCACGGTCCCCTGTAATCGGTAATTCATTTTCAATCATAAAAGGAGCCTGCCATAAGGGCAGGCTCCTTTCTTCGTGCTCTTTCATAGATCTTTCCTTTGGGACCCATACCGCCCTTTGGAACTTCTTTCTGATTCTCGTTTTCTTTCTTCGAATAATTATCCACTTTATTCTTCGGAGCTTTCTTAAAGCAATCCCTCATAACCGTATCAATGTTACCCTTTTTGATAAAGCCCATGATTTCCCTGCCCGAGAAGTGGTCTATCATATCCATGAGGCCGTAGCGGTTTTCCTTCTTCTCGAAAATCTTCTTCTCAACGCTCTTCGGATTTATTGTTTTCGGATTCACATAGTCTCCCATGATAATGGTAAGTGCGGTATGAACCTTAACCACGGCATTTATTTTATCCTGGTAAAGATTACCTTTCTTGTCCATTACTCCTTCCGGCATGCCCTTAATAAACTCCATTGCCTTCTTGGCATCCAATAGATAATTGAATGTCTCCCGGTTATAGTCCTGTTGTGCATCCTTCATAAATTCTTCGGAATCCCAGGGGAATGCATAATCCTTGTTATTTTTATTATTTCCGAATACATCTTCCTGTTTGTTATTCTTACCGAATATATCCTCCTTTTGATTCTTTGGCTCCTCTTTTTTGATTACGTTCTTCGGACCCTTCTTTTCTACCTTCGGTCCCTCTTTCTTCGGCTCCACGTTCTTATTCGGATCCTCAATCTCAGGTTCCGGCTCCTCTTCGATAATCGGCTTGTTGTTTTCTTCTTCAATCTTGATTACAATCTTATCCTGTTCGTTTGCATCCAGGAGGATTTCACCAAGGTTGATGTTAGCCTGAGGATTCGGCTGCAGATTATCCTGATTTGGATTCTGAATTACAGGATTCAGCTGCAGATTAGCCTGATTCGGATTCTGAATTACAGGATTAGGCTGCGGATTACCCTGATTCAGGTTCTGAATCTCGGGAACCGGCTGCGGAATCTGAGGATTCAGCTGAGGATTAGCCTGATTCTGAACTACGGGGTTCGGCTGCTGTACTACCGGATTCTGCAACTGCTGCTCGGCCGCAAGTCTCTCCTGTTCACGCTGTGCGGCAAGTTGCGCTTCACGTACACGTTCTTCTTCGGCAGCAATCACACTCATCTTATCCATGACTTCGTTCGCAAACTGTCCGTTGTCAAGTTTGATAAAGAGTTCTTTAATTTTACCGTTTTCGAGAACCTTGTTATCCTTTAAGTACTGCAAAGTCTTTTGCTTAAACTGCTCGTATACCTCTTCATTTAAAGCAATTCCCTGCAAAACGGGTTTGCCGTATTTCTCATGATTGATCAGGCCCTGCCATACTACAACATCGGCAAGTTTCTCATACAGACCGGTTATTTGCATTTCATTCTTGGTTCTGATGCTGCTGAGAACGATATTCTGAGCCATCGTGCGTCTCTCTTCATGCGATGCGGCTTCATTGATTCTTAAATTGAACTGCTGACCTTGTTCTCCGATTCCGTTAAAAAGATCATTCTCATCCGCTTCGTTTCCGGGAGCAGGCTGTACAAAATTCGGTGCCATACCGGTCACATATTCTGCCAGTACCGTACGTCCGTTTTGGGCAGTGTTCATTTCTCCGATGAAGCGATCACGGAGCTGCTGTTCCTTTGCTTCCACTTCTTCCAAGCGGGCAATACACTCCTGCGGATTCCTCTTCATCCAGGACTGAACGAAGGAATTTCCTGCAAGTTCTTCCACTCTGTCTTTATAACGCTCCATTGCATCGAGATCCGCAAGCGTAACCATTCCGTCGTTTATCTTCTTTTGATAGATTCCGAGAACCGCTTCTCTCGCACGTTCATAATTCTCCTTCGGATATTTCGCTCCGACAAATGCCTGCTCGAGTTTGCTGTTTACGCTGCTCTGAAGCATAATACCATATGCCTTTTTCTTATAAAAATTATCTTCCTTCTTTTCAACTCCCAGAGCTCTGTGGAAACCATCTGCTATTTCCATACCAAACTTGTTTGGACCTTTCGATATGGTATAAAGCTTATGCGTTCCCTGTAAAGAAGTTCTGTTTGCCCGGAGCGCCTTCAACTGCTTATGAAGTTCGGGAACCACCTCCTGGATCTTTTTGGCAACATCCAGCTTGATTCTTTCCCTGGTGCCTTCTCTGTAGTTTCCGTTATTCTTCCTTTCATATTGGTTAGCAGATTCCACAAGCCCCTCGATCATTTTGTCGAGATCTTCCTGCCGAGTAAGACTTTTGCCGATTCTTTCGTCGTTGATTTCCCTCAACAGATTACGTAATCGTTTCGTCATATCCTTATATTCTTCGGATCCTTCCGTTGTGAGCGGATGATAGATATTTTCCCCGTCAAAATTTGCCTCCGGATTGATCTGATTTGCCGTCAGGGTGAGCTTAAATTTCTTCAACGCATTTTCAATCGGTTCCAAACCGGCGGTATAAACATGGACGGAATCCGCCGCCTTCTTCATGTCTTCCCTCTTCTCCGCCACAATAACCCGGGGAGCTTCTACCAAAACATTGTTCTCAAATTTGAAGGTACGGAGTTCTACCACGGAATCTCCCTTGGCAATTGCTTTCAATAATTCCAGACGATAGAGACCGTTACGGGTTTCTTCATCCGCTATGTCACTGTACTTTTCGGCGTACAGTTCCTTTAAGTTCTTTCCGTTGATTAAGAAGAGTTCTCCCGTTTCTATACCGAGTATCTTGGCAAGCTGATAACGATCTTCATTAAAGAAGCAACTATTCGCACTCTCACGAACCCAGTCTTTCGTTTTCACACCCTGTCTGATTTCTCCGTCAAAGAGTTTTTTCATGGACTCCGCATCTTCCGGATAAGCCGCAAACCAGTCTCGATTGGTCGCAAAGTTTTTCTTTGCTTCAATCTCTTCCGCATAGTTCGCCCTGTTGGCTTCGTTGTCCTCCAGTTTTTCCTGGAAATCAAGGTTATTCCAGAATTTGTTCAGCATACCGAGCTGATCCGTTTCGTATGCTAAATGCTGATATTCTTTTCTGGAATTATCAACAGCGGGACGAATCTTTCTGACATAGTCTGCCTGATTCTTTCCGACAATATACTCCAGTGAGGTTTTGGGATTTACTCCCTCAATCGGGTTTTCTTCCTCATCTCCAATACTGGGGAATGAAGAGTTGAATCCTTTCAAATATAGATTATCCTGTCCAACGATCTTTACAGCCTCCTCCACGGTTTTTCCGCGAAGCGGCTGAAGTGTCTGAATCAATATTTCTCTTGAGATTGCAATCTCATGAAATCTTTCACCATATCTTCTTCTCGGTTGACCGACATAATAATTATTCACTTCAGCACGACTCTTTACCGAATATGCAGTTTTTTGAGCCTGCAAAGGACCGCTGATTGCATACCAGCGATTCTTGCAAGTATTAAATTGAATACTTCCTCCGGCTTCCTCATATGCACAACTTAAGCCATCCACAGTGCCATTGGTTCCAAACAACCTGTCCATTTCCTGATCGACATCCGTGCAAGCCTGACTCAACATGTAGATTTCTTCATAATGTTCCTCAACCTGGGCGGGATCGCGATAGTTGATATCCGGAATCTTATAGTTTTTCAGCTGTTCGGATGCGTCAATAAGAAGCCTTGCCCAAGCTTTGTAAGCCTTCTTCCCCTTTTCCGGATCATTGGCATTCGGAACAACCTGGTTCTGTGCAACAAAAATCTTAAACTCCGTTCTGTACTTGTCGGCCAGATCAACATCCGCTTGATTGATGACTTGATTCTGCTCATTTTCCACCGGCATGGTATTTGCAATTTTCATAGCTTCGGTGAAAGAAAACTTATGTTTTCCCATCAAATACATAAGAAAGACATTCGAAACCGAAGTTTGTCTTTGTGTATTTATATTACATCCGCCGTAAAGATTCGGCGTGAAATCCATCTCAATCTTCTCACCTTTCTCGTTAGTATAGGTAAGTTTCTCCGGCTTCATAATAATATTGGCAGCGTCTAAAGTCTTATACAGAATCTTTCTGGGGTATTCTACTCCGATCGCTCTTTCCAGAGTTACAAACTCATCCATCGTCATGGTTCCATCAAGATCGTCCATGAAGGAAAGTTCCTGCATTTTGGCATCGACTGCCTGTTCCGTTTCTCTCGCCTGGTTCTTTCTTTCACGATTGAAATCACCCTTCAGCTTCTTCGTCCAGTTTGTGGCAAATCTTCTTTGATTAATCGAGTTATCCAGTTTGGAAAGATTATCGGAAGAAAGGGCTTCTTTGGAAAGAAGATAGTCCGATGCCATACTTAAGTATTTGTCATACATCGCCTTGTCGTTTGCAATTTCCAGACGCATCTGACGGGCTGTTTCGTTTTCACCGCTCAGAGTCTGACTCAAAACAATTTCGGCAACCTTATCGTAATAGGAACTGATTGTCATTTCAATGAATTCCTGATTCTGCTGATCGGCATAAACATCCCTCAAAACTCCGGCAAGTGTCTTTTCTTCGTTTTCGGGAACGTTGTTCAGTTCTGCCACCGCTCTGGAAAGAGAACCGTAATCCTGAATCTTCTTTGCAATATCATTCTGATAAGATGTACGCAGTTCTATTTCGTTTGCTTCGATTACATGCCAGCGATTAATACAGTCTTCTGCATTTTTCTTCATAAGGGAAACGAAGACAGGATTCTTTGCAAGTTCTGCAACTCTTTCGTCAAAATGTTCAATCATACGAAGGTCCGAAATCTTGGCATAGGTCGGCGTAACGCCTTCCTTCACGGGCGCAATTCGGGCTTCAAAATAGCGAATCAGGTAGTTTTGGGCAAGTCCTTCTTCGGCAGTCTTGGCAGCGTCTTCGTCAACACGTCCCCTGATTGCTTCCAGTGCGGTACGAATACGTTCCTTTACTATCTCGGCTTCCGCTGCCTCTTTTCCAAGCACCTTCAGCTGCTGATCTTTTTTCAGATGGTTATATCCGCGGCGAACTCCATCCGCATCCGCAAGTTCGGAGAAAGGAATTCCGGACGAGCCGGCAATAATATCGGATTTCAGGCTCTCTCTCATTTCCATGTAACGTCCCGCAAATCCGGTCTTTAACTTATTGGAACACTTCAGACGTTTCTGTCCGTCTCCGGTTACAGGTCCGAAGAATCTACCCTTTCTGGCTTCATAATATCTGTCTGCATACTCCTGCATCGTACGAAGCTTCGAATTTGTTTCCTCGAAAGTAGCACCGTCTTCGTTGTCTTTTTCATTTCGCAGTGCATTGATCGCATTCTGGAGTGCAATCGTCATATTCTGGTAGAAATCGGAACCTTCTTCTGCATCATTTCCGAAGTTCGCTTCCTTGTCACTCTGTGTCTCCAGTAATTCTTTCTTGATTTCCTCAAGCTGGTTGATTAATTCATCACGATTTGCTTCATATTTTTCGTATTTCTGAGCAAACTCCTGCATTTTTGCACGCGGATAAGCGCAAACAACAGGCTCGAGTTCAACGAGTTGATTGTTCTTTGCGGTAAAAATCCTTGCGGTGATGGTTTTTTCACCCCTTGAAATTGCCTTTAAAAGTTCGGCGCAATACAATTGCTCTTTCTGTACTTCATCCCGGATATGATTGTATTTATTGGCAAAAGTATCTTTCACGGATACGCCGTCAATCATGAAACCGTCCGAAAGATTGAGCCCCTTTGCCAAATAGTACTGATTGAAATTGTTTTCAAACAGCTTGTCCATAAAAATGGCACCAACCTGATCTTTCCACAGGATTCCGGGCTTGTATTCCTGATTCAGGAACTCTTCCATGGAAGCGGCATCATCCTTCAATCCGGCAAACTTCAACGAATCTTCCGTCGCCAAATAGGAATAACGGAATGATGTAACATAACCTCTCTGTGATCTCGGTTCTTCCTCATTAACAGTATCCTGAATGGTTTTTCCCTCGAACCGGGTCTGGAATTCATTATATTCCTCCCTTTTATGATTCAGAAGAAAGGCAACGCCCTTATTGTAATCAATCTCTATTCCGCTTGTATTTGACTGCGAAAGGTTACTCTCGGTATTAATCGACTTCTTCATGGAACAAATATTATCGAGCTTATGATCCTCAAAGTAAGTGCCGAGTTTTTTTCCGCGGTAAGGCGAAAATTCCTTATCAAATTTCCAGCGACGATATGCCGCCAGAGACAAAGATCCGGGTTCATTGCGGTAAATACCGTTAAGATATCCGTTAAGCAAACCGCTGAGTGTCGACTGCATATCCTGGTAAAAGAAATGAATTCCCCAGAAACGTTCTCTGCTTCCGAGTGCCTCTTCTCCGATGGAAGACATGGATGTACCGCGTATATTATTGTCACCCTTCATAAAGCGTTCCCATTCCTGAACGCCGTCCACACCGATATTACGAAGCAGCATGAATTCTCTTCCATGTGCCTTAATCTGGTCCGGATCCAGTAAATCAATATTCGGGAGCGTATAATCTTTAATCTCCTGCGTGGCTTTCTCGTAAATTTCCAGCCAAGTTTTCAGACGTGTCTTCGACGCATCTCTGGTTTCGGTCTTGACATCATAAGGATTCTTTTTCGCAAAATCCAAAAAATCATTCATGAGGTCTTTGCAATTGAATTCTTTTCCGTTCTTGTCCCGGATTGTTCCCGAAGAGGCAAATTTTGAGGAAAATTTAGCTACCTCGGTAACGGAAAAACCTTTATGGCCCATCAACCATATATTGAAAATGGACTCCAGGGAAGAAGATCTTTTTACGGGTAAGCCCGCATCCGTAAGAGCTTTTTTCAATTCACGATTTTGCAAAACGCTTGCGATCGGCTTATCGTATTCCCCTGCCTCGGTTGCAAGGATATCAAACTTCGCGGCTGATTTGACCTGATTCCAGCCGTCTTGCGGAAGAACAGAATTCTTTTCTATTTTACGATTCAGCCAGGAAAACTTCTGATCATAGATTGTTTGGTTATCATTGACAACAAACGCCCTGTCGTATTTCAGTTCTGTTATGTTAAATATGGCGTTTTTGATATTACTGAAGGTATAGGTTGTGTCTTCTTCCGGCGGGAGTTCCAGTTCATGCGGAACCAGTTTCATCGACTCTCCGACTTTTTCTGCCTGTGTCAAACGCACTTTAACCTGACCGATGACGTTTTCCTTCTCGTTCTGTAACTTCTGCAGAGTTTCCGGACTTGCATTCTTTTCTCTTAGTTTTTCCTCGGCGCCCTTATAATATGCCTCTGCAACATCAAGGTATTCTTCTACCTCTCTCTTAAACAGAACATAGGACTTCATGGAGTTCATGGAACTATCCTTTAAGATCTCTCCATTAAGCTTTTTCAGTTGTTCATGAATCGGCTTTAAACTCTCATCGACCGGAACCGAAGGTTTCTCCAGAAAGTTCTTCGCCCATCTTACCTCGTCTCCAAGGCCCTGGATTTCCCGCAGGAACTGTCTTCTGATTTCCAGTGTTGCAGGACCGGGAACTGCTATGTATTCCCCGATCTTTACGACTTCATCACGTTCATTGACCGCATATTGTTCAAAGGTAATACCCTCGTTGCCCATAACTGCAGCAGCAGCAAGTTCTACCTTGAACATTATTTCCCTGTCTCTTTTCTTAAGAGACGCATATTTCTGCCCCCAGAGTTCCTGCGGAGTCTTTCCTCCGATTCGGATGGTATCCATGGGGTTTTTCTTGGCAAATTCATAAAACCGGTCCTGGTCAAATTTGACAAAAGCGTCATCATATGCTTTGAGTGCGGCAGACACAGCAGCCTTTCCGGCATCGGTTTTTATGAAAGCACTGATTTCTTCTGCCGTCTTTTCGGGAGAAAGCCCTTCCTCAAAGGTAGCCCGGTGTGACCTCATTTCTCTGAACAGTGTATTCCCGTATTTGTTAAAATTCGAGAACTGTTCCGCATTCACCATTTTGATGCGGGTCATCTTTCTGGTATTCTCATAATCCCTTATTACGGCTTCTTTAAATCCGTTATCCTCACCGCGCAGGAATCCTTTGGCCATGTCCATCCTCTGTTTCGGATCTTCTATTCCGTGATTGGAAGGATTGGCCTGTGAATATGCGCCAACAAACGGCTCGTACAATTCACTTGCATTCTTAACTGCCGCCTCTTTAACGGTTTTCCCGCTATACTTCTTCTTGGCAAGAATACCAAATTGAATTCTGTTTTCCGCCAGACGGTATATGTTAGTTTCAAATTGAAGGTCGTCCCGATTTTCCGTATTTGCGATAGCAAAAGCATTTGTGAATCCCTGGAATGTTGAAAGCGGTTTCATTTTTTCCGAAATCGCCTTTCTTTCCCCCTTCAATTGATTCGGGAAATTCGCAATCTGGTTTACAACCTTTTCTCCCTCCTGACCGAGGTCCCAGACAAAACTTCCCAACCCGTTGAATTCTTCAATATGCTTTTCCACCTCTTTCGGGTTACTGTAGTCAATATCCGGGAATCTGTAATCTCCGATAACATCGCAAGCTTTTCCTACTACATCGAGCCAGGCTTTTAGATTATTTGCGGCATCGTTTTCTTTAATCGGAGCGTCCGCGGTACTCTTGGTCGGATGTGAAACCACAAAGTCGACGAATTTGTTAAATTCCTCCTCCAGCTTGGGGTTCCCGGGAACCATATTCATTGCCTGCTCTAGGGTAAGAGGATCCTTTTCTCTACCGATCAGCCAGATTCCGAATACGCTTTTGCTGGTACTGGGGCGTCCCGTCAACATACCCATATTTCCGGTGGCCTTCTGAAGTTCCGCATATCTGGGATGTTCACTGACATAATGACCAAGCTGTGCTCGGGGAGCCGGTTCTTTCTTTTCAAAAATTCTCAGAGACTTCGAAACATAAATATCATCGGAGTCCTGATTTGCCGGCTGAGGATTCGGGTTTACAATCGGCTGTCCGTTATTAATCTGCGGATTCGGGTTTACAATCGGTTGTCCGTTGTTAATCTGCGGATTCGGGTTCTGATTGGGTTGTCCGTTATTCTGATTCAGGTTTTTTCCATCCATGGCTTTTCTTCCTTCTTTAGATGAGTGTTATGGGTTTCATTCTTGTACGGCTTTTAAAACATAAACAGCCACAACTAATAATTATACCTTATTTTGCCCGGTTTGGTTTCATTTTCGGGGCATTTTTTACTACTTTTCCGTCCGTTTTCTCAGTTCGGGTTCATCACTCCCGGTGCCTGGTTATGATGGGCATTTCCGGCTTCTTCCGCAAGCTTGTCGGCTACTTTAATCTGTTCCCTCTTTTCGACAAACTCCTGGGCAAATTCCTTCGTCATGTGTCCTGCCAGCTTTCCGTTGTCCAAGTCACGTAAGGTGTTCTCGATGTTATCCCCTTCCAGTGCCTTTCCATTCAGGAGTTTTTTCAGAACCGACTTTGCGACTTCTTTGTAAGTCGTCTGCTTATCATGCTGCGGGTCCTGATTATTCAGCAATTCATCCGCACTCATGCTCTGACGAATTAAGTCGGATACCTCGTTATCCGCATAAAGCATCTGTGTCAGGATGATCGTGGTAAGCTTGTTGTATGTTTGCTTTAAACCTTTCGCATCCATACGCATAATCTTTATTCCGCAGTCCGAATAGTTCTGATCTTCCTTCTGCTTTCTGCAGGCTAAAATAATCTCTTTCAAATCGGGGTCTTTCATGTCGGCATTGGGATGTTCTTTCTTGTAATCTTCCACTTCCGTATAGATTGCATCCAGTTCCGGTTTGGCCTTTCCCTTCAGTGTTAAAAAGCCATTCTTTCCAAAACCTACAAGGCAACGGGAATAGCAGGAGTTTTTGTCAATGACCAGATCAATTTCTTTATCAAACTGGTCAACCTTTTTTTCGGCTTTTTGTTCAATTTCTCTCCAGTTTTTCACCGTAAAATCGGGATTGTCTCGCATCAGTTTCTGGAATACGGGATTACCGGCAAGTTTTTCGAGTTCATCCGCGGAATGCTCGAATTTGCGTGAATCCGAAACGCTCAGATCTTTGTATCCCTGCGCGTTTGTAACGAGGTGTTTCAAATACTTCTTAGCCATTTCATAGTTCTTTCTCGGATACGGCTTTGTCGGAATCTGCATCGTATTGATTTTTTCGAGATTATGGAACGCAACGAGCTCGGCATATTTCTTTTCATACACATCCTTCTTATTGTTCGGAATCTTCATATAATCCCCGATCTCATCTACGAATAACCGGCGATATTTGGAAGAGGTATTGTTCAGTTTAATTCCGTCCGAAGCGGTAAGTCCGCTTGAAAATCCGTTTCGAAGAACTCTGAAACGTTCCTTGAAACCTGCCGTCAGTTCATCCAGTTTCTTGGAATTCTTAAGACGAACCTGTCCGTAATCATGAATCGGTCCAAAAATAACACCCTTTCGGTTTTCATAATACGTATCGGCATTGTTCTGCATTTCATTAATCATTCTGTCGAGCTTATCGGTTTCAGGGCCGTCAAAACCGCTTTCTACCTCGGTCTGCAGATTCACGATCAGCTTATCCAAAGATACCATCATATTCTGATAGTAATCCGATCCTTCCCGAGGACTGTCTTTTCCGGAACGATTGGCGGATTTGTTATCCTGCGTACGCAACAGCGTCTTCTGGATTTCCTTTAATTCGTTTAAGTATTCCTCCAGGGCAACATCATAGATACGGGAAGACTGAACAATCTCACGCATTTTTTCAGGTGTTTCCATTGCCACATCGTAACCACCCGGAACAATACTGTACTTGCCCGGTATGTGATGTACCTCGAGATGAAGGAGTTCGATTTTGGATCCGCCTTCCGCTGCGAGTCTTACGATTTCTGCCTGATACAGGAATTCCTTTTCATCGGCATCCTGCACATTCGCGTATTTTTCTCCCCACAACTCCTCTGCGGACTTTCCGTTGATTCTGAAGCACTGACTGTGTCTTAGTCCGAGTTCCATAGTAACTCTGCGATAATAGTTGTTCAGCAGAAGGTTTTCCATCGCATCCTGCACGATAAGTTTCGCAGCTTTGGGCTGATTACCGTATGCCAAAGCGGTTCCATTCAAAAAGTTCTGCATATCTTCCGCTTTGTCGCCGACATTCTTAAAAAGATCTTTTCCGAATCGTGCGGCTGAAGCGGTGAATTTATTGCATGCCCCAAGGATACTCTTCGAATAGCTTGCTGCTTTTTCTTCAAACTTTTTTTCGTAGGCTTTCTGAACCTTCGATTCGAACGAAGTGTTTCCTTTGCCAAGGTAGTAACCCAAAGATTCCTGATACCCGGAACACCCATTTTTCTGCAGTTCGGAGCCGCTATCCGTTGAGATTGCGTTATCGACTTCAATTCTGTACAGAACGGAAGTATTTAACTCCGCAACCGTTTCGCTCATTGTCTTTCCGGCATACGGATTCACCTGTGTTTTGCAAAAAGCACGGGCTGTTGCCTGCCTGCATGCATTCACGGCATATTCGGAAAGCGTATTATACGGAAGAACGAATACGGAAGCATAACCGTGGTAAACCGGGTCAATCACGCACTGATAGCCTTCCCATTTAGCAAGAAGTTTGTCGTAATTATTGACGCCTCCTGTTGTTCCTGCTGCCTGTTTTCCGGTTATGGTTTTACCGGACTGGCCACCGATAATATGAGGGAGTTCCTGACAACAGTCAACGGAAAGTTTCGCGATTAAACTAAAGTCCTCAATGTATGGAGCAACCTGATCTTTGTCGGTGTAATCTATCACGGGCAGCTTATACTGACCCATTTTTTCGGTTGCCTTATTGAAAACCGTCATCCAGTTCTCGATGGATTCCTTGAACTGTTTATCGCTCTTGTTATCTTCGGTCGGATTCTTTTCATAGAATTCGAAGAATTTCTTCATGAGATCTTTTCTTTTATCGATCAGATCCTGATTTAAAACGGTACCGTCTGCTCCGATGCGGGGTGATTCAAAGAGTTCTTTTATATTCTCGACTTTGAAGTCTTCCTGTGTGCCGAGCACCCAAAGCAGGAAAATAGACTGAGTTGTCGGCGGTCTGTCGCCTGATAAACCGATTCTTTCGATTCTTTTGTCACCAGGCTTGAAATCTCTGGTTCCGAATTTCGCATAATTGTTTTCAATGCGTATATCATTCAGAAATCCGCCGCCGTGCTGGTCAAGCTGAAGTAATTTCTCCTCCTTCAGTTCCTTGTTAAAGTCCGGATGTTTTTCTCCTTCCGGAGGGAAAGCCCAGGCAATCTCGTCATCGGGAAGCATGGAATCCTTCGGCATTTCTTTATGCTGTTCCAGAAGCTCGGTATTCGGCCTGAGATTGTTCTGCTCCGTTATGATTTTTTCTAATCTGTGATAGGAGTATTTCGGAGCGGTGAGTTCCTCGTCCTGACCCGGAATCAATCCAAAATTCGCCGCCTGTATCTTAATTTCATGGGAATATTTATCAACGCCAAGTGCAGCTACCTTGGCCGTTTTAACCCACTGTTCCTCCAATGCACGAATGTTGGCATTGGGAGAATGCTGGGTTTCATGGGTAGCTACATAGTCCTTTGCTGCCGCTTTGTATTCATCCATTGCATTCAGCAATAATCCAAGATTTCCGTCGAAATCCTGAGTATTGCTTTTATGAATCACTTCCGCAAGCTTTCCCTTAAAAGCGGCATATTTCTGGTCATTGTTTAAGAGCTGCTTTTCTTCTTCACTTAAACCGTTCTCTGCGTTTTGCAGTTCACGGTATGTCTGTCTGTATTGTTTTCGAAGACCATCAACATACGCCTTAAGATTTGCCAGACGAATTACCGTTGCAGGCTTCATGGCAATGTAACAAACACCGGAATTGTAGAGTTTTCCCTCTTCGTTAAAGAAATACAAATCCATCGTAATATCGGTCTTGCCTTCATACATCTCGCGCATGATTTCAATCCGATACATCATTTTCTTCTCTTCCGGATTATCCAGAAAAGCATACTTTCGGCCCCAGCGCTGTTCTGCTGTCATTCCTCCGATTCGGATCAGATCCAGGGCATCTTTCTTAAGAAAAGACATCGCCGTGGCGCCACCACCTTGATAAAGTTTCGTAAATGACCTTTCGGTCAAATTACGAAGAGCCGATCCTGCATCACTTTTTACATGCATGTATAAATCGATATTATCTTTTCCTTTGGCATTGTTCAGGGCATTTATAAAGTTATCCCTTTCCTTCAAATCTTTCAAAAAGGTAGGGAAGGACCGGTTGTAACGATCCAGTGTTACCACATTGAAATTAATACGCTGTTTGTTTTTTACGTCGTTCGAGATTTCCTCAAGTTTGGGTTCAATGTTCTTGTTACTTCCGGTCAGATAGTCCACGGCATCCTTCTCGGACAGTTCCGGGATCTTTTCTATCATTTTTGCTTTCAGCATCTGATTGTATGAGCCTAAAGTGACATTGACCTCTTTCGCATGCAAATACTGCTCCACCGTTTTTCCTTTGAAGAAGGCACTCTCCTTAACAAAGGAATGACGCTGTACAGCCGAATTCATTATATCCACCTTTGAACTCCGATTCGGTCCGGCCTGCATCGGCGAACGGAAGAATCCTTCATTCAGAAATCCCATCGTACTCTGAAGGCAGTCGCCGTAGGACCTTTTCGTCCAGTATGCCATCGTTCCGCCTTTGACAGTCGAAATCTTATCATAAGAATTGTCTTCCACGAAACGATCCAGTTCCTGCGAGTAATCCATTACAACCTTACTGAGCAGGATCAGCTCGTCTTCATATTTTTTCACTTCTTCCGGATTGGAATAATCGATATCGGGGAATTTATAATCCTTCATCATTTCCCCGCAATCCGCAAAAAGATTCATCCAGTTTCCGATGCTCTTCTTGCGTGTTACCGGATCGGGCTCAGGAAATTCACCAAATGCTTTCACCGGGTTTTCGCTTAAGAACTTATCATAATCAGCCAGATAGCCCTCAAATTCAGGTGATTCCGGAGTAATTTTAACAAGATCCTTGAAAGGAATCTTCTTTACACCCATCAAATAAAAATAGAATATACTGGTATGCGATGTGGTACGATCGCTTACAAAACCGGCTCTGCCATATTTATCTGAGATTTCTTTCGGCAGCGGTCTTTTCGCGAGCTGGTCATGCGGATCCACACCCGGGAGTTCCGGGAGACGATTTACTCTCTTTGCGATATCAAAATAGATATCTTCAAACTTTCGTTTTTCAAATCCGGCTTTTTTATCAAAATCTCTCTTCTGTTCTTCGGTGTACGGCATTTTTTTCTCCTGTATATTCTTTAAAAAGGGCACAAGCACCCACGATTTCAATTTTACTTTGTAATCATACCAACCAATGTCCAACACTTGTCCAACATTTCGGGATATTTTTTCGTGTTTTTTTCGTGGTTTTTTCAAGTTTTCATCGAAAAAAAGCAAAAATAAGTTTCCACATGTAAAATTCATAAAAAAGAGGGATGTAATCGGGACAAAATTTGCTATAATTGGAAAGAGGTTTTGATACATTCAGGAGGATTTTAAAATGCAGAATAATGTATATTTCCATTGTAATTCACCCTATGCGGGTGCAAAAATGGTTGTGGTTGTTAATCGCCAGACATATACGGTTCCGAGAAACCAGGATCCGCTCGTGCTGACTTTTCCCGTCGGCGTAAATGTTTCCGTCAAGATCAAGGGAATCAAGAGTTTCTGGAACGGAACAGGTGCAAATAAAACATATACCAGAGAGGTTTTTGTGCCGAATGAAAATGCAATTGTCGATGTCATGGTAAGCATCGGAAAAGCGGTTGTTTCCATCGATATCAAGGAGCGCAACCAGAATTCCATCTACCAGGCCGGACCGATGATGGGCAATCCGCAGATGATGCAGCAGGGTATGCAGCCGATGATGCAACCGGGCATGACCGGACAGCCTATGATGCAGCAGCCGATGCAGGCACCCATGGGTCAGCCTCCTCAGAACCCTCAGGATGCTGCTGCCATGCAACAGAAAATGGCGGAAATGCAGAGACAGATGGAAGAAATGCAGCGCAAAATGCAGCAGATGCAGGGCGGACAGGGACCGCAGAATCCCCAGGGATAATAAACTTCGAAAGAAACATATAAGAACTATAAAAGGCGTCTCGTGTGAGACGCCTTTTTTTCTATTGGTTCATCTTCCTGATCGCTGCCCGGACGGGAATTCCGATTCCGATGGTGATGATCATCTTCACGATGTCGGCCGGAATATAAGGAATGACACCCGCCATCAGCGCCGCGGAAAAACTCATCTTCAGCGAAACAGCCAGCCAGGTTGTTCCGAGTAGGTAACAAACCGCGGTTCCGAGTACCATTCCGAGTACGTGAAGCGGTATCTTTTTTTCAAATTTATCGATAAAAAATCCTGCGATGAGTGCTAGCGGAATGTAGCCGATGATGTAGCCGCCGGTCGGGCCTCCGAGCTTTGCAAGTCCGGACGTAAACCCTGCAAAAACAGGCAGTCCGACAAAGCCGAGTAAGATATACAGAAGGCAACTCAGCGTTCCCCACATCCATCCGTTTACGTATACCGCAAGAAAGATTCCGAGGATGCCCAGAGAAATCGGAACGGGGCTGATCGGAAGCGGAAACGAAAGCGGTCCTAGTACGCAGATGATTGCAGTGCTTAAGGCTACCCGGGTTATGGTAAGTATTGTAAGTTTTGTCGTTTTTTGCATTGTTTGTTTCTTCCTCCTTTATCAAAAGTAGCAATGGAAGGGCACCTGCGGTTACAGATGCCCTGAAATTAAATTCCTGCATGAAATACAAAGTAACCAATCGTTAAATCAGGGAACCCAGGGGCCGTCTGTAGGGCTTGTGATAATAATATCCTCGCTCTCAAATTCCACTACTTCAATCTGCAGCTCTTCGTATTGTTCTTTCTTGTTCTCCACCGCATTATCCTCCGAAATATCCCTTAGTTAAAATACGCATCTGCTGCCATATAGTAATTATATAAAGCAACCATAGCCTTCTTATCATTCTCATCAAATTTATCACTGTTCATAATGGCATTTGCATAAATAAGTGCGCTGAAATTCGTGATGGTTACAGTGCTTTTATCCGATAATGTAATCGTCAGAGTTCCGGTGTTACCGATTTCCTGCGCCTTAATATTGGAAATGGAAATAATGTTTCCGTTTCGTTCTCCAAGACTGGTATCGGTAACCGTCACCCCTGTCGGAGCAACAACCCGGATTCGCAGTGTCAATGCTTCATCAAATCCCAGCTGATATTGAAGCGATACTCCCTCCGGAACGGTTATGGTTCCGGCTTTCGCCTCTATGGCCGTCTTTATAGCAACCGTAGGGTCAACACTGCAACCGGCACTCTGAATTGCAACATAATCATCCGTAAGTGACCAATTATTATTTTTCTGAAGGAAAAGCTGAATATAATGGCTGTAATCTACCAATGCCTTAAGTAAGTTCTCTTCCGGATCGGTAAATCCCGCATAATTCGATTGAACGGCCTGCTCATAATAGGATTTTACACCGTTACATGTATAAGTCAGCATACCGCCCGTATACGGAAGGCTTGCCTCAATTTCCATTGCCGTCTCTATCGATGTCAGATAGCAGGTAAATCCATAATATCCCGAGTCATTTTTAAATGTGCTGTCGAAGGTATCCGATGTCGTCCTGCTTTTGTTCTTCGACTTAACAGTAAATGACATGGTGGTATTCGTATTCCTCATATTCTCCGGTAAATATACATAGAAATTTACCCCAATCAGTCCGTCCAGACTGAGGCTGTAGGATTTTAATCTCGGAAAGGTTCCGGGAATGACCTTCGCATTTGCCGTGTAATTTGAAAAATCAACACTGCTGTCATCATCATTATAAAGGAACGTGCAGCCATCGCTGACAGTCAAAGTTCCGTTAAAATCTGTAGTCTGAACAAAATCCGTACTATCGGTATATCCGAGATTGATTGTATCAGCCACAATCCCTTTGGTACCGCTTGCCGTTACCTGTCCGCCGTTAATCGTTACATTTTTAGCACATATTCCAATTCCGTTCGTGCCGGTGGCGCTTGCATTTACCACACCGCCGTTGATTGTAATGCTGCCAAAATCGGACGAGCCGAGTGCAACTCCGGAGTGTGCTCCAACCGTCAAAGTTCCACCGTTGATCACAATTCTGCATTCGCTGCAGCCGTAACTATCTTGTTGGCCGATTCCGGAATCGTTCCCTGAGCTCGGGCCAATCACCGTTACCGTACCGGAATTTAAAGTAAATGTATAAGATGCCTCACCGTTTCTGCCGTAAATGCCGGCACAGGAAAATGTACCGGCACCGTATAATTCTCCACAGATTGTCAGACTCTTTCCCTCATTGATATAGAATTTAATATTTGTTGATGCACTGGATCCGTCCGGAAGAATAATGGTTACATCGTTTTTCACAGTATAACTTTCGACATTATTGTAATCCGAATCTCCATTCTGCATATAATAATATGACTGTTCCAAATCACAACTTGAACCACTGGTCGGAAGCTCCACAGCATCCACTACAGTATCATCTTCCAAAGTAAAACTCCTTGCCTCTGCCGTTGTCTTCATCAGAAAGCACAAAAACAGCATCATCACGAATGCGCCCGGTATTAACAAATATCTGTAAACTCTTCTCATCTTTTCCTCCTCTTTGGGATTCTGTTCGATTCTTGTTACATATTTCTCGCTTTTGGTTTCCGAATCTGTGCAGGAATATCAGTTGATCGGGATCTCCGGCAGTTCAATCACTCCGCCGTCCGGTTTGTCGTCAGGCTTTGTTGTTCCGACGGACGGCTTGTTGTTGCCGGGGTCGGTTGCGGGGACTTCCACACTTGGGGTATCCCCTGGCTCCGCACCGGGAGTGTCCCAGGGTTCCTGTACAGTGGGCTCTTTCGCGGAAGGGTCCTTGGTTTTTCCGTCCGGATCCTGATTCCCGGGATCGGAATCTTTCGGTTCTTCTTTGGACTCTCCCTTCTTTTCGGGATCTTCCTGTCCGGAGCCGTCCTCCGTCTGTGCGTCTTCGGAAGCCCGGACTGTTTCACTTCCCTGATTTAAATTGATCACCGTGCCATCCGAAGCATTTTCATTCGGAGTTTTTGTTCTTTTTTTATTTACCAAAACGATGACAATCACGGCAACCGCAAGAGCCAGGAGCGCTCCGGCCACACCGATTATCAATGGCATGCGGTTATTCTTATTCTTTCTGTTTTTCTTCTTTTTACTGCTCATAACGGACAAATATCGCTTTCATAAGCCAAAAAAAATCATAATTATACGCATAATATCATACTACAAACTCTCCGTTTTCACAACACACAGAAAGAAAAAAAGAATCAGCGGTCCCTTTATGGAACCGCCGGTTCTTCTTTATATGCTTTTGTAAATGTAGAGTAGTATCTTACTGATTCGGAAGAAGGGCCTTCGGTTCTTCTTTGTTTTCTTTTACATTTCCGCCGGCTTTCCAGTTCTTTGCGTTTTCTTTGCCCTTTTCGTTATTCTTTGCTTCCTCTTTCGCATCCAGAACCTTGTCTCTTACAGTTCCCTTTAAGAAGGACTCATCGCTCAACTTATTAAGGGCCTCATCCAGAGAGAGTTTCGTAATCTTGGCCTGTCTTATCACACGTTTCATTGCAGTGGTAAGAACCGCATGTCCGTGTGCTTTGGGATTAATCAAATCCTCCATACTCTGAGCGTTTCCGTAATACTGCTGACGGATCGCTTTTCCTTTTGCCTCAACCTGATCGTTGTTAAGACCTTTTTCATTTGCAATCTTACCCAGCTCGCTTCGGATTTCTTCCTTTTTGCTCAGTTCCTGCCCGTTTTTAATATTGATACGGTTTTGCAGATAATTCACTTTCAGAATGTCTGCATAAAGTTCAACTTTCCTTTCTTCGCTCAGGCTCTTTCCGGATTCCAGTTCTTTCTTCGCCTTCGAAGCATTACCAACCAGTTTTCCAACCTCAACGGTGGCCTTTACTTCTTTTAAATCCATTTCCCATTTCGGTTCGTTACCTTTAATGCTGCGGTCATTCTTCGTAATTTCTGCGAATTGTTTTTTTGCAAGTTTTCCCAGATCCTTGTCTTTTGCGAGGAAATCCAGCACTATTTGCTTCTGCTCTGCCTGAATTGCCCACTTCTCAGCCGGAAGTTCATCCCGACCGGCAAGTGCATAACTGCGAATCGTCTGCGCGAGAATGTTTGCCAGGGGTTTCTTATTCCCGTCACGATATGCGAAAAGTGCTTTGTTTACCTGTTCTTTGGAATAATCCACAACCGGCTTGAACTCTTCCGGCATATTGTTTCCTTTATCTTCGTAGAAGAAATCCGAATATTTTGCACGCTGTAAGTTTGCTTTTTCAAGGTCTGTAAGCTTATCATCTTCCGGCCCTTTTCCTGCGGCTTCCCGCGTGCCGGCATAACCGACAACCAGCGCAGCAAACTGTCTGCTTGTAATGTTGTAGTCGCCGATACCGTCATATGCGTTTAAGTCATACTCCAAGGTTCCGCCCGGCTTGTTGGGACCATAGTATTTTTCAATATTCTGAATCTTGTCTTCCATCTCTTCCGTAAGAGGTGTCTTACGGGATTCCATGGAAGCCTTCTTTGCATATTTTTTCTCGGAAACGTAATTTTCGTCATCCGGCTTTCCTGTCAGTCCGCGCTTTTTGTTGATCCTGTCACAAAGAGCCTGGAAGTCTGCTTTGTCCATGGTTGCATGAAGAGCCGTCATAACAGTCTCAAAACGTTCGCGTCCGAACTGGGAAGAACGAACTTTTTCTTTTCCGTCGATATATTTAAGACCTGCCTCCACAAGTGTCTTTCTGGCAGATTCCACCAAATCCGGGTTTTTTCCTTTCTGGACAAAATCCGTATAGTTTTTCATTGCGGTATTAACAGCGTTGAACTCCGGACTGTTGTTCTTATGCCACCAGGTTCCTTCCTGGTCTTTTCCGTTTCCTCTTCCGGTGTTTTCCAGCGCCTCTTTTGCCAGTATCAGAACTTCCTTCCGGTAAAGAAGATCGTTGGCAACCTTCATTCCGCCGAGTCTTGCTTCTTTGTTGATCTTCTCCCGCAATTCGTATGCATGATCCAGAATATCATACTCTGCGGCAACCTTATTCTTGCTGTTCATATATTGCGCAACAACCTGATCGGTAACGATTCCCTTATTGGAAGCAAAGTTGGCACCATAATCAATGGCGCTGCCATCAATAGTATTGGTAGCTTTCTTTTTCTCTTCGATAGCCTTTTGAAAGCCTTCGTCCAAAAGCTTTTTAAATTCTTCTTTCGTCTGTGCAACGTCACCGGCCTTCTTTCCGGCCTTTTTCAGCATTTCCTGCATCGCTTCGGTCGAAATCAGATCTCCGTCAATCACCTTTTTGTACATGTAATCCTTCATGTAGGCAGCTTTTTTGCCTTCCGGATGATCCTTGAAACGCTCGCTTGCAGCGGCATAAATCTGCTCAATGGGATGACCTACCGGAATACTCCGTGCATCTTCCATCATTGCCTGTCCGAGTTTTTCCGCCTGCTCCGCTCTGGCCATTATGAACAGTCCGATACGATTCTGCATTTCCGCAACATCAATATTACCTTTTGCATCCTTCGGAGCAAAGAACTCCTTTGCCATCTCCTTGTGAGCCTTCTGAACATCAGCCTCTACCATGACCTGGTTGTCAACTAAGTCCATTTCAAGAAGAAACTGTACTTTGTCCTTTCTGGATAAGGTTGAAAAATACTCCTTCAACCCCCATACCTGATCCACATTCCACTTTGGCATTTTTTTATCCTCCTTTAATTACTTTTTCCCGGGACCCGTAATCGGTTTTCCCTTATTCTTTCCAAATGTACCGTTGTTATCGTTGCCTTTTCCGTTTTTGCTCTCTTTTTCGTTTCCACCCGGCTTTTTGTTTGAGGATGATTTTCCAATGATTGCAAAATTATTCTTTTTCGGCTCGCCGTATCCGCTCACCACATCCCTCATCCGGGGATCGGAAGAATTGGCATGCTTCACTTTGGCATCCTTCCACAGTTCTTCAATGATCCGTTTTTTCTCTTCGGAACAATTCTCATAAAGTCCCTCAATTCCTTTTTTGAAATTTCCGACCTGAATGAGCTGATTGATGTTTGCTCCGTCTAAGTTCTCCATTAGAACTACCAGGCCGATTCTGCTTTCTTTGTTACCGAAGAGTTTGCTTTCAATGCCTTTACCGGTTTCAAAAATACCGAAGCTCTTCCGTTTACTCATCTCGTAAGCAGTCGCCGCCTTGATGATACATCCGGCTTTCTGAAGATCAATCTCGCCTTTTTCGTTGTAAGCGCCCTTGCCCATTTGTTTGAGTTCATCTTCATAAACCTTTGCGGACTTCATATATTCCGCTCTCTCATCCTCAGGACCCGGACCGACAAGTTCTTTCTCTTCTTCGTCCTCCTCAATTATAATGTTCTTAGGTTTCGGCTTCTTCTCCTCCTTGATCTCGTTCTTGGGAGGTTCTGCTTTCTTCTCCTCTTTCATTTCGTTTTCGTTAATCTTGTTTTCGTTGATCTCGTTTTCGTTGATTTCGTTCTCTGCGTCGTTGTATTCGTCTTCGTTATAATCGATTTCGTCGTTTCCGCCGTCCGCATTCGGGATCGGTTCGATATTGATATCCCGGAATACATCATCCAGACGAAGATCCACGTTGATGTTGACCCCGGCACCATTGAAGTGGAATTCGTCGTTTCCGATATTCAGGTCAAGGTCGTCTTCAATAACCGGGTTTGCATTCTGATTCTGTATCCGGTTTTCTTCTTCATGAACATCCGCATTCGGATTCACTTCCGGAATCTCGTTATTCAGAATACTTACATTGACGTTTATGCTGTTGTTTACATCATTCTCCTGAACGTTTCCGACCGGTTCTTCATTCCCGGCATTCTCATTTTCGATATTTCCGTTTTGAATGTTTATATTCTGCGCATTCAGGTTCGGAACGATTTCCGGCTCATCCTCGTTCAGAATGATTTCCTGTTCTTCCACAGGGTTATCTACGATCTCATTTTCGTCAGCCGCTGCGGGATTTGGTCCGTTAAGATAACCGGCCTCCATAATAATCTGTCTTACTTCTTCCTTCAGCTGACCGGTATGCATTGCTTCAAATGTACGTACAAAATGGTCCCCGTCCAGCGCATTTGACATCCGTAACCCGTTTTTTACGTAGGAAATGATCTGGTTTTCGACCGAATCCCCCATCGCGATATACAGGCGAAGTCTGTAGGAAAACTCGGAATCTTCGGCAAGGAGTCTGGCCAGCATCAGGGTTGCAAGTCTTTCATAGGTATTGGAGCGCTCTGCGTATATCTGATTGTCTGCTATCATTTTGTTATAAGCATCCTGCTTCGTATAGCGTACATTCTGTTCCGGCCCCTCAAGTCCCGCAATAAAGGCTTCCGCAGCACCGTACCGGTTGATTACGTTCTGAACCTGCGAAGCGGCCGATTCCCGCATCTCCCTTGCAATTTCTTCTATGGCACGCCAGTTTTCAATTGCATAATCGGGATTGTCTTCCATACATTTCTGGAAAATAGGATTGTTTGCAAGTTCGTTGATACGAGCCGTGATCCGTCCTTCGTCTTCCAGATATTTCACATCTTCCATGGTAAGTTCACCGGTATCTCTTCTGTCGACAAAATAGCCTTCCAGATAACGGATAACTCTGCGGATATTCTCCGCATTCTGTTCCGGAAGCTGTCTGTTGCGAAGTTTATTCAAAGCACGGTTTACGGCACCTACTTTGAAATAGTAATCGTAGAAATCCGCATCCTTAACTTCTAAGTTAAACTTTCCTTCCAGCTTGCCGTTTACTTCCTTAATACGGCTGAACGGAGCCTCCTGGGCATTTTTCCCGTTCCAGACTGCCATATTGCAGTCAATGTCTTTGCGAATTCCGAGGAATCTTTGTTTTAACATCGGAACCATCTTAAGCAGCCTATCCGACTGTTCCAGACGCTGACGTCCGTATGCGTGCCAACGCCCCACAAACCAGCCTGTATGGGTTTCTTTATATGTTCTTGCAGACTGCTCAAGTTTGTTGAGTGCATTCAGAATCTGTTTCTGTGTAAGGTCGGAATTGTCCTCGCTTCTTAAAAATGCGTAAACCCTAGACAGATCCGTTGTCATCTTGCGGTATTCTTCTCCGCCCTCGCTTCCGAGGGAAGAGAAATTATACTCCCTGTTCTGCTGTGTATTCTTAAGGGCTTCAATTACGGGCATTAAATCGGAGATCATCTCCCTGCGTCCGATTTCATACGCATGTACGGAATACGAGAATCTCTGCATGCTGTCTCTGTTCAGGACTGCGATTGCCGGAATGGCACTTTCCGTTAGACCGTTTTCGGAAAGCTCAAAAGTGCGAACCACGAGATCTTCTCTTCCGATTGCCATTTCCTTTATAAATTCCAGACAAAGCAGCTGCTCTTTGAGTTTTTCATCCTCGATTCCGGCATATTTGTCTGCAAATTTTTCTCTCACGGTCATGTTTCCGATCATAAGGGTATCGATCGGTGCTACTCCCGCAAGTTGGAAGGTCGTTCTGGTTCCTTCATTGAACAGAAGATCGAAACGGTCTGCCATCCAATCCTTGACACTCTTTCCGTTTTCAAGGGTGGAATTTAAGTAATCAAGCATCTCCTGAACATGTTCATTTCCGTCCGGAAGATTTGCCAGCGTCTCCATCTGACCTGCAAAATCAAAGTTGTCACGGAATGTCACGATTGCATTGAACTGAGCGTTAAGCACATCCCCGTACACATCCCCGGACTTAAGGCCTTCCAGAACCGTTACGCTCTTTTCTACTCCCGAGCGGTTGATTCCTGTCATGTAATTGGTTATGGCTGCTGTGGAAAGTGCATCGTATCCGCCGTCTGCTGCCGCAGACACCACCATCATGTTTTTGTTTTTCTCGGTAAGAAGCCCGTTGGTCTTACCCATCAGATCAACAATCTGTTCCGCCTTAAGACCTACGGTCTTTTGCATTCTGTCGCTTCCGAGTTTTCTGTTTACGGCGGTGACAAGGATGTCGTTTTTAAAAGCATTGATACTTTTTCCGGCATAAAGAGATTTCTCTTTCTTTGTACAATACCCCTGACGGAAGGATGAGGTTGCAGTTTCCAGTCCGATCCAGAAATTCGTACTGTCATCGAACCCTTTCCTGCCGATCTCTTCAGCCGCGATTCGTTTTGCATTCACAGCCTGACTGCTTTCGAAAAATTTCTTGTATTCCTGTCTGACATTTCCGATGAATCCGGTCACTCCGACCAGTTCCTTCATGTTTGTTTTAATCTCTTCTTTATTGCGGTAATTGATATTCGGGAACTCATAGGATTTCATCATATCGGAAGCTTTCTTATAGACGTTTGCCCATTCCCGGACGGCGCGTTCCGCTTCCTCTTTGTTTCCGGCTTTCTGAAGCGCCAGAATCTGATTCTTTTCGCAGAATTCATAGAATTCCGCACGGAACCGGTTCGCCTGATTAGCCTCTTCTTTATTCTCCTCAGCCCATGCGGTGGTCGTACAGATTTTAAGAGCTTCCTTGAATTCTTTTCCCTTTTGTGCCATAACCCAGGAAACAAAGAGCGACTGAAGCGCATCATTTCTCTGGGAAATACCGACATTTTTAAAGACTTCGGCGTCAGGCTGTACGTTCTTGGCCACTACAACTTCCGGATCCCCCTGATTCTGGCCGGGTTGCGTTACGGTATAAGAAATCGGCTGTTTTAAGAGATCCGCGCTGTCGTTAAATTCCTTAGCGAACGTATTTGCCATGTCAAATCCCGTTTCCGCCGCATAATCTTCAAACTGCTGCTCCGTAAGATTTCCCTGCGCATTCGTGATAAAGCCGACTTTTCCGAGGGATTCTGCTATTTTTTCTTTTTCATTTGCAAGACGGTTTGCACGATCGATCGAAGATTTTCTCGTGATCTGATCCATTGCTTCCCTGCGCAGTTCTCCGTTTTCCAGACGGCGTAGGGTATCCTCTATCTTGTCATTCTCCAGATAGCCTTTTTCAAGTATGTAATTGTGGATCGTATTCTTAAAGCCCTCAAGCAATGCTGACTTTCCGGTAACCAGCGTGCGGAAGAACAGTGTATCCGGGCTGTCGGAAGACTGCATCTGCATCACGATTGCTTCGGTAAGCCGGATACCGAGCTGAATCCTTTCGTTCTGACGTTCAACGGGATCCTCGATATTGTTGATTCTCTTGATTGTCTCCGCCGCCGGCATGGCAGGCTGAACCGCCGCATTGTTTCCGGCAACATAATCGGAAAGGGAACCACTTTCCTTAATCCGATTATCATATTCCGTCTTCTTAGCCGTAGTAACGGAAGCGGTATCGGCTTCCAGCTGCTGCCACAGACGGATGGTACGCTCCGGATTGTTGTTCATGGCCATCTGGAACGGCGCATGTTTTGCCAAAAACTCCAGTCTTTCTGGGAATTTTTCCACATCACGGATATCTTCCAGGGTAAACTTCTTAGTTTCTTCTCCGACAGGAGCGGGTCCCATAAGGTATTCATAACGGCCAAACAGATAGTCCGCCGCATTTTTCTCATTCTTTAATTCCGGTTTGGTATTGATCTCTTTTATACGGACGGAGTTCTTATACATATCAAGAAGGCGTTTGATCTCCGCTCTTGCATATGCATCTTCCGTTTCCGCTTCATTTTGTACCGGAACCTTTAAGAAACTGTCATGTACTTTCTTATAGTAGATTTCCAGGTCTCTTTCGCTGGATTCTTTCAACGTACGTCCGTTTACGTACTGGTCGCTTTGAAACGTTCTTCTTAAGGCATCAAACTGCGATACGAGACCGGTTGAGGCTTTTTCGGATTCGAGAAGACGAATGACACCCTCTTTGGACTGGGGTCCGAATAAGAACCCTTTTCGTTTCTCATAATATGCTTTTGCATTTCTCTCCAGGTTCTGCAGAGCGGTTCTGAGCTGTGCACCGAATACAGCCTTTTCTCCAACACCGTTCCAACCGGAAAGCTTATCGATACATTCCTGTATGCTTTTGGTATAAGCCCGGTATTCCGGCGAGCCTTCTTCCCCTTCCCCACGCGTAAAGTTTGACTTCGGATTCTGCTGCGTTTCGGCAAGGTTCTTCTTCATCTGGTTCAGGCGGGATAAAAGGTTCTTGCGCTGTAATTTATAATTCTGGTATTCGTTTACGAATTCCGTCACCTTATCCCGTTTCATATACCGAAGCGTCGCGGGTCCTTCCGTGATCCTGCCGTCCGTTTCCAGATAAAGATTGCGAACCTTTACCTCTTGTCTGCCGCTTGCAATGGAGCGCATTATTTCTGCTTTGAAGTAACGCTCTTTCTCGTCGGGATCCTGAATGTGCGCATATTTTTCGCCGTATTTCTGCGCCGGAGTCTGTCCGTCAATCAGGAACATGTCCGAATCGTTGAATCCATACTCATGGATCAGACCGTGTCTTCCCATATCAAACATCCCGGAAATCTGATTGTCTGCCCAGTCTATCACATTGCAGGTTTCCGTCGCATTCTCCGCAAGGAATTTTTCCATATCCTGTGCCGATTCTCCAACGGATGAAAAGCGCTCACGAAGACCCTCCGGCCACGGTTCGGCATCAAAAATACCCATCTTAAAGTGAGAGTTAAGTGCAAACCGGTCTCTTCCCACGCCGCTAAGTGCATCCTTCTCCAATGCGTCCGCAGTCTGTTCCAGGCTCTCCCTGTTAAATCCGAAAAGATACTGAAGTCCCTTCTTACTGTTGACCAGACTTTCCACAGGGAATTGGGTGGTATAGACATATTTGTTCAACATACCCCCCGTAGACATTATCGAATCTTCCAAAATCGAAATCGACGGTCTTAACAATGTAATTCCGTCTCCCAGCGTTTTGCCGCCGATCTTATTCATCATTCTTCCGCCGAGGAAACGCCCTGCAGCCATGAAGCCGATTCGGCATACGCTTTTGTACTCTTTGAGTTCATTTCCGTTTCGGTAACCGACCAGTGTCAGGCCCTGCATGTCATTGAAAAACCGGTATGTATCCCAGAAATTCTTGTATCCGCCCATTTCTTTTGCCGCAACATTGGAAACGGAAGAATATTTGGTATTTGCACTCGACCGAGCCATTGCGTCAAATTCCTGGAATGCATCTCCGGAGAAAATTCCCAAATAATATAATTTCTCAAAATGATCCTTTACCTGTTTCGGATCGGTATAGTCGATATCCGGAAGCTTATATTCTTTGACTTTCATGTGGGCATTCCGAAATACCTTTGCCCATTTTCCGATTGATTTTTCCGTCGTTTCCTTATCAGCGTTTTCCTTTTCGATCGGGTAATTGAGCACGAATTGCATGAAATCTTTTTCATACTGAAGTGTCTGTTCCCTCCCGGCAGGGTATTTTACTTCGCCGGTTTTCGGATCCGTGACGGGAATAAGCGTATTGCCGATTTCAAGAGCGTCTTTGGCACTAAGTCCTTTTTCGGACATTAAGTATGATGCAAAATAGCACTGCAGGGTTCCTTCACGTGTTCCGAATCCGTTTTCATCCAGAATCTTGGCACCCGTTTTCCCGGTTTCTCCCACATTCTGCATATTCATAATATCCATAATGGAAGTCGTATAGTTTGCCGTCATCCGGTCCAATTCCTGCTTATCGAAGAATCCGGAAGCTTCCTTTAACAGCTTCGTCTGCTCATTTGTCAGTTCTTCGTCCGCATCATCAATTTGGTCAATCCATCCAAGTTCCTCCGGAAGCGCCTCCTCCTGATGAAGCTCTGCCGCTGCCTCGGAAAGACCTTTTAACTTAACGCTTTGTTCTATTTCGCTTTTTATTTTTGCAAACTGATAACGGGCAGAATCATTTGCACCCAACTCCAGATCTGAGTTTTCCACTTTCAGATTCTTTGCATACTTCTCAATATTGTTTTTGATTTCACGAATATCATTTAATGCCTTGCGTTTTTCCTGCTCCGCAAGGGCAATCTCCGCCTGACCCCTGTTATTGGTATGCATCAGGGAAATCTGATTATTGTAAAAGTTCTCGGCAGCAAGCTCGTATTCCTCAAGCGCAGGCTTGAGTTTTCCGTACAGGCCGAAGCGCAGATTACACTCTTTAATAACGGCATCTGCCTTTCTTCCCATTTCGTCGCGTAATGCCTGTGCTCCGGGCTGAAGCCACTGCGGTCTTTCAGCCGTTGCCGCCTTGATTTCGCGCATCTTCGTACCGAGAGTTTCCACTTCACGAAGGAAAGATTTCTTTCTTTCCATGTGCAGGCGATCGTCACAAAGGTCAATGGTTCCGTTTGGCACGATCTGATCGTTATCGTTTATCATGTAATGATCCATGGTAACATGAGCAATCGTGTTTACCATGGCATTGATAATCTCTAATTTATAAAGCAGTTCCTTATCTGCGGGATTCTCAATGTTTTTATACTTTTCTCCCCACAGTTCTTCCGCGGTCTTTCCGTTTACGCGGATGGTACCAAGCGGATTGTCCACACCGGCAAGCCTGTAATAATCTACCTGTCCGTTATCCACAAAAAGTTTACGGAAACAGAAATCCACCTTCTCAATCAGATAATCCCTGTCCGCCTGTCTTTGTGCCATCTGTTCGCTTAATTCGTGGTCAAAGAGAACATCTAAGTCGTTTTCCACCGCTCTGTCTTCTTCCACCTTGAATTTGGCAAGAATGTCTTCTCCGCTTAATCCGCTGTTAAAAAGATCTCTTAAGACACCCTTATAGTGAGGATTATCCGCGATTTCACTTTGTACTTTACTTACAAAAACGCTCTGGCCGTGGGAAATCTGTTCCTGATTGGCTGATTCTTTTCTGGTGGTTGCTAATAATGTCTGATAATGATCTAAAACAACATCCTTTA
Source organism: Lachnospiraceae bacterium (assembly GCA_017518735.1). GTDB lineage: Bacteria > Bacillota > Clostridia > Lachnospirales > Lachnospiraceae > UBA3766. The sequence goes on along the minus strand of JAFWTY010000007.1, from coordinate 67,411 downwards.
AGTTTCCGCCACCGCTTTGCAGGTATTCCTTGGCATTGTCGAACGTAATCTGATCATGTGTATTTGCTTCCTGCACCATTCGAAGCTGTGCAATTCCGTCATAGAGAGATTTTACGGTTACATCCGAACCCAGCTCTTTTCCGGTTTTTCCTTTGTATTTCGGCGCAACTTCATTTGCAAAAACGATTTTCTGAACGGCCGTCGTTTTTGCCGCCGCCTTCGGATTTCCCCTTAAGAGAGCTTCCGGCAGGGTATTTCCTGTAGCAAATGCACTTGAAAATTTACGAATCTCCTGTGCCGGCTTCATTTTAGCTTTCAGTTTTACTTCTTCTCCCTTAAGACGGGATAAAGAAGGAGCAGCCGCACTTAAGAACGGTTCCACCTGCTGCTCCAAATCCGTAATCAGGGGAGACAGAAAGAGAAACTCGTTTCTGTACGGTTCTACGGCTTCCGGATTATTATAATCAATATCCGGAATCTTATACTCGGCAAATTTGTCCGATGCTTTTCCAAAAACATCCAGCCATTCTTTTGTATTCTGATCCCTTTCCTCGTCCGAAAGCTTTTTCGTCTCGGTATCTTTGATGGGATGGTCTTTTAAAAACTGTTCAAATTCTTTGAAATCATTCTCGAATCCTTCGGAATCGGGACCGTATTTCATCGCATCCTGAACGCTCAATCCCTTTTTCGCCATCAGATAAAAGCGGAATGTACTGGAATTGGTGAAGCCTCTGCCGGTGAGCAGTCCGACAGGAGCCGTATAATTATCGAAACGTTTGAGGACCGTTTCATTTTGGCCGATAAATTTAACGGTAAGAGGCGTTACTTCCTCCTTGATATTGTCGGGTTTTAAGCCAAGGTCGTTGTGGATTGCCTTCAGCTGTTCCTCTCCCATTCCTTCACCGGGAACCTTGTAAATGTCAAAAGGATATCCTTTACCATATAAGGTATTCCGGATATCTTTCATCTTTTCGTTTGTCAGTTTTTCGGGTTCTGCGGCATACGGATACAGCTCTTCCGGGAACGGTCTCGGCTCTGTGCAGGCCAGACGTACCGTAAGATTGTCCATATTTGTCTTGATTCGTGCAATGGTTTGTGTATATTTCGGTTCCGGATTGAAGTTGAGGATCTGGGTCTCAAACTGCTTCTTCATCTGAGGACGATCCCAGCCGTTTCCGTATTTGTTATACATATGCGTAAGAAGAATCAATTCCGCTGTTTTCTGCTTCTTCTGCGCTGCATCCTGAATCTGCGACAGTTCATTTTTTCTGTTTTCCAATAACTGTTTAAATTGATTTACTGTCTGTCCCATACTTTACCGGTTCCTTTCTATAACGAAAAACCTGTTGTTTTTTCTTTCTGATTGAGGTTCTGTTTCTGTTCTTCCGCTTTGAGATCTTTCGGCTTCTTTACCTTCTGTTCAAAATCATCCCAAAGTTTCTTCGGTGCATCTTTCTGCATCAGGAATTCTTTCAGCTTGTCGCCTGTATATTTATCGGCTACCGATTGCTTAAGCTCCGTGGAGTTCGCAATGGAGGAAATCACCTTTCCATAATCCTTCTGTGGCTTTACGTAGGTTTCGAAGAACTTCTGACCTTCCTCACCCGCCATGATTCTGTCGCACAACATGATTGCCGTCATGCCGAGTCTGGTCAGATCCTTCTCGGTCTGCGTAAATTCCTCTCCGCTTTTCTTGGAAGCACTTAAGACTCCCAGCTCACGCATAGCGGAAAAAGCAGCTTCCGAACTCTTTCGCATAGCATCGGAATATTCCATTCCGCCTTCCTTGGCAGCCTCTTTGGCCGACTCCGGTGTCGCGGGTTTGCTTTCTCCCATTGTTGCGCCGTCTTTTGCAAACTCAACGTTCTTGGAAAGATAGCGGCTTTGGTCGGATAAAACTTCCCGCATGGCGTAAACGGTTTCCACCTGCTTTGTTTCTTCGGATCCCAGTTTACGATTATCTTTGGATTTTAAATAAATCTCCGCAAGTTTGTTGATCGTGGCAAATTTTTCATTCAGGTTTTCAACATCACGCTGCTTAATGGGCGAACCCTTTTTGCGGCTGAATTCAAACCGAAGCAGATCAACTTGCTGAATCATCGCATCATAAATACGGTTCGGAGGGTTCTTGGATGAAGTCATGGCTTTCAGAACACCTGCGAGTTCCGCATCCGGAGAATTACCTGTATTCTGTTCGGAATAATTTACTCTTTTTTCAACATTAGACATAGTTTTTGCCCTTTACAATAATACTATTCACATATCTTACAACTATCTGTCCAGCAAAAGTCCAACAAATTTCAAACTTTTTTTAAAATTTCGGACCGAAACCTTTTCCTTCCTCCCAATCATGGAAAAATCCTATTTTTACAATCTACATTCACAGATTACTACTACCTGTCCAACAGAAGTCCAACACATATCAAAGATTTTCAAAAAACTTTTCATTCTGTTCGAAAAACTCTCTTAATTGCCGTTCGGGCACACACAAAAAAGCGACTTTCTTGATAGAAGTCGCTTTGTATTCCAAACATTTATAAATCTAAAAACCGGTTCGTTAATCCTCCAGGCTTCTGGTTACATATGCCTCCGTCAGGCTTGCCCAGGAGTAAGTACTCATGTATTCCCCGCGGTAAGCGTTAACTGCCTTCGCATCACCATTTAAGAAGCGGTACAAATCACAGTCCACACGTTCGGGGCAGATACGCATCGATCCGCTCTGGATTTCCAGGATCTCACTGATATTGTATTGCTGCAAAGTCGCACGCATACTGCGAATAATGACATCGAGCTGTTTTTGCATCGAACGGTCGTACATACCCTCTTCCCAGAGAAGTGCAAAGGCTTCGGAACGGCTGACCGTACCACCCTGACAGTCCACAAGATAAGCCAGAAGCTCTTTGGCCTTGGAACGGGAGAACGAAACCGTCTGTCCGTCCACAAAAACATCAAAGTTTCCGAATGTCTTAATAAAAATGTGGGCAGGGGATGCAATGGATGCACTGTTTTCGCGATTTAACAGTGCAAATTCGATTTCGGCCGAAAGCCTTTCACGGGACACCGGCTTTAACAGATAACCCGAAGCATGCATAGCAAAAGCATCCACGGCATACTGAGAGAAACCGGTCAGGAAAATAATCGCCGTGTCAGGATGTTTCTCCTTAATTCTTAAGGCCATCGTGATGCCGTTCATATCCGGCATATCGATATCCAGCAGGGCAATATCGGTACTCTCTTCATCCATGGCTGCAAAGGCATCCTTTGCGCGGGAGAATCCTTCGACCTCATAATCCTCGGAAAGATTCCTGCACATGGATACCGTTAATTGCAATACCAATTCTTCGTCGTCAACGCAGATAATTCTCATTCGATGTCCTCGTTCGTAAAAACGTACAATAGAATTTTACAACGTTTTTCGAATGGTGACAATGTTTTTTCCGTCAGTATATTCATAAAGCATCTCATCCATGCTTTTTTTGACCATAAAAATGCCTAATCCGCCAATCGGACGCTCCTCAGCGGGCTTGGTAATATCGGGGTCCGGTTTCTCCAACGGGTTATACGGAATTCCGCTGTCAATGAACTGGATTTCCGCATATTTCGGATCTCCCTTCACTTCCATGCGTACAATGGCGTCTCCCGTTTTCGGAGGATATGCGTAATGTGCAATGTTTACAAAAAGCTCTTCAACTGCCACGGAGATTGTCATCTGAGTCTTCATGGGGCAGTCTGCAGCTTCCAGCTGTTCTTCCACAAATGCTATGACTTCGTCCAGCATATCAATGTCGGCTTTCACCTTAATCTCGTTCATTCGTTCTCCTCTTTTCCGTGATAAACTATGCACAACATGGTAATGTCGTCAAATTGTTCTTCATCTTCCACGAATTCATCAATCGCAACACGTACGTTGGAAATTAACTCGCTCGGCTCCGCACTGGGATCTTCGTTTAATGCCTCGAGCATTCTGCCCGTACCGAAGAGTTCGTTCCTCTTATCCGTTGCTTCCGGTACACCATCCGTATAAACAAAAACCTTATCTCCCGGAAGAAGTGTAAACTCATGCTCTTTATATTTTACACCCTCCATGGTGGCTAGCGCTAGTGCATGTTTATAAACTACCAGTTCAAATTGTCCGCCCTTGTGACAAATTACCGGATGTTCATGGCCTGCGTTGGCCGCAAGTCCTTTTCCTGTGCGGAGATCCACGATTGCAAGCCATACGGTAACGAACATTTCCGCCTCGTTTCCTTCGCACAGCTGATTGTTTACTTCGGTTAAGATTTCAGCGGGGGATCCGCCCATCATCGCTCTGTTTTTAATAAGCGTCTTGGCAATGACCATGAAAAGTGCTGCCGGAACTCCCTTACCGGAAACATCGGCCATAACCATGGCAAGATGATTTTCATCCACTAAGAAGAAGTCGTAGAAGTCGCCGCCGACCTCTCTTGCAGGGTCCATGGATGCATACAGGTCGACATCCTTTCTGTCCGGGAACGGAGGGAAGATGGTCGGAAGCATATCGGCCTGAATCTGGGTTGCGACATTCAGTTCCGCACCGATTCTCTCCTTTTCGGCAGTGATCTTTAAAATCTGTCCGATGTACTCGCGGCTTCGTTTTGTCAGGTCTTCAAACGCTTCGGCAAGAGCCTGAACTTCATCACCGGTGTTATAGATTTTCTTCATCTCGAAGACGTTGTTCTCATTTTTGATGTTGGTAACATCATTCGCCATCTCGTTCAACGGCTTAACAATTTGTTTTGCAAGCATCTGTCCGCAGAACAGTGCCAGTAAAACGCCGAGTCCCAATACGACAGCGATTATGGTTCCCGCTCTCTTTGTACTGTCTCTGTAAGATGTGATAGCTTCGGTCTGGTTCTTTTCATACTGATTCATCATCTGAGACGAAGGACTCAGAACCACTTCTTTGTTAGCCGATGTAATAACGGCCCAGCCGACGGTCTCCAATGCCGAACCGGCCATATAATATGTGACTCCCTCTACCTCAACCTCACGCACGGAGCCGACACCGCCGATGGCTGCTGCGATAAACTCTGCCAGTTCTTCGTTGTCACATTCTCTTAAGTCCTGTGCTTTGGAGGAATCCTGTACTTCAAAGATACCGGATTTCTTCGGGGAGAAAATTACCTGTCCGTTCTGGTTCACAATCATCAGGAAACCGCCTTCCTTATTCGAGCCCTCCACTTCCTCTTTCATGGTTTCCAGATAAAGGTCTGCTCCGGCTACGGCAACCAGTTCTCCGTCCTTATAAACCGGCATGGTAATCGTAATTTCAACGCCACCGGTAAAGGAATCCGTTTCAATATTCGAATAATAAATATCCCCTTCCTCTGCCGTTGCTTTATACCAGGGACGCTGAGTGCCTCTCAGTTTTTTCAGGCTTCCGTCCGGATTATATTTGTTCTGAGGGGTATTGTCGGTAATGATTGTTATATCGTTTGCGGAGGTAATAAACATGGAGTTCACTACCGAGTTATCATACTGTGCAACCATGAGACCGCCTAAGTTTCCAAGCAGACCGATTTCGTCGATGATTGCGGGATCGGTAATATCCGTGTCATCGCTGTAAATCAACTGTGCACTTGTGGTTCCCTTTGTTGAAGCATCCGGCTCCTTAATATCAATCCGTTCAAACTGATCGGGATTTGCGTAGAGCGTGGTTGCATAATCCGCAACAATACGAACCTGGGACTCCACCTGCGTAAAAAGATCATCCGCAATGGTAGCCTCTTTTTTCGCCTCGGATTCCAGCCTGTCCGTCACCATGAGTTCGAGCGTAGAGTCGGTAACCCCCGCGATTACGGTCTTCTGTTTTTCATTCGTTTCCGCCACAATCTTGGTAAGCCGGTTAGCCTGCACCAAAAGCACGACTGTGTAGGTAAGAATTACCATCGCAATCGAAATAAATACCAGACTGAATATTTTTTGTTCAATTCCGCCGATTACAAAATGCTTGAATTTTTTCATATATATTGCCCCTTTTTGCTGAGAATAAAGGTAATTTCGCCGGTTGTGCAATGGTCATAATAACACCATCATTTTTTATTATCTCATACCTTGTCCAGCAAATGTCCAGCTAATTCGACTTCTTTTTTACGGGAATCGTAATTGTTATTCTCGTGCCAACATCATAAACGCTTTCAATCGTCATCGTTCCGCCGCACATTTTTTCGATACGTCCCTGTACGTTGGAAAGTCCGATGTGCTCTCTTCCGTCTTCCTTCTTTTCCGTCGGATCAAAGCCTTTTCCGTTGTCTTCCACGGTAATGACGATGTTCTCGCCCTCTCTGCGGGAGGTTACGGTCACCCTTCCCTCCTCACGGATTCGTACGCCATGACGAATCGCATTTTCCACCATAGGCTGTACCGTAAGGGCGGGCAGATCGAAGTCGTTTTCTTCGATGATGTAATTGACCTTGATTTTCGGAAAACGCATCATTTCGATATCCGCATAGGTTCTCGTGTGTTCCAGTTCCTTGTCAAAAGGAATCAGGCCTTCTTGTGCCAGGGAATCAATGTTCTGGCGTAAGTACATGCCGAATTTTTCTGCCGTTTCGGATGCTTTTTCCGGATTGATCAGGCAGAGTGCCTGAATCGTGGAAATCGTGTTATAAATAAAATGCGGCTGAATCTGAGAAACCATGATCTTGATTCTCTGCTCTGCCTTCATTGCTCTTTCGTGCTCGCGAACGAACTGCAGATGCAGCCAGATATAGAAGAATACACAGCAGCTTACAACCGTCGCGGTTAAGAAGGTGATCGGATAGTCTCCGCTGAAATTCAGATCGGCAAACGTTGCCAGAACGATCAACAGGCACACAATGAGAGGAATCATCGCCTCCGCCTTGTGAATGCTGATGTATTCCTTGAACGTTAAAACCATCAAAAATACCAGCAATACACCGCTTACCACAAAGGCCGTATAACCCAGCGGTCCTCTTTCAAAGTGATTGTCTTTGTTTGAAAATGCAATGTTGGAGAAAAACGACGTCATGTAGATCAGTGTATTTGCAGCTACAATCAGCCAGAAAATCCAGTTCTTCTTACTGTCATGCACGATGGAAATGAACAGAACAATCAGCGCCGGTCTTGCAGAATAGCCGTATACCGATGTCAGCGTACGGAAGAACTCCGTCGTATCACCGGCCTGATAAAGATCGATTCCGATCAGACCGACAATCAGAATGATAACCACAAAAAAGTAAAGCCGGCGTTTTTTGTGAATATAACTGTCCGCAAAAATCGCAAACGTAAGGCCTCCGAGCTGAAGAATATACGGTAAAACCATTAAAATGATACTTTGTGCGTCTCGTCCCATACGCTAATTTTACCACATTTAAATAAAAAGTGTTTTTTTTGCAACCAAATTACGTTTTTTTGGGTTTATGTAGTATAATGTGAGTATGATTTTTCCAAGAAAGGAAGGCTGAATATGGATCTTAAAAAACTCAGAGACGACGCCCAGAAGGAAATGGACAATTTAAAGGCAGCCAAGCTTAGACTTCGTGGCAGCAAAGCATATGACGATATGATTGATACCTATGATGTCATGATTCGTCGTATTGACCAGTTGCGTGAATCCAAGGGCGACAATTATGAATTGAACGAGCTTGAGGTTCAGGAACTTCGCGGTTATGCGGAAAGAACTGAATATTCAGCCAACGCTTATCTGAAAACCAAAGATAATTTAAAGAAGATTAAGACGAATACCAAGAAGCGTATGGATGCCGCCAAGGGTACCAAGGTATTCAACGAAGCCTTTATCGAGCAGTTAGATGCGCGCCAGGATGTGCTGGATAACAAAGTTGCTCCCGACATTCCGACTCTTTCGTCTTCCATGACCGAAGTTCACAGCCGAATGGTAAAATCCGACTTGAACTTCCGTGGCAGCAAAGCATACGGCGAGGCGATCAAGAAATACGAGAAAGCTCAGAAAAACATAAAGCAGTTAAAAGAAGATATGGCGAATCCCACCAATCCCAAGGTGATTAGTTATGCCGAGATTGAGGAGCAGATGAGAGTTTTGGAAGATGCCAAACTCTCCATCGAAACATATCTTTCCCAGAAAGAAGACGTAATCGATGCGAAGTCGAATACAAGAAAACGTATTGACGCCATGCGCGATGGTAAAAATACAATTGTGGATACCATGAAGCGTCTGCAGACCATCAAGAACAGCATGGAAGAGCGTCTGGAAATGAACACCAAAGCTCTGTACGGGGAAACCTCCATTACCTGTGATGAGATGGCTGATGCAAAGCAGGGTGTCCACTTCGGCAGCAAGGAATACGATGAAGCGGAAAAAGCCTTCAATAAGGTAAACATCGATTTGGATCATCTGTATCTGGCCGATACGGACGAAACCTATACCACCACCAATCTGGAACCGAGCGAGAGAAAAGCTTTCCAGGAAAATCTGGACGATGCGGAAAAGAAGATTGACAAGTATCTTGCAAGACACCGCAACGACGATAAGCTCGATCCCAAAACCAAGAAGCGTGTCGATGTCATGCTGAAGGCAAAGAACAATATTATCGAAACCAAGAGACGTTTCGATGCCGACACCAGAGAACGTAATGCAAACTCCGCCAAGATCAAGGATGAAACCCTTCGTCAGGAAGAAAACAATATCAGTGAAGAAATCCAGAAGGCTCATCTTCTCGCAAAGAGAACCGGAAGTCAGGAATTTAAGAATGCGCAGGAGAAATATAACGAAGTCATTGCTTCACAGGCAAACTTCGATTCCGAAGGCGGACTTAAGAACCACAGCAAAGAAGAAATCCAGAAGCAGATCAAAGAATTAAGAGATGCTCAGGAAATGAATCAGAAATATCTGGATTTAAAGAAAGATATTCCCGAGAAGAAACTCAAAAAGAATACAAAGATCCGTATCCAATCCATTAAGAAGGCTTCCGATCAGTTGGAAAAGCGTATCGAAAAGATGGAGGCTCACCTCGACAATTTAGAGAAGCTGGATAAGGATGCACTCAAAGAGAATCATATTCAAGCACAGCAGCGTATCAAAGACATCCGTTCCGTTGCCAGAACTTCCAAAGGTGTGGATCGTACCGCTTACAATGCTTCCACCGATGCAGTTCGTACCCTCGATGGTTATGCGCAGAAGAAGGCCCTCTCCCCTGCTGAGAAGAAGGGTGCCAAGTATGCAATTGCTGCTTTGATTTTACAGTCCCGTATCACGAATTCCGCCGGAAATCAGATTCGTAAGAATTATCCTTCAAATCCGAAAGAATATGCAAAATGTATTAAACAGATTGCAGAATCTCCCGAGTTCAAGCAGGAGTTCCCGGATAGCAGAATTACTCCTTCCTCATTGAGTAAGCTTTCCGCCGATCCGAAGGAAGTAACCAAGGTCAGCAAGCGAGTATTCTCCTCCATCGCAAAGAACAACGAGAAGAAGAAAGAACTCGAAAAGAGCAAGGAACTCGAGAAGAAGAAAGATCTCAACAAGAACAAGAAAAAGGAAATAGAAAAACCGAAGTTTTAATGTAAGAATAATCAAACAAATAAAACCCCTCGGGAAATCCCGAGGGGTTTTTCTTATTTCGATATTTGATTTCTTAATCCGCGACCTCGATAAGTCCTTCTTTTTCAGCCAGTTCTCTGGCTTCCTGAAGTCTCTGCTCTTCCAGTGCCTTTGCCTGCTCTTTGGCAATTTCCCTGGCATCCTTGGAATCTATTTCGTTACGCTTTGCAAGGACTTCCGGCTTTGACATCTTCACCAAGCTCTCTCGAAGCTCTTTCGGCATCTTTTTAAAGAAGGTATTACGAATCCAGAGTTCCGAAAAAAGACCCGGAATACCGCGCCCCGTATAGGTCTCGATGTTTACTCCGATCTCGTCCACTTCGTAATACAGAACAATCGGTGAAGTCACCATGAATCTGCAGATTACCGTCTCTGCATTCGGATTGCTCTTTAAGATGACTTTACGTCCGATTTCCATAAGGCCTTTGTGGCCTAAGTCTCTTGCACGGTTCGGATTCAACTCGGTCTTATAATACCTGGTATGACGCATTACACCAAAAAACAAAACACGGTCCGCGCCATCCGTCATTCCTCTGCTTACGCCGGTCAGAATACTGTCCGATACTTCCAGGTATTTTCCGGAAGGAACCAGATTACCGAGGAGCATCATTTTGATTTCTTTCTTAATCTGCTTATAGTTGCTTACGGAAGTATTCTGGGCTGGTTTCGTATTCTTTTGTTCTTTTTGTTTTTTATCAGACATTGTTTTCGTAATATCCTAATTCAGATTGCAATTCGTTACTTTAATTCTGTTCGAGGAAAGTTCCAGCGAAATCGAAATCTTCACATTGTTTCCGGGGAATTCAAAGGTAACTTCACCGGTTCCGTCGCCCGTTGCATTGATGACATAAATAGGAATGGAGCTTTCTTTGTAATAGCCGGAATGCGTTACATCCAAAATATCATATTGTCCGTCCGCGTTCTTTTCCGTTTCGCTTCCATAAGGATCGTCTACGGGATTTCCGTTTTCATCCGTTAATGTCTCATCGGAGCCGGTATAAACGCAACTTTCGGTAATAATCCAGTCATCGGCATCCAGGGTACTCTTGATACCGTTTACCAAAAGTCTTAAAGAGCCGGAATCGTCAGTCCAGAGAACATAGGATAATCCGTTCTTTTCACCGGTTCTTAACGAATCTCTTTCCTCGATTCCCATGACATTTCCCGCTGCTTTGAACTTCTTGGAAGAATTTCCCTTCGGTGTAACCTCGATGGTCATCACGATGTGGCATACTCTGTCTATGGGATCATTGATCGTATCATCAACTACCGTTTCTTCAACAACTTCTTCCAATTCTGCTTCCGGAGATTCGTCGCCGATAATCTGCTGTTCCTCTTCCAGAGGGTTTCCTGCATCGTCAGTACCGGAAATATAGACACCGCCCGGAATGACCTCTGGAGTGAAATCATATTCATCTTCCTCTGCGGGTTCTTCGGATACAACTTCTTCAGATCCTTCTTCCGAAGCATCTTCACTTCCTTCTTCCGTAGTTTCTTCGGATGCGGTTTCGGAAGGCTGCTGCTTTTCCTTTTCCTGTATTTCTTTTATCTCTTTGTCTTTTTCGGCATCGGAACCAACACCGCCTTCGACAAATTCTTCCGCTGCCGGAACAGTAATCGCAGGTGCTTCTTTTTCTCTTATGAATTCAACCGTAGTGTATCCTTCGGCCTTCGGAGTGATTTTGTAGGTAATCTTACCGTTCTTCTCATCCTTCTTTGCCTCTACCGAAGCGATTGTGTCATCGGAATTCAACACACTCCAGGTATAATCCGGAGAATAGCTTCCGTCCAGATTCACGAGAATGGTACCGTTCTTTTTCTCTTCCCAGGTAAAAGGATAATTGGTATCCTCACCTTCCTTATTCAGATTTTTCTTCCCGCAAGCGCTCATTGCAAGCACCGCTGTTGTAAGCATTGTAAGGATCACAAAATGACGAATGTGTTTTTTTCGCATTTGTAGGTTTCCTCCTTCCATGGAAAATCCGTTACCGGTCAATACGACCGGTAACGGGCTTATAACTTCAATATTTTCCTTTATTGTGGTGATCAGCCGCCTTCGCCGCCTTCACCGCCTTCGCCGCTGCCGCCTTCGCCGCTGCCGCCATCGTCATCGGTAGGAGCAGGTCCTAAGGAAATAACCAGCTGTATCAGGGTATTTTCCTCAACCTGAAGGGTTGCTCCGGGTGCAACTTCGTTGGAATTTACGAGAACCATCATTACCGTGCCTGCCGGATACTTGGTTACGGCACCATCATTGTATTCTCTTGAGATTACCTGATATCTCAATCCTGCATCCGTAATTGCGGAAATTGCATCGTTTTCATCCATACCGTATACGTTCGGAACATTTACCTGTGCAGGTGCTTTGCCCTTCGAAATAACTACGGTTACGGTAGTTCCCTTAGGAACCACTTTGTTAGCACCGGGATCGATGGAAATTACGGTATTGGTAGGAGCGGTATCACTGTACTGCTCTTCTGCATATGCTACCACAAGGCCTGCATTTTCCAAAGCGTTCTGAGCTGTCAGTTTCGAAATTCCGACTACATCGGGAACCGTGGTATTACCTTCTTCGATAGGAACCGATTCGATGGTAATCTTAACGATAACCTTTGCATCCGGTGTCTCGTTCGATTCAGCGGTAAGTCTGTAGTACTTCGTCTTTCCGGAATGGTTTTCAGGAGGCAAGAACTTCACTCTTGCGCCATCCTGGCTTAAGCACTCTGTCATGTTATCGGATACGTAATCGTCTCCGGATACTTCCACTGCGGTAACCTTACATCCTTCATCGGAACCGTTTGCCGTCGGCATAATGTAGATCGGCTGTCCGGAAGGACTGATTACACTGTATTCACCATTGGTGATTGCTTTTTCGTTAAATACCTTGGTCGTCTGGTTGTATACCGCCACCTTTGCGCTTACCGTGATATTTGCAAAGATAATGTTTCTCGGACTTCCTTCGTAGATACGGTCTGCAACGGTTCGAATTCCGGAATACTCTTCACCCATCGTTGCGGATGCAGATTCAATACTCCATCCTGCCGTTCCGGAACCGTTTCTGGGTTCAATGTTAATCTTTCTGATTCCGACACCGCCTGCTACCAGCATTCGTACTTCCTGTGTCTTTCCGGTCTTGAAGTTTCCGGAACCGTCTACTAAGTACTTACGAAGGTCTGCAATCTGAACGGGAATCGGATTACCGTACATATCGTTTAATGTAATGATGGCCTTTACAGGATCCACCGTACCGCTCTCATAAGATGTTGCCGGAGATGCGGTAGTAAAGCTCATGGACAACGGCATTACGACATCGACGCTCTCTCTCTCGTTGGCCGTCATTGTCATCTTCATCGGAGCTTCTGCCAGTTTCATTCCGTTACCGAAACTGTACCAGCCAACCATCTCTTTATTCTTCGCTTTATCTACGTGGTACGAACCGATACATGCGGAGTCTACATAGACGTTCAAGCCACCGCTTGCAAAAATGTTAATACCGGTAATTTCTCCGATAAAACTCTCTTTGAATGACAAATCCACAACCTGACCTTCCCGGATCTTATTTACTTTCTGGTCCGTTAAGTAGACGACTGGTGAATGGAATACCATTCCGTTCGGATCGTAACTTGCCTTGTAATCTATGGATACACCGATATCCATATTCTCGGGATACAAGCTCTTGGAATCCGTTCCCATTCCAAGCTGGATGGTTACCTCCTGCTGTTCCGAATAGGAAAGCGTCGAGTTATTTCTTGTCGGGTAGAAGTCTTTCGGATAAACCGCGTTATGAGCATCACCCGTCGTATCGCTTAGTTTTACATAGTAGGTAGCGATAACCGTTCCGCTTCGTACCTGCTGGACGATTGCGTAATCCAATAGTGCCATATTGGCATATGTCGATTTCGCTTTAAATGTGATGTGGTTCAAGTCACTCATGAGAGGTGCTTCCAAACCGAAGTAGTAGAACATCGGTGTAAGTCCTTCTTCATTATCGAGAGATGTTACTACGTCGCCCTTTGAATCCACAACTTTATTCATTGTATCCGTACCGGTCTTGAAAATTCCAAGCGGATGTTCGTAAGAAATGTCACAGGACAGATCATACTGATCAATCTTATCGGAGATTCCGCTGATCTTCGGGAATACATATACGTTCAAAGTATCGTCTCTGGATGCGGGAACTCTGGAAACAGCTGTCTTCGCAACTTTTCTTTCCTCGTCAAACTGAATAACGTTCTCGGTAACCGTAATGTACAACGGCTGGTTTGTTTCGGAAAGGTACTGTGAGTATGCAGGGTTTCCGGATGCTGTCTGCGTAAACAGAATACCGTTTACGTTTCCGTTTGCATTCTCCATTTCCGCCTGTTTCGGATACTCGTATTCATATTCATCGTTTGTATTGATTCGCAGGTTTCCTCTCTCGGAAACAATTTTACCGGTCAAGCTGCACAAGTTCCAGATATACGGGAATGATTTCTCAGCAGGTGTGATTTCCAGTTCGAATGCCGTAATGGATTTCACATCCGGAATGGATATGATAAATCGGTCCGTATGCCCTTCTCGGAACATCTTGGTCGGATCGCTCACGACTCCCTTCGATGACGAAGCAGGTGCCTGTTTATTCATGTACTCGTACATGGCTTTGACAAAGTCAACCTCGATCGGTTTTGCTTCCTGGCCGGAGTTGTTGATATAGTATACCAACGCTTTCATCGAACCCTTGAACTGATCTTTATAGGTATATACTTCCTTACCGTTATCATCCAGGTTTGTGGATTTGTCACCAACACCGGTACGAAGCGCGATTTCGATTTCTACCTGGTTGGTTACATAGTCGATTGTGTAGGTTTTTGCAATTTCCTGCATGGAACGGCCTGCTTTACCGGTTGCGGAAGTCTTCTCACTGTCTTCCGTGTAATCAATGCCGACCCAGCCAACGCTCGTAACTTCCCACGTTCTGTGTGTTCCCTTCGTATCGGCATCTACAACGGTAAGTTTTTCAATATTCAATTTATCGTATTTCTTACTGTCATCCGACAAATCGTCCGGGATAACACGGATGGAAACCACTTCCCCATAGTCGGCGTTCACGGAGATGGTAATCTCATGATCCACACCACTCTGGAAACGGTCACCGAGAATCTGCTGGTTCGCCTGAACGACAGCACTTTCTCCGTATTCAAATACAAGCTGGAAGTAGAACAGGTTCTCGGAACCGGCGTCCGTATCATGTACGGAACTTGCAACTCCGCCGTCCTCTCCGACTGCATCGTCGGCAACCCATATGGTAAGCTTGTAATCTCTTCTGGTCTTGGTAAAGCCAAAGTTCTTCATGGCTTCATCATAGGAGATGGAGAAATCCGTGTAGTCGAATTTATCTTCTTCCAGTTCCGCAACGGAATTGGTTTCGAAGTCGATCATCTGGCTCTTTCCGGGTTGAATCAGCACGGGGCCGGTGGTTCCGGCAATATTGAGGGCTGCATCACTCTGTGCAAGAGATTTGCCCTTATAGGTTCTGTCATAAGCCAGATTGGATACAACACCGCTACCGTTATCCATCTTGTTCCAAACAATTACCTTATCACCAAGAGTACTTAAGGAGTATGCCTTGAATGATTTAATCTGATAATCGTCTTTAGCGCTATTATCTATGGAAATAATTGCACCATTCAGCTCCTTTACATTGTTCAGACGGAGCACGAAGGTTAATTTATGTCCCTTGGAAATTCCGTAACGATACGGGAAGCTATCCACGCTACCGGGCCAGTATCCATAATATTCATTGGTAAGATCCTTCAAAAGATAAGGACCTGCTTCCTTTTCGGAACCGGTGTTGTTTGTGTATTTAATTCGAATGGAAACATCCGATGTAGGGGAAGCCAGACCTACGTTATCGGTCTCAATCTCAAACAGATATGCCTCTCCGAGGACCTGTTCACGTGTTAAGGTCTGATCGGTATAAGCTCTTAATCCGAGGGTCGTTAAGGTTCCGGCAACAATTCTGTCACCCGCAGTATCTCCGGATAATGTAAACAGAATCGGAGGAGCATTTAATTCGTAACGAAGAACCGCGCCTTCGGTATAAGGTTTGAAGTGGGATTCGGTGTTCTGGGTAAGATCGTAGATAACAAAACTCTGCATCATGATCTCTTCTTTGTCACCTGCCGCAATACGTTCATCTCTTCTGGACTTGTTTCCGGTCTTTACAATAAAACCATCCTGAACAGCCCTGGAAGAACCAAACGATATGCTGACACCGGTAATCTTCTCGCAATCCGGAATCTCACCCGTGAATGCTATGGTTCCGCCTTCGGCACCGATTGCATGCACCGGTTCGGAAAAACTGTTATTATTCAACCACATTACCGAAGAGGTAATCATCGGAAAATGCTCAAAACGTGTCTCTCCGTATATATCCGTATATGTTACATTAACCGTTAATTCCTCCGCCAGTTCCATATCAATCGGAGCTTTCTTTCCGTCCTTGTAGGCGGCGTATAGCGAATCGAAACCGGCTTTATAGGTATCCGCCATACTGATGGCAAAACCATATTCCCTGTATTCCTGTGTTCCATGATTCTCGTAAGGCAAACCCTTGAAGTCACTTTGTTTTTGGAAGGTAGCCTTTGTATTCATATGAAGAAGGTTGGCACCCTTCGTAGACCATGTTTTCTGATTGGTCTTCATCATCGTAATCATGGGGCCCTTAAAGTCTACGTACCAGTCATCCGACCAGACACCTGCCATACGAAGACCGTAAAGCTCGCTTACGGAGAACAGGCGAAGTCCCTGACAGGTCCATTCTGTCTGGGTACCTGCAAAAGCATCAATACTGACTACCTCTGTAATCGGATCCGACAAAGTAAAGTAATACTGATCGGTCTTATACTGACGAAGTCCGGAAGGAGTTCCGTCCTTGTCGATTTTTGTCTTGTCAAATGCATACTGGAGAGTATATCCGAGTTTGTTCTGAATGGTCTTTAACTGATCCAAATCGGAACCGTAGGTAGCAACTTCTTTCTTACCAAGTGCAAGAGAATCTTCCTGCGGCATAATATACTTCGTCTTGGTAATTGTAGCATCCGGATCATCCGGATAGTTCTTATCCTTCGTCTTATACTTGATTATAAAGAATTTGATATCTTTTCCGCTTTTTACGCCCGTAGTGACTTCCAGAATATAAGCGTTGGAAACCGCTGTTCCGACTTTTTCGGGTCTATCCGTTGTTGTCTGCGGCTTGTCATCTGCTGCCTGCACAGGAAAATACGTCAATCCTCCCACCATAATTGTAAGGAGAACTGCCGAAATAATTCTGGCCAGAATTTTCTTTATTCGATTGTTTCCGGGTAATGCGAAATACTTCATATACATGCCTCGTATTTTAAATAAAATTGAATAGTCCGGCAAAGCCTGTCATTTCAAACACTTCCATAATGTTCTCATTGGGACTCTTTACGGAAAGCGTTCCGGCTTTTTTCTGCATCTGTACATGTAGTCTCTTCATGCTTCGAAGTCCTGCGGAAGAAATATAATCCAACTCTTCCATGTTAAGAATCAAATGATCGAATCTTGCTGCAGCGGCCTCGAAATATGTAGCGGCCTCTTCCGCTGTAGAGGTATCAAGACGACCCTTCAACAGTAGCTCGCCCTCTTCCCCTCTGTTTATTAACTTTATGCCAAGATGTGCTGCCATTCTAATCTCCTAAACGCCCTATAGTAGTAATACCCTTGAGCATTTCAATCCGTTGCATATTTTTTAAAACTAATATGAATTTCTTTTTGAGTTGCGTAAGAACTTAACCAAAGCTCCCAATTCCTCAAATGTAATATCCGCAACTTCGCCCTCTTCCACGAGTTCGGAAATATCACTGATGTCCGTATTGACGGGGTTCTCTTCCAAATCGGCACGAAGCAGAGCCATGATATCGAAGTCGTCATCGTCATCTTCGACTTCACCGCTTTCATCGTCTTCGTCCTCATCGCTGCCTTCGCCCTCTTCCATGAGTTCGTCATCTATGCCGCCGAACAATGCAGAGAAGTCAAAGGATTCATAATCATCCTCTTCCTCAGCATCTTCTTCATCGCCGTCATATTCTTCCTCTTCTTCGGGTTCAGGTGCTGCATATGCCGCAAAGTCTTCGGTTTCCTCTTCTTCGGAAGCTGCAAAAATGGTATCTTCCTCTTCTTC
Organism: Lachnospiraceae bacterium; assembly: GCA_017518735.1. Lineage (GTDB taxonomy): Bacteria > Bacillota > Clostridia > Lachnospirales > Lachnospiraceae > UBA3766. The sequence continues at coordinate 49,664 of JAFWTY010000007.1, read as the reverse complement.
CTCTTCCTCTGCGAGTTCTTCTGTTTTCGGCTTCTTTGTTCTGACAATGCCTTCCTCATCAAGCGCACCGAGGGATGCGGTACCGGTCTGAAGATCTCCCATGATGTTCGCCATAATGTCGGAACGAATCTTTTCCACGAGTTCCTGATAATCCAGTCCGTCTGCGGAAATCGTAGTCGATGCCTGAGGCTTTACTTCCTTCAAAATGTCGTTTCGAATCTGCTCGGCCATTGCCTGATAATCCGGTGCCGGCTGAGGTACATAAGGAGTTGCAACAAAAGGAACCGTTCCATTGGATCCGTCGGGATTGCTGATCGGAAGCTGGAACATAAGCGGAGTACCATAAGGCACCTGTCCGCCATATGCTGCTGCCGTCTGTGAAGGCGGCGTATCGGGTATTGCCTGTACTCTGGGATTGGGTGCCGGCTGCTCGTAAGCTGCGGAAGCAGGTTCTTCGAACTCTTCCTCGAATACGATACCACCCTTTTCTTCTTCGAACGAAACCGCACTCTGAGAAGATCTTTCCGAAGAGGACGCACTCTGGGAACTTCTGCTGTTCCAGGAAGATCCGATATCGTAGATTTCGGGACCTTTGCCTTCATCCATAATCTCCTCGAAGATAACGCGCTGTTTCTTCTCGGTTTCTCTGCCTTCCTCGACAATTGTCTCTTCGGCTTTGCGGTTGGCACTCTTGTTTTCTTCGTAAAGTTCGCGGCTTTCGCCCACAAACTTATCCCAACGCTCTTCGCCTTCGAGTCCGTAGAAGAACTTGCCGGAGTATTCCTTCTCCTGGAACATGTCGACCATCTCCTTGGGAACTTCCACTTTGAAAGTGGAACGGCTGGTCGGGCTCATGATGGTAAATGCCTGACCACGAGGAGCCTGGGTAATCTGTTCCTGCTCGAGTTCATTGATTCCGCCGGCCTTTTCATACAATTTGCAAAGGTCCGTAATATCGTTCGGAGCCAGTGCAAAAATGAAGCTGTACTGGCAGGCATTGATAATTGCGGTAGACTTTCTTGCGATTTCTTCACTACCGACAAAGTCCTTGATGTTCTGGGTAATTACAATCTGCATACCGTTGTACTTACGGATACGTTTTGCCAGCTGGAACATGAAGTCCAGCGCTACCGGGAACTTCGTATCGATGAAGACATGAGCCTCGTCGATTACAACTACGACTTTTCGTTTCAGTTTGTATTTTGCGTTATAATCACGGTTTTTGATAATCTCGTTATCGATATACTTCAAAACCAGCAACATCTGCGCATTTGCAATCGTTGTGTTACGGTTTGCAAGCATTGCCTGGAAGTTGAATACCGTGAAGTTTTCTTCCGTCGTTACGGTGGAAGGTCCGTTCCAGATGTTCGCATTACGTCCGCCGGTTGCAAACTTGGAAATATAGTTTACAAGGGAACGAAGCATGGAACGGATGTATTCGTTGTCGGTACGCTCAAATTCGGCAAGTACCGCATCGTACAAGTCATCAAAAATAGGATAATCTTCGGGACGCAGTCTCGAAAGATCGGTTTCACCGGTAATACCACGGTTCGCATAGAGTCTCTCGGTCAGGGTGTTCAAATATTCCAGTGCATCCTTCTCGATATCGGGAAGAATCTGACGATAGAACTCTTCAAGGAACTGTAAGTGGGTTGCAAACGTACCGGTTGTGTCACCGCCTTCATCATCGTCGAGAGCGGTGATGATGTGGAACGGATTGAGTCGGCCAAGACTTGCGTTCGCCACGTTGATCACTTTACCATGCAGGTTGGTTGCAAGTTCGGAATACTCGTTCTCGGGGTCGAGAATGAAGATCTTTGCATCCTCTGCGGAAAGGTTGGAAAGCAAGCTCTTCGTTGCATAAGATTTACCGGAACCGGACTTACCGATAATAACCATGTTGGAGTTAACACGTTCGTTATCTCTTCGGAAGAAGTCGATGAATACCGGTACACCTTCGCTGACACCGAGTTTAAATCCGCCTTCATCGGAAATATGTGCATAAATCCAGGGATATGCCGCTGCAATCGAGTTACTCGGAATACCACGGCCCTGTTTCTCTTCGGGATCGTATGCCGAAACCTGAGATCCGATAAATGCCTGAATCTGTTCGAATTCCATGTTGTTCAGACGGAAATTCGACTCCTGCCAGGAACGGCGTAAGTTCTTCTTCATCGCGGAAACCACGGGAAGAATGGAATCGCCGGGCTGTACGATGGTCGGCGTATTTCTGGTCTGCTGGATATCGTATGCGGTAACATAGATATTGCATTCCATAAGTTCTTCGCCTTCACCCTGCAGGGTTGCAAGCAGTCCGCTCAAGGTCTCGATATGGTTTTCCAGTTCGATTCTCTTGGAATCGACACCGGTTGCATTGTACTGTCCACGTAATTCCTGTAAGGAACGGTCAATCGTACGGATTGCACGACCACGGTCCATCGGAGAACACTTTACAACAACCTTGGTAGCCGGAATGGACATTACGCCGGCAAGCCATGCATCCCCAACCAGTGAAGGATAGGATACAACTCTCAAGTTGTGTGTAATGATATGGTTTACTTCAATGGTACGGAACTTGAACTGCAATGTCTGAGGCATTGCCCACTGTGCATAATCCTCGGGATCGATCTTTTCGATATCACGCTCGTCAAAGTCGATCTGGTTTGTGTATTTCAGGAAAATTGCAAGTTCCTTGGTATCCAGTTTCTTAACAACAAGTTCGCCGTTGGTAAGGTAATCCATGGCGTTCTTAACCATGATGTCGAGCTGTTTCTTATCACTCTCGAACAGGACAAGATAATAGAACGGCGCTACAACCTTATGGTCAAAACAAAGGTCCTTCAGTTCTGCGATTCTCGATTCCATGATCTCGATACGTCCGCGGAACTCTTCCTCGTTCATCATACCGCTTTCGAAAGAGCGGCGGATCTGGTCCACTTTTTCATGCTCATGTTCCAGATATTTGTCGTAGATAATCGGACGTTCAATCTTTACGATATTGGCTGCAAAGCCCGTATGTACACTTCTTAAAACTCTTCCGACACCGGATTCAATGGAGTTGTCTCTGCGGTGTTCGCTGAAAAAACGAAATTCTACGGGATCAATTTCAATCGCTGACCCGTAGTATTTTCCACCATATTCGATATAACCGTCTTTGATGCCGGTAAACGCCATAATCTGATCCATGAATGCGGTATTGGATCGATCATCGGCTACATCACTTTTCTGTGCAAGCTTCGCTTTCTTCTTTGCAGCGCTTCGGTTTGCTCTCGCAAGCCATACTGCATCTTTTTCTTCCGGAGTAGCCTTACGGCTCTTCAGTATTTTTTCTTCTTTCTTTCGTAATTCTTTATCTAACTTACAGAGTTCTTTATAGGAATAGTCGTCGTACTCGCCTTTCTTCTTGTCGTCCTCAGGCTCTTCCTCTTCGTCCTCTATATACTCTCCGTTGTCATCAACCCCGCCGTATTCGCCTTCGAGGTCTCTTCTCGTAAAATAATTCTCTTCGGTTACTTCTTCGGAGTATCTTAATTTCTCGTCTTCAGCCTCCTCGTATTCGGCTCCCATTTCCTTGAGGAACTCGTCGTCACCGAAGATTTCGGATTTGTTCTTTTCCTGATAGTCTTCCAGGAACTCTTTTCCAAGGTCTCCGGAAGCTTTCTTCTTTAATAAATCGTCGTCATAAACTCTTGCATATCTTCTTACATATCCGAAGTGACGAATCATATGCAAAACCATTATGTAGTTTGGCTGGGTATCCAATCGAACCAGCAAGAGTACACTGAAGAATGCTATGATACAGCAAATAACAAACTTTCCCGGAAGTGCCGAGATAATAATAAGTATCACTAAAAGGAGTGCAAGGGCTCCAATGACAATATCCCATATTGTCACTCCTTTGAATAACTCAATCTGTACTTTTGTTTTACCGGGTATTAATCGCATTTGTGTTTAATCTCACCCTCTGTTGTTAGTCTTTAGTTGATTTCTACCGGCTTCCGCCGGATCGCAAAGAAGTTATCTTTGCGATTTCGGAAGATTGTTACCCTTGTCGTCTTCTGACTTATCTTTGCTGGAGAATGCTTTCTTAACTCCTCCCCAGAGTTTTCCGCCGCCCCATTTTGCCAAAGCTCCTGCTCCCTTAAGAGGTAACATAAGAGCGCCGGTGTAAAATCCGCTTGCTTTTTCACCCATTGCAGAAGCATCGCCTGCGGTGATGGACTGCCATCCTGCAGAATCTGCAAGGATACCGGTGATTAATCCGTTTGCTTTCTTTACTACGGTGAAGATTCCGATGATTAAAATTGCTTTTGCAATGAAGTCCATGACACCGCTTTCAAAAAGCACCAGATCTTTGCTGATAATAATCGGAAGGAACAACATCATAAGTCTCATTGCCACGATGGTTCCGATTACTCCGAGTGACTGTACCAGGAATGCGGTAACCCACTGTTTTCTCTTCGCACCGTCGTCCAGCGGTTCCGCCGCAAATACCAGCGGTGATACGAGGTACAACAGGATTACGTTAAAGATTCGGCTGATACAGCTGAATATGATTACAATTAAGTTCCAGATCATTGCGATGGAGGCTATGATTACAATGAGGTAACCGTAATCTCCGAGTCCCATGCTGAAATCGTTACTTACTTCATTATAGCTGTAGAAGTTCTTATCTCCCGTGTAGTACGGTCCTCTGAGCGAGTCGCTCAAGTTGGGATTCTCGTTAAACTGTTCGTTCTTGGCTGCATCCATGGTACCGAGAAGGAAGAGGTAGCGATCCAGTGGCATGTGATATTCCGTCGATTCGGGACCGGTTCGTTCATAATGTGCCAGCGGACGGATGTTCGGGTTCTTCTTCATTTCATCCATCGCACCCTTTACCGCTTTGTACAGCGCATCGTAATGAACATCGACCTTGACGTCTCTGGATGTGTTCGCCGCGTTCGCAATCGGTTCCAGTACGGATTGCCAGGTTTTAACCTCCTTTCCGTTTTGCTCCGTGACGTAGTGGAATGTAAATACTTCCTGTTCCGTCAGGTAGTTCAAATCCCCTCGAATCTCGTTGAAACATGAGTTGATATTGTAGTCACTGTCATAGGAGGGATTCAGGGAGTAGTTACCGATGGAATTCAGGCATCGTCCCATTGCGGCGTACTGCTCTTCCGTGAAATCGATTTCTCCTTCCAAATCCAGAATATAAGCATTGTTAAACACAAAGCTGATCTGCTGAATCAGTCTTGTGGAAGCTTCCAGTACCACAATCATGATAAAGTTCATGGAAATCATCAAAAGCAGTGATTTTGCAAGACTTCCGAGAATCTGTCCCATAGAACGCTGATCCTTGTCTCGAAGGTCAAACATTCGACGTACTACTGCAATGATTGCAAAAACAAATGCAAATACGATACCAAGAAGTGCCATTCCCCAGTAAACGTTCGTCACTGCGTGGTTGGAGAAGAAAATCTCAATCAGGGGTTTCGGATCTCCGTTGTCATAAACAACGTTCTTCGTTCCTGCGAAAATATCAAACATCTCGCTTAAGTAGTATACAATTCTGCAGATTCCACATATTATGGCGTGTAATATTCTGTAAAAAAAGCCCGTTATGGATTCAGTAAACCAATCTGTTATGCTGTCCATGCCCATAATGTTATCCTCTCTGCTACAGCCCTTAACGTACTCTCAGTTTCTTTCTGGAAAGAATCAGATACGCTACGAGGGCGCCTATCGTTCCGGCAATAACCAGGAAAAATACCAATCCGCTATTGTCCAGATAAATCATAATAATAAATTCATATACGGAAGAATTATCCGCATTGTCCGTTACCTGAAGGTAATATCTGCCGCTCTGTGTCAGTTTTCCGGAAAGATTGTGATAGCTGTTTCCGTCTTTGACAATACTTACGGTATCGCCTTCTTCAAGGCCTTCGATCGTAACCGGGCCTCTTGCTTTTCCATCTTCTCTCACGCCTTCGAGGGTGATTTCAGGCGGAGTGTGATCGATGGTTACCTCGAGCGAATAGGAAATACCGGTTGCATCGCATTCATAACTGATCTGATAATGACCTTCCGCTGACAACGAAACAGAGTTTCTGGAATAATTTGCATCCAGACCGTCAAGCTTTACACTTGTAATACGGAACCCGGTAGGAACCGTATAATTGTTGATCAGGCCGGTCTTATTTCCTACGATCGTGAATGAGAATACCGTAATTTCTCGGTCTTCCACCTTTGCGATCAGTGTATATTCACCCTTGTCACGAACGGAATTGCCGTTATATTTTACTTCGTTTCCGTTCTGATAGAGCGTATACATAACCTCATTCGGAATTTCAATGGTAACCGGATAGTTTACGATCATTCCGTCCATGATGTTTGCCGTAATCTCTGTGGTTCCGGACCCAATCGGATAGACAAACGCACGCAGGTCGGTATCGTAATATACTCCCTTGGCAACCGATTTTCTCACGGAAGTATCAACCTTGGATTGATCCTTGATATCTCCGTTTTCATCGTAATATTCTTCCCCGGTAAACTGATCGATGCGGTAATTGTAAGTATCCGCAGATGCAGTAACTTTGCAAAGGAAAGCAGAAGTGGCAAAAATGGCTGCCGCTGAAAAAACAGTTATGAATTTTTTGACGCGTCCAAGTTTATTCAATTACTCTTCCTCCGCGGGCCCCAGGATTGCTTCGTTACGCTTTTCCAAATCGTAGTATACTTCGTCGGCGCGGAACATATGGCTTCGAAGCTCTTCCATTTCCATCATACCGATCTTGTAATACTTGCAAAGGTAACTGGGTGTGTATTTTGTCATCAACGGGTAGTTACCGAAGGTAACGATGATGGCATTACCGGTGGATTCCTTATTATTCAGCTTCTGCAATTCAGAAGGATAAATAAGCGGTCTAACCTGTGTCTGATTCGATACGGAGAAGTCTCCTTCTTTCGCATTCATGCTTGAGGAAGTACTCGATGTCTTAACGGTCATATTACCGCAGAGTTCGGAGAATTCCTTACAGGTTCCGATATCGTTCGATCCGATGAACATCTTCATACCGCAGTTACTCTTAACGATGTCGGCAACTTTCTCACCGTATACGTTATTTAACTGGGAGTAAGACTGTACCACCATGTTGAACCAGATCTTTCTGGAACGACCTACGGTGATCATCTTATCGAATTTCTCGATCTTCGGCATGTTACCGAACTCATCGAGGATGAAGTATACATTTCTCGGTAAGGAAAGATCCTCACGGAAACTTGCTACTTTAATTAATGCTTTATACATGCAAAGGATGAATACCGCTGCCAGACCGTGTCTGGTATCTTTTTCATCCGGGATCTTCATAAACAGTGCCGTAGGTTCCTGTGCAAACTGCTCGGGGAAAATATCCGTTGCGCTGGTAAGTCCGCAAAGACCACGGTCGTTGAACATGTTCAACTTATCAAATGTAATGGACATGTAGGAAGATAATGTCGTATCCGCTGCGGAAAGCACCTGTCTGGATAAGGTGAATGCCTGGGATAAGGGATTTCTTCCTTCGAAGTATCTCTTAAGTGCCGCGAATTCGTTTTCGGAATTCGTTAAGGCCTTGGTAATATTGAAGAAGTTGAAACGATCCTTTGTCATTCCGAGGTCCGGATCTTCACTGTCTTCAAGCATTGCGAGTGCGGTTGCCATGATGATGGAACGTGCACCCTTCTCCCATACGGGATCCTTTTCGTTTTCTACGGGGCAGATAACCGATACCAAGTCGTTTAAATCCTCGTACATTTCATCGTAAATCTTCTGTTTTTCTACAGAAATGTCATCCTGGCAGTGTGACGGATCCGCGTAAGCTTTTCCGTGCCATTCCACCCAGACGTCTCCGTCATTTGCAGGTCCGTCCGGCTGTTTTAAATGGGGATAAGATGCCATCGAATCGCGATGCGCTTTGATATCTCTTCCCATCGCCAGATAATCCTGATACATATCGTAAATACCGCCCAAAGGATTCCAACGGCTTGAAGAATATGTATCACGCAAGTCAAGTAACAATACGTTGTATCCGCGTTCTTTTAAGAACTTGGAGTGAAGGGAGAAAAGTTCGCCCTTAGGGTCGGTGATAATCATACTGCTGCCGGCATTTGTTGCACCAAGCAACTGAATCATCGGGTTAATAAAGGTTGTCGTTTTACCGGAACCGGTAGCACCGATTACCAGTGAATGTGCGCCGGAAAGGAAGTTGATCTTCATGGTTCCGGATTTTTCCACGATTGCTCTTACGGGAATACCGTCTTTCTTGCAGGTAGCCAGATCAGTATAAGTATGAAGCTGGAAGTAACGGTCTCTTTCCTTATCCGTTAAGAAACGGCTGTTTTCCAAAGCACCTTCTGATCTTGCATCGATTCCCTATTTCTCTTTCATTCGGGAAGAATCGACAGATTTGTAATTCATAATGAAGTAAACCAATCCGAATATCAGGAATGCTCCGGCTCCGATTGCCCAGGTAATTGGGTCAAGTAAGAGGGTCCAGTCCATTTTGAAGGACTTTCCGGTCATGATATTGTTGATATTACTTGCCAGTGCCCGTACGGAAAAACCGATTACTCCGGATGCAATTAAGAAAACCGCTACATTCAGTACCAGTATTCCGGGCTTTGCATCTTTAATTCTGTCCAGCAGTTTATTCATTTAAAACAACCTTCTACCGTTAATATTGTCGAACGGTTAATGTGCACTTTCCATTCGTATCATATTCATAGAAATTATTATTGTGACGTGTTCCGTCCACATGGATTTGCAGCTTGGATCCGTCGTAAATTCTGAAATCGACTCCGTCAATGCTCGTGCGTCCTTTTTCTTCAAGACCGAAGTTTGATGGCTTGAATCCGGAGAGCGTCTTGCTTTGAATGCTTACAACGTCTTTGTTCAGGCAGTATCCCAGATACATAATACCTGTGCTGTGATTCTCAATGGTGGAATTCTTTTTCAGGTCGATATTTGCGGCTACAAGGAAACCATAATTGAGAATTGTTCCGTTATTCATTCTCAAATATGCATCCTGGGTAGCATTGATACGGCTTTTCGGATTTCCGCAATACACTCTGGCATTGTTGGAAATGATCATGCATCCGCCATCACGAATGTCGATTTCCGCTGCCTTCTTGCGAGGTTCAAACGGCATCAATACCGCATTTTCCTGAACAATAATGGTTCCTTTATTGATGATGGTTCCGTTTGTAAAGAAAGTTCCTTCTATGGATAAGACACCGCCTTCTTCAATAGTCAGCGTCTTGTCATCAAGCAGGAATACATTTCCCTGTACACGAAGGACCTGATCATTTTTAATTGTGTAGTCGCCCATCGCGCTGTAAGTAATTTCTTTGCCGGAATATAAAAGAAATTCTTCCGCCTTACTCCAGCCGCTGTCTTTTGTACCGGAGAGTCTCGTTCCGCCGTTCGTATAAGCCATAAAGTCGCTGGACCAGCTAATGTTCTCAAAGAGAATGAATTTTCCGGAAGTAACGTTTACACCGGACTTATTCTTTGACTGTTCATTTCCCATAATGGTCCAGTCATCATCACGGTCCTTGTTGATACGGACATAATCGGAGGAGTTTCCGACGTATTTCTTACTGCTCCAGGTGTCGCTAAGTGTATAAGCATGGATTTCAAACTTCGGGGAACTTGCGTTATCGCTGTCGGTTCCTCTGTATACAAACTGAGGTGCTCCGTAACGTCCCTTGGTGATAAATTTCTGTGAATCGGAAATATACGGGTTATTCGCTGAATTGTACCAGAGCCAACGAACATTGTCGCCGTCTGAACTGTCACCTGCGGAATAATATGCGCTTCCGCTCTTGGTTGACATGAGAAATCCGAAGAAATCCTCCTTAGGCGCCGAGTTCTTGCACTTGGTCCACTGCCAAAGTTTGATGGTGTAACCGAATGCATCCGCACTTTCTACCCTCTTATGGGTGCTTAACATGGTAATGGAAAAAATGCCGAAAGCCGCAATCACGAGAAGAGCACCGCGAACCAAAGTACGAACCGTCTTCATCGGGTTCCTTTTCTTCGCGACTTTTTCTTTTATGCGATTCCAGAGCATTTTTTCTTTCATAATCATCACCTGTTTCGTTCTTTCTTCCCGGTGTTCCTCAATTCCGGCCGAAGCCGGAATATATATCCTGCCGCGGCGTCCCTTGCGGAACGCCCCGGCAGGTTAATCATTGAGGACTATTTTACAGACCGGAATTCTTTGTGTTGTTGGTTACCCAGTCGATCATGGGCTCCATGAGTAAGTTCAGGGCAAGGAGAAGAACGAAGATCAATACGAAGCCGATGATGGCATTCTTTAAATGAGCTTTTGCTTTCTCTCTTTCCTGAGGCTCTTCTGCCTTAGCGAATTTAACGCCGAGGATGATGCAGAAGATTGCACCGAGTGCTCCGACGATACCGAGTGCCGGACGAAGGATTGCCCTTAAGAGGCTCTCGATCGGTGCGGTTACGTTGCTGAAGTTAGGTGTCTTGTTGTCTCCGTCTGCGAGTACGGGGGTTGCGGGCATCATCATTACTGCGATGCTTACGCCAAGAGCTGTCATTGCAACTTTGTTTTTGATGTTGTTCATCACTTTCTTCATTTGTTTTTCCTCCATTTCTTTTCCCCAATGAGGTGGATTCTAAAATATCTTATTTATTTTACCCTCTTATGTCCAACAAATGTCCAGCATTTCTAAAATTTTTTTAAAAATTTGTACATTTATCGGATTTCAGACAACCACTTTGTCGGCATTTTCCAGTTTTTCCTTGAGTTCCGCTCTTCCTCTGTGAAGAAGGGACTTGATGGTATTCTCCGGTTTCTCCAGAAGTGCCGCAATTTCTTTTACCGGAATATCGTCCAGATAGTAGAGACTGATGACTTCCCGGTAATCCTCTCTCAGCTCCGACAGAGCCTTTCGTAAATCCATGAGCTCGTCCCGCTCGGGGCCTTTCTCTTCTTTGGCGACCTGTACTTCTTCGAGATCCTCGTAAGGAACTCTCTTCATAAGCAGGTCCTTTGCGCAATTGATGGTCACTTTGATGAGCCATGCCTTGCGATGTTCTTCACTTTCAAAGGTTCTGGGTTTTCTGAAATAGGACAGAAAAACTTCGGAGTATACATCCTCCGCGTCTTCCGGCTTCGTGACGTACCGAATGGCAATCCGGTAAATCATGTCGCTGTATGTTTTTACAACTGCCTCAGCGTTCATATGGAAAACCCCTGTAAACCATTTTTGGTTTCATGAAAATCGAAAAAAATTACATCCCGGGTCCTTTTGCCTTAGGAGCCTTTTCGGGCGCTTTCTTACCGGAAACAGACTTCTTCACGGTCTGTTCCTGCTTCGCAAGCCTTTCCTCTGCAACGCGGGCTTTCCATACAGTACGTTCCACCAGCCTCTTGGGGGCTGCCGGTTCGTTAGCTGCCAATTTTAATAAATCTCCGATTCTCTTGTCTTCCATAAGTTCTCTCCGGAAAAATGTGTTTCACTTGGAATACCCTATTATCGCCAGAAAGGTTTCAAAATCTTAAAAATCTTTAAAAATACTTTTTTTGGGGGGTACCTTTCTCATAAAGATACCCCCCTATATATTACCCTAAAACTATGAAATCGTAAAACATTTTTTCATTTTGCCGTCACTTGAGCGGATTCACCGGCTTGTTTTCCTTATTCCCGTTATTCAGATCCTTCACAATCTTCATGACATTTATCTTATTCTTGGAAGCATTCTTCTGCATAGCATCCAGGAATTTTTTGCTTGCGTTCTTGATCACATTATTGTTGATCACGGCATCCCTGCAAAGTTTCGAATTCAGGGATTTATCCGGGAATGCGCTTTTGAATGCCGGGGTCTCTATCACCTTGCCGACCATTTCTTCGAAATTACGCTTGCTTTCATATATTCTGATGGCCGCCGTCTTAGACCGGAACAATTCTTCCACCATAAGAACACCGAGACACATTTTAATGGTTGCGGGATCCTCTTTTGTGAATTTCTTCTGCTTGGAAATGGCAGCCAGATTTCTTACAGCGCTTAAAGATTCCATTTCGACAATCTTATCTACGCCTACCTTATTCTTAATGTTAAGGCGTTTCTGCTCAATCACTTCTTTCATCTTCTCTTCCTGATCGGCTTTTTCCTTCACATCAAGCGCATTCAGTTTCTCTTCCACGCGTTCGATTCTGCGGTTGAGACAATGATAAGCATCCGACATGGCACCATAACGGCGCTTTCCTTTGTCATCCAGCTGTTTTCCTTTGTCTTTGGATTCTTTTTCCTTGCGTTCCATGTAGACAAGGGTGGCCTTCTTTGCTTCCTTCAGTTCCTGGAGTTCTTCTTCCAATGCATTTCTGGAGACCGTTTTGCCGGCCATCTTTCGATCACGTTCCCACTCGTTATTCATTGCTTTTTTATATAAATCCAAAGCTTTGTCATAATCTTTTCCGCCGAAGTAAACCGTTTTTCCGTTAATAACGCTCTGAGCACTCTCCAGCTCCCTCAATGCCGTACTTTCCGTACCTTGAACCAACGGTAATTCGAGATCTCTTGCTTTTTCCTGACGTACCCTGCTCATTTCCTGATGCTTCTTCTTCATCTCCAGAAGGTTTTCCTTTGCCTGGCGCATCGCATCCACACGCTTATCTGTCTTTTGGGACAATTCCTTGCCCTTCTTGGTTACAAGATAAGCATCAATGGACTTAATGCTCTTGTCCATTGCCGCATCAAGTTCATCCAGACTGCGTCTGCCCATTCCGTCTCCGTCTTCACTTGCAAGTTTGATCCGGTCCATAGCTGCCTTATAGTCGTTCTTTGCATTCGTATATGCCTTGCTTCCGAGATGCACGCCTATTTCCGCTTCTTCAATATCCGCAAACTTCTTTTCGGCATCGGACTTAATATCCTCCAGACTCTTTATGGGCTGTGCCTCTTTGGCTTCCAGCAACTGATTGAGTTTTTTGTTGAATTCAACCAAAACACCTCTGGCATTCGACATTGCCGAGGTACGATTATGCGTATTATTGCTCAGGGTGTAACCCACCTTATTGCCCAGATAATCCGAAATATAGTCTTTGGACTGAATTACCATTTCCTGCATTTCTTCGAGCTCGGCAACGGTAATCTTATCTTCTTTTCCACTGTACTTATCGGAGATTTCTTTCATTCTGCGGTTAATGATTTCAAAATCATTTGCCGCAGTTTTGTACTCTTCGCTTCCGCGTGCAAAAAGCTTGGCACTGCGAATTTCACTGTTTGCCAACGCTGCCTTGACGGACAATGTGGTGACATCCGGAGCCGGCTGTTTATCCAGTTCTTCCTGGCGAAGATCCAGGGCGTAAATCATCTCCTCAACAATCTTGAATGATTCCGCCATTGCGCTGACACGTTTTTCGGCATTTCTGCTCTTATCTTGTTCCGCACTTTTCTTTCCGATATATGCGTCCTGCATATAGAGAACGTTCAACAGATCTCCTCTTATGACCTGGAGATCTTCCTGTGCCACCTTGCCGTCCTTGTTTTTATCTACGGCCTGGGTCCACTTATCAAGTGCCTTGCGGAACTCTTCTCTGGCATTCTTATATTCATCGCTTCCGCGCAGTCTCAGCGTATTTGCGTCCAGCCCATCCAACGCACGTTTTGCATACACTTTCAAAACCACGTTATCCAGAGCAGGGCGAAGGTGTTCCTCTTCTGACTTAGGCTGTACTTCTTCAGGGTTCTGTTCAAACTCTTCCTCTTTAATATCATTGATAATTTCATTGTTTATAAGATTGTTATCAAGGATGACTTCTTTCTCCTCGACAGGCGGGCAATAAGCATTGAAATCATAATGATACGGTCCCTCTTCCTTTGCGTTGTTTAAGAGTTCCTGGAAATGCAGAACGGATTCTCTCTGGTTTTCTTCAAACTTGTAGTCCTCACCTTTCTTTGCTTTTTCAAGAATCTGGTCTCTGACATAATTACGAATATGTTCCACGTAATTCTCAGCAAGATTTTCATTGTATTCCTGACTGAGAATCAGTTTCACGTTATCAATCATCGTCGGATGATCTTCCGTGCAAAGGTTGTACATGGCGCGAAGCGTGTTGTCCTTCTCGGCGTTTTTCCATCCCTTTTCGGCAAAAGCCTGATGGAACTGCTCCCAGTTCTTGCCTTCGACAACTCTGTCACGATCGATGATTTGAACAAGACCGAGCTCTTCATTGTTCACATCATTGATAATTTCGTCATTTTTCTCATTCTCGTTGATTTCATTAATATTGAGCTCATTATTCTCGATTTCATTAATATTCTGAGCTTCCGGCTGTCCGATATTATTAACGACATAGTCATAGAATTGCATCTCCTTCGGATGCTCTTCCTTATAGACCGCAATTCTTTCCATTACCGTTTTTTCAGCATCGGATAAGTTATCTTTTCCTTTGAGTGTATTTTCCAGACTAATCAGAATAGCATGTCTGTACTCTTCTCTCGAAAAAATATCATATTGTCCCGTTGTAATCTTTTCGGCTGCCGAATCAAAGCCGTTTATATTCGCATCGTATACTACGCAAAATGCCTGAAGAACGGGGTCGTTCTTTGCATTCTCCCAGCCGGCATTTTCCGCTGCCTGAAAGAATGCATCGGGTTTCATTCCGTAAACTGTTTTCTCCGGATCTACCGGGATTGCTCTTAATCCGTTCACCCAGTCTGCGGCATGTTGCTGATTCACAGAAAGCTCTCTGCCTTCCTTAAGGGCTATTTTATACAGAGCGGTAGTAAGACTCTCACGTTCCTTATCCTTATTCTCACCTCCGCCTTTATAGATACTATCCGCAATTTCCTGCATTCCGGGAATGTTAGGATCATAAAGACATACAAACGCACGGACGAGATTATCCGTCGTTGCATTCGGCCATCCGTTCTTCTCCGCTGTTTCCAAAAACTTTAACGGTGTTATGGCATGGTCCTCGCCTTCTACGATAACCCCTAACGAGGCATCCAAAAAGACCGGTTCCTCCACGCCCTTGGGATTTAATTTTAACCGATATTCGTCTACATTACGTCCGTCCATTTTACTTCCTCCGTTTGTTTCTTTGCATCTTATCCTTAAAAGTATCGTTTGATTTGCACAACTTCTCAATGTACATTACAAAAATATCATGTCTTGTCCAACTTATGTCCAACAAATTTTCATAAAAATACAAAAATAATAAAAAAAGGGCAATGCTAAACGCACTGCCCTTATAAACTTACAATATTGCAGAGATATCGTAACTTCCGCCCGTTTTACTTAAACGGATTCTCTCCGGGATACGGCAAGGATGCCGGCTGGTTATAGTTGATATCCTCTACGGGTACGCCGATATACTTAAATACCTCATACAAAGACTTTCCGAAATGACCGAAAGCCACGGCACCATGATGAGGGAAGTTCTTTCCAATGAGGATGTGACGATAGAAACGTCCCATCTCGTGGATTGCGAATACGCCGATGCCGCCGAAAGATTTGGTGGCAACGGGAAGAACTTCACCTTCCGCAAGGTATGCGCGAAGCTGCGTATCGGCAGTGGACTGAAGACGGAAGAAGGTGATGTCTCCGGGTGCAATATCGCCTTCGAGGGTTCCGTTGGTAACCTCGATCGGAAGTGCACGTGCCATAATCTTCTGATACTTCATCTCACAGGAAGCAAGCTTCTTTGAGCAGGTATTTCCGCAATGGAATCCCATGAAGGTATCGGTAAAGTTATAATCGAATTTGCCCTCGATGGATTCTTTGAACATATCCTTCGGAACGGAATTGTTGATATCAAGTAAGGTGACCGCATCCTGGGATACACAGGTTCCGATGAACTCGCTTAAGCATCCGTAAATATCCACTTCGCAGGATACGGGGATTCCGCGTCCGGTTAAGCGGCTGTTTACATAGCAGGGTACGAAACCGAACTGCGTCTGGAATGCCGGCCAGCACTTTCCCGCGATTGCCACATATTCTCTGTAACCCTTGTGTGCTTCCACCCAGTCAAGAAGGGTGAGTTCATACTGTGCAAGTTTTGCAAGTACTTCGGGTTTCTTGTTTCCTGCACCGAGTTCCGCTTCCATGTCAGCGATCACTTCGGGAATACGTGCATCGCCTTCATGTTTTTTGAACGATTCAAAAAGATCCAGCTCGGAGTTTTCCTCAATCTCCACACCAATGTTGTACAGCGGTTTGATCGGAGCATTGCATGCCAGGAAATTCAAAGGTCTGGGACCGAAGGATATGATCTTTAACTTGGAAAGACCAACGAGTGCTCTGGCTACGGGGATGAAATCGTTGATCATCTTTGCGCAGTCCTCGGCATCACCAACGGGATATTCGGGAATGTAAGCGCCGATGTTGCGAAGCTTTAAGTTATAGCTTGCATTGAGCATACCGCAGTATGCATCTCCTCTGCCGTCTAAAAGGTCTGCCTGGCTCTCTTCCGCAGCCGCACAGAACATCTTCGGTCCGTCGAAATGCTTTGCAAGCAAGGTCTCGGAAATCTCGGGTCCGAAGTTTCCAAGGTATACGCAAAGAGCATTGCAGCCTGCTGCCTTAATATCCTCGAGTGCCTGTACCATGTGAATTTCACTCTCTACGATACAGATGGGGCATTCGTAAATGTCCTCTGCATCATAGTTTGCCTTGTATGCTTCCACCAATGCCTTTCTTCTGTTTACCGACAACGGTTCGGGGAAACAGTCACGGCTTACTGCTACGATACCAAGTTTGATCTTAGGAATGTTGTTCATAAATTTTGCCTCCCATGTTTTTGTTGTATTTGTTTTCTGCTTTGTAATTTTTATCCGATAAAATCTTTTACCCCTGCAGTAATTCCTTCCGCATCGAGTTTGAATTTATGAAGGAGTTCTCCGGCCGATCCGGACTCGCCGAATACATCCTGCACACCGATTTTCTTCAGTTTGGCAACCATTTCCTCGGCAAGAACGTCTGCCACTGCACTTCCCAGCCCTCCGATGACGGAGTGTTCTTCCACGGTTACGACCTTTCCGGTTTTCTTGGCGGATGAAAGAACCAGTTCCTTATCTAACGGCTTGATCGTATGGATATTGATGACTTCCGCATCGATTCCGTCAGCTGCCAGCGTTTCCGCTGCCTTTAATGCCTCACTTACGCAGACACCGCTTGCAATGATCGTGACATCCTTTCCTTCTTTTAACAGAACTCCTTTTCCGATTTCGAATTTGTAATCGGGATTGTCGTTGATGACCGGTACGGCACTTCTTCCGAATCGCATATAAACCGGTCCGACATATTCCGCCGCAGCCTTGACGCAGGCCTTTGCTTCGATGTCATCGGAAGGGCAGATCACTACCATTCCGGGGATGGTTCTCATGAGTGCGATGTCTTCGTTGCACTGGTGCGATGCACCGTCTTCTCCTACTGTGATTCCGGCATGTGTCGCGCCGATTTTGACATTTAAGTGCGGATAGCCAATGGAGTTTCGAACCTGCTCAAAAGCACGTCCGGAAGCAAACATTGCAAACGAGGAACAGAAAGGAACGAGTCCCGTTGTCGCCATTCCGGCCGCAATGCCCATCATGTTGCACTCTGCGATTCCGCAGTCGATATGTCTTTCGGGAAAAGCTTTCTTGAAGGTA
Organism: Lachnospiraceae bacterium; assembly: GCA_017518735.1. GTDB lineage: Bacteria > Bacillota > Clostridia > Lachnospirales > Lachnospiraceae > UBA3766. The sequence continues at coordinate 32,017 of JAFWTY010000007.1, read as the reverse complement.
CCCGTTTTGGTTGCTCCCGCAAGGTCGGCATCGAGGACATATACGTTTTCATTTGTTTTTCCGAGTTCCACCAGAGCGTTGCCGTAGCTTTCTCTGGTAGCGATTTTTACATTATCCGACATACGCTTTTCCTATCCTTTCCAAATCTTCCAATGCGATGGCAAACTCTTCGTCATTCGGAGCCTTGCCATGCCAGCCGGCCTGATTTTCCATAAAGGAGACACCCTTGCCTTTTACGGTTTTTGCAATGATGGCTGTCGGCATTTCCTTCGTTTGTCTTGCTTTTGCAAAAGCATCCGCAATTTGATTGAAATCATGTCCGTCGATTTCGATGACGTTGAAGTTGAAGGCCTTAAACTTATCCGCAATCGGATAGGGAGAACATACATCCTCGATCTTTCCGTCAATCTGAAGTCCGTTGTTGTCTACGATGATGCAAAGGTTGTCGAGTTTTCTGTGACCTGCAAACATCGATGCTTCCCAGATCTGGCCTTCCTGAATTTCTCCGTCTCCGAGGAGGGCATATACTCTGTAATCTTTCTTCAAAAGTTTTGCGGAGAGCGCCATTCCGCATGCTGCGGACAAGCCCTGTCCCAGGGATCCCGAAGACATGTCAACGCCCGGTGTTTCCTGCATGCAGGGATGTCCCTGAAGGCGGGAGCCAAGCTTTCGTAATGTCTTTAATTCCTCCACGGGGAAGAATCCTCTGTTTGCCAGTGCCGAATAAAGCGCCGGTGCGACATGTCCCTTGGACAATACGAAACGGTCTCTGTCTTCCTTCTTCGGATTCGCGGGATCAATGTTCATCTCTTCAAAATAGAGATAGGTCATGATGTCGGCCGCGGAGAGTGATCCGCCCGGATGGCCGGCTTTTGCGGAATGTACGGCGGTTACGATACCGATTCGCACATCATTGGCTTTCCTCTTCAGTTCCAATTCGTTCATTCTCGTTCTCCTGTTTCTATCCTGAGGGATTTCGTCATTTCATCTTTCCAAAAATCGGTTCACAGGCCGGATAAATCAGTTTGAATTTCCGATACTGCTCTTCGTATTTTGAAACCAGTTCCGGATCGGGTCTTTCCGTATCCAAAACCTTCACAATACTTTCTACGGCTTCTTTCACGGATCCGTATTCCTTGCATCCCACCATTGCCAGGATAGCCGCTCCGAGTCCCGGACCTTCTTCGGAAGTGATTCTCTCGACTTCCATGTTCAGCACGTTCGTGATGATCTTTCTCCAAAGGGGGCTCTTCGCTCCGCCTCCGCAGATTCTTGTCTTCGTAAGGGGTATTCCCAGCCCTCTTGCTATTTCCACCGAATCCCTGAGTCCGAAGGCTACGCCTTCCAAAACCGCCTGCGTCATATCTTCTCTGGTCGAGTCCATCGTCAAACCGATAAAGGTTGCTCTGGCATCGGGATTGTTGTGCGGGGAACGTTCTCCCATCAGATAAGGCAGGAAGAAAACGTGATTTTCTCCCAGATTTTTAATCTTTGCTTGCTCACCCGCATAGTCTTTCGTCTTTACGATTTCGTCCATCCACCATTTGTTGCAGGAGGCCGCCGATAACATACAGCCCATCAGATGGTAATTCCCGTCCGCGTGATCAAAGGAATGAAGGGCATTGTTTTCATCGACCTTGAATTCTTCGGAGGAGATGAATACGGTTCCGGATGTTCCCAGGGAGATATTGCATCCGCCGTTTCCGACCACTCCGGTTCCGATGGCTGCTGCCGCATTGTCTCCGGCACCGGCACAGACTTTCACGGAATCCGTAAATCTGAGTTTTTCCGCAATTTCCGCCTTCACCGTTCCGGTCACTTCATAGCTTTCGTATAGACCGGGAAGGACGGTGGGTTCTATTCCGCAGATCTCGCACATCTTCGCGGACCATTTTTTGTTCTTTACATCCAGTAAGAGCATGCCCGATGCGTCCGAATAATCCGTGGAAAAAACGCCGGTCAGACAATAGGCAATGTAGTCTTTCGGGAGCATGATCTTTTTAATCTTCGCAAAATTCTCCGGTTCGTTTTCTTTCATCCAGAGAATCTTCGGCGCCGTAAATCCGGCAAAAGCAATGTTGGCCGTCTCCGCCGATAAAACATCTTTTCCGATGACGTTGTTTAAGTAATCGGTTTCTTTCTGCGTTCTTCCGTCGTTCCAGAGAATCGCGGGACGAATGACTTCGTCCTTCTCATCAAGGACCACCAGTCCGTGCATCTGCCCGCCGAAACTGATTCCCGCGACCTTCGATGCATCAAACCCGTCCACAAGCTCCGTTAAGCCGTCAAAAACCGCCGTCTTCCAGTCTTCGGGATTCTGTTCCGACCAGCCGGGATGTGGAAAACAGAGCGGATATTCCTTTGTAAGGGAGCTTATGATATGTCCGTCACGATCCGCCATAATGAGTTTGACGGCTGATGTGCCCAGATCAACGCCGATATAATACATAGTTTCGCCTTTCGGTTACTGTTTTTGTCCATAGTATGCGTTTGCACCGTGTTTTCTGAAATAGTGCTTATCCTGAAGTTCGCTCGGAGCAGGTGCAACGTCCTTGTTAATCTGTTCCGTAAAAAGTGCCATCTTTGCAACTTCTTCGAGAACGACGGCATTGTGTACCGCATTCATGGCATCCTTGCCCCAGGCAAAGGGTCCGTGATTTTTGCAAAGCACGGCGGGTACCGCTTCGGGATCTTTGCCCATTCTTGCAAACTCATTTATGATGAGTTTTCCTGTATTCAATTCATATGCTTCGTCGATTTCTTCTTTGGTTAAGCATCTGACGCAGGGAATGTTTCCGTAGAAATAATCCGCATGCGTCGTTCCATAGCAGGGAATGTCTCTGCCGGACTGTGCAAAGCTTGTAGCATAGGTGGAATGGGTATGTACCACACCGCCGATGTTCGGAAAGCCCTTGTAGAGTTCTAAGTGTGTCGGGGTATCGGAAGAAGGATTCAGTCTTCCTTCCACAACCTTGCCTTCAAGGTCAACGACTACCATGTCTTCCGGCTTCATTACATCGTAATCCACACCGCTCGGTTTGATCACGAAGAGGCCCGATTCTCTGTCGATGGCACTGACGTTACCCCAGGTAAAGGTAACCAGTCCGTACTTCGGAAGAAGCATATTGGCTTCATAGACTTTCTGTTTCAATTCTTCTAACATCACATTCTCCTTATAGTCGGTCCCGGCTTTTCCTTACAGCACTTCCACTGCCGTACGTTCGATGGCAAGACCCGTTTTGTATTTTTCGATATATGCATCGAATCCTTCCACGTCCTTGGATTCGGGTTCGCATTTTTCGCATTTTGCATCTTTAAATATAACACCGGAAAGATAATCGCTCAAAGTCATTTCGGCCTTTTTTGCAAGGAAGGCTGCCAGCAGGGCAATTCCCCACGCTCCGCCTTCGGAAGCCGTCTCCATTACCGATACGGGAGCGTTGATGGCTGCTGCCGCAATCTTGGTTCCGACGCCCTTGGTCTTGAAATACCCGCCGTGACCATACATCTCGTCCACCTTCACGCCCTCTTCTTTTAACATCAGGTCGAGGCCGATCTTCAAAGTGGCCATAGCCGAATAAAGGTTGGAACGCATTAAGTTTGCAAGCGAGAATTTGTCTTCCGCGGTTCTTGCCAGAACCAGTGCGCCCTTCTCAAATCCGGTTACGGGTTCTCCGGAAAGATAGTTGTATAAGATCACTCCGCCGCAGTCCTCGTCTCCGCTCATGGATACCGCGTAAAGCTTCGTGAAGAGTTCGTTCATATCGGGATTGATTCCGTAGATATCGCAGAATTCCTTAAAAATCTTCACCCAGTTGTTAATCTCGGAAGTACAGTTGTTGCAGTGTACCATGCCGACAAGGGCTCCGTCGGGAGTCGTTACCAGGTCGATTTCGGGATATACTTTGGAAAGTTCCTTCTCAAGGACCACCATGGCAAAAACACTGGTGCCTGCGGAAATGTTACCGGTACGAACCTTTACGGAATTTGTGGCAACCATACCGGTTCCTGCATCGCCTTCGGGAGGACAGAGCGGAATGCCCGCTTCCAGGTTTCCGGTTTCGTCAAGAAGCAGTGCGCCTTCCTGGGTCAGAACACCTGCATCCTCGCCCGCACTTAAAACTTCGGGAAGGAGGCCTTTCAATCCCTTGGAAAGAGCCGTTTCCTTTGCCAGTTCGTCGAACTTAGCAATCATGGTTGCATCGAAATCGCCGGTTGCGATATCAATCGGGAACATACCCGATGCATCGCCCACGCCAAGCACCTTCTTACCGGTCAGTTTCCAGTGTACAAAACCTGCAAGTGTCGTAAAGAAATCCACATCCTTTACATGCTCTTCTTTGTTCAGAATTGCCTGATAAAGATGGGAAATGCTCCATCTCTGAGGAATGTTATAGTTGAATTCCTTCGTCAGTTTTTCGGCTGCTTCGCCGGTGATTGTATTTCTCCAGGTTCTGAACGGAACCAGTAAATTCTCATTTGCATCAAAAGCCAGATATCCGTGCATCATCGCGGAAATACCGATGCCTGCAAAACGTTTTGCTTTCACACCGTATTTGCTCTCGATATCCTTTGCGACATCCGCATAACAGATCTTCAGTCCGTCAAAAATCTCTTTTTCGGAGTAGGTCCAGATGCCGTCCTTTAAGCTGTTTTCCCAGCCGAATCCGCCCATGGCAAGTACTTCGCCGGCCTCATCAATGACAACGCCCTTGATTCTGGTGGAACCAAACTCAATTCCAAGATACGCTTTCCCTTCTTCAATACACTCTTTAGCACCCATATCCGCCTTCGTTCCTCCTTAATAAACTATTTTGTCTCTGCCGGCCTGTTTGCCCATATACAGTTTCTCGTCTACTTCTTTTATGTTTTCGATTGCCGTTTTGTTAAAATCGTATTCCGTCAGTCCGTATGTCATCGTAACGCTGACATCAATCTCTTCGTTCGGAATGCTCATCTTCTTCACTTCGTCCCGGATATCGTGAACCTTTACATAGGCATCATCACCGTTCAGTCCGGGGAAGATAAACAAAAATTCCTCGCCGCCCCATCTTGAGATATATGCAACTTCTCCCGCTGCTTTACGGAACACATCCGAAATCTCTTTTAGTACCACATCTCCGAATTCGTGTCCGAAGCTGTCGTTGATCCGCTTAAAATAATCGATATCGCACATGCAGATACTGAAAGGATTCTTTTCGCTCACCAGCGTTTTTACATATTCGCTTGTGCTTCTTCGATTCTTTAGACCGGTGAGTGCATCCTCTCCGGCTTCGATTTTGAGCTGTTCGTTGTATTTGACGATTTTTTCCTCGCTCTCCTGGCTTTCCTTACTGAAAGAGAGGGAAACCAGTCCGACGTCCACGCAGAAGACAAGCGTGTTTAGGATCTGGATGGTTTTGTCAAATCCATCCAGCGAAACCATCGCCTCCTTGCCTTTAAAAAACAGGAGAGCGGCCACAAACATGACAAAGCAGGCAAAGTTGAAAAACAGTTTCTTTTTGGTATATCCCGCGTCTCCGAACGAATACAGAATCGTCAAGAGGATCAGGAAAAACTGAAAACCGCCTTCCCATCCGTACAGGATGATGGACAATAATATCCATACACATTTTTGTACGACGAAGACTGCCAGTACGATGTTTTTGGAAGAATGGTACGATACGACCAGCGTTAAAATATCGGCTAAAACGATACCGGCCCAGAGAAGTGATCCCAGCAGGGAATGCAGAAAAACACTATTCAGGACGAAATTCACAATCGAAAGCGCAATGAAAGAAATGCACAGTTTTCTGATGATCACCGTCATTCTCTTGGTTTCATTCTTTATGGGCGTTTCTTTATTTATGAAATCGGCAAGTTTTCCCATATTGTTTCGTATATTGCATTACCGGGATTTGATACCGGGCAGTTTTTTTCGATTCGTCAAATCGAGTAGGAGAAAAACCTCCTACTCGATGATAACTTTCTGATTTTTCAAATGATTGTTATTTCTTTCTTCCTTTGGATCTTACGCTTAATACCACGCTCTGCAGAATAATAAAGATACATAACATACCACCGGTTGTAATCTTCTGCCACCAGGGAGCATTCAGAGGGCTTGCTACAACGATCTTGTTAATGGTGGTAAGAATCATGGTTCCGAAGAAGGTACCGATGACATTACCTACACCACCCGAAAGAAGGGTACCGCCGATGATGGCTGCCGCGATGGCGTTCATTTCCATACCTGCCGCATTGGTTGCATTTCCGGCACCGGAGTGCATAAGAAGTACATATCCCGCAATACCGCTCAATACACCGCAGATAACGTAGCTCATGAAACGGGTGAATTTCACGTTGATACCAAGCATCAGGGCAGATGTCTGGTTTCCGCCGATTGCGTAGAATCCACGTCCGAGTTTGTGGAAACGAAGCAGTAAGAAAATAATAATTACACAAGCCAAAGCAATTACAACACCAAGTTCCAGGGTAGCGGGAATTAAGTTTCCGTTCTTTGGAGAAATATAACCGAGCCAGGGAATTTTGATGGTATTCTGGTTTGCATTCATCAGGGCTTTGAAATCGGCGTGCTCCACCTTCTGGGGGTTAACCGAAAGAATGGTGGTAAGGCCTCTTGCCAAGAACATACCGGCCAGGGTAATGATAAAGGGCTGGATTTCGAGGTAGCTGATTAAGTATCCCTGAAGGAGGCCGAATGCAAGGCCTATTCCGAGGGCAATCAAAACCGAAACCGCCATGTTTCCGCCTTTATTTAAATATAGTGAACAACTCATCGCCACGAGGGATGTTACCGCACCGACGCTGATGTCAATTCCTCCGCCGATCATGACGATGGTAAGACCGCAGGCAACGATGATAAGCGGTGCGTTGTCGTTTAACATATCGAAAATCTGCTGAACGTGAAGGAAGCCTCCTCTAAATCCAAGCATCGCAGCAATGTACATCACGACAAAGATACAGATGGCAATGGTCATCAAAAGTTGTGTATCGGTTAAAGGCTCCCTGCGTTTTACTTTATTATTCATGATTATTGGGCTCCTTTCATCGATATTTGTTTACGGTTCTTAATCCTGGTCATTAACTTCGTAATCTTCGCCTTAATGACGGGGGAACCGATTACCACCAAAATGATGATTACAATCGCCTTGTATGCCTTAACGTCCGTGGACGGAACCTTCATGGCATACAGGGTAACGGTAAGCATATGGATAACATATGCACCGATGATACTTCCAAGGAGTTTAAACTTACCGCCGCCTAAGTTGTTACCGCCGATGGCTACGGCAAGGATGGCATCCATTTCCACATCGATCAGAAGGGTTTCATGGTTGATCAGTCCCAGACGGCTTACACCGATGATTCCGGCAACTGCCACGCACACACCGAGGATGATGAAGGATAAGAGTTTGATAAAGGTTGAATTGATACCGTTCAATCTGGCTGCGCTTCCGTTAATACCTACGGACTGGGTGAACAGTTCGAGGGACGTAAAGTGGAATACGAGCTTAAAAATAATCGCAACCAGAATTACGATTAATACCGGTGTCGGGACCGGAATACCCGGAATGAATCCGCCGATAGCCTTGATGATCGGGCTGTCTACCGGAACGGATGCACCACCGTTGATCCAGTATGCGATGGAACGACCGCAGGTAAAGAGGATCAGGGTTGCGATCATCGGCTGAATCTTAAATACCGAAACCAAAGTTCCGTTGAATGCACCGAAAAGCATTGCCACTACGCAGGCTACAAGGAAGGCGATCACTACGGAAAAAGCGGTAATGCTCGGACCGGATTTTAATACTTTTACAAAGGCGGAACCTGCAATTGCTGCTGCAGCGCCCACACTGATATCCTGTCCGCCGCAGGCTGCGGTAACAAGGGTCATACCCATTGCCAGAACCGCAAGTTCGCTTGCTGCGTTGATAATACTGATTAAGTTACCTGATAATACGATGTTTCCGTCGCTGTTAAATACGGTTTCAATACTGAAAAACGACGGATCGCGGATTAGATTGAATACCACAAGAATGCAGATGGCCACAAGAGGGATGGTCAGCTGGCCAAGACCATTCTTAAAGATATTATTGGATTTATTCTTCATTTGCAGCTTCTCCTCCCGCAATAGTCTTCATTACCTGTGTCTGGTTCAAATCGGAGCCCGTAAGTTGTCCGACGACATGTCTGTCTCTCATTACAATCAAACGCGAACATGTACGAAGCACCTCTTCAATTTCCGAAGAAATGAATGTTACACTCACCCCGTCTTCCGCAAGTTTCAATACCAGTTTCTGAATCTCAAGCTTGGTTCCGACGTCGATTCCTCGGGTAGGCTCGTCCAGGATCAAATAATCCGGATGAGTCAGAAGCCATCTGGCCAGGATAACCTTCTGCTGGTTACCGCCGCTAAGCGACCCGATCGGCGTCTCACGACTCGCCGTCTTGATATTCAAAACCTTAATATATTCATCGGCAAAAGATTCCGCTTCCGCCCTGCTGATCGGACGGAAAAATCCTTTCATAACCTGAAGGGCCAGGATGATATTCTCGCGTACACTCAGATCCGCGATAATACCGTCACGCTTTCTGTCCTCTGCCAGATAACCGATTCCGTGCTTCATTGCATCGATGGGTTTGTTGATTCTTACCTGTTCGCCTTTTATTTTAACGTTGCCGCCGTTTACTTTATCGGCACCGAAAATGGCTCTTACGCTTTCGCTTCGACCGGAGCCCAAAAGTCCGGTAAATCCGTTTACTTCTCCCTTATGGATCTTGAAATCAAAAGGAAGGGCATCGCTTGAGGAAAGTTTTGTCGCTTCATAAAATACTTCGCTGTCATCAAAGACTTTTTCTTCGACATCACCGAAGGAACTTAACTCATTAAGGTCTTTACCGATCATCTTTGCAACCAGTTCTACCTGAGGAAGTTCTTCCGTTAAGTATTCTCCGACCAGTTCTCCGTTTCTTAAAACCGTAATACGGTCGCAGACTTCATAAACCTGTTCCAGGAAATGCGTAACAAAAATGATTCCTACACCACGGTTCTTTAAATCTCTCATCAGGTTAAAGAGAACACCGACTTCCTTGTCATCCAAAGAAGAGGTCGGCTCGTCGAGAATCAGAACCTTACAGTTCATATCAACCGCACGTGCAATTGCTACCATCTGCTGAACTGCCAGTGAGCAGTTTCCGAGAATCTGTGCACTTCTGGCGGGAATTCCGAGTTCTCCGAGAAGCTGATTCGCACGTTTTTCGCGCTCTTTGTTATGAACCAGGAATCCTTTATCACGTCCGATAAACATATTCTCAGCCACGCTGAGGTTCGGGCAAAGTGTGATTTCCTGATAAACCGTACTGATTCCGTTATTCTGCGCATCCTGCGGAGAACGGATACTGATTTTCTTTCCTTCTACCGTGATTTCACCGCCGTCATTCTGATATACGCCCGTAAGAACTTTGATCAGAGTGGATTTTCCGGCTCCGTTTTCTCCCATGAGTGCATGAATCTCGCCTTTTCTCAAAGTAAAGTCCACATTACTCAGTGCCTTTACTCCGGGGAAAATCTTATTGATATGTCGCATCTCCAGCAAGCAATGTTCCTGCATTACCTTTCCTCCTGAATATGGTACCCTACCGGGGCCTGCCCTGCCATAGTACCCTTCTAAAAAACGTAGCTGGGATTTTTCACCCAGCTACGTTTAATTGGTTCTTCTATAACACTATTCACCTAAACCATAAGTATCGATATCTTCCTGGGTAATTGTCTTTGCATCAAATCCCTTTTCTTCATTGATGATCTTCTTTCCGGTAGCGGTGGTCTTGCCCTGAATTAAATCACTGATAACCTGTGCCTGGAAAGGAGAGCACTGTCCATCATAGTTCCACTTTCCTGCAAGGAGTTCTCTTAATGCCCACTTGTTGCAGTCAAATCCCATTACGATAACTTCGCCATCAACACCATGAGTGATACCAGCTTCGTCAAGAGCTGCTACAGCGCCCTTTGCCATACCGTCGTTCTCTGCATAGATTACATTGAACTTCTCACCGCTGTTGATAACGGATTCAACGATCTTCTTAGCTTCTGCTTCATCCCAGGTAGCGGTCTGCTGAACTACACAGTTCATCTTTCCTGAATCAAACTGAGCCTGAAGAGCACCGGTACGTCCGATCTGAGCGTCGGAACCCATAGCACCCTGGATATGGATTACGTTGTACTCGGAAAGGTTCTGGTCAAGTAACCACTGAACTGCGAGGTCGCCTTCTGCTGCCATGTCGGAAACAACTGCTGCTTCGTAAAGGCTTTCATCTACATCGATCATACGGTCGAAGAGATAAACTTTAATTCCTGCTTCCTGAGCTTTCTTTAAAACTTCGTCCCAACCTGTGGTCTCTGCTGCGGAAATAAGAAGATAGTCAACGCCTTCTGTGATAAATCCCTGTGCTGCCTGAAGCTGTTCATCGTTCTTTAAGCTATAGAAGGTTTTCAGTTCATATCCGTTTTCTGCGGAGAAAACTGCCTCCATATCTTTAACGTTTGCTTCACGATAACCGGACTCTGAAGGAGGGTTGTTTACAACACCTACCTTAATCGTTCCGGAAGTCGTTTTCTCGGTAGTAGCGCCGCCTTTGTTACATCCGACGAACAACATACTAACTGCAAGAACACCGGCCAATAGAATTGCACCTAATCTCTTTCTCATCTTGTTTTGTCCTCCTTTTATATTATAGTCGTTTTGCGACCGTCTAAATGAATGATAGCGCATCGGACCTGGGAGGTAAATCAAGGATGATTTCGAGATGGTTGAAAATGATATCGAAATAACTTTACATAAAAATGAACGGTTAATTATTATCTTATAACGGTTAAATTTTATACTTTTCCCTGTACTCGGAAGGGGTCATTCCCGTATTTTTCTTAAAAATATAACTGAAATAATGCGAATCGTTGTATCCCGTTTCATGTGCAATCAGCGAGTTCTTATATGCTGTAGTTTTCAGCAATTCCTTCGCTTTGTTCAGTCTTAAATGGATCAGGTACTCCGTAAACGTCTGCCCCGTACACTGTGAAAAAACAGCCGAGAATCTGCTCTTACTCATATTAACGGCATTTGCAACATCGGGAAGCATTAAGTTCGGATCGGAAAAATGCTGCGACATGTATAACTTTGCTTCATTAATTACGGAAGGCATGTCATCCTTCACATCACCCATTTCGCGAACACCTAAGATCAAAGCTCCCTCCTCTTTTCTTTCCACGAGAAGGTGACGGATATGTCTTGCGGTTTTGAAACTGTGAATAATCTCTTCCGGTTTGTCTACGATCTCTCCGATTCCGATACGGATTTCCTTACAGTTTGCACGATCGAGTTCCTGGACTAAGGAAGTTGCCATGGAATAGGCTTTTTCTTCCGCATCTTCGTTTGTTTCTCCCAAGACAAGCAGTCTCGTGCCCACTCTGCCCGGAGACGAATGTACGGCTCCGTTACTGGATTCGGTTAACAGCACGATGGCTTCCTGTCCGGTTTTCATCGGTTCAAAAGCCGCATCGATTACCACATAAAAGGGAGAAGGTACGGGACATCCCATGGAAGAAAGCTGTTTGATGACATTGGGTGCATCTTCCGGTGCTGCCTCATCCGAAAAAAGAGAGCCGATCAGTTTTTCCTTGATCAGTTTCTCATCATTTCCCATGCGTGCTCTCAAACTGGAAGCATGCTCCAGGGACTTTCTCTCTTCCGAAATCTGTCTGCTGATCTTATCCAGGACTTCCTTTAAATCCGTGGAGCTGATCGGTTTTAACAGATACTCTCTGACACCCAACTGAATGCACTGGCGGGCATATTCGAATTCATCATAACCGCTTAAGACAACAATTCCGATCCAGGGCATCTGCGTACGAAGCACACGACAGAGCTCCAGTCCGTCCATAAAAGGCATTTTGATATCCGTGATGACAATATCGGGATTGGTATCACGGATCATCGGAAGTGCCATCTCTCCGTCGGGTGCCTCTCCGACCAGTTCGTAAGGTGTATCGTCCCACGGGAAGGATTCACGGATTCCTTCTCTTATTACGATTTCATCATCAACCAGAAATACTTTCATCCTCGAATATCTCCTCTTTCGTTTTGCACGGAACTCGGAAGCTGACTTCGGTTCCGTCGGAACCGCTCGTAATTCTCAATCCTTCCGGTTCATTATAATATAGACGAATACGCATGTTGACGTTTACCAGTCCGAAACCGCCACCGCCTTCGCTGACCTTGGGCTGTTCCTTCCTCATACGCTCGTACAATTCTTCAATCTGCTCCGGACTCATTCCGCAACCGGTATCCTTTACGGAAAATACCAGATAGCCGTTTTCTTCTTTTGCACTGACCTTAATCGTACCGCCGCCTCGTTTGATCTTAATGCCGTGGTACAGGGCATTCTCCACAAGGGGCTGCAAAAGAAGTTTTAATATATAGTAATTTCCGATCTCTTCCGGAATATCGATCTCATACTTCATGATATCGCGGTATCTCGTCTGCTGAATCTTCAGATATCCTTCAATATGCTTTCTCTCCTGGCTGACCGGAATCCAGTCCGCACCGGACGAAAGGCTGATTCGGAAAAAGTCACTTAAGGAACTTGTCAGTCCGATAACCTCTTCCATTTCTCCGCCCTCGGCCTTCCATACGATGGCATCGAGGGTATTATACAGGAAGTGTGGATTGATCTGTGCCTGCAGGGTTCGAAGTTCCGCCTTTCTTAAGCGTTTCGCATCCTTCTCACTTTTCTGCATCATGTTTTCCAGACGGTCCGCCATGTTGTTTACCTGCATGGTGAGGTTTCTTAACTCAGTAACGTCGGTGTTCGTGATTCTTGCATCCAGCGTTCCGTCTGCAATGGCAGCCGTAACCTCTTCGAGTTTTTCAATCGGCTTACGAACCATGGTGGCCGTATTCTTCATGGAATAGTTCCGAATCCAGATGGCAAGGATAATGGTCAGTATCTCGAGCACGGCCGTAATAATGATGATCAGTCTCAGTGTCTTACTCATTTCCGCCGTTGAAGTAATCTCCAGAGCGATGTATTCGTTCAACATACTGTCGACCAGGGCCGAAACGTTTCGAACCTCGGCAAGGACGGCTTCGTTTTCCACAACCGGAACTTTCGCAACTACGTTGTCACGGATCTGATCCACATAGTTTTCCAGAGTTTCCATCGTACGACCGGCAACGATTAAGGAAAGTCTGTTTTCCTCTCCGGTTCTGGAAGTAACCTCTTCGATTTTTTCTTCCACTTCATGGATGACCACATAAATATCACTGCCCGGAAAACTGTCTTTTCCGCTGACGATATTCCATGCTTTTTCGGGAATCTCCTCGGAAACAACGTTTTTCAGTTCCGTGATTTCTCCCATTCTCTTGATGGCACTGTGATATTTCCAGGCATAAAAAAGCATCAAAAGCAAGCTGATAACGATTGGAAATACCAGCATCAAAACAAGGCGGTGACTTAGGTCGTTAATCGCGCCCAGTATACTTTTTTCTTTTTTGATTCGATCCATCAATATCCTCTGGGTTCTATCTTGGAAAGATCCTGTTCATCTGAAAAAATCTGTTCCACAGGGTGAATCACCTCTTCCACGGTCTCCCCTTTTTTCAACTTTAATGCGGTTTCCATCAACTCTTTTCCGAGTTTCGGTGTACATTCCACGACACAGTTGATCTTTCCTTCTTTTAATACGTCGATGGCTTCCTGACCGCCGTCGATGGAAATAATAATCATATCCTTACCCGGAACAAATCCGGCCTTCTCAATCTCGGGAAGTGCCCCCAGGGTCATTTCATCATTGTGCGAATATACCACGTCGATCTCGTCTCCGTATTTTTCAAGAAGCGATCTCATGCACTCGGCTCCGCGGCTTTTTAGGAAGTCACCGTCAATACTCTCTAAGATCTGCATTCTTTCATCGCCGGCGATGGCATCCGCAAAACCGGCCTGTCTCTGGCGCATCGGAGTCGAATTGTCGGTACCGGTGATCTCCACGATATTGACGTGATCCAGACCGAGGGCATCGGCTTTCCGGATCAAGTATTCTCCGGCCATCATGCCTTCTTTATAGAAGTCCGCTCCTATTAAGCAGGTGGTCAGGCCTTCCTTTTCGGTGCTGATATCACGGTCTACTAAGATAACCGGAATTCCGGCATCTTTTGCTTCCGTAAGCACATTGTCCCAGCCGTCTTCAACGATCGGGGAAAATGCAATAACATCCACCTTGTACGCGATGAAACGACGGATGGCCGCAATCTGGTTTTCCTGTTTCTGATTGGCATTTTCAAACATCAGGCTGATACCATAATTCTCCGCCTGCTGTTCGATGTCATTCGTATTTCCGATTCTCCATGCGCTCTCCGAGCCAATCTGAGAAAATCCCAGCAAAAGGTTCGGGTCATTCTGCGAAGAATCGTTCTTTTTACATGCTGATACCGGAAAAATTAAAGAAAGACAGCTTACGAGAATCGTAAGCCCTTTGAGTCTTTTGACAAAACGACGTCTGATTTGTTTATCCATAAATGAATCCCCCCGATACATTTCACCCCTATTAGCTTGCCGTTCGCTCTTTACTGACCGAACGGCTTTCTTAATTCTTCCACCTTCTCCACTATTTCCGTTTCTTCCGGGAAATCCACGTTATACTGGGTCCATCCTTTTTCATAGGCCACTCTTGCATCGTACGGACAATCCAGGAGATATAAGTGTTTTCCGTTCTTCGTTTCTAGTTTCGGACCGATGTCTTCATTATACGTTACGTAAAGCGCATAGGAAGTATTCTCTGCTCCGAGATCAAGTTTCACAAGCGGATTGTTGTAAACGCTGAAGTTTCCGCTCCTGTACTCCGCTCCGTAGAAGAAGAGTTCTGTAATCTTGTTGTTTTCAAAAAATGCATTTTTCAGTTTTGTGGAATAGAGGAAATAATAATCTCCGCTTAAGCAGTTATCTGCCATATCGATATAAGTCAGTTCGTCGAAATCGCCGTTTAAGGAATCGATCAGGTTGTTTCTGGCGGAAAGATAGGACAGTTTCTCCGAGCCCACCAGATAAAGGGAAATCAGGAGGTTATTATCCACGCTGATGTTTACCAGTTCCGGCATGGGATTTAAGATGCCGATGTCCGCAATCTTATTGTTAGCCAGATTTAAGTCTTTGATGGTATCCTGGGAAGCCTTCAGTGCTGTAACGTCCGAAATGCTGTTATCCGCAAGGCAGACCTTGGTAAGAAGTGAACAATTCTTTAAGGTATCGATGGATTCCAGACTGTTCTCGTTCGCCGTCAATGTCTGCAGGTGAATCGCTGTCTCCAGGAAATCCAGATCGGTAAGCTGATTCGTATCCACATACAGTGTTTTTAAGTTTTCCAGATTGGTCTTGTCGATATTGGTAAGGATATTGTTTCTGATATCGATTTTTTCAAGTTTCGGATTGCTCTTAAAAGAAATCGTATGAATCAGATTATCCGAGAAATCAAGGGTCTTAACACCGGGAGCATTCTGGAGGATGGCTTCCGCTTCATCGCTCGTCATATTACAACCGGTGACGGTAATTTCCGTCACTTTATCCGAGAGAATCTCACTCCAGATTTGGGAATCCTTAATGGAGAATTCGCAGTTTTCGATTTTGATTCGCTTGATATCTTTGCCTTTGGCTTCCTTTCGTAAGACCCTCGCCGTGATGGTGGCATCGGCGATTTCAAGCGCATATTTGTTTGTGCTCGTTTTGGCTTTCTGTTTTGATTTGGAAAGA
Organism: Lachnospiraceae bacterium; assembly: GCA_017518735.1. Classification (GTDB taxonomy): domain Bacteria; phylum Bacillota; class Clostridia; order Lachnospirales; family Lachnospiraceae; genus UBA3766. Next base: position 16,225 of record JAFWTY010000007.1, on the reverse strand, counting down.
TTGAGCCCGATTATGGCTCCGGCTACGCCAAGTAAAACCAGAACTCCGACAAGAATCGGAATAAAGATTTTGGTTTTCTTCTTGGGTTTTGCTGCCTTTTCCTTTGCAACGTTTGAAGGCTGTGACTGCGGCATTGTCTGCTGTGCGGAAGCAGGTTGCGTATTGCTCACCTGTGCTTCCAGTATGGCTACCTGGTCTGCCATAATCTGTGCATTTGCCATGGTTGCCTGATTTGCAGCCGCCTGCTCTTCGGAGACGGTCGCCTGCTGCGCCGCACTTCCCTCACCGGGTTCCATGCGGCAGCCGGAACTCTTGATCACATCCAGATTATAGAGGCTTTCGAGGAAGGCCTCCTGGGACATCTTATAATAATCCGCCGACTGTACAGTGGAAATCTGCATCTCCACGCCGAGAGAAAGTTCTGTCTCTTCCAGAAAAACGGCTAAGAAGGTCTTTCTCTTGCGCACGGCAAAGTCAATCTCACGTTTGCAGTTAAACGAATCCATATAGGAGTTCGAAAGGAAGGCAATGAACAATTCACAGTCGTTTAAGTGCTGTGCGATTACCTCCGGCCATTCCGTTCCCGGGCTGATTCCGTCGTCATACCACACACGAAATCCGTCCATCATCAGTCGGTTGACGATGGGAATGACTCTGTCAATATCCTTATGGCTGTAGCTGACAAAAATGTATTTTTCTTTTCCCTCATAGGGTTTCGGCATTGCAATATCGGCCATATTCCGTAAGAATCCTCTCTTTCCCTTTTTTTCCCTTTTACACGTTCTGTGGTCCCCTGTATTCCACACATAACATTGTCAAATCATCAAATTGTTCCGCATCGCCCACGAAATCATCAATGTGCTTTCTGACGTTGGCAAGAATCTTCTGCGGTCCTGCCGTCGGCTCTTCATTCAGTGCCACGAGCATTCTGTCCGTACCGAAGAGTTCCTCGGACCGGTTGGTTGCTTCCGGAACGCCGTCCGTATAAACAAACAGTTTCGATCCGGGTTTCAGTTCCAATGTATATTCCTTGTATTTCAGTCCATCCATGGCACCGATTACAAGTCCGTGTTTGTCTTTGACAAGTTCAAACTGTCCGCCTTCATGATATATCGTCGGATATTCATGTCCGGCATTGGCTGCCGTTAATACACCGGTCGTAAGATCCAGAATACCGAGCCATACCGTAATAAACATTTCCGAACGGTTATGGGCATTGATCGCATCGTTGCTGGCTGCAAGAATCTCCGCGGGTCCTTTTCCGGTCTGTGCAATGTTGGTCAATGTAATCATGGCCGCCATCATGGTAAGTGCCGCAGGAACTCCCTTTCCGGAAACATCGGCAATCATCAGACAGAGATGTGTATCATCCAAAAGGAAATGATGGAAGAAGTCTCCGCCGACTTCTTTTGCGGGATTCATGGAGCCGAATACTTCGAAGTCCTTCCGATCCGTAAATGCCGGATACTCTCTCGGAAGCATATCCTCCTGAATTCTGGCTGCCAGGCTCATCTCCGTCTCGATACGCTGTTTCATGGCGGCAACCCTGGTCAGATCATCCATATAGGTTACCATGTCGTTTTCCATGTTATCCAGGGATGTGGCCAGATCGTCAAGAACCTGGAATCTGCTGACATTTTCCAGACCCTCGCCGATGGTCTTTTCTCTGGAAAAACGGATTGCTTCTTTGGATACTTTTCGGATGGGTTTGACAATTCTTCTTCTAAAATACCAAATTGCAAAACAGCAGGCAATAAAGGCCAGAATGATATTGGAAATAATTACGTTTCGAATATACAGGATTCTGGCTTCCGCAAGTTCTCTTGCAGGTCTTTGCATACAAAGAATTCCCACCACTTCATCGTTGGAATTACGTACGGGAACCATGGTTGTAACATGCGGGTGCTGTCCGTCCGTCGTTTTGATTCGGTAGATGGTTTCATAAGGACTTCCCTCTTCGTAGATTGCTTTGTATTTCCGACGGTATTCATCGTTGGTGGTGTCTCTCTTAAATCCGAGCTCCCACGGGGTGTAATTGGTATTGTCTACCTCGTTGTCCACACAATTGAATACGGAGGTGAATCTTCCATAGTCACTTTGGTCTACCCTTATGACATAAACGATGGAAACATGGATTTTAATACAGTATCTCTCCAGAATCGAATAGGTTCTTTCATACTCTTCCGGCAGTTCGCCGTTTAAGTACGCATCCAGATTGTCTGCATTTACCAGCATCGATGCGGTGTCGGCCATATGATAGGTGGATTCCGCATATTCCACCTTGAATGCGTTGGTAAAACTCCAAAGACCGATGAATGCGGTAACCACTCCGAACAATGCCTGCAAAGACGCAATCGAAATGATAATGTTGGCTGACATACTGTTTCCGATCCAGTTTTTTCTCTTTTTCTTCTTTCCTTCCATGTTGCTCCCCTGTCATTTCCTTTCGTAATTATATCCGTTTCCCGGATAATCTGCAAAAGGCGAAGCATTTCGCACTTAAATAATTATTATACCCCGAACCGTCCAACATATGTCCAGCACCTGTTTCTTCCGATATGGAACCATTTGCCACGGGCACTAGATTATTATACCATAAAACAAGTAAAAAACCCGCGACGAGCGCAGGTTTTTTGTATACTTATGTGTTATTTTGCATATAAGGCTCTGAAGCAGGCATTATTCGTGGGAAATCCGATTCTTTCCCAGGTGGATTCTAAGCTCATATCCAGCCACTCATTCCCCATCCGGATAAAAATTTTACTCCGAATACTATTTTCCCATAGTTATGATGGATTTTCAATATAAGGATGGTCGGTCCGGCCTATCAGCCGGTGAATCGTCACAGTCCTATCTTTGCGGGCGCTGACCCTTGTCAAATCCTTCAGGCATATTGTCGGGATCAAAATCTTCCGGCATATCACCTTTTCCGGGTCCCTGGGGCATGTTGTCCGGATCGAAATCCTGCGGCATGTTACCCCTTCCGCCTCCGGTACCACCGCCGAACTGGTTCGTAAGTTCCGTCACTTCTTCGCCGTTAACGATAACCGTTCCTCCGTTTAACTCAGCCGTTCCGTCATAGTCGAACGGGAACTGCGCGTTTATGGTGATTGTACCGCCGTTGATATACAAATCTCCGTTTGCATCAATACCGTCCGTATCGCCGGAGCCCATCGTAATCGTTAAGTTTCCGCCGTTGATCTCCACCTTCGCGGTCGTGATATCGTCGGACTTTAAGGAAGCATTGATTCCGTCATCGGATGCTTCAATCGTAATATCGCCGTCATTAATCGTAACCACGGTTGCCTCGAGGCCTTCTGCTGCCGTGATCTTAAGCGTACCGCCGTCTACGGTTAACTCTTCCTTCACATGCATGCCGTCTTTGGCTGCTTCAATCGTGATGTTACCGGCCTTAACCTTCAGATCATCCTTGGACTTTACTGCATGTCCTTCCTTGGATGTGATCGTAAGACTTCCGTTTCCGTCAAAGACCAGGTCTTCCTTGGAATAAATCGCTGCGTTAAGTTCTTCATCATCTATGGTGATGAAATCACCGGTCTGGGTAATTGTATTGGTTGTGCCGTCAGCTAAGGTAATCGTCACTTTGTCTGCCTGCTTTATGAAGATGGGCGCTTCGGATTCAATGTCAGCGCCGTTAAGGATGATCTCCACTTTTGCATCTTTCGAAGCATCCACGGTCACGGTGCCGGTAATCTTTCCGCTAAGAACGTAACTGCCTTCTTCGGTAATCGTTACGGATCCGTCATCCTCTGCCTCAACCTCTACGGCATCTGTGCTGATCGATGTTTCGCTGGTAACTCCCGATGTTGTGCTTACAGACCCGGGATTGAAGGTACATCCTGTTGCAAAGAAGATGCCGTAAAGTAGGAAGGCCGCTGTCATCACCTGCTCTTTACGAAGCTTCTCCTTTTGCTTCTTTATATTCTCAGTATTCTGAACTGTCCGGTTCTTTTTCTTATTCATAGTTGTTTCCTCCTTATCCGGATTTATAATTCCGAGCCAAACGGCTGATCTTTTTTCGAAATTGAAACCTCGAGGTTTCCGTTTCTGCAGCGAAGCTGATCCAGGAACTGTTTTTCTTTGCCGAATTCTTTCAAGGTTACGTCGTAAGTCAATTTATAGAGACTTCCCATATTGGTCGTTTTTACGTTTACAAGTTGTGCCTTCGAGGTGTAGGAACCCATCAGATCATCGAACACGCCCTCATATTCCAGGGTTTCCGGAATCGTGATGTGTAAAGTTTTGTTAAGCAATGGTTTCTTGCTGCTTCCAATCTGAAGTACGTTGAAGAGGAGGAGGGCTCCGCCGAGCACTGCGGCAAAAACGGCTGCATATCCGAGATATCCCATGCCGGTCATTAATCCTACACCCATGGCTAAGAAGATTGCACAAATCTCTTTCGCGCTACCCGGTGCGGAGCGAAAACGTACCAGACTGAAGGCTCCTGCTACGGCGATTCCTGCGCCGATGTTCCCGTTTACCATCATGATCACTACACAAACCACTGCGGGAATCAGAGCCAGTGTTAAGATGAAACTCTGCGAGTATTCGTTTTTCACTGTATAAATCAGAGCCAGGAAAATACCGATTGCAAGCGAAACGCCGAGGCAAAGGAAGAAGTCTCCGAGTTGTAATGAAGTTGTCGTACTGTCAAATACTCCCTGAAAAAAATTACTCATATCATGCTCTCCTTTCTGCTTTGGTGTATTCGTTCATCAGTTTCATTTCGTATGCTCTTCCGTATTTGGAAAAGGATGTCTGGAAAATTCCCAGCCGGTTCATTTCCCCGGTCAGCCACATCGGCATGGCCGCCGCTGCTTTGACTTCCATCAGGCACTGTCCGGGATTTAAAATTGCATTTCCGTAAGCATCCTTTCTTAAGGTTAAGTCCTCTTCTCTCCAAAGGATGTTCTCATCGAAGGTTACGCGAAAGTCCGGATCTTCCATTCCGTAAAACGCTTCCCTTTCATAGCTGATGACCATCGCGGGTTTCAGACCTTTGTAAAAGCTTTTGAAGTAATCAATCTCTCGCGAAATCTGATCTACGTGGCCGGCGATTTTGATGCCGTGATTTAAGTAGGCCATCGCTTCGGCTTCCGTTGCGGAAGTTCGCCTTTTATATACCACTCCGTCGTACTTTTTCTTAATCTCGATGAAAACCGTTTTGCCGGGGTCTGCCGTTCCGTAGCTTCGAAGTCTTAACTTCTCTTTGTAGATCGGCTTTTCAAGAGATGTGCGGATCAACTGCCAGTCCGGTGTGTCGTAGTAGATGTTCTGGATGGTGGTTCGTCCGTACTGATCGAGGATCATGTGTTTCTTTATGGTTTTCATCAGTTCGCGTTTCTGCGATGCACTGAGGAGATATTTAATTTCCACTCTTTTGAAGGTGTCCTGATAACTCATTTCATTCCTCACTTTCTGGGTTCATTGTAAAGGACGAACCTAAAATGAACTTAAAGTTTGAGAAATTTTTGACAATTTTTTCCGACAAACAAAAAACAGCCGGGAAACCGGCTGTTTAATGGCTTATTTCAATCAAATATTCTATTCGTATTCGATTGTTGTATTGTGTTTCTCCAATATACAGTTAATCATATTATCTTTCAACACAATATCTTTATTCGTCATTCCCGGAACCCTTCCATTCCATCAGGGCTTGAGTCCTTTGAATTCCTTCACGCCTTCCGCTTTCTGGTTGGCATTTCCATTCTGGTGATTTGCTCCGTTTAACTGTTTTTCGCCCTCTTCCACGGCCTTGCCGTTATTCTGGATTGCTTCCTGTTTCGGCCGGATAGCTTCTTTAAACTTACCGTCAGAAACAAGTTTTGCGAATTCTTCGCCTTCCATGGAATCCAGCAAACCAAGCAGTTTGGCTCTTTCATTCTTTGTCGGGAAGAGTTCCTTTTCGATGGAGACAGCGCTCTCTCCCTGCTTCAGGCCGCCCCGTAACTCGACTTCCTTCGCAACGATATAGTCGATTGCGCAGCGTACCTTAGCTTCAAAGAGGTTGCCGTTTATATAGACGCCTTTGCCCATGGACTCTAAGCTATATTTACCGCTTTCTCCCTTCCGTTCGATTTCCTTCTGGTCATCCAGTAATTTCTTAACAGCCGGATCGATTTCGGGCTCCTTCGGTGCGGCAGGTGCTGCCTGGGGAGCTTTTTCATTTAACACTTCCTGCTCAATCTGAGCGTTATCCCGTCCTGCTTCCGGTGCATTCTTCTTATGTACAAATCCGTTTGCCATCACGCCCGTTACTTTATCGATGATTGCATCGGTATTATTAAGAAAGAATTCTCCGTTTTCAATCTTCTGCTTGAACTCTTCCAATGCCTTCGGATTCTGTTCGCTTAAATTAAGCAGGTCAGGATATTTCTCCTTCAGCATTTCCTTGATACCTTCTTTGTACTGCTTAAGGAGTTCTTCTCTTTCGTGATTCTCCTCAAAAACACCGATCCGGTAGCAATGAATCAAGGGAATATACGCCGCTCTGTTATCTCCCGTAGCCTGACACAGAATGACTTCGGCGAGTCTGTCATAAATGCCTTCCTTATTTTCTGCATTGTTACTGCGTAAAATTCCCAACAGATTGTTATCCGCACGACGGCCCAAATCCGCTTCATTTAATCCGGTGGCATTGGCTTCGCTTAATCCGGCCACATATGCATAAAGGGAACCATGATCTTTTTGAAGTCTTTCTTCACGCTGGAAGAAGAACAGTTTCGATTCCTGATAAGTGGCAAAAGCATCTCCCCTGGAATTGATTTTTTCGATTTCTTCGTAACCGGTAAAGCAGCCGGCTTTATTCGTCTTTGCCCATGCCTGGAATACCTTGTCACCGGCCAGTTCGTTGATTCTGCCATCCGCTTCGCGTATGAACCTGATGTCTTCGGCATTTGCAAGTCCGTCCTGCGCCTTCTGCATGTACTTATAGATTAAGTACTCTCTTGCCATCCGGTAATTCTCTTCCGGCAGAGGTCCTTCGGGAACCGGCTTGTTCATAAGAAGATCGATTTCACGGGCCATTTCCTGCTCAAAATACTTCTGTTTGTAATAGCCCTCTTCCTTTGCTTCTAAGAAAGGATATGCCTCTTCCATGCTATTCACGCTGGCAACTATCCTGTTATAGGATCCATCCCTGAAGTTGGTATTGTTGGTGCTTGATAAGCTGCTGTCAAACCCGTTTCTTAACCGCAGATATTTTTCCTTCAAATCCGGAGCAATCTTCTGGCAGTCCTTGGAAATGCCCACTCTCTCTTTTGCATGCGTGCCCCATCTTCCGACAAAGAGTCCGGTATGGGTCTTTTCATATTCCTGTGCTGCTTCAAGGAAATTGTCAAACTGCTCTAAAATGGTCTTTTTGTCACATACATTCTCCTTTTCGTCGGAAAGAATCTGAATTAAGTTGTTTAAATATTTGGTAAGTTCCTTGTACTCTTCTGTATTTCCTTCCTTCGGCGCGCCGGTCGTAAAATTCGCATCCGGATTCAGCTGCGTTACCGCAAATCTGCTCTTTAAGGTATTCAGTTCACGAAGGATATCCTCACGGCCTGCTTCGTAAACATGTACCGCGTCACAAAGTTCCGTCAGTTTCTCGTTGGCCGGACGGATTAACTGCCTGGGTGCCTCCACGAGTTCTTCGCCCTGCAGCATGAAGTTACGCATCTCAATCGTATGACGTCCCAAAACCATTTCTTTCAGAATTTCCGCACGGAGATACTCTTCTTTTAAATCCGGATCGGTAATGGAAGCATATTTTTCTCCCCAGATTTCCTGCGGGCTCTTTCCGTCAATACGTATGGTATCCGAAGCGTTAATGCCGAGAATGGAACAAATTGTCAGCTTATCGGTATTGAAAAGTCCTGAAGTGGCATCACTGATATAGGCTGCAATATGGTCTGCCCCGCTTAAAATCACATCTTTCCGGGAAGAATCCTTTACGGCGACATTCTCTTCCATGAACTTTTTCATGGCCTCCAGATCTCCGTCCGGAACCGCTGCGAGTTTCTTTACTGCCTCATTCTCAAATTTCAGGTTATCCTTAAACGAATTGGCCTTGCCAATCTGATCGGTATAGATCTGTTCCTTTGCCTCGGCCATTGCCCGGTCGATAATGGGTTTGATATCCTGCTCAAAAGTTCCCTTCTTGCCGAGCAGATATTTCACGGCTTCATTCGTAAGTTCCGGGTGAGAATTTACATATTCATCACTGACAGAAGAGATATTGGCTACAAACGCTTTCTGATACAGGGCTTTAACCCCTTTCTCCTTCGAAATCTCTCCAAGCGTCTTTCCGTTATAACCGTTCATAATCTCCTTCGCCACGCTTCTGGAAATCGCACGATTCAAAAGACCGTTTCTTAATGTGGACAGACTATGATCAACGAAACGATCCGGTGCAACATTATCGGGTGACATGAATCCGTATCCGTTGTTAAAATCGTCAATCGCACCGGAAAGTGCCCACCAGCTGTTCTTTAATTCGTTGAAGGCCTTCTCGCCGCCCAAGTGCTTCTGCGCTATTTTTCTGGCGTTGACTTTGTTGTTGACTCCGAAAATACTGTCGAATTCCTGGTCAACATCAATGCAAAGGCGGATTAACTGATGAAGAGCAGGCATATTCTTAACCAGGTCTTCCTGGTTTCTGTAATTACCTTCCGGGAACGCGGAATTCATGACAGCCTGTGTTCCTGCCTTGTAAACATCCGCCCAGTTCTTAACACTTTGCTCCACCGCCTCTTTCCGCGCGTCCGCCCTGCCCGTACCGTTCTGCCTTACAAAGATCAGAAACTCTTTACGGAATTCTTGGGAAAGTTCATAGGCTTCTTTATTCTTAAGATTTCCTTCATTGTCATATTCGGGTTTTGTGCCGCATATTTTGAATGCGTCATTGATTCCGAGACCCTTCTTTGCTATCGTCCAGAAGACGAAAATTGCCTGCTGCGTCGGGTGACGTGTCGGAGAAATCTTACCGTCTTTAAGCACTTCATTTATATTCAGCTTTTCAATGACCGGTACATCCTTTAATGTTACCTCCACTTCTTTTCCGTCCGGAGAAGTGGTTTTTATCAGTCTGTCTTCCTTATAGGATACAGGCGGTATGTCCCAAAGCATTCTGCCGAGATCGGAAAATTCCTCCGTAACGTAGTATGCATCGGAATAATGCGCTTTTTCGTCGAAACGGGTATAATCCTCCTTGCTTAATTCGATATCTTCATCTTCGGAGAACAATACTGCCAGTGATTTTTCCGTTGCATCCAGTTCACTCTTGTACTGTTCTTCTCTTTCTTTGCGCGCTCTGACTTCTTCCGCGGAGAAATGCTTTACGAAATCCTTCGTAAATTTGCTTTCCATGAACCGTTCCGACATCTTGTTGATATTTTTGCCTTCCAGAGCATGCACACTCTTAAAGTATTGGGAAGCCTTAAGAATCATCTCGTCAAAGCGTTTCGGGTTCATTGCAATCTCTTCGCGCATCTGCTTTGACACTTCGGTTTCCTTGTTCAAAGCATCGAGAACGACCAGTTTGCCGAGATTTTTATAGTACTGAATCATGGCAACTTCCGGCTGCTCCTGATTTGAAACGGAGCGCAGGGTATCTTCCGGGGAAACTTCTGAATTTTTCGGAAGCATGGTAACAAATTTCGATCCGCTTCCGAATGACTTCATGGCATTATAAATCTGTCGGTTATAGTCCGCGTGAAGCTCTTCGGCACGTTTTTCGACATTTACAAAATCACGGACGCACTTCTCCGGATTCTCCGTCATATATTTCTGGAAAACAGGATTCGCCGCAAGTTCTTTTACCTTGTCGTCAAAATGTTCAATCAGGCGGAGTGCTTCCACAGAATATTCCGGCTTCGGAAGAGCCGGATCCGGATTAATGAGTATATCAAAATAACCAAACAGGTATTTTCTTGCCTGTTCTTCTTCCGGGGTATACTTCTTATTGGGATCCTGCGATGCATTCAGCGCATTCAGTTTTCCCGCAAGCTCTGCTTTTACATAGGATTCCGTATTGGAAGGATCCTTTAAATCCCCATAACCGTAAGTTTCTTTGATATTCTTGTCGTTGAAATGCTTGATCAAAGTCGAATAACTTGCATTTCTTGCAGTTACGGATTTACTCAGGCCGACTAAGAGATTACTTTGCAGTCCCGCACGTATACTGTCAAACGTCTCGACAAGACCGGTTTTGGCTTTGATGGATAAATCTCTTCTTAAAATTCCGTCGTCGGATTTGGGATTTTTGTGGGTTTCATGATATTTGGCCGCCACACGCTCGAGTGCCGATAAGCGGTTACGGATTTCATCCGGTGAAACATCTGCTCCCTTGGCATCCTGTTCGAGCACATCGATTACATTCTGCAAGGCTTTCGTATAATTCCTGTACTCGACGCTTCCTTCTTCCTCTCTGCCTCCGAAATTCTTTGCAGCAGACTTCTGTGTCTTAAGCAAGGAAGCCTTCATATCCTTCAGAGCAGAAAGCATATCATCCCTGACCGGTGCATAAGATGCAAGTGCTTCGGCGGTTCTCTGCGTCTTTTCCCTACCCATGGAAAGATCTCTCGGTGCAGTTTCTTTCATGTTTCCGTTGATATCAAATTCAAAATGACGGATCTGCACATTGTAAGAGCCGGTTGCGATAGCCTTCGCAATCTCCAGGCGGAACATCTGCTCTTTTTCGTCAGCGGTAAGATCATTGTATTTCTCTGACCAGAGTTCGGAAGGTTTCTTTCCGTCAATCAAGAATAAATCACTTCTCTGTTCATCAAGATTATGCAGCACTGTCTCATAATTACCGTTATTAACAAGGCTCTTTACAGCCACGTTAACGAAATGTTTTACATTGGAGGAAACAGTCCTGTAAACCAATATATCTCTGTCGTTCAGAGCCTTCATCGAAGCAGCATCATCACCGGCCTCTTTTAACACCTTCGAAAGCCCCGGTTCCATAATCGTTCTTAAGAAACTTAAGGCATTCGTATCCAGACGTTCGGAAAGCAGTTTGCTTGCTACGTTCAGATTTTTGGCGTAGTTCTTTTTATATGTATCCAGGTAAATCTCACGATTGCTTCCAAGAAGCGCGGATATCGCCAGTTTCGGTTCAATGTTTCCCGGAACATTTTTCTGGATATCATTATTGATTTCCGCAAAACAGGTGCTTATTAATGGCTGTTTCTTTTCGAAATCATCCAGTAATTCTTTCACCGGCTTCCCTTTGAAAGGAGTTAAATATTCACCGGCAAAGGTCATGCTGTTCATATGTCCCGTACGGCTAAAGATGTCTTTATTATTTACATCGGATGAAGAAACCGTCTTAAAAGCAAGATTACCGATCATTTCCTGGAAACAATACCAGGAATGCTTCATTTCCCAGAATTCTTTTTCACCGTCGGCAGCGGCAAAATCGGTGATCCCGTTTCCTAAGGAATCCATCATCCGGTCCGATTCCTGAACGGCATTTACCACCAGATTATTCAGCATAGCAAATGTATCCAGATGCGGTTTTGCCTGTTCCATGTCCAAATAATCGATATCGGGAACCTTAAACTCTTTGACTTTGGCAAGGGATTTTTTGAAAACTACCGCCCAGTTCTTCAGACGGCTTTCCTTCTCTGCCTTTGTTTCTCCGCCTTTCGGAGCCATCATGGCATTTTTATTACAGAAATCCACGAACTCATTTCGCAGGGTTTCCATATTCTTAAGATGCTCCTGATTCGTTACTTCACCGTTCTGATCCAGAACCGGTCCCTGCGTAAACCGTGTAACTTCTTCCACGGACATATTCTTTTCTGCCATGGCCCACAGGCAGAACAGTGCATACACACGATTCGGTGCACTCGTGGAAACGGTATTGGGAAAATCCGGGTGATTCACGATTTTTTCTCCGACGCCCCAGATTAAAATTCCGTACTGCTTATTCGACTCCAAATGGCTGAATTTCTGATTCAGACGTTCGGATAACTTTCCCTTGGCGAAGTAAAACGGTTCCGCATTTTTTAACGGAGCAAGATCTCCTTCGTATACGGGAATATTGTTTTGTGCGTTGTTCTGAATGTTTAAATTATTTCCGTCCATTTTAAGCCCTCTCTTTTCGATTGGATTCCATTTCTGTTTTAGCGGTTTTCTGACCGTTTTTCCGTATTATGAAACTGAATATATCCCACGCTGTCCAACAAATATCCAACAGATTTTTTATTTATTTTGAATCTCATATCCCATTACCGTGGCAAGTTTGAAACATGCATCAACACAGAGGATTGCCAGGGCAATCTTAATTCCGATATGAATTACATCCAAAAACATCGTAACTGCCAAAACACCGAGGGAAATACCCAGTATCAGATCCAGATTAAAAATAGTCAACTGCCTTAAAAACCGCCAGAATCCGTACCTGCGGTAATTGCGCATAAATACGTCATTGATTGCCCTGCAGGCTTCCATACACTCTTCCGGCGTATCGTAATTGGCAGTCCACAATCCGTCCAGCTGGTAAAATGCTTTGTGCAGATCCTGAACCACATAAACATAATAGGTAACGCCGTCCAGGGTCAAATCGCAGGGATAGCCGTTTACGTCCTTTTTTACGAAAGTTCTGGCTTCCAGATCATTCTTGGATTCGCCTCTTTATCAGCTTCCGTAAGCGACTCTGATAATATCATCAATTCCGGCTTCTTCTATGGAAACGTCTTTGATGGTTTTTACCGTGGACAGATCCGCAATAATCTCCGCCGCCGTGGTATCTTTTTTCATAAACTTGTATTTCGCGATATTTCCTTCATGCTCCGTCATTTCGCATTTTTCATGCTTGGGGGCCTCTTCATCGTAAAATTCCACAACCAGCGTTTTATAAGGAGCAATCCGGTCCACAATCTGGGAAAGATTTCCGTCTTCCATCATGACGCCATGATTGATGATGATAATTCTCTCACACAGTTCCTGAATGTCTCCTAAATCATGCGTAGTCAGAATGACCGTCGTCTTGCGAAGTTCGTTGATTTCCCTGATAAATTTGCGCAATGCATATTTGGAAGAGACATCCAGACCGATGGTGGGTTCGTCCAAAAACAACACCTTCGGAGAATGCAGCATCGATGCTACCAAATCCCCTTTAACGCGCTGTCCGAGAGACATCTGACGGACGGGTTTACCCATAAGCTCCTTGATGCCGAGAATGGCATCCAGTTCATCCAGGGTTTTGTCATACTCGTCCTGTTTGATCTGATAGATGTGTTTTAACAGTTCAAAACTCTCTCCGAGACGAAGATCCCAGTTTAACTGGGTTCTCTGACCAAACACCACGCCGATGTTTCGAACCACGGCTTTCCGGTGTTTCGTAATGTCCTCTCCGTTAATTAATACGCTTCCCTTTGTAGGCGTCAAAATACCCGACATCATTTTAATTGTCGTACTCTTTCCCGCACCGTTCGGTCCGATGAAACCGACAATCTCGCCCTCTCCGATGCGGAAGGATAAATCGTTTACGGCATGAACGGTCTCAAAGCCGGGTTTGAAAAGCCCCTTCACGGCTCCCTTCAAACCGGGTTCCTTGTGTTTTACTTTATAATCCTTGCACAAATTCTTTACTTCTATCATTTTAGTTTCCCGCACTTTCGTATTTCTTCAGTCCCAGTGTAAAATAGCCTCCCGCCAGACACATCATCACGATTCCGGCAAGCAGCGTCACAAACGGAAGCAACAGACCGTTATACATATGGTTTTCGATTCCAAGCATGCTCGATACCGGATAGAACGAAACCCAGCCGATTGGAATCAGATACGTTAAAATAAACTGCAGGCTCTCGGGATACATGGAGATGGGATACATCGTGGTCTTATCCATGATTTCCTGCGTGTACTGACCAAAGTCCGTGGCGCTTCTTGTATGAAACGAGGTGCTTCCGAGGAGAATATAGATTCCTCCGCGAATCAGTGTGGCTCCGATTAACGTCACGATTACCTGAAGAAGGAAAAGCGGCGTAACCGACACCGAACATTTGATACAGCCGTATACAAAGACCAGAATGCCTGGGATTAAATCCGTAATTCCGAAGATGTTGATATTCGTAAAAAAGAACTGGTACAAAACTCCGAGCGGTCTTGTCAGATACCGATCAAACTCTCCCTCGATTACAAACCATCCCATGAACCATCCCTGCACGAAAAAGATCATCGAAAGGGCATGGGAGATTACCGAAAGCCCGTATAGAAAGGCCAGTTGTCCGTAGTTCCAACCGCCGACTTCTCCGAACGCCTCCACCACAAACTTGATAATGGCAAAGCCCATGATGAACTGAAGCGGATTTGAAATCAGCCATCCGGCAATGTTGGCAGGATATTCGATTATGGTCATAAGGGCCATTTTAATGACGTAAAACGTTACATCCAGATAATGGCCGAGTTCGCGAAATGCTTTTATCATCTCTAACCTCCCTGTACCATTACTTTTCTGGTGACACGGTGCTGTACCGCAAAGAAAATCGCAAACAGCACAACCAGCCACAGAAACTGAATCTGCATCTGGGCAATCTGCTCTGCCCGGTCACCCTTTCCGATGTAGATGGAAAGCGGCAACTGATAAATATAAACAAACGGAAGCGCCTTTAACACGTTCGCTACGGCGTCCGGGAAAAACCAGATGGGAATGATGCTTCCGGAAAGAAGCCTGAGCAGATGTTTCTTGACCTGAATCAGTGCATCGATATTAACCGCCGTAAAAGCCAGCATTCCAAAGAGTGCGGCAATGAGCCAGTTAATCAGAAACGACAGAATCACGGACAGAATAAAAAGCGGCAAATCACGGATATCTGCCATTGCGGGGATTTTAATCATCAGCGTACCGATGAGCAGAATCGGGAGCATATTTTGGAAAATAAGAGCAATGATACTGCCGATGTCCTCCGCAAAATACACGCCAAAAAGACTCACGGGCTTCATCATATCCGTGGCAACGGAGCCTTTTTCGACACTCTGCTCGATTCGCCGTTCCACGTTCGTGAACATCAGAACCGACAGCGCGGAAGAGATGATGATATAGGTGAGCATACTCTCCTCGTCCACTCCGCTTACCGCGGACTGGTTCTTATAAAGAGCCTTCCAGAAATAGGCAGACGTGATCATGATAATGGTCTGCATAATAATATTTCCGTATACGTTAAATTCGTATGTCAGGCTCTTGATAATTTGTGTTTTGATGATATACAAATACTTTGTCATTTCGTACTCTTATATGTCGCAATAAAATGGCGAACGAACGCCTCAATCTGTGTCATTGCTTCCCCGGTCTTTTCCGGTTCCCTGTCGCAGAGATGGATCAGGGACGAGATTGGAGCTGTGTAGGCAAAAGCGAGCATAGCCGGATCGTCCTGCCGGAGCAGGCCCTTTTCCATCATACCCGAGAAAATCTGCGTGAACATGTCTGTAAGACCTGTAAGAAAATGCTTTGTGGCCAGATCTCTGGCGCGGTCATCCCGGTACTGCTCAAGTGTCAGCACCTTGCGCGTCATGATGATCTTTTCATCATGAACAGTGAAATTCACCATCTGCATCGTCATTGTGGCAAGTCCTTCCAGAGTATCCGGCACAGGCGGCAAGTGTTCAGGTGAACCGAAACGCTCTCCGTAATAGGCGATCATCTTATCCAGCAGCGCATTCCATATAGCTTCCTTGCTCTCATAGTGTTTATAGACCCCGGACTTGACAAGTCCAAGTGATGCGCTCAGTTCACGGATGCTTGTTCCCGCATAACCGTTTTGTGAAAACATCTCCAGCGCCGCATCCAGTATCCTCTCTTTTGTGTCGTTTGCCATAATAACCTCCACATGCAACAAGTGACCTCTCGTTCACCTATATTATAGTGAACGATGGGTCACCTGTCAAATGAAAATGCTGCGGTCAAAATGCGGTCAAAAAAGGCAAAAAAAACCCCGCAAATCCTGTTGATAAGCAGTTTGCGGGGACGTGGTTATTTTTATGTTTTTATTCGTACTCCACCGTTGCAGGGAACTTTCCGATCAGATATTCCGGACCGTACCAGGGAATCCCGGGATCGGCGCATTTTCCGCCGCCGGGAATGACAATCAGATGCTCCTCTCCCTTGTAGGTCAATGTGTATTTCAGCGTAACACCGGGATGGTCATCCAGATATTTCATGATCTCATACGATAAGGCAAAATCTCCGGAAGCCTCTGCCACAGCCGTT
>JAFWTY010000040.1 GCA_017518735.1 Lachnospiraceae bacterium | reverse complement strand
GTAAAAAATGCAAAAAGAATGTGGGGCGCCTCCGTTTATGTATGGCTTCAGTTTGTATTGATCATAATCAATCACTTTGTTCCGCTTGTTTATTACGTGGAAGGCGAAAAATACTACAGAGGACCTCTTTTCATTTTACTTTACTTATTCGCATACATTTACATCGTTTTCTCCTGCGCCAGAGCGTTTGTCGGTGCATTTGACAAAGCAAAAACTTCAGAGGAGAGGAGCAGACTCTTAAAGCTTTCCTTCTTTCCGGTTTTTCCTGCCATAGGTGGAATCATTCAGTTTTTGTTTCCCCGTATTCCCGTTGTTTGCGTAATGCTTGCATTGGCCATCTTACAGTTATATCTCAATTGGACTACGGAACTGATTTCGGTGGATCCGTTAACCAGGCTGAACAACCGGAAACAGCTGTTGCATAACTATGAACAGTGGCTTAGAAACAACGAGGATAGGACACCGATTTACTGTCTGATGATTGATGCCAATCGCTTTAAGGAGATCAATGATGCCTTCGGACATATCGAAGGTGATGCAGCCCTGCTTCGTATTGCGGATGCATTGCGAACCGGCGTAAAATGCTTAAAACATCGTTCCACGATTGCAAGATACGGCGGAGATGAATTTGTGGTTCTTGCGAAGGCGGAAAAAGATGAAGATATCCTGAATCTGATGGAAGTCATCAAAACCAATCTGGCGGAACTCAACGCAAAGAGCAATGCACTGTACGAACTTACGGTGTGCATGGGAATGGCAAAAACAGATACCATAGAGGATCTTCCGTTTAAGGAACTTGCCGACAAGGCAGACGATAAACTATACGAGGAAAAGAAGGCGCTTGCCGAAAAACTCGGAGTAAGCTTACGATAAGAAAAAGGGGATCGAAAGGAATTTCGATGCCCTCTTTTTGCGCAGTAAGGCAGTTTGCAGGCACGGAAATGTGCCGGAGATAATAATGACAAAGACCTATTGTTTTGCAGACAAGAGAATAGTTGTACATTCAATCTACGAAGAGGTACACACCTATTGCAGGGAATATGAAACAGATGGCCCTGCGGATTTTGATGTGGTTACATCTTCGGAAGACATTGAGTATGAGCGGATCAGTTCCAAAAAGAGTGCCGAAGCGGAGGGAAGAGCGTTTGGAAATCCATCCGATGCCTATCTCGAGGAACTTGCAGTCTATCGAAAAATCGCGGAGAAAATGCCTTTTTATGACACCATGTTATTCCATGGTTCCTGCATTGCAGTGGATGGGGAAGGATATTTGTTTACGGCTCCCTCGGGTACCGGAAAATCGACTCATGCAAGGCTGTGGATGGAGTGTTTTCCGGGGAGAGCGGAATATATCAACGACGATAAGCCGTTGATCAAGATAAATCGCGAAGAGGGAAGCATTGTCTACGGAACCCCTTACGACGGAAAACACAGACTTTCTTCAAGGCAGTCGGTGCCTCTAAAGGCAATCGGTATCATAGAACGTTCCATGGACAATCACACCGATCGGTTAACTGCCGATGAAATCAGACGTTATTATCCCAGGCTCCTGCAGCAGATGTACCGCCCGAAGGATTATGCGGCACTTACACGTTCCGTGAATCTGCTTGACGGAATGCTTCTTACAACCCCGGTTTACCGGATTTGCTGCAATATGGAAAAAGATGCCGCAAAAGTGGCTTTTGAAGCAATGAAAAGTTAAGAAAACATTGAATTTTCCGCATTTTTGCGGTAAGATAATCTATTATATTGTTGCGCAAAAAAGCGCGGCAAAGGGAATCTCGGAAATAAGATCGGATGGAATTGCATATGGCGGAAACAGAGAATACCAGTATTTCCACACAAGTGCAGAATGAGTTTGTCATTGATGACGGCCGTATTGAGTCCATCGAGGAGTATTTATCCCCGGAGGAGCTTTTTGACGACCTTATTTCCCGTGTCAAAAAATATAACCCGGAAGGTGTCGAACTGATCCGCAAGGCTTTTGAACTTGCCAACAATGCACACAAGGACCAGCTTCGAAAGTCCGGCGAACCTTATATCATTCATCCAATCTATGTCGCCATCATTCTGGCCGATCTGGAGATGGATACCAACACCGTCATTGCAGGTATCCTGCACGATATCATTGAAGATACGGATTTAACATACGAAGACTTAAAGAATACATTCAACGAAGATGTTGCGGACATCGTGGAAGGTGTTACAAAGTTGAGCCGTATGGAAATCGGTAACCGCGATAAGATGGATGTTCAGGCAGAGAACCTTCGCAAGATGTTCCTCGCCATGGCCAAAGATATCCGAGTAATCGTGGTAAAGCTTGCCGACCGTCTTCACAACATGCGTACTTTGAAGCATATGTCTCCCGAAAAGCAGATTGAAAAGGCAAAGGAGACTTTGGAGATTTATTCCCCGATTGCGCAGCGTCTCGGTATTTCCAGAATCAAGGTCGAACTTGACGACTTGTCTTTGAAATACCTGGAGCCGGAAGCATATTACGATCTGGTGGATAAGATCGCAACGCGCCGTGCGGAGCGTGAAAAGTATGTACAGAGCATCGTTGAGGAAGTGGGACAGCATATCAAAAATGCCGGCATCCACGCAACGATTGACGGAAGAGTAAAGCACTTTTTCTCCATCTACAAGAAGATGAAGAACCAGAATAAAACCCTCGATCAGATTTATGATCTGTTCGCGGTTCGTATCATCGTAGATACAATTCCGGACTGCTGGGCAGCACTCGGTGTGGTTCACGGTATTTATAAGCCCTATCCGGGACGTTTTAAGGACTATATCGCATCTCCGAAGAGTAATATGTATCAGTCGCTTCATACGACGGTTATCGGCTCCTCCGGACAGCCTTTTGAGATTCAGATCCGTACCAATGAAATGCATCAGATTGCGGAATACGGTATAGCCGCTCACTGGAAATACAAAGAAAATGCCGACGGCAAGCATATTTATCTAAGCGATGAGAAGAAGTTTGCCTGGCTACGCCAGATTCTGGAATGGCAGAAAGAATCCGAGGACAATGCGGAGTTCTTAAATCTCGTAAAGAACGGTCTGGATCTATTTACCGACGAAGTATACTGCTTCACCCCGAACGGCGAGTTGAAACAGCTTCCGATGGGTTCCACACCGGTCGATTTTGCTTACTCCATTCACTCCGCGGTCGGAAACAAGATGATCGGAGCGAAGGCGAACGGAAAGCTTGTTAACATCGATTACAAGATCCAAAACGGTGACAAGATTGAGATTTTAACCTCAAATACCTCAACGGGTCCGAGCCTTGACTGGCTGAGTTTTGTAAAGAGCGCACAGGCCAGAAACAAGATCAACCAGTGGTTCAGACAGGAAAGAAAAGATGACAACATTGTTCGTGGAAAGGAACTGCTTTCTTCGTACTGCAAACCCCGCGGATATGATTATAACGAACTTGCAAAAACACCTTACACCGATTACGTTATGCGTAAATACGGTTTCAAGGAGTGGGATGCTTTACTTGCGGCTGTCGGCCACGGCGGCTTAAAAGAAGGTCAGGTCATCAACAAGATGACGGAACTTTACGAACGCAATCACAAGAAGCCAATTACCGATGAGCAGGTTGTGGAAACCGTTGCAGCGGATGCTCAGACGAGAAAGAACCGTCGTTTTGATGCCAAGAGCGGTATTGTGGTGGAAGGTGTGGACGATGTGGCATTCCGCTTCGGAAAATGCTGCAGTCCGATTCCCGGAGACGACATCGTGGGATTTGTTACCAGAGGAAAGGGTGTATCCATTCACAGAAGAGACTGCGTAAATATCCGCAATCTTCCTTTTGAAGACAAGAAACGCTTAATCGAGGCAGACTGGTCCGAGGCAGCACTGACTGCGGACAATTCGAATAAATACATCGCAAGCATCACAATCTTTGCGAACAACCGGAATGGATTGCTTGTGGATATCACCAGAACGCTTACCGAGAAGAATGTTCCGATTTTGTCGCTCTCGACCGCAACCAGCAAGAGAGAGGTCGCGACGGTTCAGGTTTCCTTTGAGATTCAGAGCAAAGAGGAACTGACCAACATTGTCGAAAAACTCGGACAGATCGAAAGCGTGCTGAACATCGAAAGAACCAGCAGCTAATACTTACGTAAGGAAATAAATTTACCATGCAGGAATTAAAAGTCGGATGCATTGTACTCGGCATCCTTGAAAACAACTGTTATTTCATTCATCGCGAAGGAGAGTATGATGCGATTTTTGTCGATCCGAACTCCCAGGGTGGAAAGTTATTTACCAAGCTTCGCGAAAAAGGACTTACCATTCAGGCTATTTTATTAACACACGGTCACTTTGATCACATCATGGGCGTGAATGAAATGCGCGAGGTTTCCGGCGCAAAGGTTTATGCCTCTGAGGACGAGGAGGATCTGTTAAACGATTCCATCAAAAATTCCTCGGCCAAGGTTGGCAAGACTTACACCGTAAAACCCGATGTTCTTTTGAAGGACGGAGAGGAGATTACGGTCGGTTCCATGAAATGCAAAATGATCAAGACGCCCGGTCATACCGAAGGCGGATGTTGCTATTATTTTGAGGAAGAGGGCATTTTATTCAGCGGAGATACCTTATTCTGCGAGAGTGTCGGAAGAACCGATTTTGAAACCGGAGATGTGGCGGATCTGAAAAAGTCTTTGGCTAAACTGATGGAACTTCCCGATGAAGTAAAGGTTTATCCTGGTCACGGAGAATTTACGACCATCGGACACGAAAAAATGTACAATCCATTTGTTGCGGGAGTTTGATTGTGGAAAAACTGTCTTTATACTGCACGAATGAACAATTGGAATATGATACCTACCTGTTGGTGAAAGAGTTTTTCACGGGAAGAGATATCCTGCGTCAGAATGAGGATTCTGACGCTTTTCTTTATTGCGACTACAAGGAGGGTGCAAGTGCGTTTCGGTTTGCTGATTCCGGGGAAAAAACAGAATTAACCTATCCGGTCAATACGCCGTTCGAGGACAAAAAAGCCTTCAAAAGGGCACATATGTCCAATCTCTATCAGGCTCTTCACACCGTGACTAAGACCGATCTTCCATGGGGAAGCTTAACGGGCGTCAGACCGACGAAGTTTGCCAGACAGATGATCATGGCGGGGAAGACGGAAGAGGAAGTTCGGGATTTTTACCGAACGGACCGTTTTGTCAGCGAAGATAAGACAAATCTGGCAATTGAAATTGCAAAGTGTGAAGCAGGAATCATCGGAAAAATCGATCCGCTCAAAGGATACTCGTTATATATCGGTATTCCGTTCTGTCCGAGCAGATGTTTATACTGTTCGTTTTTGTCCAATCCGATTATAAAGTGGCAGGAGCGCGTGGAAGAATACTTATCCCGCCTGGAAAAAGAATTGATTCTGACGAAGGAACTTTTTGCGGAAAGACCGCTGAATACCATATACATCGGCGGCGGTACACCGACATCCCTCAGTGCGGAAGAATTGAAAATTCTGATGGATATGATTCACCGCCATACTTTGGTTGCCAATACGGTTGAATTTACCGTGGAAGCCGGCAGACCGGACAGTATTACGAAAGAGAAACTCCGTGTACTGAAAGAAAACGGTGTGAACCGTATTTCCGTTAATCCGCAGACCATGAATGACGAAACCCTTCGCCTGATCGGACGAAATCACGATACGAAACAGACCATAGATGCTTTTCTTTCTGCAAGGGAAGAGGGCTTTACGAATATCAATATGGACATCATCATCGGCCTTCCCGGAGAGAAGATTTCCCATGTGGGAAATACCATGGAGCAGATCATCAAACTTGCGCCGGACTCCCTTACCGTGCATTCCCTCGCACTCAAAAGAAGCGCCGGAATGAAGGACTGGATGAAGGAGCAGAATGCGGATACGGCATTTTCGGACAGTCCGGAAGAGATGATGAAAATTGCGGCAAAGGGAGCTTTAGAACTGGGCTTAAATCCGTATTATCTGTATCGGCAGAAGAACATTGCCGGAAATCTGGAAAATGTAGGTTTTTCCAAGGTCGGAAAAGAAGGAATCTACAACGTTCTCATGATGGAAGAGGTGCAGACCATTGTTGCGGCAGGAGCCGGAACGGTTTCCAAAAAAGTCCTTTCCGAGAAGGAAATCAGCCGTTGCGATACGGCAAAAGACATCGGTCTTTACATGGACCAGATCGACGAAATGCTGGCGCGGAAAAAAGAACTGTTTTCATAAGAATTTAAGGGATTTATTCCGCTTTTCTTACCTGAAATATGGTATAATAAAATGATTTTGTTTTTGGCTTTTGTGTAATGTGGGAGAAAAGTTATGAACAGGATGAAAAAGAACAGAAAAATGAAGCGTATTATGGCAGGAATCCTCACACCGGTTCTTGCTTTTGCTATGTTTTTCGGAGCATTCAGAGCAAATGCGGAAAATATATCCGGAAGTGATTACGAAGAACTGGCCGTGGATCCGACCTCAGACGGTATCGGGTATTCAGCCGTTTTATACGATAACAACAATGGTCTTCCGACTTCCGAAGCAAATACGATTTGCGAAACGGAAGAAGGATTTATCTGGATCGGCGGTTACTCCGGTCTGATTCGTTATGACGGCAACAATTTTGAGCGTATCGAATCCACCGAAACCGGTATTACCAGCGTTGTAAGCCTTTACGTGGACAGCAGAAACCGTTTGTGGATCGGTACGAACGACAACGGTGTCATTGTGATGGAAAAAGGAGAGTTTACACAGTATAACCGTGTCGGCGGTCTGACTTCCTCTTCGGTACGTTCCATTACGGAGGATCCGGACGGTTATATTTTTGTGGCAACCACCCATGGCATCGGTGTGATTGACCCCGAAGGAACGCTTACCCTGTTAAACGAGTCCCAGATTAACGACGAATACATCAGAGAACTCC
Source organism: Lachnospiraceae bacterium (assembly GCA_017518735.1). GTDB lineage: Bacteria > Bacillota > Clostridia > Lachnospirales > Lachnospiraceae > UBA3766. Next base: position 59,300 of record JAFWTY010000040.1, on the reverse strand, counting down.
GTACAGATGCGACAGGTGTCATTTACGGCGAAACGCAGAATGGTGCTGCTTTTACGATTGAGAATCGCAGACTGACCGGTTTCTATGACGGAACAAGACTTGGAATCAGTGATATCAAGAGTATTTTACCGGATTCCGCAAATCCCGGATATGTATATCTCGGAACCAGTCATTCCGAAATCTATTACGGAAAGCTTTCCGACGGAATGAAGAAGGCAGAGAAGATTAACTGTGCTCCTTTAAATGAAATCAACTCCATGGAGATTGTAGAAGGCAATCTCTGGATTTGCAGTGATAACGGAGTCGGTATGGTCGAAAACAAGAAGTTCACGAAGTTAAACAATCTTCCGATGAACAATTCCATCGATCAGATGCTCGTGGATTACGAAGGAAACCTTTGGTTTACCTCCTCCAGACAGGGCGTTATGAAAATCGTTCCGAACCGTTTTACCGATATCTTCTACCAGTACAACATGGATTCCGCTGTTGTTAACTCCACCTGCAAACTGGGCGGAATCCTTTATATGGGTACCGACACCGGCCTTATGGCAGTTGACAAGAGCGGAAAGTTAAGCAATATCAATATCACTTCTCTCGAAGGCGCACCGGAAGCATATGACGGTTGCACCAACTTTGTGGAACTGATGGCTGATACCAGAATCCGTTCCATCATCAAGGACTCCAAGGACAGACTCTGGTTTTCCACTTACACGGACAAGGGTCTTGTAAGATATGATCACGGAAAAGTCAAATGTTTCACTGCAGATGACGGGCTTCCTTCCAACCGTGTCCGCGTTGTGTATGAAAGAAGCGACGGAAACATTATGGCTGCCTGCACGGGTGGTATGGCCGTTCTCGATAATAACAAAGTGATTGATGTATATGACACCAGAACGGGCTTAAGCAATCCGGAAATCTTAACACTTTGTGAGGCATTCGACGGCAGCATGTTACTTGGCTCCGATGGTGACGGTATATATGTGTTGAACAACACCGGTGTCAAAAATGTCGGATATGAAGAAGGACTTACTTCGGAAGTTGTTCTTCGAATCAAGAGAGACGATGAAAGACATATCTACTGGGTGGTAACCAGTAACTCCATCGGCTATATGGACGAAGAGTATCAGATGACCACAATCAAACAGTTCCCTTATACCAACAACTTCGATCTCGTGGAAAACAGCCGCGGAGAAGTATGGGTATTAAGCAGTAACGGTGTCTATGTCTGTGAAGTGGAAGAGCTGCTTGCTAACGAGAATCTTGATCCGATGCATTACAGCAGGGACAACGGTCTTCCCTGTGTATCCACCGCAAACTCCTACAGTTGCGTGGATGAAAACGGAGATCTGTATATTGCCGGTACCACCGGTGTTGCAAAGGTAAACATTGAAGTGCCCTTCTATGAGGTTGCCAAGATTAAAATGGCCGTGCCTTATATCGATGCTGACGGGGAGATTATCTATCCGGATGAGGAAGGCGTATTTCATGTAAAAGCCGGTGTAAAGAGAGTACGTATTTATGATTTCGTATATACCTATTCGCTTTTGAATCCGGATGTGACCTACTATCTGAAAGGTTTTGAAAAAACAAAAACCACGGTGCGTCGTAATGACATGGAACCGGTTGACTATACCAACCTTCGAGGCGGAACATATGAATTCATCATGACGCTTCATGACAATGCGGGAAGCGGTCAGAATGAACTGAAGGTTACGATCGTAAAAGACAAATCCATCTATGAAAAAGTCTGGTTCTGGCTTTTTGTCGGACTTACGGCAACAGCCTTCATCATCGGAATTGCATTGATTATTTCCAGAAGAAGAATGGAAAAACTTCTTGCCAAGCAGGAAGAGAACAGACTCTTTATTCGTGAGATGATTGAAGCATTCGCGAAAGTAATCGATATGAAGGATAAGTATACGAACGGTCATTCCACACGTGTTGCGGAATACACGGAGATGCTTTCCAAAGAACTCGGATATGATGAAGAAACCGTGGAGAAGTTCCGTAACATTGCACTGTTGCACGATATCGGTAAGATCGGTATCCGTCCGGAAGTGCTGAACAAGAACGGAAGACTTACGGATGACGAATTCGCGGAGATTAAGTCTCACTCCTCTTTGGGTTATAAGACCTTGAAAGACATCAGTATTATGCCGGAACTTGCAACCGGTGCGGAAGCTCACCATGAGCGTCCCGACGGAAAAGGTTATCCGAGAGGACTCAAGGGAGACGAAATTCCGAGAGTGGCTCAGATTATTGCCGTTGCGGATACGTTTGATGCCATGTATTCCGACCGTCCTTACAGAAAGCGTATGAACTTTGAAAAGGCGGTATCTATCATCAAGGAAGTTTCCGGAACACAGTTAACACCCGATGTCGTAGATGCATTTTTACGTCTCGTGGAACAGGGTAAATTCCGTGATCCCGATGATGTCGGCGGCGGCAGTGTTGAGGATATCAGTAACATCCATGAGGCACAGAAGAAGGAAGCTCTTGAAGAAACAAAGACGAAATATGAAGAAGTAAAAGAAGAGCTGATTGAAGAGCTGAAAGAAGAAGCTAAAGAAAAGGCAATCGAAAAAGCTATCGAAGAAGCAAAAGAGAAAGCAGCGGAAGAAGCGAAAGACGGCAAAGTTGTATTTGAAGAAGTAACGGAAGAACCCAAATAAAACGTCCATAAACCAAAGAACAGATAATGTACAACGAAACGGTATTGAATCCCATAAAAGAGAATAAAGTTTCGCAAGATACTGTTTTTAATCCAGGAAACAGTGTGAGTTCTTCGGATGTTTTAAGAGAAGGGGACACCCTGCCCGGTGATTATGTCATTACCGGAAAGATGGATAATTCCGAAACCGGTGGGGAAGCGGATTTGTTTTTTGCCAAACTGCTTTCCGAAAAGGATGATCCGAATTCGCAAAAATATCTCATTAAGGTTTTTCGCAGACCGATTGATGAAGAATCGTTACTGGCTAAACGATTAAAAAACATGAATTCTCCGCGCATCGCCAAAATCTACGGCACCGGAGAATTATACGATAAATATTATGAGATCTATGAATTCTATAAAAGGGGGAGTCTTGCCAACTCCCTGAAAGAACGCACTTTTTCCATGGAGGAATTGTGCGATGTTCTGATTCCGAATCTCAACGAAGCACTCCACGATTTACATGAAAACGGTGTTCTTCACCGTGATATCAAACCGGGCAACATCATGTGGTCCAACGAAGATGAGAATGGGCTTGTATTGATCGATTTCGGTCTGTCTTCGGCAGTCCGCGAATCCAAGTCCATCGTTGTCTCACAGATTGGTTTTACCGCAACGTATGCGGCTCCCGAAGTCCTTCGAAATGTCTATTTTGATGAATCCGATTATTATTCCCTCGGAATACTGATTTATGAGCTTTTCACCGGAAAAACCCCTTTCGGAGAGGAAAACTCTTATACGAGCGTGATTTCCAAACCCGGAAACATGCCGGAAAGACTGTACCATCTGATCCTCGGACTGACCTATCAGGATCTGTCCTATCGTCATGATCTGGGAAATCCGAACCGCAGGTGGACGTATGAGGAAGTAAAACGCTGGTTAAACGGAGAGGAACTTCCCGTTCCCGGCCTTTCGAATACCGGTGGCATGGAATCGAAGGACATTCCACCCATCAGTTTTTGCGGAAAAGAGTATTCGGATATTGAGTCGTTGTGCCTGGCAATGGGCTATCACTGGGAAGAAGGCAAGGGACTTCTTTTAAGCGGACAGCTGATCAGTCATCTGCGATACGGAAGAACGCCAACGGACAGGCAGAGGTTTTATGCATCCGTAATTGAGGACGGATTGAACGATAAAAAGAATGATTCCGACGTAAGGATGGAGAAGATTCTGTATGCCCTGTCGCCTTCGATTACGGTGATCATTTCACCGATGGGTGTGTACAATACGGTTTCCGAATGGGCGGAAGCGATGTTTGCGGCACTTTTTGCACATGTAAAAGAAATCCGCTTAAAGGCAGTGGAGAGTGCGGAAGTGTTACTGAAAACGGAAGTTCTTTCAAAGAACGCAAAAGCGGTCGGAGAATCCGATGACAAATGTAAGTTGATTGCGGAATTTGAAAGACGAGCCATCTCCAAGGAATGGTTTTCCATTCGTGAGAAAAGCATTTATGAGTTTGCATACCGGATTACGAACCACACGGAATATGATCCGGGACTGCCGGACGGAACTGTCTTCCAAAGTGTGGAGGAACTGAAACAATTCCTGATTAAAGATCCGGGAGAGAATTACACGCAGACCTATCGCGCATTATCGTTTTTCCTGGACGGAGAACATAAACTGAAACCATCTTTTTACGGTTGGCTAAAAGGCAGAGGATATGAAATGCCGGGGTTTGAATAAGTAAACCGGAATAATAGCGGAGAAGAGACAATGAGTGGTCCGAAAATATCAGCAGCGGAAATGAAAAGGCTTCATCTTTTTGAAGAAGAACGCAGAAAACTTCTTCAGGATCTGGTGCGCCTGAAAGAAGAACTAAAACGAAGAAAAAAGGATATTGCGATTCTGTCCAATATGCTGATTCCGTTCTATTCCTCCGAGGATGCAAGAAAATGCGGTGAGGCAATGGGTGAGATTGAAAAGTCCATCGAACAGTCTTTGCCGAAACTGGAAGCAGCTCTTCTTGACGGTACCAACATTCACATGAAGGAAGTTTTGCAACAACTTCGTTCGAAACACAATCAGGACGAAGAGGTTCTGCTGGAAAAAGAGGAGCAGATTTACGAATTACGTAAAAAATGGCTGGATGGAAGAGAGGCTCTGAATAAAGAGTTTCACACGCCCGGAATCTCTATGGAGACGGCCGAAGGCGAATGCAGAAGAGTGCATGCACTGATTGAGGAGCTTAGTGAGCGTGCTGCGGAATGTGGATTGGATTCACCGGAACTTAAGAAAGCAAAGGAGAAGATTACACAGCTGGAAGCGGATAAAGGAAGGGATGGCTTTTCACTTTTTTCGGAAACTCACTATGTGGATTTAATGTTTATCCGACCGGTCCGTGCGAGAATCGAAAAAGAAGAAAGAAAACAGGATAAGCTGGATGAAAGATTAAGCATCGAGCTTGCCAAATATCATATGCTTTGTAAGGAAGCCGGAGAAGAGCTTTTGAAGTTTCCTTTTGCGGAATCTTCCGTTGAGGCGATTCGCTATGAATGCGGAAAACTTTTAAGCAAACGCGAGAAAAATGCGGACCTTCGTCTCCTGATGAAAACAGTCAGAGAGAGTCTGGAAGAATTGGGATACACGTACATCGGAGAGAAGGAAGAAGATATGGATTTCTTCCGCGAACTCTATCAGATCAATACAGATACCGTGTTACATGTTATCTATGATTCGATGGGTAAAATCACTATGGAAGTGGCCGCATCGGATACCAAGGACAGACCGCCTCATCAAAGAGAAGTGGAGCATCTGGTAAAAGAGCAGGAGAAGTTCTGCGAAGAGTATGAAAAAATCTTCCATCTGATCAATGTACACGGTCTTTCGATGAAAAAAGAGGCGATGTATCCGCCGAGTCCGGATTTTGCACAGGTAATCAATATGTCCGTATTCGACTGTTCGAAAGCAGACAAAAAGAAAATTCCGGACGATATGTATTATGACCGGAAAACAAAGTACTTACAGAGAAAACAATTATTATAAAAGAGGTTCGTCATGAAAGGAAAAAAATGCCCGTCCTGCGGACTTTTTAATCAACTGAATACAATCATCTGCACAGGGTGCGGAGAGGATCTGCTTCGAGTTCCCATCAGTGACGGAGAAGACATCATTGTTCCGAAAGCAGAAGTGGAAGAAGAAAAGGAGCCTGCGGTATTTTTCAGAAAATGTCCGAGGTGTCATAAAGTCAGTCCGTACCATCTGAGTCGTTGCGAATGTGGCTATATTCTTTTGTCTCTGCCACCGTATGAGGAAGGAAAAGAAGAGAGCATTGAGCAGCCGGTACAGGAGAAAAAAGATGAAAAGATACTCTACCTGGTATCCGATGACGGAAGGTTTAAACTTCCTCTGCACGTGGGGGATGAGTTCGTGCTTGGAAGAAAGGAAACCGGAGCGGATTATTTCTACGCAAAGACATTTGTCAGCGGAAGACATTTGAGGGTTCGTATGACGGAGGTTGGTGTGTTTGTGGAACATATCGGAAAGACCAATCCGACTCTGGTCAATCAAACAGAGATAAAGACCAATTTGCCTTACAGTGTTTCGGTAAATGACTGGATTGTGATGGGGGCTAGATGGGGACAGGATCATGTCTATGAGGCAGCTTATCTGAAACTGGTTGCAAAAGACGATGTATAGACTACAAATGTAGGACAGTTACAAACGGGGGGTATCGAATGGGACAGGAAATGCATATTACAAAGTGGCATCGTGAACTGGATATTTTTACACAGATCAAAAACTGCATCATTCTGGAAGGAAATATCTATGACAGCTTTGAATATCCGGAAGGCGAATTAAAGGGAGCGTGGCTTACTTTAAACAGCTATCTGGAAGAGTTCTTCCGCGAAAGAGGATATACCAATATTCTGTTTTATGACCCGGTTGAGGGTTTCATTGCGAATGAAGAGACCATAAAGCGTTTTGGTGAAATCGTGGGAATGACTCCATCCGATGGTCGAATCGAAGCTTCTTTCGATGATTCGGATACCGGAGCGGCAACCCTGATCAAGCAGGCTTTGATTCAGAACCGTGAGAATATGGTGATCGTCATGGATTTTGCATCCAGAACCATCGTGGCTCCGGATCATATTCTGCCGGCCGATTTAAAAGGATACACCATTCTTCAGCAGGCGGTACTCAATGCTGCGGATGTCGGTGACGCCGCGAAGCGTCTCGGCAACATGCTGGTAATGATCACGAATAAGCAAAATGACCTGCCTTCCTGGTTTTATCTTCATGTAAACCGTATGAAAGGCATTCACATCGATTATCCCACGGCGCAGGAGAGAAGAGCCTTCCTGGAGAAGGGAAACATGGCATCCTTCTTTGCACCCGAGGTTTATGAGGAAGACTGGAAGGTCTATGAGGAGAACAAGGAAGAGTGGGAAAAACTCTTAGACCGCTTTATCGCGAGAACCGAGGGATTTACGTTTTTTGAACTGATGCAGCTTCGGAAGCTTTGCATCCGCAGAAAGATTCGTATTTCGAAACTCTGCTCCGTTGTGGATCTTTATACCTACGGAATCAAGGACAATCCCTGGGAGTCTGAGGATCTCTACCGGAGATTACAGGACGGAGAGAGTATCCTGAAAAATCGTGTCAAAGGACAGGACCAGGCAGTATCGCAGGCACTGGACGTTTTGAAGCGTTCCGTAAGCGGACTTTCCGGTGTTAAGAACAATGCTTCTCCGAAAGGCGTTTTATTCTTTGCGGGACCTACCGGTACCGGTAAGACGGAAACGGCCAAAACGCTTGCAGAGCTTATTTTCGGTGATGAAAAATCCTGCATTCGTTTTGATATGAGTGAATATATGCACGACAATTCGGACCAGAGACTTTTCGGTGCACCTCCGGGATATGTGGGATATGAAGCCGGCGGTCAGTTAACCAATGCGGTTCGGAATAATCCATTCTCCATTCTGTTGTTTGATGAGATTGAAAAAGCCAGCCCGAGTATCATGGATAAGTTCCTTCAGATTCTCGAGGACGGAAGAATGACGGACGGTCAGGGAAATACAGCTTATTTTTCCGACTGTATCATTATTTTTACCAGCAACCTGGGAATCTATACCAAGGATGAATTCGGAAACCGGAAAGAAAATGTAACGAAGGACATGGTTCCGGAAAAAGTCAGAAAGAAAGTAAAGGATGCTATTTCCGATTACTTCAAACTGGAACTCGGACGTCCCGAGATTTTAAACCGTATCGGCGAAAATATTGTGGTCTTTGACTTTATCGGAAAAGATGCCGCAGGCGAGATTTTGCATAATCGTGTAAAGAAGATAGAGGAAACGCTTCGTACCGAAAACGGAATCACGGTTGATCTGTCCAAGGTGGAAGACAAGCTTTTGAATCTTGCCATGAAGAATCTGGAAAACGGTGGCCGCGGTATCAACAATATTGTGGAAAAGGCTTTAATCAATCCTCTCGCAAGACACATTTTTGATGAGCATGTGGTAAGAGGAGAGCGCAAGGAAGTCATCGACATCGTCGATGAAAATTCACGTTTTGACATTGTCTGGAGAGCACAATGAGACTGGGGCGTGTGCTGTATCCCATCCATGCTCTGGGACCCGGGGAAAGGCTCGGATTGTGGCTTCAGGGATGTGAAAGAAAATGCCCGGGTTGTGCGAATCCGGAATTGCAGCCTTTCGAAGGAAAAGAAGTTCCGAAGGAAATGGTTCTGGCGATGTGCCGTGCGGCCATAAAAGACTATGCGCTCACCGGCATATCCGTTACGGGGGGAGAACCTCTCTTGCAGGCGGAAGAACTGGTATGGCTCCTGGACGGACTGAAAGATTTTTGCGACGATGTTCTTCTTTTTACCGGATTTACGCTGAATGAAATCAGGGAAGAAAAGAAGGAAGTCTATGAAAGACTGCTGGAGAGGGTATCGGTCCTGGTAGACGGAGAGTACCGGCAGGAGGAAAATCACGGAGAGATTCTTAAAGGTTCCTCCAATCAGATCATTCATTTCCTGAATGAAAATAAGAAAGAGCAGTACGAAGAATATATAAAGACAGACCGCAGAATCATCGATTCATTTGCGGCGCAGGACGGTATCGTAAGCGTCGGCATTCATCCTGCGGGATTTTTGTCCAAAGAATAAGAAAACAAAAAGAGAACGTAAGAACAGATATGGCAAAAACACCATTGGGATTTGAAATAACGGATTTCCTGGAAACGTTTTCCGGACTCGGAGAAAGGGAGGAGGCTTTTGACTCCTTCGTACGTAAGTATGCCCGTTTTCGAAAAAAAGAAATCCGAAAAGAAGAATCAAAATCCATGGAGCCTTACCGGATTCGTATGATCGAATCCATTTCAGCGTTGATTCTGGTTCTTGGATGGGTCGGCTTTTTTGCATGTGTAATCTACATGAGCGTTGTTCCCATACTCAAGAATCACGGAGCCAGACTGTCCGAAATTACGGAGCATATGAATGCATCCTATGCATCGATTTTTTCAGCAATTGCGGTAGCACTTTTCTGCTTTGCGGTTCATTTTAAGCAGGTGAGATTCACCCGTATGGTGAATTTTATAACCGCGTTATGGAGCGGTTTTGTGATTTTTGCACGCGTCAGCGTAATGGGACCGTATATGGATATCAATTCCCCGGCATGGATCATTTTCGGGAACCTGCTGGTTGCATTCATCTTAATCAATGTATTGAGTTCCATGTTCGGAGCGTGGTTGAACCGAAAACTCTTACAGCCTGACGATGCCATCCGCGACATGAAGCACGTATTTACTCCGTTTGAAGCGGTTTTCCTGGTAATTATGATTCTCCTTTGCGGAGCGGGAATGTTTTTCTTCGTAAACATCAGCGGATTCTATCGCATTCTAGATCAGTTCCGTGCGGTTCGAATTATCACCATGGCGGCTCCGGTTGTGGTTTTCTTAATCTACTGTGTATGGCATGCCAACCGCATGTATTCCGAGAGCGTGGATGCGTGGTTCTGTGCTTCCATGGAAGTATATGCCACAACGCTGATCCTTCAGATTTTTGCCGTCAAAAACATTCTGCGCGGTGTATTCCTGTGGCTTGCACTCGCGGCGGTCTGCGTTATTATCATCATATATCTGGGCAGTATTATCGGAAATACGATGTCTTATCTGACCATTCTGATGATAGCCCTAAACTTCATTGTCAGCGCAAGTATTAACTATTACAGCGAAGATGCCGGTGTATACGTGATCGGAACGGCTACGCACTGGTGGATGGTGGCACCGGCTTTTGTGACGGTGGCGTTGGCTGTCGGATTCACGATCCGAGAGATGATTCAGGAAAAACTGTAAACGGGACACTTATTGTTTTTTTGACACAATCAGTGTACAATAAAGTGTTGTGCCGGCGAGAATGCCGGAGAATAGATAAAGGTTAGGATGATATTATGGATTTAATTAAAAAACCTACAACGGGTATGAAGGACATTACGCCCCAGGAGATGGAACTTCGTAATTACGTGATGAACGAAATTCGCAAAACCTATTCCTCCTTCGGCTTTACCCAGATTGAGACACCTGCCGTAGAGCATATTGAAAACCTTTGCTCCAAGCAGGGCGGTGAAAACGAAAAACTGATCTTTAAGATTTTAAAGCGCGGAGAGAAATTAAATCTTGCCGATGCCAAAGAAGAAAACGATTTGGTGGACAGCGGACTTCGTTATGATTTAACGGTTCCGCTCTGTCGTTTCTATGCAAATAACGCAGCAAATCTGCCGAAGCCTTTTAAGGCACTTCAGATGGGCAACGTATGGCGTGCGGATCGTCCCCAGAAAGGCCGTTTCCGTCAGTTTATGCAGTGTGATATCGATATCCTCGGAGAAGCCTCCAATTTGGCCGAAATCGAGCTTGTATTGGCTACGACGACCTTACTTGGTCGTGTGGGCTTTAAGGGCTTTAAGGTACATATCAATGACCGTCGTATCTTAAAAGCGATGGCTTCCTACTCCGGCTTTGCGGAGAGTGACTATGACAACGTTTTTATCCAGCTGGATAAAATGGATAAAATCGGTCTGGACGGTGTTTGCGAATGCTTAACCGAAGACGGATTCTCCGTGGATGCAATCGCAAAGTACAGAGCGTTGTTTGAAGAGTTCAACAAGCAGGACGACAAACTTAGTTTCTTAAAAGAGACTTTGGGCGAGTATATCGAAGGCAATGCCGCAGACAATCTTAAGGAAATCTTTTCCGCAGTGGAAGCATCCATGGCTGCGGACTGTGAAATCGTATTTGATCCGACACTGGTTCGCGGTATGAGCTATTATACCGGTACGATTTTTGAAATCGAAATGAAGGAATTAAACTGCTCCGTAGCGGGTGGCGGAAGATATGATAAAATGATCGGCAAATTCACCGGTCAGGATACTCCTGCCTGCGGTTTCTCCATTGGATTTGAGAGAATCATCACAATCATGATGGAACAGGGCGTGAAGGCTCCCGGAAGCACAGAGAAGACCGCTTTCCTGGTAGAGAAAGGTGTGGACGGAGAGAGACTTGGCGAGATTATTGCCAAGGCACAGGCACTTCGTGCGGAAGGAAAGACTGTGCTTGTGGCAAGAATGAACAAGAACAAGAAATTCCAGAAAGAACAGTTGGAAGCGGACGGATATACGCAGTTCGAAGACTTCTATCGTGAAGCGCTGAAGAATTAAAAAGAGTAAATTATTAGATTTTCGGAGGATAGAAACAATGGCTGAGTCCATGAACGGATTAAAAAGAACACATCGCTGTACGGAGGTTTCCGAAGCGAATTTAGGGCAGACCGTGACCGTAATGGGTTGGGTTGCAAAGAGCAGAAACAAGGGCGGTATTATTTTTACCGACTTACGTGACCGAAGCGGAATCCTGCAGATTATCTTCGAGCAGGGCGAGGGCGATGAATTCGTCGATGCTGCAAACTTTGAAAAAGCATGTGCACTTCGTTCCGAGTTTGTTATCGCTGTTGTCGGCAAAGTCGTAAAGCGCGGCGGTGCGGCAAACGAAGCATTGAAGACCGGTACGATTGAAGTAAGAGCAAATTCCTTAAGAATCCTTTCCGAGGCACTGACTCCTCCCTTCCCGGTGGAAGCAGACTGCAAGACCAAGGAAGAGATTCGTTTGAAATACAGATACCTCGATTTAAGAAGACCGGATCTGCAGAAGAACATCATCATGCGTTCCGAAGTGGTACAGAGAATCCGCAACTTCTTATCCGAGGAAGGCTTCCTCGAAATCGAAACTCCGATTCTTATGAAGTCCACACCGGAAGGCGCAAGAGACTATCTTGTACCCAGCCGTGTTCATCCCGGCACCTTCTATGCATTACCGCAGTCACCTCAGCTTTTCAAACAGCTGCTTATGTGCTCCGGTTATGACCGTTACTTCCAGGTTGCAAAATGCTTCCGTGACGAGGACCTTCGTGCGGACAGACAGCCGGAATTCACACAGGTCGACATGGAATTATCCTTCGTGGATGTGGAAGATGTTCTGGACGTAAATGAAAGACTTATTGCAAAGGTATTTAAGGATAGCATCGGTATCGATGTTCCTCTTCCTTTGGAGAGAATGAAATGGATTGATGCAATGAACCGTTTCGGTTCCGACAAACCGGACACCAGATTCGGCATGGAATTAGTAGATGTATCTGATGTTGTTGCAGGTTGCGGTTTCGGTGTATTCACCGGTGCACTTGACAACGGCGGATCCGTTCGCGGTCTGAATGCCAAGGGACAGGCAGAGATGCCTCGTAAGAAGATTGATGCACTGGTTGATTTTGCAAAAGATTACGGCGCAAAGGGTCTTGCTTACCTTGCAGTCAATGCAGACGGAACCTACAAGTCTTCCTTCGCAAAATTCATGACGGAAGAGCAGTTGAAAGCTTTGGTTGATGCCATGGGCGGAGAACCGGGCGACTTGCTCTTATTTGCAGCAGACAAAAATACCGTAGTCTGGGCTGTACTCGGAGCCCTCAGATTAAAGCTTGGCGAAGAGATGGGCTTAATCGATCATGACAAATACAACTTCCTTTGGGTAACGGAGTTCCCTCTACTTGAGTGGAGCGAAGATGAGAACCGTTTCGTAGCGGTTCACCATCCGTTTACCATGCCCATGGATGAAGATATTCCTTACCTGGATTCCGATCCCGGAAGAGTTCGTGCAAAAGCATATGATATCGTATTAAACGGTACCGAGCTTGGCGGCGGCTCCGTCCGTATCCATCAGGGAGACATTCAGGAGAAGATGTTTGAGATGCTCGGCTTTACCAAAGAGCAGGCACAGGAGCGTTTCGGATTCCTGCTTGATGCATTCAAGTACGGTGTTCCGCCTCACGCAGGACTGGCATACGGCCTTGACCGTATGATCATGCTGATGGTAAAGGCTGACTCCATCCGTGATGTTATGGCTTTCCCGAAGGTAAAGGATGCGTCCGACTTAATGAGCGAAGCTCCCAACGTGGTGGATGAAAAGCAGTTGGAAGAGCTTTGCATCAAGGTAGTTTTACCTGAGAAGGAAGAGAACGAATAAACAGATCGTCTTACGTATGTAGTTTTGAGGGGGAAATACAGGGATGATTTATGTTTACAAAGCAAATGTAAAAGAATACTATGCAATGTTTGAAGACGACAGGGACACTTTCAATGAGAAAGTGTCCTTATTATGTGAAGAACGCAAACGCAAAATGGATGAGGTGAAACAGCCGAAGGATAAGGTACGCGCTTTTGCGGCCGGAATGTTGCTTCAGAGCGGTCTTTACGATTATCTTTCCCTAAGTGTCGGCAGAAAAGACGTAGGACATCGCCATGAGAAGTATATGACGTATAAAAACGAACTCGGCGAGGATGTGCTGTTTCGCGCAGGGCAGATGAAGAAACTGCAGATCGAATACGGCAAAAACGGAAAGCCTTACCTTCCCGATTATCCTGGAATCTATTTCAATATTTCTCATTCCGGAGATTATGTGGCTGTTGCGTTAAGCTGTCACCCCGTCGGAATCGACGTACAGGAAAAACGTGAAATTTCGGACGGACTGATTCAGAAGTATTTTACCGAGAAAGAAAAGAAGAGTGCTTATCCGCCGTTTGCCATTTTTTCCGGAAAAGAAAGCTTTATCAAGTTTACGGGCGAAGGAATGAGCAGACTGCTTTCCGATTTCACGGTTGATTTCAAGAAAAAAACGATTCAGGCCGGTAGGGACGTTCTTGCATATGTAAGAATTCAGGAACTGGATGATGGCGAATATGTAATCTGTGTATGCGACAAGTGCAGAGACATCATCTGCTGGTAAAAAAGCAGGAAATATCAAATAATATGATTGAATAATAAAAAAGAGGCTTCGTTTGGAAGCCTCTTTTTGTATGTCGTTTCTTTGGATTATTTAACTCCGTATTTGCTGCGTTCCTGGAAGAGCAGGTAAATAACCGGCGAGTTCCAGTAAATCGTGATTTCGTTGGTGGAGTAGCTTGCATCGTTATCCACGTATCTTGCTCCGGAGAGACGATCGCGAAGAACTGCCTTTGCATAGGAGTCTTCCGGCTTGGAGTTCGGTCCGCCGACTACCATACCGGGAACAGCCTTTCCTACAGCCTGGGAAGGACGATGGTGAGGATGTTCTGGACAAAGGGTGCCGACACCGGTTACGAAGCAGTAGCCGGCAGCGTTGATACCGTAGATGTAATCCAGACCGTGGACGGAATAGTACTCAAAGGTTTCATCTCCGGTGATGTTATAAATCATATGATAGAGCATAGCGTTGTTTGCTACGGTCATGTTGCTTCCCCAAGGGAAGTTACCTCTCATAGAGATGAAGAATACATCGGATTCCAGACCTGAGAGTTCATTCTCAGCCATTTTGTTGAGTTTTTCTGTCAGAATATTGGATAAGTCATTGGTAACCTTTTTCTCTTTTGCATACATCAGATAATCATACATACCGTAGGTTCCGACATCTGCCCAGCCAAGTCCTGCATTGAATTTCAGGTTTGCAAGTTCCAAAGCCTTGTCTTCATATTTTGTATCTCCGGTTGCAAGGAAGAGTTCCACGCTTGCCCAGAAGAATTCGTCTTTGTTGTTGGAGTCGGGATATTCACCGGTATTGACATCATCGGGATTCTTAAATCCTGTCTTGTCATTCAGTGCATTCTTATCCATGTATTCGTATGCCTTCTTGGATGCTGCGAGACATTTCTCAGCAAAAGCTTCATCGTAGGGTTTGTAAATATCATATGCCATAGCCATTACAGCGGCGAAGTCGCCGGTGGCGGTAGTGGAGATCGGGAATACATAGAGATCCTGAGTTTCTTCTTCAGGCATAACCACGTCAGGGAAGTCCAGACCGGTTACTTTATGATATACACCGCCGTTGGCAGCCTGCATCTTGAAGAAGAATTCCAATTCGTATCTTGCCTCATCCAGAAGATCGGGAACACCGTTTCCGCTTTCCGGAATATCCAGATTGTCGCTCATGGATGCTTCGCATTCCTTGTAAGTAAGGAAGAGATCTGCAATCGTTTTTGCTCCGGGAACTACGTATTTTCCGTAGTCACCTGCATCATGCCAGCCACCGGAAACATCGATTGTGGTGTTGGTTCCGTAAATGATGCCTTTCTGCATATGGCATTCGGGATGAGCAAAGTCACCTGCCATTTTGGTATCAAGTTCCATACCGCAACGCTGTAAGGTAAGAACACGAACCACGTCTTTGTAGGAATCGGCATAGATGTCATCTCCGATCACGAACGGATAGGAGTCTTCCACACCTTCTATGGAAATATAATATATACCGGGTGTCTTAAAGTCGCTGAAATCGCCCTGGCGCTGGGGAGAACCAGTTGTAAGAGAGTTTACGGGTTCACCCATGGTACCGGTGTAAACAACTTCATTTGTCTTATAATCTTTGATTTCAAAAGTGGTTACTTTGTCATCTTTCTTTACTACAAAGTATTTATCGCTGTTGGTTTCATATCCGACCTGATTGGTTTTGATGGAAACCGGATCATCGAGGGTAGGGATTTCTTCTGCCTGTGCCACATCCGAAACGGTAATTACAATGTTGTCGATATAGACTTTGTGTGCCACAGAAGGATCCAACTCACCCTGGAAGCCCATATTGAAGCAGAAGCGGGGAGCAAGGTCCGAGCCCTCTCCCATGGAGAATTTTCTCTGTACATGAGTAGTTTCCGGGCCAATCGGCATGTCTGTTTCAAGATAGTAAGCATGGTAGTCGCCACCGTTTAACTGAATTCTCCACTCAATGACTCTGTCAATTTCCGAGCGGATATCAAACTCGACTTCATACTCGCAACCCTTTACCATGGCGAAACCGTCACGATATGCCTGAATGGAATACTCCAGATTTCCGGCGTCGGAGATGTCTGCAACCAGTTCACCGTTTTCTACATAAAGCTCGTATTTTCCGCCGTTCGTGTAGGTTCTCCAGTTAACGGGTTCACCTTCTTCTTCATCAAAATTATCATCGATAATCTTGGTTCCGACCACGGGCTTGTTGCTTTTTTCTTCAGAAGGCTCTTCGGAAACAACTTCTGAAGCTACTTCGGACGGAAGAACGGAAGAGGATTCTTCATTTTCCGCCTTATTGCATGCACCGGCACTTAAAAGCCCTGCAGTCATTACAAATACCAGTAAAACTGAGATTAGTTTTTTTGATTTCATGGATTTCCCTCCTATGAATTTTACCCTGTCTAACATTTTATACGAAAGGTTCTAAAAAGAAAATAGAGAATACGGTTTCTTCACTATTTTTCGTTTGAATTGTGTCTTTTTTGTGATAAAATATAAAGACATCCTTTGCGTGTATAATTATGGAGGGTCTGAAATGAAAAAGGGTTGGATGCGATTACTCGTTCTTTTAATACTTACCGCAGGTATTTTCCTTACGGGCAAAATTTCCGCAAAAGCTGCTCCGCTTGCCATGCCGGACGGAACGGTTTTTGATCCTGTATACTATGCGGAAACTTACCCGGATTTAAAGACGGCCTTCGGATACAACGGCGGTCTGTTATGGAAGCACTATGTAACGTTTGGAAGAAATGAAGGACGTATCTGCACTGCATCTCCGAGTGCGGTGGGAAGCATTCTTGTCATGAGTGACGGCACTTTATTCGATCCGACCTTTTATGCGCAGAGCAATCCGGATGTGGTAGCGGCATTGGGTGACAGTGCTCCCTCTCTTTGGAATCACTATGTGAAGTTCGGAAGAGGCGAAGGAAGACTGGCTTATCCCGGTGAAGTGAAGCTTTCGGTCGGAAACGTGAACTTAAATGTTCCGTATCCGTATTATATTAAAATCAATCGCGCGGCTTGTACGGTAACCGTATACGGCGCAGACGAAAACGGAAACTATACGATTCCCTGCAAGGCATTCATCTGTTCTCCGGGAAGAGATACTCCGCTTGGTGTATTCAAATCCGCACAGAATGCAAGATGGCTTGCTTTTGATGCAGGACAATATGGTCAGTATGCAAAGAGAATCGTAAACAGAATCTGGTTCCACTCCGTAATGTACAACGGAACCAACGAAGGAAGCCTTGACTGGGGCGCATATAACCGTCTCGGAACAATCTGTTCCCACGGTTGCATCCGTTTACAGGCAGGAGATGCAAACTGGATTTATACCAACTGTCCGGTCGGAACTGTAGTGGAAATCTACGACGATCCTACAAATCCGGGACCTCTCGGAAGACCTGAGGTAGGAAAGATTTCGGCAAGTGATCCGAGACGTGGTTGGGATCCAACCGATCCGAACCCGTTGAATCCCTGGTTACAGTAGTAGCCGGACGGAAACGGTGTGTAAATAAAAGGGGATGTTTGTGTGAGTCAGGATATTAAGAAACTGATTGAAGAATCAAATCAGATTGTCTGCATTACCGGGCAGGAGGCCATGGTAGAGTGCGGGGGCGTTGATTTGTGGGACGCCGACAATCTGTACCGAATTGAAAAAGAATACGGCAAGAGCCCGGAAGAAATGCTTTCTGCGGGTGAGTTAACCGCGCGAAAAGTGTATTTTTACAATTTTTACAAAAAAGAAGTACTGCGTAAGTTTCCGGAGCCGAGCGAAACCTATGAGGCCCTGAAGAAGCTTCAGGAGGCCGGTAAGTTAAAAGAGATCATCAGCTTTAACATTTACGGACTGGAATACCGTGCGGGACTTCGCAATGTCATTGAACTTGCGGGCAATATCTACGACAATTACTGTCCGACCTGCAAGAAGAAGTATTCCCTGGAATTCTTTATGCAGGAAAAGGGGGTACCCCTCTGTGACGAGTGCAAGTCCGCAATCCGTCCCAACATTCGTCTGCACAGTGAAAAAGTGCAGAATGACCTGTATACGCAGGCAACTCTGGCTTGCAGAAATGCGGATATGGTGCTGGTTTTGGGAACCAATCTTTCCGGATCCAAGATGCGATATATTACCGGCCACTACGACGGAAACAAGCTGGTTGTCATTCATAAAGAACCGCATTTTACCGATAAATATGCGGATTATGTTATTTTAGAGTCACCAAAGGACGTCCTGCCCAAACTGGTGTAAAAAGGCAAAGTGATTTTGCCGGTTGTTATTAAAGGAGTATGTTTTGCCAGATCCGATATTAATTGGACAGATAGTTGCAACAGTATTACTGATTTTGCTTTCGGCATTTTTTTCTTCCTGTGAAATGGCATTTTCCTCTGCGAATCCGATGAGGATTCGTACGATGGTTGAGGAAGGAAACAAGAAAGCAGTCATTGTCCAGAAAATTTTAGATTCATACGCGAAATTCTTAAGTACCATTCTGATTGGAAACAATATCGCCAACATTTCCGCCTCCGCACTTGTCACAACAATTGCCGTCAGCACGGGGCTTCCCTGGGCTGTTAGTGTCGGAACAGGAGTGTTGACCTTCGTGGTTTTGCTTTTCGGCGAAATCATTCCCAAAACATGGGCAAACTTAAATGCCGAGCGCATCGTAATCGTCTATGCGCCAGTGGTACGTGTTTTGATGGTGGTTTTAACGCCCATCATTTTTGTTGTGGATAAAATTGCCTATGTTTTCATGCGTATTTTCGGAATCGATCCGAACAAGAAAAAAACGCTCATTACGGAAAACGAACTCCGAACCATCGTGGAAGCTTCTCATGAAGAGGGCGTCATCGAAAAAGAAGAACGCGAGATGATCAACAACGTGGTGGATTTCGGCGATTCCGATGCGAAAGAGATTATGATTCCGAGAATCGACCTCGTTATGGCGGAGGATACCGCAAGCTACGAGGAGGTCCGCAAATTATTCAAAAAGAACATGTATACACGTCTTCCCGTCTACCACGAAAACACCGACAACGTGGTCGGCATTATCAACATGAAGGAATTTTTGCTCTTGGATGAGCAGGATAAGGCCAATTTCAAGCCGGAAGACATCATGAGAGAACCGTTCTATACGTATGAATACAAGAAGACATCGGATCTTTTGATGGAACTTCGTGCTTCGGGTGCCGGCGTGGCCATGGTATTAAACGAATATGGTGCTACCGAAGGTATGATTACGCTGGAAGACCTCTTAGAGGAGATTGTGGGCGAAATCCGTGACGAATTCGACGAAGAAGAGGAGAGCTGGATTCAAAAACGCTCCGAAAACGTATATCTGCTTCCCGGAAACATGAAGCTGGACGATATCAACAGCTCCTTGGGCTGTCATTTTGAGAGCGAAGACTATGATTCCATCGGCGGACTCATGATCGAGCTTTTGGACGACAGACTGCCGGGGAAGGGAGAACAGGTGGTACTGGAGAGCGGAGAAACGCTGATTGCAAAGCGTGTAAGCCATAATCGTGTGGCGGAAGTGATCTTAAAACTGCCGCCTTTGGAAGAGGCGAAAGAAGCCGTCAAAGAGGCAGAATAGAATATCAAAGAAAACATGCGGGAGAATAAAGGTTTTGCTTTTATTCTCCCGTGATTTGTGCTATACTATATTCTGGTTTTTTGTGGGAGAACTGAACACGAAAAAGAGAGAAAATTCGAGCCTTTTTAAGGCACAATTCGAAAATACAGTTTAGAAAGATTCTGGAGGACCAAATGGGAAAGAAAGAAAAGAAAGCCGGTAAAATCATTGCACTGTTACTGATTCTTGCACTTACGTGCGGAATGGGTTATGTGGCTTTATTCGGTATCGGAGAGAAGAAAATCGGTTCTGCTTACAATGTAAAGCAGGGTCTGGATCTTGCCGGCGGTGTCAGCATCACTTACGAGATCGTGGGAGATGAAGCGCCTACAAAAGAAGACTTAAACGATACGATTTATAAGTTGAAAATGAAAGCGGAGTCCTACTCCACGGAAGCACAGGTATATCAGGAAGGTACCGACCGTATTACGATCGAAATTCCCGGTGTCTCGGATGCGGACACGATTTTAAAGGAACTCGGTAAGCCGGGTAGCTTATATTTCATTGCGCAGACAGACTCCGAAGGAAACTACAACTATTCTCCGAAATATACATTGACCGGACAGTATGTTTACTTCGATGAGAAGGGCAATGAGTTCTTCTACACCGGAGACAATTCGGCTGTATACTTTGACAATACCACCTGGGATGCACTTCTTGACGAGAACGGAAATGCAGTGACCTATCCGCTCGGACAGGCACAGGATATAAACCCCCAGTATATGCTTCTTAAGTCCATTGAAGAACTGAAGGCAGACGGCTCCATCATCCTTGAAGGAAGCGATGTAACATCCTCAAAGGCTACCACGATTCAGGATCAGCAGAGCGGTATTGTGGAAAACGTTGTAAACCTTTCCCTGAATGCAAAAGGAACCCAGGCATTTGCAGATGCTACCACGGCTGCATATGCAACGGGAGCAACCATTGCAATCTACTATGACGGTTCCTTTATTTCCGTACCTCGTGTAAACGCTGTCATCACAAACGGTGAAGCAGTAGTTTCCGGTATGAGCAGCTACGAAGATGCAGACAGACTTGCATCCAAGATCCGTATCGGTGCTTTGAAACTTACCTTACAGGAAGTTCGTTCCAACATCGTAGGTGCACAGCTTGGTTCCAATGCAATCAAGACCAGTTTGCTTGCAGGTGTGATTGGTTTCGGTATCGTTGCACTGATTATGATCGGTGTATACTTCCTGCCCGGTTTTGCGGCAGTGATTGCTTTGATATTATATACGTTCCTGATTGTCGGAGCGTTATCCATCTTTAACGAATACTTTACATTAACCCTTCCCGGTATCGCCGGTATCATTCTTTCCATCGGTATGGCCGTGGATGCAAACGTAATTATTTTTGCCAGAATCCGTGAGGAACTGGCAACCGGAAAGACCCTGCAGTCTTCCGTGGATATCGGTTTCAAAAAGGCATTGTCCGCCATCCTTGACGGTAACATCACCACCTTGATTGCGGCTGTTGTATTGATGTTTATGGGAACCGGTTCCGTAAGAGGTTTCGCACAGACTCTTGCACTCGGTATCGTGCTTTCCATGATTACCGCACTTTTCATCACCAGAATCCTGATCAACGGTTTCATTGCAATCGGATTAAAGAGCGAGAAGCTCTTCGGTGTTGCAAAGAAGAGAAAGACAGTAGACTTCTTATCCAAGGGAAAAATCTTCAGCCTCATCTCCGCAGCGGTTATCATCGCCGGTGTTGTGGTTATGGTAATCTTCAAGGTAAAATCCGGCAATGCACTGGACTACAGCCTTGAGTTCTTAGGCGGTACCTCCACAACGGCTACCCTGAACGAAGACATGAGCATCGAAGAAATCGATGAAAAAATCACTCCTTCCATCGAGGCCATTACCGGAGACGGTAACGTACAGATTCAGAAGGTGGAAGGCGATAATCAGATTATCGTAAAGACCAGAACCTTAAATGAGGATGAGCGTAACGAACTGAGCAATCTCTTTACCGGAGAGTACGGTGTGGATGAAGGAACCATTACTTCCGAAACCATTTCCGCAACGGTATCCGGAGAGATGAGAAGAAATTCCATCATTTCCGTCAGTATCGCAGTTGTATGTATGTTGATTTACATTTGGCTTCGATTCAGCGACTATCGTTTCGGTATTTCTTCCGTTCTTGCGCTGGTACATGACGTACTTGTGGTACTTGCCTTCTATGCGATTGCAAGAGTATCCGTAAGTTCGACCTTCATTGCATGTATGCTGACCATAGTCGGTTACTCGATTAACGCAACCATCGTTATCTTTGACCGTGTCCGTGAGAATAAGAAGGATGCGGCGGAGAAACTCCGAATCGCTTCCGCAAAGAGACGTTCTAAGAAAAACGCAGACAATATGGAAGACGTTACCTTAAAAGATATTGTAAACATGAGTATTTCGCAGACATTGTCACGAAGCATTTTCACTTCCCTTACCACCTTTGCAATGGTACTCATGCTTTACATCTTAGGTGTTACATCGATCCGTGAATTTGCACTTCCTTTGATGATCGGTATCGGTTGCGGATGCTATTCCTCCATCTGTCTGGCAGGCTTCTTCTGGTATTCCCTTCGTAAGAAGACAAAAGCGATCGCAGTGGAAGATGATGACGATCCGGACAAGAATTATGTATAGTTTTTGATTTGGTTGATTTCGAATGGTTTCGAAATGATTGACAAATTCAAATTCCCCCGGGAAATCCTCGGGGGAATTTTCGAAAAAACGGAGCTTTGTTCATGAAGAAAAAATGGACTCTCAAACGCATACCGGCAGATTATGAAACGCTTTCCCGTGAGTTTTTACTCGACCCTGTGGCAATCCGGGTATTAGTAAACCGCGGATATGACACGGAAGAAAAAATCAGAGAGTTTCTATCTATGGAAGAGGCTGTTTTTGAGAAGGCGGAAGGCCTTCCGGACCTTGAAAAGGCGAGAGAAGAGATTCTTCGCTTTCGAGATGAGAAGAAAAAAGTCCGTGTCATCGGCGACTATGATATCGACGGAGTATGCGCCACGGCAATTCTGTTAAAAGCATTTGCCGCACTCGGTGTGGACGCGGATTATGTGATTCCGCACCGTGTCCTGGACGGATACGGATTGAATACAAATCTGATCGAACAGGCAAAGGAAAACGGCATAGAAGCCATTATTACCTGCGATAACGGGATTGCGGCTTTTGAGGCCGTGGAACTGGCAAATTCGTATGGAATTACCGTTGTGGTTACGGATCACCACGAGGTACCGGAAATCATTCCGAATGCCGTTGCGGTAGTGGATCCGAAGAGAAAAGAGAATGCGTACGCAAACCGTGAAATCTGCGGAGCTTACGTGGCTTATAAGGTGGTTTGCGGGCTGCTTGGCGAACCTTCGGGCGAAGAAGAGAGAAGACTTCGGACGGAACTTCGTATTCTGGCAGGTTTTGCAACCGTCGGAGATGTAATGCCCTTAAATGCAGAGAACCGTTCAATTGTGAAATTCTGTTTAAGCCACTTATGGACGGGATCAATCCGGGACTGGATGCGCTGATTCACGAGACGGATCTTTGGGAAAAGAAGCTTTCGTCGCATTCCATCGGTTTCATTTTGGGCCCCTGTATCAATGCTACGGGACGTATCGATTCTGCTTCAAACGCACTCGAACTTTTGATGTGCAAAGAAGGAAACCGTGCAAGGGAACTTGCCGTGCTGTTAAAGCAGATGAACGAGGAACGAAAGGACCTGACCGCAAAAGGCCAGGAGGATGCCGTTCATTTCGTAGAAGAGACCTGTAAAGACGATTCGGTCATTGTTCTCTTGATGCCGGATATTCATGAGAGTATCACCGGTCTTGTGGCAGGAAGAGTAAAAGAAGTATTCTATCGTCCGACCATCTGTTTTACCGTGACGGAGGATGGAAAAATCAAAGGATCCGGACGCAGCATCGAAGGGTATGACATGTATGAAAAACTGTCTGCCTGCAAGGACCTTTTTGATAAATTCGGCGGACACGCCATGGCAGCAGGCATTACGATGCCCGAAGAAAACCTGGAGACGCTTCGCCGGAAACTGAACGAAGAGGCAGACCTTTCCGAAGAGGTATTAACACCGGAGCTTCAGATTGATGCGGATATGCCGTTTGCCTACGTGACGGAAAAACTGATTCACGATTTGGAAAAACTCGAGCCTTACGGAGTTATGAACGAAAAGCCTGTTTTTGCAAGGAAGGGAATCGAGTTTGTGGACGGGCGAATCGTCGGAAAGAATAAGGACGTCGGCATTTTTACCGTAAGAGAGCCGGCATACGGAGATAAGACTTACAAACTGAAACTCTTCCGAAAACTGGATGTCTTTCATGAATACCTTGATCAGACATTCGGAGAGGGTACGGCCGAAGGACTGTACCGCGGGAAAAAGGTTTCACTCAAGATTGCCTATTTCCCGGACCTGAATGAGTTTCAGGGTCATACCAATATTGAATTTATCCTGACCGATTATGAATAACCGGCCGGAAGACGAATACAGGACTGAAATATGTACGCTGATGTGATTGTGGACATTTCCCATAAGAATCTGGACAAACCGTTCAGTTATCGCATTCCGGACAAACTCGAGAGTGTGATACAGACGGGTTCTAAAGTTGCGATTCCGTTCGGTATGGGAAATAAGGAGCGTTTCGGATATGTGGTAGGAAAGCATTCCGATCCGCCGAAAGACATCAGGGCAGAACAGATCAAGGAAATTACCGGTCTGGCCGAAAAGAGCGTCAATGCGGAAGAAAATTTGATTGCGCTTGCGGCTTTTATCAAGGAGCAGTACGGTTCCACGATGATTTCCGCCTTAAAGTGCGTTCTCCCGGTAAAAAAGGAGATCAAAAAGCGCGAGGAGAAAATGATCATCTCCAAAGTGCCGGTACTTACCTTAGAACAGGGAATTGTGGAAGCCGACCGGAAAAAGCAGCGTGCAAAGGTTAGGCTGTTACGGGAGCTTTTAAGCAGTGACAGGCTTTCTTACAGCCTGGTAACCGGAAAACTCAATGTTTCCTCGCCGACCGTAAAATCACTCGAAAAAGAAGGCTTTCTCTCCGTGGAAGTTACGGAGAACGAACTTCCTTTCTCATTCCGTGAGGAGAAAGAGAAGATTCCTGCATTGAGTGAGGAACAGGAAGAGATTATTAATACAGTTACGGCCGAGAGAAGAGAAGGAAAAGCCGGACAGTATTATATCTACGGCATTACCGGTAGCGGCAAGACCGAAGTCTACATGCATTTGATCGAGGAATGTTTAAAGGACGGAAAAGAAGCTATTCTTTTGATTCCGGAAATTGCATTGACTTATCAGAATCTTCTTCGTTTTTACAGGAGATTCGGAAATAAAGTTGCCGTCATGCATTCCAAACTGACCGACGGCGAAAAATACGAGCAGTTCAAAAAAGCCAAAGAGGGAAAGGTCTCTATCATGATCGGCCCCCGTTCGGCGCTTTTTGCACCGTTTCAGAATCTTGGCATGATTATTATTGATGAGGAGCATGAAAGCTCCTATAAGAGCGAAACCATGCCGAAATTCCATGCAAGGGAAGTGGCATTCAAACTGGGAGAGATTGCAAATGCTCCCGTGGTTATGGGTTCCGCAACTCCTTCGCTGGAGAGTTTTTACCGAATCAAAAAAGGTGAAATCAAGGCATTTCGCTTAAGTAAAAGATTAACCGGCGGTTCCTTGCCTGATGTCCACATCGTGGATATGAAGGAAGAATTACAGAACGGAAACCGCACGATGTTTTCAAAGAAGCTCCAGACTCTCATGGAAGACCGTCTTGAAAAGGGCGAGCAGACCATGTTGTTTATCAACCGCAGAGGATATTCCGGAAGTGTACTTTGCAGGGATTGCGGAGAAGTAATCAAGTGTCCGCACTGCGATATTTCTCTGTCGGCACACCGTGGCGGAATCCTGATGTGTCACTACTGCGGATATACGACCGAATCGGTCAAAAACTGCCCGAAGTGCGGTTCTGCAAAGATTGCGGGCTTTCGCGCCGGTACGGAGCAGATTGAAGAGGAGATTCACAAGAGATTTCCTCAGGCGGTGGTTCTTCGTATGGACGCGGATACCACAAAGAAGGCCGAAGATTATGAAGCCATTCTTTCCAAGTTTGCCCAGGGCGAAGCGGATATCCTGCTCGGTACCCAGATGATCGTCAAAGGACATGATTTCAAAGGTGTAACTTTGATGGGAATTCTGCTTGCGGATACTTCCTTAAGTCACAACGATTACCGTGCTGCGGAAAGAACCTTCCAGCTTCTTACCCAGGCAGCAGGACGAAGCGGCAGAGGGGATCTGCCCGGTGAAACCGTCATTCAGACCTACCAGCCGGAACATTATGCGATTACATTTGCGGCAGATCAGGATTACGAAGGCTTCTATGAGGAGGAAATCCAGTTCCGCGAATTCATGGAATACCCGCCCGTGGGACATATGTTAAGTGTTCAGTTTTTCGGGCCGGACTGGGAGAGGCTTTCAAGGCTTTCGCTCGGGTTCGCCAAAGAAGTGAAAGAGCGTATTCCCGAATTCGAAACCATAAAACAGATTGGTCCCGGAAAAGCATCTTTGGGAAAAATAAAAGATGTTTACCGTCAGGTCATATATTACAAGTGTAGTACATTACAGCCGCTCATTGCGGTAAAAGACTATATGGAAAACAGAATCGGTCAAATCAGTATAGACAAGGAGCAGATACAGTTTGATTTTGATCCGGTTAATACATTTTAGGAGGAAACAAAAATGGCAATCAGAAAAATCAGAACGCTTGGAGAAGACGTACTTCGTTCCACCGCAAAAGAAGTTACCGAAATGACACCGAGACTGGAAGAGTTAATTGATGATATGTTCGATACCATGTATGACGCAAACGGTGTCGGACTGGCAGCACCCCAGGTCGGAATCAGAAAGCGCATCGTGGTAATTGATGTTACCGGTGAAGATCCGGTTTGCTTAATCAATCCGGTCATTAAGTCTGCAGACGGCGAACAGACAGGCTATGAAGGCTGCTTATCCGTACCCGGTAAGACCGGTGTGGTAACCCGCGCCAATCATGTAGTTGTGGAAG
Organism: Lachnospiraceae bacterium; assembly: GCA_017518735.1. Lineage (GTDB taxonomy): Bacteria > Bacillota > Clostridia > Lachnospirales > Lachnospiraceae > UBA3766. The sequence continues at coordinate 32,593 of JAFWTY010000040.1, read as the reverse complement.
CTTATGACCGTGATATGAACAAGTTTGAAATCGAAGGCGAAGAACTGATGGCCAGAGCACTTCAGCATGAAATCGACCACCTTGACGGAGTTGTATACGTGGACAAAGTCCAGGAAGGTAAGTTATATACCAACGAAGAAATTGAAAAAATGCAGGAAGAAGAGTAATTCTTCGGGAGAAAAGCATTGAAGATTGTATTTATGGGAACCCCGGATTTTGCCGTGGGTGCATTAAAAGCATTGATCAAAGCCGGTCACGAAATTACGCTTGTCGTGACACAGCCGGATAAACCCAAGGGACGCGGAAAGGAAATGGCAAAATCTGCCGTGAAACTTTGCGCGGAGGAATACGGCATTCCGACATTCCAGCCGGACAAAATCAGAACCGAGGAATCGATCGATTATTTAAAAACCGTTCCGGCGGATGTTTTTGTGGTGGCTGCTTTTGGACAGATTCTGACGGCGGATGTTTTGAATATGCCGAAGTATGGTTGCATCAATATCCATGCATCCTTGCTTCCGATGTACCGTGGCGCGGCGCCGATTCAGTGGGTGATCTTAAACGGCGAAAAGGAAGCCGGCGTTACGATTATGCAGATGGACGAGGGTTTGGATACCGGAGATATGCTTCTTTCCGGAAAGATAACCCTTTCCGAAGATGAGACCGGAGACTCCCTGCATGATAAACTGATGGATCTTGGCGGAGAATTGATTGTGGAAGCCCTTCAGAAACTCGAAGAAGGAAGCTTAACCGCAACACCACAGCCGGAAGGTCCGCTTTTTTACGCAAAAATGCTGAAAAAAGAGATGGGCAATCTGGATTTTACCAGGAGTGCGGAAGAAATTGAGCGCACGGTAAGAGGACTGTATTCCTGGCCCGGAGCTTATTCGTTCTATCAGGGAAAGCTGTTAAAGGTTATCAAGGTTGCAATTGCGGAACGCGACAGCATCGGAAATCCCGGTGAAATCACGGAAGTTACCAAAGACTCCGTGACCGTACAGTGCGGAAAGGGCAGTGTGAAAATTCTGACCGTAAAACCACAGGGCAAGAAGGAAATGACCGTACATGATTACCTGCTTGGAAACAAATTCAGTGTCGGCGAGAAATTTAAAACGGAATAAATCGTAAATGGGCAAGAAGGAAGACTTACAGACAAGGGAATATGCACTTACCATCCTCCGCGAAATCGAAAAAGGGGAGGAGCATTCCCATGTGCTCATTAAAGGCGTTCTGGATAAGAACGATGACTGGGAGAGTGCAAGAAAAGCCTTCTTAAAGAAACTTGTCATGGGTGTTTTGGAGCGAAAGAACGAAATGGACTACATCATCGGGCTGTATTCCAAAACTCCGATTTCGAAAATCAAACCGGTAGTCCGTATTATTCTGGAAACCGGTATTTATCAGATTCTATACATGGATAACGTATTTGATACGAAGGCCTGCAATTTGAGCGTGGAGCTGGCAAAAAAGAAGGGCTTTTCGTCCCTCACAGGTTTCATTAACGGCGTGCTTCGAAGCGTAGTGCGCGAGAAAGAGGCCATTGCCTATCCGGTAAAGGAAGACGATCCGGTGAAGTATTTAACCGTCATGTATTCCGTTCCCGAATGGATGGCGGAATTATTCGTTTCGCAGTACGGAGCAGAGCGGACGGAGAGATTTTTGCAGTATTCGCTGAAAGAGTCCGAGCTTCGTATCCACTTAAAATCCTCCCTTCCCAGAGAAGAAAAGGATGCCGTGATTGAAAAACTGGGAAAAGCCGTCAGCGGAAAATGCAGCTATCTTCCCGATGCATACAGTTTGCAGCATACCGGTGAAGTGGCGATTCTTCCGGGTTTTGAGGAAGGAAAGTTTACCGTTCAGGATTATGCGTCCCAGCTGGTGGGACATTTACTTCCGCTTAAGGAAGGCGACCTCGTCTTCGATGTCTGCGCTGCTCCCGGCGGAAAAACGATGTATGTTGCGGATCGTCTTATGAGCAACGGCAGTGTGAAAGCCTTTGATGTTTCCGCCGCAAAAATCTCCAGAATTACGGAAAACGCTGTCCGCATGGGCCTTGGCAACATCACCTGCGAGATTCATAACGCAACCGAAGAAAAGAAAGAGTTTTATGAGAAAGCGGATGTCGTCCTTGCGGATGTTCCATGCTCGGGCCTCGGCGTAATCGGCAGAAAGCCGGATTTGAAGTTCCGTTTAAAAGAAGAGGATGTAACGTCCATTCTGGATCTTCAAAAGCAGATTGTAAAAGCCGTGGTAAAAGATGTAAAACCGGGCGGTATCTTGGTATACAGTACGTGTACGATCAACAAGGCGGAAAACGAAGAAATGGCAGAGTGGATGTTAAAGAATCTGCCGCTTGAGGAACTGCCTTTTGAGAATCTGCCGAAGGAACTGGAAGACAGTCTTGTCACGAAAGGAAGTATTCAGTTGCTCCCCGGAGAACATGACAGTGACGGATTTTATATAGCAATGTTTACGAAGAAATAAAATGGATTTAAAGTCGTTATCGTTTGAAGAACTGCAGGAAGAATTTGCCATACTTGGGGAACCGAAGTTTCGTGTTTCGCAGGTATATGACTGGATGCATAAAAAATGCGTATCCGACATCGATGAAATGACAAATCTTTCCAAGGCGCTTCGCGAAAAGCTGAAGGAAAAATATGAGTTTACTTCACTTCGCATGGCCAGAATGCAGGAGTCCGAGATTGACGGGACGAGGAAGTTTTTGTTTGAATTATCGGACGGAAACTTTATCGAGAGTGTGTGGATGAAATACCATCACGGCAATTCCGTCTGTATCTCTTCCCAGGTCGGCTGTCGTATGGGCTGTAAGTTCTGTGCATCGACCTTAGACGGCCTTGAAAGAAACCTCCTGCCCGGAGAGATGCTTGATCAGATTTACAGGATCAGCCAAATTACGGGGGAACGCGTTTCCAATATTGTTGTGATGGGAAGCGGGGAACCCATGGACAATTACGACAATGTTTTGAAGTTCCTTAAGATAATCAGCGATGAGAGAGGGCTTTGCATCTCCCAGAGAAACATCACGGTTTCCACCTGCGGTATCGTACCGGGAATCAGGAAACTTGCGGAGGAAAAACTGCAGATTACACTGGCAATTTCCCTGCATGCACCGACGGATGAAAAAAGGAAGGCTTTAATGCCGATTGCAAATTCCTATTCGCTTGCCGAAGTAATGGATGCCTGCCGGTTTTATTTTGACAAAACGGGCCGGAGAATCAGTTTTGAATACGCACTCGTGAAGGGTGTCAATGACCGTGAGGAGGAAGTGGCGGAATTGACCTCCCTGCTGAAGGGGATGAACTGCCATATTAACCTCATTCCGGTCAATCCGATTAAGGAGAGAGACTATCGTTCAACAGATAGAACAAACGTTCTGAATTTTCAAAATAAACTTGAAAAAAACGGAATAAATGTTACTATAAGAAGGGAAATGGGCCGGGACATCGACGGTGCCTGCGGGCAGCTTCGAAGACGGCACATGGAGGAAGTTTAAGTGGTTGAAGTATTTTCCGTTACTGATATCGGAAGAAAACGACAATTGAATCAGGATTTTGTCTTCACCTGTGTGGTTCCTTTAGGCAATCTGCCAAACCTTTTTGTGGTTGCGGACGGTATGGGAGGCCACAAGGCCGGCGACTATGCATCAAAGTGTACGGTGGAAACCATCGTGGAGGAAGTCGCAAAGTCAAAGAAGAAAGAACCTGTTGCAATCCTGGATGATGCCATTCAGTTTGCCAACAAGCTGATCCGAAAGAAATCCCTCGAGGATGCTAATCTGGACGGCATGGGAACAACTGTTGTGGCATCCACTTATGTGGACGGAACACTGTATGTTGCAAATGTCGGCGACAGCAGACTGTACATCATCAACGATGCGATTACACAGGTTACCCGTGATCATTCTCTTGTGGAGGAAATGGTCAGAATGGGCGGAATCGACAGGGAGAGCGCAAGAAATCATCCGGATAAGAATATCATCACCAGAGCAATCGGTGCGTCGAATTCCGTCAATGTGGATTTCTTCGAGGTTACGATGAAGAAAGACGACATGGTGCTGATGTGCTCGGACGGTCTTACGAACATGATCGAAGATGCGGATATCCTGCAGATTACAAAGTCCGAAGAAGAGCTGAAGGCCAAAGCGGAACTTTTGATCAAGACCGCGAATGACAACGGCGGAAAAGACAACATTGCGGTACTCCTTATGAGACCGCTTGAAGAATAAACCGGGTATTGTTTTTGGGGATATACAGTAGTTTGGATTAAGAATGGAGTTTGAGTTTTATGATTAAGATCGGTATGGTCATCGGTGATCGATATGAGATTTTAGAGTCCATCGGTGCCGGCGGAATGTCTGATGTTTATAAAGCAAAAGACAGAAAACTGAATCGGTTTGTTGCATTAAAGGTGCTGAAGAAAGAGTTTTCCGAGAACAAGGAATTCGTATCCAAGTTCCGTACGGAGGCACTGGCGGCAGCAGGACTGGAACACCAGAATATCGTGAATGTCTATGACGTAGGTGAGGAAGACGGCATCTACTATATTGTCATGGAACTTGTGGAAGGCATTACCTTAAAGCGCTACATTGAAAAGAAGCAGCGCCTCTCCGTGAAGGAGTCCGTAAGTATTGCCATTCAGATTTCCATGGGTCTGGAAGCGGCTCACAACAATGGTATCGTTCATCGTGACATCAAGCCGCAGAACATCATGATCAGCAAAGACGGTAAGGTAAAAGTTACCGATTTCGGTATTGCCAAGGCTACGAGCAGCAATACCATTACATCCAACGTAATGGGCAGTGTGCATTATGCATCTCCCGAGCAGGCCAGAGGCGGATTCTCCGATGCAAAGTCGGATGTCTATTCCCTTGGTATTACCCTTTTTGAAATGCTTACCGGACGCGTTCCGTTCAACGGAGAAACCGCGGTTGCCATTGCAATCATGCAGATTCAGAACGAAATGCCGTCACCGAGAAAATACGTACCGGAGATTCCGGTCAGCGTAGAGCAGATTGTATTAAAGTGCTGTCAGAAGAGTCCTGACCGCAGATATCAGAAGATGAGCGAACTGGTGGAGGATTTGAAGAAGTCCTTGATCAGTCCGGACGAAGATTTTGTAAAGATTGATTCCATCGAGTCCAAATCCGCAACCAGAGACGTTACGGAAAAAGAGCGTGAAATGATCAAGCGCCGTTCCACCGGACCGGGTTATTCCGCTGATGTGATTTCCGCAGCAGAGGCCGGCGGAATTGCCTTAACCGATACGGAAAAAATGTCACCGCGCAAGAAATCCGCGGAGGACGGAAGCCGTAGTGCAAACCGCAATGGAAATGCTTCAAGACAGCAAAGAAGCGGATCTTCCGACAAGGGGCAGCGCAGTTCGCAGCCCGGCAACAGAAAGCCTTCAAGCGGCCAGAAGTCTGCAAATGCGGCACGCTCCAAACAGCTTTCCCAGGAAGCAAAAGAAAAGACCAGAAAGAATGCGGCAAGACCGACTCTGGATGATGAAGATGAAGATGACAGCCTGATTGAAAAATTAAAGACGGTTATCATCGTTGTAATCGCTGTGGTAATCGGTTGTATTGTTCTGTATTTTGCAGGACTTGCAATGGGTATTTTCGGAAACGGCGGACATAAATTGAACTTCGGAAACAAAGAAACCAAGGAAGAAGAAGTAACCGTACCGACGGTAGTCAATTATACCCTGACGGAAGCAATCGAAGTACTTACCAAAGAAGGCCTCGGTCATGAGGAAGTATACGAAAAATCCGCAACCGTTGAGAGCAACCATGTAATTGCAACTTCTCCCGCGGCCGGACAGACCGCGGCAAAGGGTACGAAGGTTACCATCTATGTTTCCATGGAAGGTGACGGCGTTGCCGTACCGAGCGTAGTGGGACAGACAGAAGCGGAAGCTACTTCCAAACTTGAAGCAGAAGGTTTCCGTGTAATCAAAGAAAAGGAATACAGCTCCGGTATTGTAAAAGGAAATGTTATTTCCCAGTCTCCGGAAGCAAACAGCTTAATCAGTCGTGACGGTTCGGTTACCATCGTAATCAGTCTTGGCCCCGACAAATCCGGCGAACTGAAGATGCCGAGTCTTTTGAACATGACGGAAGACAATGCCAGAGGTACCCTAACCAATATGGGCCTGATCTGTGCAAAGGTAACGGAAGTTTATTCCGATACCGTTGCGGAAGGTCTGGTATGTGAGCAGAGTATCACGGTCGGTGCTACGGTTATGACCGGAACGGAAGTGGAAATCAAGATCAGCAAAGGTCAGGAGAAGAAGTATTACAACTGTGATATTTCCGTATCCCAGCCTCCGAAATACACCGGCGGGCAGGCCAATGTCGTATTAAAGACTCCGGATGATAAGGAACTTTTCAATACTACAACCGATCAGTTCCCGGTACACATCAACTTAAGCAACATCTTCGGTGTTGCCGGAGGAACCGTCATTGTTCGCTATACGGTTTACGTTCCGCAGGAAGTTGTGGATGAAGCCGGAAATGTTTCGGTTCAGAACGTGGAAGCAATTGACGAATACAAATACGATGTGACATTTACCGATGCCGGAAACTAAGTATACTGGTAAAATTGTAAAAGGAATCGGCGGATTCTATTATGTATTTGTTCCGTCGAGAGGGCAGTACGAATGCAAGGCCAAAGGTATCTTCCGTAACAAAAAGGAAAAACCTCTGGTCGGTGACGAATGCGTAATTGTTCCCGTGGATGAAGAAACAAAAACCGGAAATATCGTCGAACTTCTTCCGAGAAAGAGCATGCTGATTCGTCCCGAGGTTGCAAACGTAGACCAGGCGCTTGTGATTTTTGCAATTAAGAAACCGGATCCGAATTTCAATCTGCTGGATCGGTTTTTGATTCATATGGAAAGCAGGAATCTTCCCTGTATCATCTGCTTTAATAAAGAGGATTTAAAAGACGGGGCAGAGATGGATGAGATTGTATCGGCCTATGAAAAGGGCGGATACAAGGTGCTTTTGATTTCCGCTAAGGAAAAGACCGGAATCGAGGAAGTGAGGAAACTTCTTGCCGGAAAGACCACAACCGTGGCCGGACCGAGCGGAGTCGGAAAGAGCTCATTGATCAACGAACTGCTGGGTTCCTACCGCATGGAAACCGGAACGGTAAGCGAAAAGATTGACCGCGGAAAACACACGACACGTCACAGTGAGATTTTTACCACTCAGATGTGCGGCTTGGATACCTACCTTTTCGATACACCGGGTTTTTCGTCCCTGTCGGTTCCGAAGATGGAAGCAAAACCGCTTTCCGCATATTATCACGAGTTTGACGAATTCGAGCCGGCCTGCCGTTTTGCCGGATGTGCGCATATCAAGGAAAAAGAGTGTGGCATCAAGGAAGCGGTAAAGGAAGGAAAAATCAATAAACTCCGATACGAAAATTACGTGCAGCTTTTTGAAGAAGAAAAGAGCATGAATCGATATTAAAACTACATTTGTAGTAAAATATGTTTGAAAGAGAAGTAATATGAAAAGAATTTTGGCACCCAGTATTTTATCTTCGGACTTCAGTCGTCTGGGAGAGGATATTCAGGCAGTGGTTGATGCCGGTGCAGAGTATTTGCACATTGACGTCATGGACGGCATTTTTGTTCCTACCATATCGTTCGGCATGCCGATTATCGCATCCATCAGAAAATGTACCGATATCGTTTTTGACGTACATTTGATGATTACGAAGCCGGAGAGATATATCAAGACATTCAAAGACCTTGGTGCGGATGTGATCTCCGTTCATATCGAAACACTGGACGATCCGGAGAAGACCTTAAAGGAGATTAAGGCGCTTGGTGCAAAGGTAGGACTTGCACTTAATCCGGAAACAATAATTGAAAATGTTTTCCCTTACCTGGAACTCGTGGACATGGTAATGGTAATGACTGTAGAGCCGGGAATCGGCGGACAGAAATACATCCATGAGTGCACACCCAAGATTGTCGCGTTAAAAGAGGAACTGACAAAACGCGGTTTGACGAATGTGGATATTGAAGTGGACGGCGGAATCTGCGTGGATACCATCGACGAAGCACTGAATGCGGGTGCAAACGTGATTGTTGCGGGAAGTGCCGTATTTAAGGATGACATTACAGCGAATGCGAAAGCCATCATGGCACATTTTTAATAGGAATACTATTACGAAACAGAGAGGGATATGTGTATGAAATCCTACAAGGAAATGGATCAAAACGAACTGCTTACGATGAAAGCAGCTCTGGAAGAAAAGTATAAAGAGGAGCAGGCCAAGGGATTAAAGCTCAACATGGCAAGAGGTAAGCCGGGCGCAAGCCAGTTAGACCTTGCAATGGGAATGCTCGACGTTGTGAATTCCGCTTCCGATATGAGGACCGTTCTCGGAAACGATACCAGAAACTATGGTGATATCGACGGAATCGGTGAATGCAGACGCCTGATGGCAGACATGCTGGAAGTAGAGAAGGACAACATTATCGTTTACGGAAACTCTTCCTTAAACATCATGTATGACCGCGTAAGCCATTCCATGACCCACGGTGTGGCAGGTTCCACTCCCTGGTGCAAACTGGACAATGTAAAATTCCTCTGCCCGGTTCCCGGATATGACAGACATTTCCGTATCACCGAATACTTCGGAATCGAAATGATCAATATTCCGATGAACGAAGACGGCCCGGATATGGATCTGGTGGAAGAGTATGTAAACAACGATGATTCCGTAAAGGGTATCTGGTGTGTACCGAAGTACTCCAATCCGACCGGTATTTCCTATTCCGATGAAGTGGTAAGACGTTTTGCAAACTTAAAACCCGCTGCAAACGACTTCCGTATTTACTGGGACAATGCATATTGCATCCATCATCTCTATGATGACAAACAGGATGAGATTTTAAATATCTTAAAAGAGTGCGAGAAGGCCGGAAATCCGGATATGGTTTATATGTTCGGTTCCACTTCGAAGATCACCTTCCCCGGTGCGGGAATCAGTGCTCTCGCAGCTTCTTTTGACAATGTGGATCGCATTAAGAAACAGTTATCCATCCAGACCATCGGTCATGACAAGATCAATCAGCTTCGTCATGCAAGATTCTTCGGAAACATCGATAACCTGAAGGCCTATATGAAGAAACACGCTGAACTGCTTCGTCCGAAGTTTGAGGCTGTTTTGGATGCTTTTGACAGAGATCTTGAAGGACTGGAAGTCGGAAGCTGGGTAAAACCTCACGGCGGCTACTTCATTTCCTTTAATGCATTACCGGGTTGTGCAAAGAAGATTGTTGCAATGTGCAAGGATGCAGGTGTTGTTTTGACAGGCGCCGGAGCAACCTATCCGTACGGAAAGGATCCGCTCGATTCCAACATTCGTATCGCACCGTCCTTCCCGACGACGGAAGAGATGCAGAAGGCTGCTGAAATTTTTACACTCTGTGTAAGAATCGTAAGCCTGGATTATTATCTGAATCAGTAAGCAGATGCTTATTCCGGCTGCAACAGAATTTGTTGCAGCCGTTTTTGTTAAGAAAAGGGGAATTTCTTATATGAAATATGACTGTTTGATTGTAGATGATGAGGAAGTACTGGCAAAAAACACCGGCGAATACTTTAACATGTTTGAAGTAAAGACGAAGGTGGTATTTTCGATTGCCCAGGCGGAGGCGTTTTTTGAGGAAAACGATGCATCGCTTTTGCTGCTTGATATCAATCTCGAAGATGGAAGCGGCTTTGAATTTTGCAGAAAAATACGTGAAACGAAGACAATGCCGATTCTCTTTATCTCTGCAAGAAATACCGATGATGATAAGATTATCGCATTAAACATCGGCGGTGATGACTATATTGAAAAACCGTACTCCCTGGGTGTCCTTCTCGCCAAAGTGAAGGTAATGTTAAAGCGCTTTGCAAACGATGATTCCAAGGCCGGAGAAGATTCCAAAGATTCCTTTGCGGACGGAAACCTGACCATCGATTATATCAATAAAACGGTGCTGGTAGCAGGAGAAGAGAAGAAACTGACCAGCCTGGAATATACCCTCTTGAAATATCTTACGGACAACAGGGACCGTCTGATCACCAAACAGGAATTGTTTGATCATGTCTGGAATGATAAGTTTACGTCGGACGGAACGTTAAACGTTCATATTCGCAAAATCCGTGAAGCCATCGAAGAAGATCCGAACAATCCGAAGAGGATCATTACGGTCTGGAAAGAAGGATACCGCTATCAGTCGGAGGGAAAAAGATGAAAAAGTTTCCCTTCGTCGCGCTGATTATTCTGACCTTTCTTGCAGAAGCCTCATTCTGCTTCTTTTTCATATACAAAATGGGAGATACCGAGCAGGATGCCCTTGCGGTCAATGAATGCGTAAAAAGCGTCGGAGACAATTTCGGCAATGAAGAGAAGTACAGTGACATTCTTTTCTATACGGTAGTTGATTTGGACGGCACCGTTCTTTACAAAAATGCGGAAGGTCTTTCCGCATCCGTTAACGAAGCCATCAAAAGAAGAGATACCATTTTGGATGTCACATCGGATGGCGAAGTCATCGGAAAGATTCTGATCCATAACGACATCGAAGCCAAAATTCGCACTGCCAAAAAAGGGTTAGCCATCACCATCGCCCTCTTTTCGGCACTTCAGCTACTCCTTGTCCTGGGGTATTATCTCTATCTGCGAAAGACCATCATAGAACCTTTTCATAAGATGAATGAATTTGCCATCCGCGTTGCGGGAGGAGATCTGGACATTCCTCTTGAGGTTGATAAGAAGCATGTTTTCGGTTCCTTCACCGAAGCGTTTGATCTGATGCGTTCGGAATTAAAGAAAGCAAAAATCGCCGAGAAGCAGGCGAATGATGAAAAGAAAGAAACGATTGCAAAGCTTTCCCACGACATCAAGACGCCCGTGGCATCCATCAAATCCTCGTCGGAAATCGGCTATGAACTGGCAGGGGACAATAAGAGCAAAGAGTATTTCCATTTGATCAATGAAAAAGCGGACCAGATCACGACCCTTACGGACAATCTTTTTCATTCCGCCATTCATGAGATTACGGAGATTTCGGTTTCACCTTCCAGACAGTCTTCCGACTGCATTTCCAAACTGATCAAAAATGCGGATTATCTCGGAAAGGCCGGTGCATTTGATATTCCGAAGTGCGATGTGTTTATCGATAAGTTAAGACTGCAACAGGCTTTTGACAATCTTTTTATGAATTCATATAAGTACGCGGGAACCGAAATAGAAGTATCCGCTGCACTGGAAGAAGAGTATCTAATCATTTCGGTAAGGGATTTCGGACCCGGCGTTTCTTCGAATGAACTGCCGCTTCTTAAGGAAAAGTACAAACGCGGCAGCAATACCGCGGAAAAAGAAGGAGCCGGGCTTGGCTTGTATCTTACGGATTATTTCTTAAATGCCATGAACGGAAAACTGAAGCTGGAAAGCAAGGACGGTTTTACCGCAATCGTTTCAATCAGAAGAGCGGAATAACCGTCAAAACTGCGCTGAATCAGCATTTGAAAGGTCTCGCGTGCGGGACCTTTTTTGAGTCTTTGAAACATTTTTGCGATTTAAGGAATATTTAAGGGTTTCTTAAAGGCACTTAAGGATTGCATGTGTAGAATGTGTCTTGTAAGGAGGAGAAATACCATGTCAAACATTATTGAAACCAACAAACTTTGCAAAACATTTTCCAACGGAGGCGTGCAGCAGCACGTATTAAAAAATATCGATCTTGAAATTAAGGATGGAGACTTCACCGTAATCATGGGTGCGTCCGGTGCCGGAAAGTCCACCTTGTTATATGCACTGTCCGGAATGGACAAGCCGACACTCGGCAACATCACATTCAACAGCGTTGAAATCACGAAACTGAATTCCGACGAGCTTGCAATCTTTCGAAGAAGAAACTGCGGATTCGTATTCCAGCAGACCTACCTGGTAGATTCGATGTCGGTTCTTGACAATGTTCTCGCTGCCGGACTTCTGGTTGATAAGAATAAGAAAGCGGTTACGGAGAAAGCAAAAGAAGTATTGAAATCCGTCGACATTGAAGAAACACTCTGGGACAAGTTCCCGACACAGATTTCCGGCGGTGAAGCACAGAGAGTCGGAATTGCAAGAGCACTGATCAATAATCCCAGACTTGTTTTTGCGGATGAGCCGACAGGAGCGTTAAACTCCCAGACCGGTAAGGATGTTCTGGATGCACTCACCAAATTCAATGAGAAAGGACAGTCCATCGTCATGGTAACCCATGACATTACTTCCGCAAGAAGAGGCAACCGCATCCTGTATGTAAAAGACGGTGAGATTGCGGCTGAGTGCAATCTCGGAGCCTATGTACCGAATGATCCGGACCGTCACGAAAAACTTCGCGACTTCTTAGGAAAGATGGGGTGGTAATCATGAGCAAAGAATGGGTTCTTACCAAATCACATTTTCGCAAAAACAAAGGAACGTCCATCGGATTATTTCTCTTGATTATTTTGGCTGCAATGATGATTTCCTCGTCGATGCTGCTTTTCACCGATGTATATCCGACCGTATCGCGTGATGCAAAAAGGCTGGATGCCGGAGATGGATTCTTAAGATTTACTTCGGACTTAACCGGAATCGATGATGACTGCATTGAGAATCTGATGGATGACGAAACAGAGCGATATGAGAGTACAAGCGTACTTTTCTATAATTCCGTATCCGTTCCCTTCGGTGCCGGCAAGGTGGTTATGCATATTCACGTCAACAATCCCGATGCCTTCGAACGTAAGATGGCGAAAACGGAGATCATTCTGGAAGACGAAAGCATTACCGAGAACTATATTTATCTTCCCTATCAGTTCTATACCAGCGACAGCAACAAGATTGGAGATATCTACTCCTTTGAACTGAACGGAAAGACTTATGACCTGACCGTAAGAGGTTTCGTCAATACGACCTATTTTGCCTGCAACAACAACGGTACCTATGAGTTTATCGTGGATCAGGATACTTACGACGAAATCCGTAATCGTGACGGGGAAGCAGCCGAGGCCATTGTGGTTGCCTATGAGCTTAAGGACGGCGTAAAACAGAGCAAATTTGCGATCCGCGTCTGCAATGATCTTTTGAAATACAATATGGATACCGAAGTTTATGCCGTAAGCCTTTCTTCGGTCGTTGGCGGAAGAACCTTTATGTCACGGATTATTGCCATCTGTTTCCTGGCCATCAGTATCCTGGTTTTACTTGTCATCATTATGATGCTGGTAAACAGCATTTCCAACTATATCAAGGAGAATATGCAGACCCTCGGTGCCTTAAAGGCCATCGGTTACACCTCCGGAAACATCAAGGCATCCCTGCTTCTGATGTTCGGACTTCTCGGAGTACTCGGTGCTGCACTGGGTGTGGGACTTTCCTACATCACCATTCCCGTCATTGCCGATTTTGTAGTCGTACAGATGGGCGTACCGTTCCATGCATCCTTTAATCCGGTAGCAACCGTGATTACCGTCTGCGTTGTTGTGGCTTACGTCCTTATTGTCACCGTCCTTTCGGTAGGAAAGATCAGAAAAATCGATCCGATCATCGCCCTTCGCGGCGGAGTGGAAGGTCATAATTTCCGCAAAAATCGTATCCGCCTGGATCGCTCGGCTTTCGGACTGAACGTTAGTATTGCATTAAAGATTATGTTCGGAAACATGAAACAGAATATCATTACATTTTTTGTAACCGGTTTTATCGTATTCTTCTGTGTCATTACCTTACTGATGTATGAAAACTTTAACCGCGATCCGAAACTGGAGATGCTTTCCTTTGAAATCTGCGGCGGCGTAGTCGGAGCCGATTATGAGAAAAAGGATGAAGTATATGAGTACCTGTGTGAAAGAGAAGATGTCTCCAATGTACGAAACATTATGAATATCTATCTTTACTATAATGATGAGGACAAGCTCTGGACATACATCATGGATGATCCGGCTCAGTTAAAGAATCAAAACGTAGTTTATACCGGACGTTTCCCGGAATATGACAATGAAATCGCAGTCAGCGGTAAATTTGCAAAGGAATACGGCCTCTCGGTCGGAGATGAACTGAAACTCGATTACGGCGACAAGAATCATAAATACCTGATAACCGGTTTGATTCAGACAACCAACAACGACGGAAGAGAAGCACTTCTTTCCACGAAGGCTGCGGAACACCTGCTTGATTTCACCTATGCACCCGCTTACTTTAACTACGACTGTGATGATGCAAAAAGCAGTCAGAAGGTTTTGGATGACTGTACGGACAAGTTTGGGGATCATATTGTAAGCACCATGAACTTCTGGGAAGTTATTGAAGGAAGTATGACCACATTTAAGACCATCGCAAAACTGATGCTGTATTTAGTCAGTGCAATCTGCGCAGCGGTTATTTTACTGGTACTGTTTCTTCTCATCAAGTCCTTCATTTACAGCAAGAGAAGAGATTTCGGTATCAGCAAGGCCATCGGATATACTTCCGGCAACCTGATCCTGCAGACGGCAGTAAGCTTCATGCCTCCGATCATTCTCTCCGTACTGGTATTTTCCGTAGTGTCCTATTTTGCGGCAAATCCGTACATGAATCTGATGATGGGATCCTTCGGAATCGTGAAAGCAGACCTGGATATTCCCATTCCCGGAGTTGTCATCAGCTGTGTCGCAATCATTGTAATTTCCTTCTTCTTTGCGGTATTTGAGGCACGAAGAGTGAAGAAGATTGAGGCATATCAGATGTTGATTGCCGAATAAAAACATAAAAATCAAAAAATTTTTGGAATACCCCTTGACATGTTATACTATGTGGTATATAGTATGACGTGTTGAGGGGTATTATGTGTTATATTGTAATCGATTTTACGTAAAACAATTATTCAATACAGCTTTTCATAAAACAGGAAAGGAGAACAGCAGGGTATGGAAATACAGATGAAGCGCGGACTTTTGGATGTATGCGTTCTGGCTTCCATAAAGAATGAAGATTCTTACGGATACCAGATTATTAAAGACATCAGCCCGTATGTGGAAATATCGGAATCAACCCTTTATCCGATTTTAAGACGACTGGAATCAGGATCACTTTTGACCGTAAGGAGTGCGGAGCATAACGGACGACTTCGAAAGTATTATCACATCACCGAGCAGGGGCTTGCACGAATTGATGCGTTTAAAGATGAATGGAAAGAAATAATGATGATTTATGAATACGTGACGAGGGAGGAGAAGAAAGATGAATAAAGCGGAATTGATGGACAGCTTACGAAAATCGCTTCGTGGTCTTCCGGAAGAAGAGTTAAATAAATCCTTGGATTTTTACGAAGAAATGATTGAAGATCGCATGGAAGACGGAATGAGTGAGGATGAGGCGGTTGCAGCCGTTGGAGATGTAAAAGACATTTCCGCAAAGATTCTTTCCGATGTTTCTCTTCCGAAACTTGTTAAGGAAAAGGTAAAACGTAGAAGAGGAATGAAGGCATGGGAAATCGTCCTTTTGGCAATCGGATTTCCAATCTGGTTCCCGATCCTCATTACCATGGCAGTACTGATCTTCGTATTATACCTGGTATTCTGGTGCTTAATCGTTTCCTTCTACTGCGTGGATCTGGCATTTTTGCTGGGCGGACTCGGAAGTATCGGATTTGCGATTTTTGCCATCGTTCAGGGAATTCCGAATGCAGGAATCGTATTATTCGGTGCCGGTCTCATCCTGGTAGGACTCAGTATTCCGTTCTTCATGCTTTGCAACCTGTTTGCCAAGGGCATGCTCAAGACCGGAAAAGCAATCATCCTTGGAATCAAATACTTATTTGTAGGGAAAAGAGAAGAGGAAAATGAGGAAGAAATCAAGGAAGAAGTAAAAGAAGCGACGGCAGAGAATGTGACGGAAGAAGTCATGGAAGCAGTTGCAACGGAAGTACAGGAAGAGGTTGCCACAGATGCGGCAGCAGAAGAAACTGCAGGAGGTGTAATGGCATGAAAAAAGCAAAAACAGTAGCGTTTGTCATTGCAGGTGTGCTGGTTGTACTGGGTGCACTCATAATGGTAATCGGATTATCAAGGGGATCCTTTGATTTTAAGAAAATATTCGAAGAGGGAAATGTCATGGAAAAAACATATGTAATTCAGGAAAAAGTAGAATCTATTCAGATTGATGAAACAAACAGCGCAGCAATTGAAATCGTACCGGCGCAGGACGGAATCGCAAGAATAGAAACAAAAGAGCCGAAGAACTATGAATTTGTAATTGAAGAAAACAACGGAGTTTTGTCCATTCAGTCAAAGTCCAATGGCATGTGGGTCATTTTCTCATCTCCCAAGGCAACCATCTATTTGCCGGCGGATGAGTACAAGGATCTTTCCGTGAATAGTTCTTCCGGTTCTGTAAAGATTGCCGACGGATTTACATTTGAGACGGCAAATATCAGCAGCAGCAGCGGTTCCGTGGAATTTAAGTCCAATGTAAACGGTTCCCTGAAAATTAAGGTTACCAGCGGATCCATGACAATGGAAGGTGTGAAGGCGGCAGAAGTTTCCGTGGATACTTCCAGCGGAAGCACAAAAGTCATTGATGTGGAAGCCACAGGAGATATCAAAGTGAAGGGTTCTTCCGGATCCATCACCATGGAAAACGTTGTATGTGACGATTTATCCGCGGAGAATACCAGCGGAAGAATCAGCACCAAAGGCGTAACCGCAACCGGCGAAGTGTCCTTAAAGAACACATCCGGAAGCATTGATGTTGAGAATCTGACTGCAAGAGATCTGAAGTCTCAAACCTCCAGCGGAAGCATTCACATGAAGAATGCTCTCCTTGAAAAGATTATGGCGGCAAAATCCACTTCCGGCAGTATTCACATTGATGGAAGCGACGGAACTGAGGTTTCCCTGGAAGCAAGCTCCGGATCCATCCATGCAGAGTTCCTTACCAATAAGGATTTCAGTGCATCCGCAACGAGCGGCGGCGTACATCTCCCGGAGAATGCTACGGGAGAAAAGAACGGAACCTGCAATGCAAAAACTACCAGCGGCAGTATTCATCTCTCCATTAAGTAATTCATAAATCATTTAAAAGAGAAGCAGGAAAGCTCAGGCTTTCCTGTTTTTCTTTTTGTTTTCAGTGTGTGTAATGCCAGTCCAGACTCGGCGGAGTGTTATAAAGCCGTATGGTTTTGGAGTTGCCGAATACTTCGATCTTGCATTCAAAAATCAGCGTATTGTTTGTGACATATACGCCGTCCGGCATGATTCTCGCACCCTGGTGCGAGAGTTCTCGATATTCCTTTATGGAGTAGGTCTGGCGCTGTCCGTCCTCGTCAATGACGCGGATTCGAATCGGCGAGATGCTGCCGTCTCTTAGGTGTGCACAGATTAAATCTACAGGAACCGGTTTCATAATATTGTCCTCATATTTTACAATAATATAGAACAAATGTTCTGGTTTGTAAACCGAACAAATTATTAATTTTGAGAAAAGCATTTATAGCAATCATTTCTCCATTTTTTGGCGGAAATATGATAAAATATTAATATCTATGTTTTGATGAAAAAACATTCGAAATAATCATATTTTCAGGATGTAGAATATACAGATGGTTACAGTCATTATACCTGTCTATAACGGGATAAAAACTTTACAAAAATGCGTGGATTCCGTCATCTCTCAGACATATTCCGATTTGGAAATCATTCTGATCAATGACGGCTCTACCGATTCGTCCGAATCTTTATGTGATACCTTTCCGGAAAAAGATTCCAGAATTCGTGTGCTTCATGTAAAGAACGAAGGCGTGTCGTCCGCAAGAAACAACGGCATAAAGAATGCTAAAGGTGAATATATTACCTTCGTTGATGCGGATGATTACGTGGAGCCGGAGTATGTGGAAAAGCTGGTTTCGGCTATCGAAAAAGAAGGCTGCATTCTTGCATCATGCAATTCGTATGATGTTAAGGGTGACAGGGTTACGAAACGCGATTTACCGGGAGAAGAGAAGTGCTCGATTAAAGAGTATATCGACAACACGTTTTACTGCAGAGCGGAAGGCGGAACGTGTTGGGGAAAACTGTTTCGGACAGAAAAGATCGGGGAATTGTTCCGGGAATACAACTACTGCGAGGATATATTCTTTGTTTTTGATTACCTGATCGGACGGGAAGGGTATGTCTCTGTGATTCCGGATTATCTGTATCACTATGTCAGACGGGAGAACAGTATTACCGGACTGAAAAGGACGGAAGATCTGAAGGATGTCATTTTATCCTGCGAAGGAATCGTAGGAATTTGTAACGAAAAATATCCCGGGTTCGTTGATTCCGCAAATGCTCTTTTGGTAAATAACGCATTTTTTGTTTATTTAAATGCAAAAGATGAGACAAGTGAGGAAGGCATACTTTTGAAAGAAATGGCGGTAAACGATATTAAGAAATACCGCGGGGCAGTGTTGCGGGACCGCAAAGCAACGGTGAAAACAAAAACAGCCTGCCGGATTTCTTATATATCCCTCAAACTGTTGAAAGGCATTTACCGTATCATCTGATTCTATTTTGGCTGTCGGCGGAGAAGAAAGAAATTGAATAAAACGCGATTTTCTGTAATCACCGTATGTCTGAATGCGGAAAAAGAAATTGAATATACGATAAACTCCGTACTGAATCAGGATGATACCGATTACGAGTATCTGATAAAAGACGGACAGTCCAACGATGCTACGATTGAGATTGCGGAAAAATACAGAGATCGTTTCCGGGAAAAAAATATATCGTTTCGAATAATTTCCGAAAAAGACGAAGGCTTATATGATGCAATGAACCGTTCCGCCGAATATGCAAATGGGGAATGGATCATGTATCTCAATGCCGGCGATGCATTGTTTGACGAGCATGTTTTGACTCGTCTTTCTTCAGAGGTTTCGGGGAAATATGATGTCATCTACGGCAATACGGTTTTGTTGGAAAACGGAAAATACAAACTGTTAAAAGCCGGAGAGACGAGCTGTTTCAAGAACTACAACCCGATTTGTCATCAGTCTTCCATAACCAGAACGGAGATTGTCAGGAAATATCTGTTTGATGCGAAATATGAGATTGCGGCGGATTTTGATTTGTTTATAAAAATCTTTTCGGCGGATGAAAAAAGTTTTCGGAAACTGGATGACACCTTGTGCATTTATCGCCTCGGCGGGGTCAGCAGCAACCGGGTTTTAAAGCGTGAGAAAGAGTTTGATGCTTCAAGACGAAGCAACGGATTGAAGAGAGTGGCATTCCCGCATCTGCAGATTACCAGGGTTGTGCTGATTGAAGGAACCCGGAAACTTGCAAAGAAGATTCTAGGCAAGAACTTTTATTCGGAGAAACGAGGATGGTATCCGGAGAAATATAAAGCAGCACAGTGGCGAAAAATAGATTAATGATAAAGAACAGAGAGAAAACATGTTAAAAGAATGGATTGTTTCAAGCGGAATATACGGAAAAGTTTTGAAAAGGTTCTGTAAGCTTACAAGGTGTGAGGGTGTTACCTTTTCCCAGAACGGAGAGGATTTAATCATTGACATGCTGATTCCGGATAAGAAGGGGACGTATGTCGATGTGGGGGCACATCATCCGATACGTTTTTCCAATACGTTTCAGCTTTATCTGAAAGGATGGAGCGGAATCAATATTGATCCGTCACCGGATTGCATGAAGGAATTTAAAAAATACCGTCCGGGCGATGTGAATCTGAATGTCGGAGTGTCCGATCATCCGGGAAGAATCGGGTATTACTGTTTTTCGGAATCAGCTTACAATACTACAAGCGCCAAGAGGGCGAAGCATCTTTTGAAAAACAAAATGACGGAACTGAAAGGGAAAAAGCAGGTTAGGGTTGTCCGTCTGAAGAGCATTTTTGACAGGTATTTAAAGAACAGAAA
The DNA here is from genome assembly GCA_017518735.1 of Lachnospiraceae bacterium. Classification (GTDB taxonomy): domain Bacteria; phylum Bacillota; class Clostridia; order Lachnospirales; family Lachnospiraceae; genus UBA3766. The sequence continues at coordinate 12,640 of JAFWTY010000040.1, read as the reverse complement.
AATAGATGTTCTGAATATAGACGTCGAAACGATGGAACTTGACGTGTTGCAATCGAATGACTGGGAAGCCTATCGCCCGAGACTGATTGTAATGGAGTCGATTCTGTCCTGTTATAACGGCGTTGAAACAATCAAGGAGGATCCTGCGGTAAGATATCTTCTTGACAGAGGATATGTTGTGATTGCAAAAGCAAGGACTACTGTATTTTTGATGGCGGAAGAAGAGATTCAAAAAGACCGGTTACCGGTTTTATAAAAGGATTGAATGCAATGTGTGAAATCAGCATTATTGTGCCTATATACAACAAAGAATACTGTATCTTTAATACGGTGAAATGTATCCAAAATCAAACATTTGAGGACTTTGAGCTTCTTCTGATCGATGACGGATCGAAAGACAGATCCGGAAAGATCTGCGATGCTCTTTCTTCCAGGGATGCAAGAATAAAGACGTTTCATACGCCAAACAGGGGAGTGAGTGCGGCCAGAAATCTGGGGATTCGTAAAGCAAAGGGAAAATATATCGGTTTTATTGATGCCGATGATTCTGTTGATAAAACGTTTCTCGAAAAACTGTATTCTGCCATAAAAAAGAATAATGCAGATCTTGCAGTATGTGATTATTATCAGACAAAAAACAGGGAAAAGACCGTTCACACCTATCAAAATCATCATTCCGGAAACGCTATGTTTGAGATTATCCGACAGGATTTGCAGTGTATCGTATGGAACAAGCTTTATGTAAGAGAGAAGATCAAGCACCTCTTTGACGAGAACATTACGCTTTGTGAAGACAGTATATTCTGTGCATGGTACTGTCAGGACAATCTTCCGAAGATTGCCTATGTGCATGAAGTATTATACGGATACAGCGTACGCAGAAACGGGCTTACATCGACCTACCAGAAAAACTCTTTTGACGGAATCAGCAAAATGTTTTCGATAAACAGAATCCTCACCGAACAGATTTCGGACGTGGAACTGAAATACCTGGCGATTCATCATGTATACAGGGCATATTTTTACGGCGTATATACATTTATTTTTGAAAACCTGAGCAAAGGCCCAATGACCAAAGAGACATTGGCGCGGATAGAACGGATTATCAATAACCGAAGGTACAGAAGAGTAATCCGTTTCGTTTGGAAATATGCATTGCAGGACAGAAGAGCGGAAGGAACCGGGATTACGGAATATCTCCTCATTCTGTTTTCGCTGCTTAAAATGAAAAGAGGAATCTATTTCGTTTCAAAGGTAAGGTTATACAGAACAAAGAAGGTTTTATAAAATTCATGAACTTTGATGATTATAAATGGGATACGGTAATAGAGGCAAAACAGAATCCTTTTTCTGTTGGACTGAAACAGATTGCTGAGTACAGAGATCTGATTTTTCTTTTTGTGAAAAGAGACATTGCCGTTACGTATAAGCAGACCATTCTGGGACCGCTTTGGTATCTGTTTCAGCCGGTGTTTACCACTGTCATGTTTATCATTGTTTTCAATCATGTGGCATCTCTGGGAACAAATGATGTTCCGCCGGTTTTGTTTTATTCCATCGGAGCCATTCTTTGGTCTTTTTTCAGCAGTCTGCTGACTGTACAGGCGAGAGTTTTCTATGCCAACAAAGATATATTCGGTAAAGTGTATTTTCCGAGACTGACCGTACCGATTGCAATTATCTTCGGGGAACTCTTGAAGTTTGCCATTCAGTTTGGCTTATTCGTTATCATTTTTGTCATCTATGTGATTAACGGCTACGGCAGTTTCCTTTCTCTGAAGCTCTTGTTTTTGCCGTTGATCATGCTTTGGATAATACTGATGGCAACCGGACTGGGACTCATGATCTCATCAATAACCACAAGGTATAGAGATCTGGCGAAGGCGCTGGAGTTTTTCCTGTCCATGTTTATGTATGCGATTCCGGTGGTCTATCCGTTATCCGAAGTATCGGGAAAACTGCGTCTTGTTTTTGCACTGAATCCGATTACGGCCATCCTGGAGTGCTTCCGGTATTGCTGCTTCGGCACGGGAGAAGTGTCACTGAAAATGATTCTTTACAGTGTGGGCTGGACTTTAATCATCCTTTTTGGAGGCATATTGTTGTTCAATAAAAACGAAAAAGTATTTGTGGACGTGATATAACACATGGGCGATATTGTAATCAAAGCAGAGAATATTGGCAAATACTACAGACTGGGACAGATCAACACCGGTATGTTTTATTCGGATGCCAAATCCTGGTTTTCACGCAAAATTGGCAAAGAGGATAAGACACTCAAGATTGGCGAGAACGTGGGAGATAAGACAGGATTCTGGGCGTTGGATGACATTAATTTTGAGATTGAGCAGGGAGATCGAGTCGGCATCATCGGCAAAAACGGCGCCGGGAAGACCACTCTGCTTAAGGTCATCAGCCGGGTTACCGCACCGACGAAGGGACACATCGGCATCAAAGGAAACGTGGCAAGCCTTCTGGAAGTCGGAACCGGTTTTCATCCGGATATGACAGGAAGAGAGAATATTTATCTAAACGGCGCCATCCTGGGCATGAAAAGAGCGGAGATCAATGAAAAACTGGATGAGATTATAGCGTTCAGTGAGATCGATGAGCACATTGATACACCTGTCAAAAGATATTCCAGCGGTATGTATGTGCGTCTGGCTTTTGCCGTAGCTGCTCATCTGGACAGCGACATTTTAATTGCAGACGAAGTTCTTGCCGTCGGAGATGCGGAATTCCAGAAACGTGCACTTGGGAAAATGAACGACCTAAGCAGCAAAGAGGGAAGGACAGTACTTTTTGTCAGTCACCGGATGAACTCCGTGAAAGCGCTTTGCAAAAACGGTATTCTTTTAAACAAAGGCAAAATTGTTCTTCGTGATGAGATTGATAAAGTCATTACAAAGTATCAAAGCAACCTGTATGATGTAAAATCTTCAGGGGATCTTTCACATTACAATAACGAATTCTTTGATCTTTTGGATTTTCGCCTGGTGGGGAAAGATGGGCAGGAACTGTCCCAGCCTATAGAAAACGGTGATAAGGCATTTGTCCGTATTGAGCTGAACATGAAAAAGATTCACCATGCATTTACAGCCGGATATGCTATTTATAATGCGGACGGAACGCAGATGTTCTGGTCGTATTTAACAGATGATTATGATGAGAAGAATAATGTAAAGCCGGGGAAGAATATCCTGACCGGAGAGATTCCATCACATTTTTTAAACGAGGGAGAGTATTATATTTATTTCTCTTCCATGTTGCATTTTATTCAGTGGCTGGTTGATCCGGAGGAGGACGCCCCTTGTCTGAAGTTGAACATTCAGGGAGGTTTGAGTGAGTCGCCTTTCTGGACAATAAAACGACCGGGTGTCAATGCACCGATTTTGAAGTGGTCTATAAAGAGCGATTCCGAAAGACCGACCCAAACGGAGTGATAGAAGATGGGCGAAAAAGGAAACAATCCCCACAAGAGTTCGGGTTTTATACTGCTTTTGCGAACGCTGAAGCGTGTAATTCGAAGAGACGAAAACTACATTCAAAAAGTATCGGCGTTTGATGAGAAGGCCGATACGATTCAAATTCGTCATAACGGGGATGAGGATTACGGAAAAATAATCTATGTTATTAAAGAAAACTCCGGTGTTGACGGTTTTTGCGCCACTGTGGGTTTTGTCCTTTGCCGCCTGATTTATGCCACACAGCATGGATTTGCACCGGTGATCCGGCTGACAAAAGAATTTGCCTATTATGACGAGGAAATGAGCAGGGAAATCGCAAATCCCTGGGAATACTATTTTGTAAAAAGTGATGATTATGATGAGAATCGGGCGTTACATGTATGTTACAGCAATTATTATCACATGAACGAAATCCGGGAAAAATATCATTATGGCGCATATGACGAAGAGAATTATCACGATGTAAAATTGTTTAATGTATGTTCTCCGATAATCAGAGAATACATGGTGTTAAAACCTTCTGTTGTAAAGGAAGCGTCGGATCTTTTAAAACCGATAAAGGAAAAGGGTGGAAAGGTACTCGGTGTGCATTTTCGCGGAACCGATTACAAAAAAGGCTATAACCGGCACCCGGTCTATGTGGATGAGGATCAGACGATAGAAGAAATCAGGAAGGCAATGGATACCGGAAAGTTTGAGGCTGTTTTTCTGGCAACGGATGATGCCGAAGCATGCGACAGAATCCGTAAGGCGTTACCGGATACACCGATATTGATCCACGAGAATGTGTATCGAAGCGACGGAGATGAATCGGTGGCATTCAGTACCGAAAACAGAAAAAACCATCGTTATCTTCTGGGACTTGAAATTGCCAGGGATATGTATACCCTGAGCCTTTGTGACGGCCTGGTTGCGGGAAAATCATCGGTAGGTTTTCTGAGTAATCTTTACAAGCACAGCAGAAACGAAGAATATGAGTATTTGCATATCATAGATAATGGCAATTATTCAAACGACAATGAGTACTATAAAGAATCCTAAAATTTGGAACAGCGGAAGCAACGAGGAAAACAAAGTATGAAAAAAACTTTCATTATCATAGTCAACGTAATCATTATGGCTGCCATACTGACCTTCGTTGTTCTCTATACAAGAATCGCAAGCGGGGATTCTTACCAAAGGCAGGTTGAACACTTTGAGAACACAACGGTTACCATGGAGCAGGTGACGGAGAACTATCTGGAAGGTGAGCAGAGAGTCTGCGATGTATGGGCACGCTATATTAACAATCAAAGCATGACCATGGAAGAGGCAACCGAGTATATCAGATCCTCACATGTGCTTGCAAATACATCGGCACATCTGGTCTTCCGTGATACGCTCACGGGCCTTTCCACGCGCCCGAAACAGGGAACAGCCAATGACTATGCGGTTTCCTATGAACGCGTGGACCTTTTGAAAAACATGAAATGGAGTGATGAAATCGGAGAGGCGATTAACATCACCCGTGCCTACACCAATCCCATGAACGGCGAACAGTCGCTGGCTTTTTGCAACACGATTACTCTGATCGATTCCGAAAGCAAAACATCCAAAACCACGATTCTGATGCGTGTTATTCCTGTTTCGGAATTGGAACAGAAATGGGTTTTCCCGCAGACGGAACTTGTAAATGCCGAACTGTCCATGATTGATGCCGACGGTAACTATATCCTCAAGGGAAGCAGTTTTAAAAATTCCAATTTTTTTGAATTTTACAATTCCTATAACACAACCGATCCTGATTCCGCAAAACAGTTATTCAATAAAATCACATCATCGACGGGTTCCGTTTCGATGCTGAATTCACACGGGGAAGAGTGTATTCTTTCGTATTCTCCCGTGGAAGCTACCTCCGGATGGACACTGCTTGGTTTTGTACCGGCGAAGGATCTAAAGGAAGAAAAAGAAAACTGGTTGCTGATCGGAGCTGTGTCTGCCGGATTGCTGATTTTGTTTATCATTGACATGATCTATATGATGTTTTTGAATAAGCGGCTTATGTCTACGGCAAAGGAGGCAGATTCCGCGAACAAGGCAAAAACCGATTTCCTTTCCACAATGTCTCACGACATTCGAACTCCCATGAATGCCATCATAGGTTTTACGGCCATTGCGGAGAAGAATCTCGGAGACGTAGAGTCGACGGAGGAGAGTCTTCGTAAGATTTCGCTTGCAAGCAATCATTTGCTGACTTTGATCAACGACATTCTGGATATTTCGAAGGTGGAGAGCGGAAAACTGAAATTAAGTCCCCTGACCTTCTCCATTGTGGAAACGGTTGAGAATCTCGTGAACATTTCGCAGCCGATGATTAAGGAAAAAAATATTGAATTCAGTTTCCATATCAACCGGATGGAAAAAGAATACTTATATACGGACCAGCTTCGTCTGAACCAGATTTATATCAATATCCTTTCCAATGCGATCAAATATACGGAACCCGGTGGTAGTGTCTGCGTGGACCTTCGCGAGGAAGAAAGTCCGTCTTCCGGCTGTGTACGTTTGGTCTATGTTGTGTCGGATACGGGTATCGGCATGAGCCCGGAATTCATTGAGACAATGTATCAGCCTTTCTCCAGGCAGATTGACAGCCGTGTCAACAGCATTCAGGGAACCGGTCTTGGTTTAGCCATCACAAAGCAGATGGTTGAACTGATGGGTGGAACAATTGAATGTGAGAGCGAACAGGGAAAGGGAACCACATTTACCGTGGTACTGGATATTCCCGTGGCCGACAGGCAGAGGGAAGATATGCAGCTTGACCACATTGACATTCTGATCGTGGATGACGATGAAATCATGCTTGAGACATCCGTTGACACCATTGAGTCTCTTGGAGCCAATGCGGAGCAGGCACGAAGCGGTCTTGAAGCACTTGGTATGATTGAACACAGGCATCTTTCCGGAAAGGATTATGATGTAATCATCGTGGACTGGAAGATGCCGGGAATTGACGGTATAGAGACCATCAACCGAATCCGCTCGGAGATTGATACCGGTGTTCCGATCTTGCTGATTTCCGCATATGACTGGTCGGATATTGAAGACAAAGCAAAAGAGGCCGGAGCAAACGGTTTCGTCAGCAAACCGCTTTTTAAGTCCACGCTCTATGATAAAATCAACAATCTTATCGGAAAAGAGTCCAAATCTCTGGAGCCGGAAGATGATTATTCCGATCTGCAGGGCTTACACATTCTGGTGGCAGAGGACAATGATATCAACTGGGAGATTATTTCCGCCATGCTTACGATGTTCGGAATCACCACCGACCGTGCGGAGAACGGACGTGTCTGTGTGGATATGATCCGCGAGGCGGAAAAAGACAGTTACGAACTGGTTTTCATGGATATTCAGATGCCGGAGATGAATGGTCTGGATGCAACGAGAGCAATCCGGAAACTGGAGAATCCCTGGGCAGCTTCGATTCCGATTGTTGCCATGACGGCAGACGCTTTTTCCGAAAATGTCACCGAATGCTTGAACGCGGGAATGAATGGACATATTGCAAAACCCATCGATATCAAATTGGTAATTAAAGAGATTAGAAGAATTCGGGAAGGAAGGAAAGAATCATGAAAAAGAGGATTGTGAAAAAAACAATGTGTATGGTTTTGTCCTTAGGGATGATTATGGGACTGACCGCATGCGGCAAGACCAAGCAGGAAGAAGTGGAAAAAGAATTTAAGCCTTCTTTGGACACTTCAATCAGCTGTGAAATCAAAATTGCCGGCGGTTACGACAACTTTGAGGCTCTTGAGGCGGAATTTGACCGATTCAATGAGTATTATCCCAACGTGAAACTGACGTATACGAAGATTGACGATTATAACAATATGATTGGCACGGTCTTAAACGGAAACGATGCGCCCGACATCTATGTAAATTATTCCTGGATGTACGGAAGAGAGCAGTATCAGTCTTCCATTGACCATGCAGAGGATCTTGCGGATTCCTCACTGGATATCAATTTAAACTGTATCCGCAGCAATATCCTTCTGAAGACGGATGACGGCAAGCTTCCGATGGTTCCGGTTTTTTCAAATACCTATGGAATGCTGGTAAACAATACCCTTTTTGAAAAAGAAGGACTGAAAGTCCCCACGACATATGATGAGCTGGTTGAAGCCTGTGACATCCTCCGTGCGAAAGGATATGAGAATCCGCTGATGGGATTCTCCAACGAAGAAACGACATCGTTATTTACGTTGGCAAGTTACCCGTATTTCTGCGGAACCATAGCGTATGATGTAGATGCCGTTAACAAACTGAATGACATGGATCCCGAGGCAGGAGAGTATATGCGTCCCACCCTTGAGAGGATGAAGCAGTTCATAAACGACGGTTGTGTGAATCTCGATGCCTGTGCAGAAATCGAGAACAATTATGATGCCGTGATTCTTCGCTTCTTTGAAGGGGATGTACCTATGATGACCGCTTCCGGCGATACCGTTTCCGGAACCGAAAAACGTGAGAGCCGCTCCGAGGCCTTCATTGCGAACCCTTTTGAATACTCCTTCGTTCCGCTTCCTTTGGCGGATGACGGTGCATATTTCCTTGATTTGCCGAATCTGCAGTTTTCCGTCAACAAAGAAAGCAAAAATCTTGATGCGGCAAACGAGTTTATGAAGTTTTTGATCCGTTCGGAGGAACTGAGCAATATGGCACAGAAGAAGGGGCTTATGTCTCCGACCAAGGATTTGTCCTTTAACAGTATGTATGCTGCATTCGGAAATGTTTCGGAAGACAGAATATTATCGCCTGAAGAATTCGGTTTGTCGGAGGAGGCGGTTAAACAGTTCAGACAGGCCGTTTACGGTGTCGGAACCGGTACCATGACCATAGATGAAGCCGTGAAAGGTTACGGAACATTTGGAAAATAATCTGTTTGCAAACAAAGGTATAACTATTTATAATACTCAAAGTGATGTAACACCAAATGTGACACCTTTTTGGTTGATTATTCGGGAAATATTGAAATAGAGGCAATTTAAAGGAGATATTAGAAAAATGAAATTAGGAATCGTCGGTTTGCCGAATGTCGGCAAGAGTACACTTTTCAATTCACTGACCAATGCGGGGGCGTTATCCGCAAACTATCCTTTCGCGACGATCGATCCGAATGTCGGAATCGTAGCGGTACCGGATGAGAGAATCGTGAAACTTGGTGAATTGTATCACACTAAGAAGGTTACTCCCGCCGTAATCGAATTTGTGGATATTGCGGGACTTGTAAAGGGCGCAAGTAAGGGCGAAGGACTCGGAAACCAGTTCCTTGCGAACATCCGTGAAGTGGATGCCATCGTGCATGTGGTTCGCTGCTTTGAAGACGACAACATCATTCACGTGGAAGGGAGTGTAGATCCTGCAAGAGATATCGAAACGATCAATCTTGAACTGATTTTCTCCGATCTCGAAATTCTCGAGCGCAGAAATGCCAAGGTTGCCAAGGCAGCCAGAATGGATAAGGCAGCAGCCAAGGAAGAGGAGATGTTAAAAGCCATTAAAGCTCACCTGGAAGAAGGCAAAATGGCCCGTTCCTTCGAAGTTCCCGAAGACGAGGATCTGGCAGCAGCATTCAAGGGCTACAACTTGCTTACCGCAAAGCCGACCATCTATGCGGCCAATGTTGCGGAAGATGACTTGGCGGACGACGGCGCATCCAACAAATATGTGCAGAAAGTCCGTGAAATCGCGAAAGAAGAGGGCTCCGGAGCACTGGTCATCTGCGCACAGATTGAGCAGGAACTTGCAGATCTCTCCGATGAAGAGAAGAAAGAATACTTAGACGAACTTGGTGTAAAATCATCAGGCCTCGATAAACTTGTTACCGAAAGCTACGACCTCCTCGGACTGATCAGTTTCTTAACCGCGGGAGAGGATGAATGCCGTGCATGGACCATCAAGAAGGGTACCAAGGCTCCTCAGGCAGCCGGAAAGATTCATACCGACTTTGAGCGTGGATTCATTAAGGCGGAAGTTGTGCCTTATGATGTTTTGATTACCGAAGGTTCCATCGCAGCTGCAAAAGAAAAAGGCCTTGTAGGCCTGGAAGGTAAGGAATATGTGGTGAAAGACGGAGACGTGATTCTGTTCCGCTTCAATGTATAGGTTCCATAGTTTTTAGGTTTTAGGTATACAGGTTAAAAAAAGAGCTTTCGGATTATTCCGGAAGCTCTTCGTATAAGGCGCAATCGCGTCTGGTTGTTTCTTTTACATGATATAGTGCTTTGTCCGCCCGGTTGAACAGGTCCGATGTGAAGCCATTTTCCGAGAATGCAAGTCCGGCACTGACGGATGTTTTCGGAACGTTGTCAATCGGGTTTTCGAGCTGGACATTCAAGCTTTCGATTTTGTTTTTTACGACGAAAGCAAGGTTGTCGGTAATGCCGACCATGATGACTGCGAATTCGTCACCACCGTGGCGGATGACATAGTCTGTGGAACGGAAGGCAACCTTTAACAAATCTGCAACCTTCTTTAGGATGACATCTCCGGTTTCATGTCCGTAGGTATCGTTTATGGACTTGAAATTATCAATGTCCAGGACCAAGAGTCCGATCATTAAGTCTTTTTCTTTCGATAATGCTTCAACGAGATAATTATAGCCGGTACGGTTATAAAGACCGGTAAGTGCATCGATTCTTGCTTTGTGTTCCAGTGATCTTCGCTGGTGCTGGAAATCGTTGTTCTGGAAGAAGATCAGGTAAAGCATAAGCGCCATGGTCATGGCATTTTCGCACATGAATGCACGGTAACCGAACTTTTCAAAAAGCATGGCAAAAATCATGAGAGCCAGTACGGCGGAAATCATGGTGCCATGGCGATGATTTTTGTATTTTATGAAATCTTTTGCGGCTATGTAAATAAAAACGAACAGATAAAAAACCAGAGATACATAGTTTAACCAGGAGTATGGTCCAGCGAAAAAACTGTTCGGAGGAACAAAGGAATATACCTTGTCGGTAAAGAATACCGAAAAAGCGGCAAAAATCGTAACCAGAATCGGAAGACCGATCAGAATGTAAATTTTGCGTGTTTTCGGCTTGCTTAAGTCCAAATCCGTTCCGAGAGTGAAATAGATTAAAAGCGTACGAAATACGTATCCGAAAGCGGAATAAACAGCTCTTCGGACGGTAAAGGTTTCATAGTTGGATGTAATGTAATCCGCATTACGAAAAAACAGGCTCAATGCGAAAGAAGCTAGTGTGAGATAGAAGTAGATTCTTCTCAGTTTTGGGAGCCTGTTGTTTTTTGCAATGATTGCAAGCATCATCAGAATTCCGATGATTGGAATAAAATTGTTACTGATAAATTCTGTCATATAAGTCCCCTAAGTGTTTATATTATAACCGATAAATCAGAATTTTTCATTATTTTTTGGTATTTTGGGAATATGTTGGACATCTGTTGGACGGTTTAGACTATTATGCATTTGTAGCATGTAAATCTCATGTAAACGACATTATATCGGAGGAAACGAAATGCCTGGATTTACAAAAGAGCAATTAGATAAATTTAAAAAACTTGAGGAACAGGTAAAGAAGGAACCGGCGAAGGAATGGGACGAATTTCGTGAAAAACTTGAAATGTTTGGCTGGAATCCGAGTAACGAAACGGATCTTAAGTGCTTACATGCATTGTTCCTTATTGAGAAATATACCAAAAAGGATATGGCAAGGGATACCGAATTCGTAGACAAGACGGAATGGCATGAAGCCAATCTTTTTGAAAGATTTATCAAATCCATTATGGAACTATTCCAGAAAGATAATATGGCGAATTATTCCATATTTGTAAAAGAAGCGTTTGAGTGTCTGGAAATTGTCAATAATGCTCAAAAAGAAAAGAAAATTGAGGACCAAAAAGACAAAGCGGAAGAAAATATAATCAAGAATATTAATTCCCTTGATGACAGCGCCGATGATATTGATGTGAATAATATCAATAACGATATTAACATTAATAGAATTGACGATATTAACACAAATACCAATGATAACAGCATTAATATCAAGGATAATTCGGAAAAACAGAAAGACGATGGTAAGAGATTAAGCGATTTTGACCAGTCAAAACTGGATGCTTTCCGAAACGAATACAATGAAGTAAAAGAAGTCTTGCCGGGAGTTTATTCCCTTTCCGGACGCAAACAGGGAGAGCGCAGAAGAACGATCAATGATGATGAGTTTGATGCAATGGGAATGAGAGAGAAGGGAAATTTCCTGCTCGGAAGTGTGATTGGCTGGAAAAAGCAGATGGTCAAGGAATTGAATCAGTATGCGCTACTTCTATCGGAAACACAGAAGGATAAGGACGCAAACTGGGCGTCTTTCGGGACTGAGGGACCGCAGGACTATATTGACGTAGCGAGAAGTCTGCAGGCAGCAAAAAATGTTCTGCAAAAGGATGATTATGAAGTTAAATTTGATGAAATGAAGAAAGCAATGGAGACCTTCCGTTCGAAGTTGCTTCGTTATGAAAGCAAGCACAGACCGGTTTTCAGGGATCATACATCTGCCGAGACAGCTGAAAGATATCGTTTGATTGAGGGAATGGCGGACTTGACCGGGGCGAACCTTCAGGTTTTGAAGCAGTTGGAGAAGGGTGTTCAGATAACAATTCGCCAAGTCCATACCAATTCGAAATATTCAGTTGGGAATAAGCCTCTGGCAGATCTCTCGCAGATTCTCGGTGTTGCCGGTTTTGGCTTGAAAGCCGGCCTTGAAAGAGAAGATTTTGATCCTGACGAAGTAAGAAAAGTGGGAGAAGGGATGCTTCCGGGTATGCTGGCTAAGAGCCAGAAGCAGATGTTGAATGAGCGTTTCGAGAGAAAGACAGGCCTCAAGACCGAAGCACAGCGTAATGCGTTAGGGTATATTACCGTCAGGGACAGAACGATTCATGAGTATGCCAAGAATTATTGCTCGGTTAAGTACAGAGACGAACTGAGCGAAGTAAGATACAATCCACTTGATGTGATTGATGTTAACGATAAAATCCGTGCCAAGAATTTCAACAAAGAAGTGGAATCTCTGGAAAATGATTTCTATTTCAAAAGAATTCTTGAGAAGAACCGGAAAGATTGGGGAAAGAAGTGGGAAGAAGTCGAAGCTAACAGCGAGGACTGGTTG
>JAFWTY010000039.1 GCA_017518735.1 Lachnospiraceae bacterium | reverse complement strand
GCTGGCAGTCCAGCGCCTCACAGATTGCTTCCAGCGTGGAAAAACGGATGGCAGAGATTTTACCGTTTTTCATCTTCGAGAGGTTGACGTTTGAGACGCCGACCTTCTCGGATAAGTCATTGAGTGACATCTTCCGGTCCGCCATAACACGGTCCAGTCTTAGTATAATCTGTCCCATAAGCACACCTCCTATAACGTTTCATCCGATAAGGTCTTTAAGGAACGACCGTAATCGAGGATGGTATAGATTACCCAGGTTAAGAAACCGCCGAGAACTCCGAAACCGACACCGGATGTAAAGATTAAAACGACGGAAATGATAATCATGGAAATTAAGATTCTTTTGATTACCTTGTCGGAGAACGGGTTACCTTCTTCCAGGATGATGGTGAAGACGGAGCGGAATAGAAACATTGCTACCGTCAGGATTGCAATCATTACTGTCATTCCGAGCAGATAGAATCCGTACACAACGGAGTAGGAATCGGAATTTTCATCAAAGAATTCCTGAAGGGCGGGAATGTCGGAGGTTATTTTTTGGGAGGCGGGCAATGCCGCTTTCGCATCATTTTCATCGAACTGTGCTACATCAACCGATCCGAAATTCACTTTAAATCCGCCGTCCGGTCTGATGGATACTTTGCCTTCCGCAATTGACTGATTGAATTCGGCATCAAATTTTTCATGGTTTGCTATCATCACGATTCCCGTAATCAGGCAGATTGTGGTTGCCACCATCGTGATAAAGAACAGAATTGTCGATACTTTTTTTGCTGCCTTACAGCTTCTTACAACTTTTTGTAATTTTGCATTTTCTTCGTTCATGGTTTTCTCCTTTTATGTGTCAGATGATATATCTGAAGTAATGTGCTGTGTCAGGCTTTTCATAAAGCCGTTTGTTGAAATTTTCCTTACCGGTAATGTCTTGGGCAACTGACTGGCCGCATCAATTCCCTTTCGACAATTGCATCTTAACATTACGGAATACGTTTGTCAATAACTTTTTATCGATAAACGATAAATAATTTCTGAAAAACGATAATTAATTAACGAAAATCATGAGAAAATCGGTAATTTTACAGGATTTTGCTGGATAGAAATCCGAGATGCAAGTTTGTAAGTCAAACTGCAACTTTGTAAATTGAAAACTGAATATTTGTAAGCGAGATGCCACTTTTGTCATCGAAAGTCCACTTTTGTAAACGAAATGCAGGTTTTGTAAACGAAATGCGACATTGACTTTTTCATGGTTTTCGATATGATGAAAAAGCAGACACGACCAATAGAGGTCGACTCCCTCTCGATTTTAGTTGTAATCGGAGAATCCACCCCTGTTCTTTGGTGCTATGAATGATTCGCTGGTACCTGCGGCCTGCTGTCTGTTTTACATTCCGAGAAGCTCCGGTTTAAGCAGGATGTCGTCGGCGGGAACCTTTGAACATCCTAACTTTTCGAGGACTTCTTCACCATGATAAAAGCTGAATGTCTCGTAAGGGCTACGGTCATTTAGCTTTTTTCTTTTGTAGGAATTGATGTGATCCATCATAAGTGTCACATCCTCCTGCGTGAGATTATTGAAGCTACGGTTACGACCGTTTACATCGGTAAGCACCCTTCGGATCAGTTCGTGATTCACCTCTATAGCACCCTTCTGATAGGGCTTCCCGGCATCACAGTAAAAGATCCTTGTCCGTATTTCGCCGGTCTCCCTGTCACATTCGATCGCCATGGGGTTTGAAAATTCGCTTCCATTGTCTGTCAGGATCAAAGGGAAAAGCCTCTGAAAAAGGCTCATACCGAGCTTCTCCTGCAAGCCGTCAAATATATCCAGGACAGACTGAGAAGTGTTCGCATCCCTCAAATATGCCAGCATAAACGATGATTCGACGAAGTGGATCGTAAGCAGGCACTTGCCGCCTACGGAGCCAATCACACTGTCCATCTGGACGATAGATGTATCCCGATTCTTTTCAAGGTACTCTTGAAAGTCTTGATAATTACGGCCGATGCGACAGCCTTTATCGACCTTGTACTCCTTCTTCTGCTTACGTGGACGCAGCCTTGACTTCCTCGGAAGATCACCGTTCTTTACATCAAAGAGACTGGCATCAAGGTAGTTATAAAGAGTCTTCTCGCTGCACATGATCTCGTCCTGATGAGTGGTATAGATCTGATGCAGGGACTGGCCTCTTTTTACCAGAGGGCTTATAAGCGTATTCAGCCGTGCTATTTCATCCTCAGAGGTACAAAGCCCTGATCTTGACTGCGATATGACATCATGAGCTTTGTACTGCGCATGCTCGGCATCATAAATGTTCTTGAGCAGGGTACACTTATCAATCTGACTGCACCCGTTACAGACATACGGAACCTTAAAACGATTGGTACACACCTCCTCAACGAAGTCAGGGCAGTGTTTAGAGCAGTCCGGACACAGCTTACAGTATTGAATGGATGGACGATGACACTCACTCCTGCTACATAGATTTTTGGCTCTACAGGTCTTACGATGCTTACAGGGATTAAACGGATACCCGGGGCGTCCTGTTGCTACTTGGGACATATGTTTTCGTATTTCCCGTGATATGGTGGATGGACTCTTTCCCAGTGTACGGCCTATTTCTTTAAATGAGAGTCCCTCTCCTAAAAATTTTTGGAGGGATATCCTCTCTGCATAAGTAAAAAAGTTTGACATGGTAACCTCCTGTTCCGGCCGTAGGCACCGGTAGTAAGGATACCATAAAGAAAACCTGGTCTGCTATAGGCCAGGCTTAAGGAAATGGAAGATGCAACCTCTCCCATCATATGCACTATCAATTACAATGAAAGGTATAGTAATCGAAAGGGTTGCATTTCGATTTACAATTTACGTGTTATGTGATTCTTTGTCAATTATTTTTGAAATATGCTGAAATGTTGTTTTTTTGGTTTTAATCATTTTTTTGTAAATGTTAGAGAAGTGAAAACATTCATCCGTTCCTGAATATCCAAGGATAAATCAGTAGTATCTTTATTGCCTTGAATTACTTCTCCAACAAGAATTTCAATTTCATGGATGTCTTTTTCGATAAACTGTAGTACACTGTTATACACGGGAAGTTCCTCCTTTAAGTTAAAATTGTTTTTCGCAAATTCAATCATAATATAAGGAACTTCTCGTTTTCAGTTTTCCGAAGGTAAATTTACGCTATCTTCGTCCGTTGACGCATTGAACGATCTGCCTGTTTTGGTGTATCATATTCCTGATATAAGAAACCCGGCAAGGCATAAAGAAAGGCATTCACATGGATTTCAAGAAAGAAGCCATCGATCTTCTCACCGGCGAAGAATTCGACTTCGCATTTGAGTTGATACGAAAAAACAGAATCCCGTTACAATCTGTGGACAATGCCCGGAGGCTTTCCAATTTTGCCGCCTGTGATGGAAAGACCGTTAAGGACAATCTCCTGATTCGAAGCGGCAGCCTTGCACGTATTTCCCCGGAGGATGCCGAATATCTGAAAAATACCGTAGGACTTTCTTTGATTATCGATTTAAGAACCCCGAAAGAAATAGAAAAATCTCCGGATAAAATCATTCCGGAGATTCAGCATGTGTGTATTCCTTTAACCGACAAGCTGGAGACAACCCGACTGGATTATCTGGCCGGCCGCTATTTTAACAGCAAAACAGAAGGGGAGAAAGCCTGTGTTTTGACGCAGTATGCAAGAATAGACGAAGTGACAAAAATGTATCGGAACATTTCCACGGATACACAGTCCCTGTCTGCCGTCAGGCAGATTTTCCGCCTTCTTTTGGATGCGAACGGAGCCGTTCTTTTTCATTGTACCAGTGGGAAAGACCGAGCCGGCGTAATTGCCGCTTTGATTCTGTATGTGCTCGGATGTGACCGAAACGATATCCTCAACGATTACAATGCATCAGCCGTAACTTTCTTTTCGAAGGCAGAAAAGATTAAGGATGACTTAAAAAAACAAGAAGAGGACGAAAGCCTCCTGAAACTGAGTCTTCAAAAAAGCGTAAGCGTAATGCCCGAGGTAATGCGGGCCGGTTTTCGCTATATTGACTCACATTATACATCCGAAGAAGCCTTCATCCTGCAGGCAACCGGTTTTACTCAGAATGAACTGAACGCGTTTCGATATAAATACCTCACTAACTAAGCACTATTGCCCGGTAATCCGAATAATACCGTACAGGGTCTGCTTTGCATGCTCCTATCGGAAGAAGCTTAACATCCTGTCCTTGTAATCGGGTGCCAGATCATATGCAGCATGACCGTATCCTTCATACATGTAAAGTTCGCAATCCGGGCGGTCTTTCAATGATTCGAATAATGCTTCGGAAGCTTCTCCTCCGAGCACGACATCATCTTTGGAGCCGAGCACGAGTACCGGGCATGCAATGTTCGTAAACCG
>JAFWTY010000038.1 GCA_017518735.1 Lachnospiraceae bacterium | reverse complement strand
GGCTGGGCGTCTTTGGAACAGGAACAGTTTTCATGATCGTCGGAGTACTGTCGGGACTGGCAGGTGCTGCAATCTGCATCACTAACTATCCTTTATACAAGAAGCTTCTGAAAAAGGGCAAGGAAAAATATGCCTTTGAAATTCTGGAACTTGCTAAAGAGATAACAGGAGAAGCATAATGACGGAAAATAAATAATTATTTTATTGCATCTTTACGTATATGTTTAAACAGAGGCTCGTAACGATTCTTTTCGGAAGCAAGGCATACCAGGTAATAGTCAGCGCTGCATTCGGGATCGGCGATCGGGATGTTGATCCTATCCGGAAAAACTTCTCCTCGGTTTATGAAGTAACTAGAGGAGAAGATAGGATAGTCCGAATTGGATGCAAGTTCGAAAAATGAGTCATCCTCGACCTGTAGCAGATCTCGGACATTTTTTTATTGTTTCCCCTCCACAAATAAAACAAAAACGAAAAATCCGCAACGTACATTGCGGTGTCTATACTGTTCATTATACATAATCTGCAGGAATACGAAATGCCATGCATGGAAACCTGAACGATTTTGCACGATTTTACATACGAAATGATTGATTTTGGAAGATTTTACTAAAAAAATAAAATATATTTGTGAAGAAATTTGGTTGAATTTGACCGAGTTTGACCGTATTATAATTCTTGTAGGGAGTAATACGATTGAATTCGGTCTTTTTTATTGAATCGGTCATGAACATGCAAAGGAGGGGCAATATGATTTACACTGTAACCTTCAACCCGTCTTTAGACTATATCGTAACTGTTGATGATTTCAAACTCGGTCTTACAAATCGGACAACGTCCGAGTTAATGCTTCCCGGCGGGAAGGGCATTAATGTTTCCATTGTATTATCCAATCTGGGAATCGAGAATACGGCACTTTATTTTGCGGCAGGTTTTGTCGGAAGAGAGATTACCGCAAAGGTTAAGGAAAGCGGGATTCTAGCGGATGCAATAGAAATCGGGGAAGGGTGCTCGAGAATCAATCTGAAATTAAAGAGCATCGACGGAACCGAAATCAACGGTATGGGACCGGAAATCAGTCCGGAAAAACTGGAAGTTCTCATGACAAAACTGGATGCATTGAAAGAAGGAGATACGCTCTGCCTTGCAGGAAGCATTCCGTCCAGTATGCCGGGCACGATTTATTCGGATATCTGCAAAAAGCTTGACGGAAGAGGAATCCGGATTGTGGTGGATGCAACAAGGGATCTTTTGGTAAATGTCCTTGAGTATCATCCGTTTTTGATTAAACCGAATAACCATGAACTCGGCGAGATTTTCGGTGTGGAATTAAAAACAAGAGAAAGCGTTGTACCGTATGCAAAGAAACTGCAGGAGATGGGAGCACAGAACGTATTAATCTCCATGGCAGGCGAAGGCGGAGTACTGGCAGCGGCGGACGGAGGTATCTATATGTCCGAGGCACCGAAAGGAAAACTTGTAAACGGCGTCGGCGCGGGAGACTCCATGGTGGCCGGATTTTTATACGGATTCCTGGAAAAAGGAGAGTATGAATACGCTTTTAAGATGGGACTTTCGACAGGTTCTGCAAGTGCGTTTTCGGAATATCTGGCAACAAAGGAAGAAGTGGAAGCGGTTTATCGAAGTTTAGGCCACTGATCGGGCGGCAGACATAGTGACAAAAAAGAAACAAAAGGAAACAGAACAAAAAGCAAAAAAGAAAAGGAGGAGAGGGTATGAGAATTACGGAACTTCTGGATAAGCGGAGCGTTGATCTGAATGCGGCGCCGAAATCCAAAAAGGAAGCCATGGACATGGCGGTAGAACTCATGGCGGCAAGCGGAAAAGTTCAGGATAAGGAAGCTTACCGGGCACTTGTTTACGCAAGAGAAGAAGAAAGCACGACAGGTGTCGGAGAAGGAATTGCAATTCCTCACGGAAAAGGTGACTGCATCGATAAGCCCGGACTTGCGGCAATGATTATTAAGGACGGTGTGGATTACGAAGCACTCGATGACGAACCTGTCAATATCCTTTTCTTAATTGCGGCACCCGATACCAAGGACAATGTTCATCTGGATGTAATGAGTAAATTATCCATGATGCTGATGGATGAGGATTTTCGAAACAACCTGATCAATGCTAAAGACGTGGATGAATTCCTCGCAGTCATTGACAAGGCGGACGAAGAAAAGAAGAGCGTTGATGAAGGTCTTGCAGATGTGGTAATTGATGCAGGAAGTAGGTATCTGGTAGCGGTAACAAGCTGTCCGACCGGTATTGCACACACCTATATGGCAGCAGAAGGACTGGAGAAGGCAGCATCCAAAGCAGGAATCCCGATTAAAATCGAAACCAGAGGATCTTCGGGTGCAAAGAATACACTGACCGCGGATGATATTAAAGATGCACTTTGCGTAATCGTAACCGCTGATGCGAAAGTTCCGATGGAACGTTTTGCGGGAAAGAAAGTCATTCAGCGAAAGGTTGCAGACGGAATCAATAAGGCCGACGAACTCGTTTCCCTTGCATTGTCGGGAAATGCGCCCGTATTTAACGGCAGCGGAGCCGAGGAAGCAGGCGAGAGCAAGTCTTCCGAAAAGAGCGGCGTAGGACATAAAGTTTATACCTGGCTGATGAGCGGTGTATCCCATATGCTTCCGTTTGTTATCGGCGGCGGTATTTTAGTGGCACTTGCATTCCTTGTTGATACGATTGCCGGATACGGTGCAACCGGCGGCGGAGATTTCGGCAGCATCACACCGCTTGCGGCATTCCTGAAATATGTCGGCGGACTGGCAATGGGTCTGATGGTTCCGGTTCTCGCAGGTTATATCGCATATGCAATTGCAGACCGTCCCGGTCTTGCGGTTGGTTTTGTAGGAGGTATTCTTGCCGCAAACGGAAATGCAATTCTTTCCAACTTCGGTTTTGCATCCGGAACGTTAATGGACGGAAAGGCAGTCGGCGGTTTCGGACAGTTTTTGATGAAATTTGCATTCCAGCAGCCTGACGGCGGTAATACCGTATCCGGTTTCTTAGGCGGTATTGCAGCAGGTTTCCTTGCAGGATTTCTGGTACTCGGTCTTCAGAAGATCGGTGAAAAATTACCGGCTGCACTTGACGGTTTAAAGCCTACCCTGATTTACCCGCTTGTCGGTATTTTCTGTGAAGGCGTGATTATGTGCTTCGTTTTAAATCCCGTAATCGGACTGATTAATACCGGTCTTTCAAATGCACTTACCGCTATCGGAAGCGCAAACATGGTTTGGCTGATGGGACTTATTCTGGGTGCCATGATGGCAATTGATATGGGCGGTCCGATCAACAAAGCCGCTTATGTATTCGGTACCGGTATGCTGGCACAGGCAGCACTTTCCACCGATTCGGCATTCCAGCAGATGGCATACATTGCAATGGCAGCAGTTATGGTCGGCGGTATGGTTCCTCCTATCGGAATTGCACTTGCATGCTTCATTTTCCCGAAGAAGTTTACGAAGGCAGAAAGAGGTTCCGCGGTATCCAACCTGGTTATGGGTGCATCCTTCATTACGGAAGGTGCGATTCCCTTCGCAGCGGCAGATCCGCTTCATGTAATTCCCTGCACTATGGTAGGCGCAGGTGTGGCAGGACTTCTTGCAGCACTCTTTAAATGTACTTTGATGGCTCCTCACGGCGGTGTATTTGTTTTTGCAACCGTAGGTCACCCGCTTCTTTATGTAGTAGCATGGTTAATCGGAAGTGCCGTAACCTGCTTCTTACTCGGAATTTTGAAGAAACCGGCTGAAAAATAAGACATCAAAACCGGGAAAAACGGAAAGTAAAAACACAATATAAAAAATTATAAAGGTAAACAAAAAATAAAAGGAGGGTTTTTATTATGGCAAGTTTTGATTATGTAATTAAGGATGTACACGGAATTCATGCTCGTCCCGCAACGGAGCTGTTCAAACTGATCAAAGGAAGAGACTGTGTTGTTAAAGTAGCAAAGGGCGATAAGGAAGTTCCGTTTAAGGGCGTTATGGGAATTATGTCCTTAGGTGCAAAGCAGGGCGATTCCGTTAAATTTTCCTTTGAGGGTGCAGAGGCTGATGCACTGATGGCAGAAGTAAAAGCATTTATGGAAGCCAATCTGTAAACGGATCTGCAGGCAGATTTGTTTCAGAGAGATACAGGTAACCCGTATGATTTGAATGATGAAGGAGAAGCATATGGTAGTTTATAGCGGAAAATCCGTATTCGGCGGGATTGCAATCGGAAAAATCTGCGTGTATGCCAAAGAGGATTCCCAGGTAAAGCGTGAGAGAATCGAAGACCCCGAAGCGGAAATCAAAAGATATCATGAGGCAAAAGACGTTGCAATTGAGCAGCTCGGTGTTCTTTATGAAAAAGCCCTGAAGGAAGTCGGAGAAGACGGTGCAGGTGTTTTTGAAGCACACCAGATGATGCTGGATGACGGCGATTATATCGACAGCGTGGAAAATATTATCCGTACACAGTCCGTGAATGCGGAATATGCGGTTGCTCAGACCGGAGACCAGATGGCACAGATGTTCCTCGACATGGAGGACGAATATTTCCGGGGCCGTGCGGCAGATGTACATGACATTTCGGAACGGTTGATCGGCGTGTTGTCCGGAAAGGGAAGCGGCGGAATTCAGACGGATGAGCAGGTAATTATCGTAGCGGACGATCTGGCACCTTCTGAAACCGTGCAAATGGACAAGGATAAAATTTTATCCTTTGTAACCGTACACGGCTCAGCAAATTCCCATACTTCGATTCTTGCGAAAACCATGAACATTCCGGCCATGATCGGATGTGACATTCCTCTTGATGATACCGTAAACGGAAAAATGGCGGTTGTGGACGGTTTTGAGGGAAAGGTTTATATCGAACCCAACGAAGAAACCATGGCCGCAAAGAAGAAACTCTATGAGGAAGAGCAGGAAAAGAAAGCTCTTTTGGAACAGTTAAAGGGCAAGGACAATGTGACGCTTGACGGACAGCATATCAACCTTTATGCTAATATCGGAAATACCAAGGATCTGGGACTTGTTCTGAAAAATGACGCCGGCGGAATCGGACTGTTCCGTTCGGAATTTATTTACCTCGGTTCTCAGGATTATCCGACGGAAGAAGAGCAGTTTGAGATTTATAAAACGGTTGCACAGACGATGGCCGGAAAGAAGGTTATCATCCGTACCCTGGACATCGGTGCGGACAAACAGGCCGACTATTTTGCACTTCCGAAAGAAGAAAATCCGGCAATGGGACTTCGTGCAATCCGCATCTGTTTAACCAGACCGGAAGTCTTTAAGACACAGCTTCGTGCAATTCTTCGTGCGAGTGCATTCGGAAAAATCGCAATCATGTTCCCAATGATTATTTCGCTGGAAGAAGTGAAAGAGATTAAGGAAATCGTAAACGAAGTAAAAACGGAACTGGATGATGCCGGAATTTCCTACGATAAAAATATCGAACTCGGTATTATGATAGAAACACCGGCAGCCGTTATGGTCGCGGACGAACTGGCAGAGGAGGTTGATTTCTTCTCCGTCGGAACGAACGATCTGACGCAGTATACACTTGCAATCGACCGGCAGAATGATTCACTTGAAAAATTCTACAATTCACATCATCCTGCAATTTTAAAAATGCTTAAGATGATTGTGGATGCGGCGCACAGACACGGCGCATGGGCCGGAATCTGCGGAGAACTCGGAGCGGATCTGACTCTTACCAAAGATTTTCTGGCAATGGGCTTCGATGAATTATCCGTATCGCCCGGACGTATTCTTCCTCTTCGGAAGATTGTTCTGGAAACCGATGTTTCGGAGTATAAGAAGAGCCTGAATGAAGCAAATCCCTGATGAATCAAACTGTTCGGGGAGTTGTGCGAAAGCTTAGGGAATCATCCGTGATTCGGTTAAGCACGGTTTTGAAAGTATTGATTTATGGCTAAAAGGAGTTGGTCATATGTTGTCGGAACAACGTAAATTCCAGATTCTTAACGCAGTAAAGGAAAAAGGCAGTATTACAAACAGCGAATTAAAGGAACTTCTGGATGCGTCGGAGTCTACTATACGTAGGGATATTACGGAACTTGACCGGGAAGGAAAATTAATCAAGGTTTTCGGCGGTGCCATTTCGGTCAACGAAACGGAGTCGTTTGAAGAACTTTCCATGCAGCAGAAATCCGTAATTAATATGGATGAGAAAAAAATAATTGGAGAACTTGCGGCGACGCAGATTAAACCGGGCGACTGTGTTTACATCGACTCGGGAACTTCGACCGGATTTCTGGTGGATGCCATTTCCGAAAAAGAAGCAGTCTATGTTACCAATGCGGTGGCACATGCAAAAAATCTCGCACTTCGCGGATTTAAGGTATTCTTAATCGGTGGGGAATTAAAAGAAACAACGGAAGCAATCATCGGTGAAACGGCGATTCTTTCATTGCAGAAATATCAATTTTCCGTCGGTTTTTTCGGAACGAACGGAATCAGCTTAAAGAGAGGATTTACGACACCGGATATCAGGGAAGCGACCATGAAGAAGGTTGCAATTCAGTGTACGGCTCCCCAAAGGCGTTTTATTCTGGCGGATCACGAGAAATTCGGACTGATCAGTACCGTTAAATTTGCGGACATCGGCGATGCGATTATAGTGACCGATGCAAAGCCGGCAGAGAAATATGCAAATTCGCTGAAACTGATTCTACCGGAACAGGCGGATGAACCGAAGTAACAAAAGCAGTAAGCAACTTTTTGTTTTCAAAAATACCCTCAGGTTTATCCTGAGGGTATTTTGTAAAGCAGGTGATGGGAATCGAATAATTCTTATAAGTAAAAAATCCAGTAAAGAAAGGAGTTTGCGTGGCTATTGATTCCCATTGTACCAACTTTGTACCACTTCTTATTTAACTCGATTTACTTCCTCGTGAAGTTTTTGATACATGACAAAAGGTTCTCTCCAATCTTTATAAAATCGCATAATAACAGCTTGTGAGGGCAATCCAACCTTAGTTAAATCGTGTACTCTTGGTATTTCATTTCCTTGTAAAACCCAATTTGATATAGCATCATCAACCTCTCGTTTTGAATATTTAAAAATCTTTTTCTTTGATAAAGTTATTCTTTCTTCTTTACAAAAAGCATCAAAAGAACCATATCTTTTTCTTATAATATCTAACTTGATACTGAAATCCTTTTCGAAATTTACTTGATTTTCGATAATACGATCTTTGCCAGCAAAATATTTTTCTACTTCTAGATGAATATCATCTTTCGATATAAATTCATTTCTAGTTGAAATCGGTGCACCAATTTCTTTCTGAAAAGCATTTAATGAGCCAAACAATTTAAGGATAACATTATACGTGGGTAGGTTGTTTTTGGCTTTAAAGTCTTTCTGGTGAATACTATTATGTGTTTCCATAAACATTTTGCCCGCATCGATAGCAGATTCTTTATCCCAAAAAGTCACTCCATCCAAACCTAGTAAGTTTCTTTGTATATCGGTTAATGATTCATACTCTGGGTAGTATCGTAAAATACATGGAATTGACGGAAGACCATTAGATTTGCGCAAATCCTTTTGAGTCAGTGTTCCATTCTTTTCGACAAAAGAAACTAAAGCTTCTTTGATACTTTCTCTATCCCAATAAAAAGATTGATCACGAATACCAAAAGCGTCCTTTAGTTCTAACAAACCACCATAGAATTGTTTTACATAACCAAAGGACGGAAGATTATTATAATCTCTTGCAAAGTCAATCTTCTGAATTGTTCCATGTTTTTCAATAAAAGATCTGATGATATTATCAAATACTTCTTTGGTCATTGGATTTTGATTAACTTCGGTTTGGGGAATGGTACTGATTTCATCTTCAGGATCAATCTTGGTATTATTATCAAAATTATTATCATCTATAGACATACCGGATAGAAATGCACGAGCTTTCTCCGCAATCATAAATTCTTGTAGTAATTTATCATTCTTTTTCAAATTACATGAAGAACACAATATCTGACAATTATCAGCAGTAGATTTTCCGCCTTTTGCAAATGGAAAAATATGATCAAAATGACAATCTTCAATTGATGACATTTTTTTACCGCATGCCTCACATAAAATATTGCCACCATTTTTACTAAGATTATTTTTTATTACTTCAAGTTTTGTGCTATCACTAAAATCTCTTGAGCCCATGTTTTCCCCTCGATTAATTCTTTTACCATATAAAGTATTTCATAATAATTATATCACAAGTATAAAACGAATTTATTTTTTCCTTTTAATCTTTTAAGCATGATACAGGAACAACAAAAACTCCATCCTCGCGTTTGTAAGCAAACGGGGCTACACCACATAAAACCATCAAAAATGAAGGTGCTTTCATTTTGTCCGTATCTATTTTGTTTGCCAGTTTAATGAGAGTCTGGGCTCCTTCATTTATTAACTTATCTCCTCCGAGCTTAACCTCTATTAATCCATAACTTCCGTTTCTCAGGTGAACGACAGCATCACATTCAAGCCCGGTTTTATCTCTATAATGATAAACACTTCCATCCAACGAATCAGCATACACTCTTAAATCTCGAACACAAAGATTTTCAAATATCAATCCCATATATTCCAAATTATTTACCAAATCGTTCGGACCTAATCCCAATGCGGCAACAGCAATGGATGGATCCACAAAATATCTGGTATCTGAAGTTCTTATTGCTGTTTTAGATCTTAAATTTGGATTCCATGCAGGAGAGTCCTCTATTACAAAAATCTTAGCCAAAGCATTCAAATATGAATATAATGTCTCTTTGTCGAATGTTTCAACATCATTGCTTATTATATCTT
The DNA here is from genome assembly GCA_017518735.1 of Lachnospiraceae bacterium. GTDB lineage: Bacteria > Bacillota > Clostridia > Lachnospirales > Lachnospiraceae > UBA3766. The sequence goes on along the minus strand of JAFWTY010000038.1, from coordinate 2,462 downwards.
CACGGATTGTTTCAAGTGCAGCTTGAGTAGCTATGTTCCTTCCATATGATTTCATCAAGCGCTTTGTTCTTTCCGGATTCCTTTTTACATCATCAACTCTGGAAATATCATCATTCACAACGGCATCAAAATAATCAAATGCTTGCTTCAGGGCTACTTTCTCCGGCCTATCTAAAGCAGATGGCCAACCGCCTCTGCATATTAAAAATGCAATATCCTCAATGGAATGACTGTCCGTGGCAGATATCTCTTTACCATCAAATAAATCTTGAAGCGACACTTGTCCCGTAGAGTCTTTTGATTCATACAAAGACATTGGCCGCATCCTCATACGAACAATTCGGCCTGTTCCGGTATGTATACTCTCGTCTAACTTTGCGGGTACTGATGATCCGGTTAGTATAAACTGGCCAAAATCCCCTCTTTGATCCACTTCATATCTAACCGCATTCCAAATATTTGGTGCAATCTGCCATTCGTCAATTAAATGCGGAACTTCTCCCTCAAGAAGATTTGAAGGTTTTATCCTTGCCATCTGCTGATATTGTTCAGTTAAATCCGGTCTATCCATTTCAATATAGCTTTTTGCAGCGTGCTTTGCGGTTGTTGTCTTTCCGCACCACTTAGCCCCTTCTATAAGAACGGCACCTTTAGACTCTAAGTGATTTATTAGCACTTTATCTGATATTCTCTGATAATATTCCTTCATAATGATTTCTCCCGTATTTCCGTGATTATCATACATTCAGGTTTGCTCAACCGAGTGTTTGGCTATATTATACCCGAGCGTTTGGACGATTGTCAATCGAGCAATTGTACAAAGGTACTGCTAACAAATTCCATTTCAGTGCAGATTTGATGTAAGCAGGGCGGAAGACATCAAAAGCAAGAATTGTTGGGAGATTTGATGCTAAGCCGGAAATTAACAAGTGAAAAAGGCATCAAAAGAAGAGCAGAGTGGCGATTTTGATGCTTTGGATCCAAAAACAAGTTAAAAGGCATCGAAACAAGCGATGCCCACACTCATAGGCACTGCGTGCCTATTTCGTGCACGCGCTGGTCTCCGCTCCGCTCCGGTCGGCGCAAAACCGAGGTCCACCGGACCTCGTGCGCCGCGCTATCAAAGGACAAAAAAATAGAACCTCTCGCAAGTAAACTTGGTTTGATGAAATAGGGAACATTACAATTGAAAACGGAGTTACAACTTATAAATTAAAAGAAACAGAGAGAAAAATGGATTATATCGTAAGGAAAAAAGATAAATTGGAAATTGGCGATAAAGTATTATGTATCAGTAAATGGAACAATATGTATGTATTGCGAAGAATTGAAATAGTAAAGGAACAGGGGAATTAAGACGGGAGAGAAAAAAGCGTTAAAAGCGCTTTGGTTCAAACAGAACCGAAGCTCTTTTTTTATTTTAATGTTACAGGGATTACGGATTCAGGTGATGATGATTATTACTGCTTGACAGAGTATTACAAATGTCTTAAAATGACAATATGTCATTTATATTCAAAGGACAATGGAGAGGTATTTATGCCAAGAGTAAGCGAAGAGTATTATGAGAATAAAAAAAGGGAAATAATCGATGCAGCGTTAAGAGTATGCGCAAGGAAACCCGTTACATCTGTAGTAATGAATGATGTTATTGCAGAGACCGGGTTTTCACATGGAGTGGTATACAGATATTATAAGGATCTGGATGAAATCTTTCGTGATCTGGTGATACGTATCAATTCAGAAAGTCACTTGCGTGAGAAGCTGGACGATGTTCTTGCTGAGCCGAATCACGGAGAATGGGAAAAAACTGTATATCGAATCTGTGATTTACTTGCTGATTATCTGCAGGAAGAAGAAATGGATATTCTAAAGATATCTGTTTACAGTGACATGCTTGCTCTCAGTGAACCCGAAAGGACCGGACATATTGCAGAGCAGCTAAGCGGAGAAGGAGTCAGCCCGCTTATTTATCTTGTTGCTTCGATGAAAAAATATTTGGATGAAACAGTGAAAAAGCAGAAACTGAAGCCGATCAGGTCCGTAGATGAAATCATCAGCTTTATGGTAGTAACGTTTCATGGAGCAAAGTTGGGATATGTAATTTCGGAAAACTATGAGAATGCTGATTCCAGGGGAAAATATGATCCGGAAAAAATGTTTTCGTGTCTTGCAGATTCAGTCATATTGATGTTGGGAGGGAAAATAAAATGATTTTTCACACATTTGGAAATGATTCCGGTAAAGCAATTTTATTGATACATGGAATGCTTAATCCTTGGCAGATATGGAAAGAAGTTTCTGATGCATTTTCGAATGAATACTTTGTGATAATTCCGGAATTGGATGCGCATACGCAGGAAGAAGCAAGCGAATTTATATCTGTTGATGATGAGGCGGTTAAAATCCGTGATTATCTGCAGAAAAACGGAAAAGAAAATCTCTATATGATCTGCGGATTG
>JAFWTY010000037.1 GCA_017518735.1 Lachnospiraceae bacterium | reverse complement strand
TGGTTGGATGATATGAGAGATGATTATATCGAAAACGAAAAGAACGGCGGCGCAAGCTTCGGCACCGCAAATCAGCTGGCGCAGGGACTAATTTTAAAATCACTTTTTGATCCGAAGAACAAGGGCGCTCTCCATGCAGTTGCAGATTTTAAAGATAATCCCAATGTTATGAATGCGATGGTGAGCAACGTGGAATTCTATCTGACCAATCTCTTCCCGGATTTGAAGGGAAATAATCTTGATTACAAAAAGAAGAGCGCTCTGATGAAGAAACTCTATAATGATAGTGATTTAAAGAGTTCTGTGGCTTTAAGACTTGAAAAGAGCTTTTTCGAGAATGATCTTTTCCCGAAAGTTGATGCAAATGCTGCACAAAAGAGTGCACAGAAGGTTCCCGGAATGTAATAACAAGGATTATAAGTTTTGAAATGAACCTAAGAAAACGGTCGCGAAAGCGGCCGTTTTTTATATGCTTTTTTCGTGATGGCTGTTAAATAATTAACAGTCTTTTTTGCCCGAAAAGCCTTGCTTTTCTAATGGTTTTTGTATAAAATGGAGTACAGATGGCGAAAAGTGGATGAGATATGGCGAAAAGTGGAGGAAAATCATCCGAATGAAGTTCATGTCAGAGTACAACCACACAATCGATCCGAAGGGACGACTGATTATTCCTACAAAGTTCAGACCGGGCTTGGGGAATTCTTTTGTCGTTACCAAGGGTATTGACCGCTGCCTGTATTTTTATCCCGCAGAAGAGTGGGAAAACATTGAAGAGAAGTTATCAGCCATTCCCCTGACAAACCGTGACGGCAGAAAGTTCGCAAGATTTATGCTCGGCGGTGCTGCAGAAGTGGATATGGATGCACAGGGAAGAATCCTGCTTCCCGGATACTTAAGAGAATATGCCGGAATCAGCAAGGATACCGTAATGGTCGGCATGGGTAATCATGTTGAATTCTGGGCAAAAGAAAGCTACGATGCAGCCGGCGAAGGCGTGGATATCGATGCTATTGCAGAGAGCCTGGACGGACTTGGCATTTAATGAAAGACGAAACGGCGCCGGGCCCCTCCTGGACGACCTCCTTAACGGGCCCGGTGCTTACTTGGAGAACATATGGAGTTTTCACATAAATCCATCCTTTTAAACGAAGTAATTGAAAGTCTGAATATTAAGAGCGATGGGATTTATGTGGACGGAACCCTCGGCGGTGCCGGACACTCCTTCGAAATAGCAAAGCGACTGACAAGCGGAAAGTTAATCGGGATCGATCAGGATGAAGATGCGATCAAAGCCTCAACAAAGAGGCTGGAACCTTTTATAGAAAACGGAAATGCGGTAATTGTGCGTGACAATTATCAAAACATCAAAGAAGTCCTGAATGACATGAGTATTACCGGAGTAGACGGGATTTTGTTGGACCTGGGTGTTTCGAGCTACCAGTTCGACGAAGCGGACAGAGGTTTTTCCTACCGGTACGATGCGCCGCTTGATATGCGAATGGACAGAAGGCAGGAGCTATCCGCCTATACCATCGTAAACGAATATTCCGAGAATGATCTCTACAGAATTCTTCGGGATTACGGCGAAGAGAAATTTGCCAAAAATATTGCAAAACATATCGTGGCGGCCAGGGCTGCAAATCCCATAAAAACCACGTTTGAGTTAAACGAGATTATCAAGGAAAGCATTCCTGCAAAAATGCGATCCGGAAAAGGACATCCGTCCAAACAAACTTTTCAGGCAATCCGAATTGAGTGCAACAGGGAATTGGAAGTTCTGGAAAGTGCCTTGGGAGATATGATTTCCCTTTTAAAGCCGGACGGAAGACTTGCAATCATCACCTTCCACTCTCTGGAAGACAGGATGGTAAAAAATGTTTTCCGAAAACTGCAGAATCCCTGCATTTGTCCGCCAAACTTTCCGGTTTGCACTTGCGGCAGAAAACCTTTGGGGGAGACGTTGACAAGAAAGCCGATTCTTCCGAGTGAAGAGGAAATGGAGGAAAACCCCAGATCCAAGTCGGCGAAATTGAGAGTTTTTGTAAGAAACGAAGAAGAATACAGAGATTATTCGGAAGAGGAGTAAATCAGACGATTTTTGGATCTACAGAGTAACCCGTAGGATGAAGATCTGATAAGGAGTAACAGTATGGCAACAGCGAGAACGAGAAATCAATATAATTACGGAAATACAGCTGAAAAATACCATGAATACAGATTACGCATGGAGGAACCGATTGAAGAAGTCAATCCGGTGGTTCGAAAAAATCAGCAAAAAGCTATGTTCATGAACCTGCCTTATGTGTTATTCTTATGTGTGGCATTTGTTGCGGTCGCATCATCGGCCATTATCATGATTTGCGCTCAGGAAAGACTGAAAGAGAGTGTAAACTCCGTTTCCAGACTTGAGAACGAATATGTTACGTTAAAGATGGACAATGATGCAACTTACGACAGAATTATCAACTCCGTTGATGCAGCCGAAGTGAAGCGTAAAGCAATTGAAGAACTCGGTATGCATTATGCAGCGGAAGGACAGATTGTTACCTATGCGGGAAAACTGGATGACTATGTAAGACAATACTCCGACATCCGGTAATTCTCAGTACCATATGTGCTTTGTGAAAGCACAAAACCCGCCGGGAATACGGATAAGGAAGAGAATGAGCGACAATAACAGCAGCAACGGCAATAACGGCATTTTTAATCTTCAGATGAGGAAACAGTTACTGGTATTCATGTTTTTGATTCTGGTGGCCTTTGTTGCACTCATTATCCGCATTATCCATATCAACCGAACCAGCGGGGCGGAATACGAGAAGAAGGTCCTTTCCCAGCTTTCCGGCTACGACAGCGTGACCCTTCCGTATAAGAGAGGTTCTATTCTGGACAGCAAGGGAACTGCTCTTGCAACGTGCAGAAAAGTATATAACGTTAAATTAAGTACCAAAGACATCACCTATTATGCGAACCTTCATAAGAATGAAGGCTATTATCAGGCAACGGCGGACGCATTGGCAACCTGTTTTGGGGCAAATGCCAGCGAACTCGTTGCTTTTATGCGTGATAATCCGGACAATACCTACAAACTGGTAGCAAAAAGAGTAGAGTACGATGCAGTTGAGAAGTTCAACGAAATGGTAGCGGCTTCCAAGGAAAGCAAGGAGGCAACCACGATTTACGGTGTGGCTTTTGATGAAGAATATGTCCGCACTTATCCGAACGGTGCACTTGCGGCGGATGTCATCGGCTTTACCAATGACGGTAACGAAGGATCTTACGGACTGGAGCAGTATTATAACGACGTATTGAACGGTACGGACGGAAGAAAGTTCGGTTACTTAAATGAAGATCTGAACATGGAAAAAACCACGATTCCCGCTGTAGACGGAAATACGCTGGTTACCACGATTGATTCCAATATTCAGGCAATCGTGGAAGAAAAAATCATCGCTCTGAATGAATCTTTACGTGACAATGCGAGACCGGGTCTCGGAAGTAACAATACGGGCGTTATAATCATGGAATGCGATACCGGTAATATTCTTGCAATGGCAAGTTATCCCGGTTTTGACTTAAATGCGGAAAGAGTGGCGTCTTCCTATTATTCACCGGAAGAACTGGCTGCAATCAAAGAGCAGCTTACCAAGAAAGCACTTGAAAAGAAGGCTTCCCAGCAAGGTGTGACCGGCGAGGTCAATGAAGAGAACGAGGGTGAAGAGGGAGAAACCGACGAAGGTATTACGATTCTTCCTGAGCTGGTTTCCGATGAGGAAGTGGAAGATTATGCACGAGCTCTTCGCTGGCAGAATTTCTGCATTCAGACCACATATGAACCCGGTTCCGTAGCGAAGCCTTTTACCGTGGCCTGCGGTCTGGATTCCGGAAAAATGAACGAAAATGACACCTATTTCTGTGGCGGCAGCTTGGAAGTCGGTGGTTTCAAGATCCGTTGTCATAACCGTTACGGCGACGGCCAGATGGATATCACACATGCAATCTCCGAATCCTGTAACGTATCCCTGATGCGCATGGGTCAGCAGATTGGTATTTCTACATTCCTTGATTATTTCCAGAGATTTAATTTCGGTTACAGAACCAATATTGACTTGGCCGGTGAAGCAAAGACAAACACCCTTGTGTTCAACGAAAACACCATGGGACCGACCGAACTTGCAACATCTACATTCGGACAGGGATTTGCCGTAACACAGATTGAAATGATAGCTGCATTCAATTCCCTGATTAACGGCGGATATTACTATGAACCTCATGTGGTTAGCCAGATTCTGGATGGAAACGGAGCAGTGGTTAAAAATATTGAGCCCTGCATGTTAAAGCAGACCATTTCCAATTCCACATCCGAAAAAATGATTAATTACTGTAACGCCGTTGTATCCTCCGGTACCGGTAAAAAAGCACGTCCCGCGGGTTATGCGGTCGGTGGTAAGACCGGAACGGCGGAGACCTTCCCCCGTAACAAGTCGGAATACGTAGTATCCTTCATGGGATATGCACCGGCGGACGATCCGAAGATTATTATCTACGCGGTTATTGACCGCCCGAATATGCCGGACCAGACAGCCGGTACCGCTCAGGCATGTATCCTGGTAAAAGACATTTTGACGGAAGTACTTCCGTATATGAATATCTTCATGACAGAGGAATTATCCGAGGCGGAAATTGCGGACTTAAAGGCAAAAGGTCTTTATAACGAAGCAATTTATCGTCCGGAAGAAAAACCGGATGAACCGGACGACAGCGGCATTACGCCGGTTAACGAAAGATCCGATATCAAGATCGATCCTGCAACCGGTTATGCAATCGATCCGGAAACAGGAGAGTACCTGGATCCTGAGACCGGCTATCCGATCAACCCGGCTTCTTCCGATTTGCCGGATTCGGTGGTTCCTCCTGCGTCAAATGAACCCGAAACCAATTAAGTAGAGCGGAGAAAAACATGTTAAATCCCATTCTGGCATTAACCATTGCATTTGCTGTTTCTGTAATCTTAGGACCGATTGTCATTCCCGTACTCAGAAGACTCAAAATCGGTCAGACGGTCCGTACCGATGGCCCTGAAACACATCTGAAGAAGAGCGGAACCCCCACGATGGGCGGTGTGATCATTCTGGCTGGTTTTCTTGTCGGAACTCTTGTGTTTTACAAAGAATACGAAAGAACCCTTCCGATTCTTTTCTTAAGTGTAGGATTCGGTATTGTGGGATTTATCGATGACTTTATCAAAGTGGTTTTAAAGCGCTCCCTGGGTCTTCGTGCATGGCAGAAGATGGGACTTCAGTTCCTGATCACCGGAGCGTTTGCAGCATATTTGTATTTCAAAATGCCGGAGTGCTACAACCTTCTCGTTCCTTTTGGAAACGGAGGGGAAATTGTACTTTCCACGCTTCCTTTTGTATCAATTCCACTTCTTTTCTTAGTGGTTCTTGGAACCGATAACGGCTCCAATTTCACAGATGGTTTGGACGGACTTGCCGGAAAGGTGACATCCGTAATTGCTGTATTTTTTGCTGTTGCTGCAATCATGAAAGGAGACGGAACGGCAGTTGCTTCCGCGGCAATGCTCGGCGGACTCCTGGGATTCTTGCTTTTCAACACCTATCCCGCAAAAGTATTCATGGGAGATACCGGATCTTTGGCACTCGGCGGATATGTGGCTGCACAGGCATATCTTTTAAAGATGCCGCTGTTTATCCCGATTATCGCTTTCGTTTATCTTGCCGAAGTTGTAAGTGTTATGCTTCAGGTCGGATATTTCAAGATCAGCCATGGAAAGAGAATCTTCAAAATGGCTCCGATCCATCATCATTTTGAGAAATGCGGATATCCGGAAACCAAGGTGGTTACCGCATTTACAATCGTAACAATCCTGCTTTGTATTGCAGCATTGCTTGCTATTTAGGAGGCCGGTATGGATTATAAAAATAAAACAGCTTTAATAATCGGTGCGGGAATCAGCGGAGTGGCTGCTTACGACCTGTTGTTGAAAGCAGGAGCCAATCCGATTCTTTATGATGCAAACACGGCTCTCAATGTTCGTGACGTACGAGAAAAAACCTGTGAAAAAGACAAGGCAAACGTCATCATCGGAGAGCTTTCCAAGGAGATTGTTTCATCCCTGGATCTTGTTGTATTAAGCCCGGGTGTTCCGACAGATACCGGGCTTGCGCAGGAATTAAAGGATGAGGGACTTTATATTACCGGCGAAATTGAGCTGGCTTACTCTATCGCAAAAGGCAGACTGATTGCCATTACCGGTACGAACGGAAAGACGACCACGACGGCACTTACCGGAAAAATCGTGGAAGCTTATTTGGACGAATTAAAGAAAAGCAGCGGCGGAAAATCCGGCGGTACGACATATGTAGTCGGAAATATCGGAATTCCTTACACATCCGTTGCGGACAAAATAGAAGATGCGGATATCACGGTGGCAGAGATTTCCAGCTTCCAGCTTGAAACCATCCATGATTTCCACCCGAATGTTTCGGCGATTCTTAATATCACACCGGATCATTTGAATCGTCATCATACGATGGAAAATTACATCCGTGCAAAAGAGGATATTACCTTAAATCAGACTCCGGAAGATACCTGCGTATTGAACTACGAGGATGAGGTGCTTCGTGAGTTCGGGGAAAAGATTTCCGGAAAACATGTAACAAAGATGAATGCATCCGAGGAAGGCGGGAAACTTTGCAACGTCAGATTTTTCTCTTCCAAAACAGAACTGGAAGACGGATGTTTCTATTTAGATGACTGCATCTATCTTGCAAAGGGCGGAGAAACCGTTCGCCTGATGAACATTCATGAGATGCATCTTCTCGGAATGCACAACGTGGAGAATGTCATGGCGGCAATTCTGATGGCGGATTCCATCGGTATTCCGATGAAAACCATTCTGGACACCGTGAAAAACTTCCATGCCGTGGAACACAGAATCGAATATGTGGCAACCGTAGACGGCGTGGACTATTATAACGATTCCAAGGGAACCAATCCCGATGCCGCAATCAAGGCTGTGGAAGCTATGAACCGAACGACGGTACTGATCGGCGGCGGATATGATAAAGAGAGTACTTATGACGAGTGGATTGAGAGTTTTGGAACAAAAATCAAAGCCCTTGTCTTAATCGGTCAAACCGCACAGAAGATCGAAGACTGCGCAAAGGCTCACGGGTTTACCGAAATCTATCGTGCCGAGAGCATGGAAGATGCAGTGGAAAAGTGTGCGGATCTCGCAGAGGATGGGGAAGCGGTGCTTCTTTCGCCCGCATGTGCAAGTTGGGGAATGTTTAAGAATTATGAGGAACGCGGAAGAATCTTCAAGGAACTTGTAAGAGCACTTCCAAATCGTGAGAAGTAGGAGAGAATGCCTTGAGAGCATTGGACAGAATCCGAAATAAATATCAGAGAGACACCGGAAAACGGCCGTATTTTGACTTTACGCTGCTCGTTGTTGTGGTGTTGTTGGTGTGCTTTGGATTCGTTATGATTTATCCCGCGAGTGCATATCAGGCAAATCTGAAATTCGGCAATTCCATGTATTTCTTAAGAAAACAGATTTTTGCCGCATTGATGGGATTTGTAATCATGGCGGTTCTGGTTTTTATTCCGCCCAAGTTTTATCGCATCATCCCGAGCTGGGTTTATCTTGCGGCAGCCTTCGTTGTAATGGCCCTGTTGCTGGTACCGGGAATTCATATTTCTTCCCACGGTGCAACAAGATGGATCAAACTCGGACCTTTGCCGCAGTTTGAACCGGTGGAACTTGTAAAACTGCTGGTTATCATTTTTTATTCCAGAACCATTACGAGAAAACAGAAGGATATGGATACCTGGAAAGGCCTTGCCATGCCGTTGATTCCGGTTGTGGCACTTTGCATCTTCATCTATATTTCCAGTCATAACATGAGCTCGGCGCTGATCGTCTTTATCATCCCCGTGCTGATGATTTCCATTGTAGCAAAAGATAAGAAAAAGATTCTTCTGGTATGGGGCGGGCTGATCGTGTTCGCAGCCATTGCCGTAGGAGTTGTCGTGCTCATGGATAAAACCGGTCACTCCATCGGTGGTTTCCGAGGCGGCCGTATCCTGGCATGGCTTCATCCGGAGAAATACAGTTCCGATGAAAGTTTCCAGACACTTCAGGCTCTTTATGCAATCGGTTCCGGCGGTATGTTCGGAAAAGGTCTGGGAGAGAGTATCGTAAAAATCGGCGATATTTCCGAGGCACAGAACGATATGATTTTCTCCATCGTATGCGAAGAACTTGGTATTTTTGGTGCGATTTGTCTGATCTTTATGTTCGGAATTCTGGCTTACAGATTATTTGTCATTGCGGGAAACACGAGAGATTTGTTCAATGCAATGATTGTCATCGGAATTCTCTGCCACATTTCGGTGCAGGTAATTCTGAATATTGCCGTGGTTACCAATTCTTTGCCGAATACCGGTGTGGCCCTGCCGTTTATTTCCGCCGGCGGAACGTCGGTACTTCTGTTCCTGGCAGAAATAGGAATAGCCCTTGCCGTCGGGCGTACCATACAACTTGACCGGCGTTAGGGGGCTTTATGAAGAAGGGAAAGAAGAGTTCCGGCAAAAAAAGCGCTGCGTCATTCAAAGCAAAACGCTCCAAAAAGAGCGGAAAATCCATCTTTGCCAGAATGAAAGAAAAGAACCGCTTAAAGAAAAAAGTGGCTTCAAAGAGTAAGGTTCAGAAAGTTAATTTCCGCAAAAAAGACGATACGATGGGAAAACTTTCCAAGCTGAAACGAATCCGTCTGATTGCGATTCTGGCTGTTGTAGCGCTGTTGATCGGCGGAGCATTCCTTTTTCTGGAAGGATTTAAAGTGCGTATCGTAACCGTGGAAGGAAGTACGCATTATACGGCGGAAGAGATCCGCAACATGGTAATTACCGATAAGCTTTGCGAAAACTCGCTTTATCTGAAACTGAAATACCGAGACAAGAAAATCGAGGATATTCCTTTTGTGGAGCACATGGATGTGCAGATCAAAGACAGGAATACCGTGCGGATCATCGTTTATGAAAAAGCGATTGCGGGATACGTAACATATCTGGAAAACAGAATGTATTTCGATAAAGACGGTATCGTCGTGGAGAGTTCGAAAGAAAGCGTTCCGGGTGTTCCGGAGATCACAGGACTTGAGTTTGATCACGTTATTTTACACGAAGCACTTCCGGTGGAAAACCCGAAGATTTTCAAGGAAATCTTGAGTCTGACACAACTTTTGAACAAAAATTCCCTGACCGCGGACCGCATCTATTTTGACCATCTCGGCAATATTACGATGTACTTCGGTGATATCCGTGTGGACCTGGGAGACGGCGAATATCTGGATGAGAGAGTAACGCATCTTGCGGCGATTTTAAAAGAGGCCGAACCGATGCATATCAAAGGCCGACTTCACATGGAATCGTTTACGATTTCGAATCCGAAGACAACGTTCGAAGTGGAAGAGTAATTTTTTGCCAAAAACCTTGATTTTTCCTAAAAAAAAGTTGCATAATCGGGCAAAAGATTATATGATATTAGAGGATATTGATGTCATTATCGAAAAGTATGGCATATTTTGTGTTTTACATAACACAAGTTATATTTGGAAGTGAATAAAAGAGGGATGTTAGGAGGAAAAAGCCTTGATCGAGATCAGAGCAAATGATGAGAATTCTGCAGCAAGAATCATTGTTGTCGGTGTGGGCGGTGCCGGAAATAATGCCGTAAACCGCATGATTGATGACAATGTAAGTGGAGTTGAGTTTGTAGCTGTCAATTCCGACAGCCAGGCGCTTAAAAACTGCAAAGCACCGAAACTGATTCAAATCGGTGAGAAGCTTACGAAAGGCCTTGGTGCAGGTGCAAAACCTGAAGTTGGACAGGCGGCAGCGGAAGAAAACCGCGAGGAAATCGCAGATGCAATCCAGGGTGCGGATATGGTATTCGTTACCTGTGGTATGGGTGGCGGAACCGGTACCGGTGCAGCACCTGTAGTTGCTGAGATTTCCAAAGGAATGGGAATCCTCACCGTAGGTGTTGTAACCAAACCTTTCAAGTTCGAAGCAAAGACCCGTATGCAGAATGCTGAGGGTGGTATTGATCGCTTAAAAGAACATGTTGATACTCTGATTGTTATCCCGAATGATAAATTGTTGGAAATCTGTGACAAGAAGACCACGATGCCGGAAGCATTAAAGAAAGCTGACGAAGTATTACAGCAGTCCGTTTCCGGTATTACGGATTTGATTAATCTTCCCGCTATCATCAATCTGGATTTTGCAGATGTCCAGACTGTAATGTTAGACAAGGGAATCGCACATATCGGTATCGGTACCGGAAAGGGCGAAGACAAGGCACTCGATGCAGTCAGAATGGCTGTGGAAAGTCCGTTGCTTGAAACCACGATTGACGGTGCTACCGATGTAATCATCAATATCTCCGGAGATATCTCCCTGTTTGATACCAACGTAGCTTCCAGCTACATCACCGATATTACCGGTGAGCAGGTTAACATCATTCTTGGTGCGATGTACTCCGATGCAGAACCTGATACCTGTAAGGTAACGGTTATCGCAACCGGTCTTTATTCCAAGCCTTCACAGGGATCCAGATATGCAGTACCCTCTTATGCACACTCTACCGCAACAGCGGCAGGATATACAACGGCATCCAGAACCGTTTCTGCTGCACCGTCAACAAGAACCCAGGCAATGCCTCAGGTAGCAAGTGTTCAGCAGCCTGCTCCCACACCTGTTCCCAAGCCTCAGGTAAAGCCTTCGGAACTTCGTAGCAACGTACAGGAGAAATCCATTGCCGTACCGGATTTCCTCAAGAAAAGATAAGGAGAGGAATCACCGATGAAATGTCCCTATTGCGGTCATGAAAATACAAGGGTAATCGACTCGAGACCTGCGGAGGAAAACAACTCCATTCGCCGTCGTCGTGCATGTGACGAGTGCGGAAAGCGTTTTACCACCTATGAAAAGGTTGAAACCATTCCCTTGATTATCATTAAGAAAGATTTGAACCGTGAAGCGTTTGACCGGTCCAAAATCGAAGCAGGTGTACTTCGTGCCTGCCATAAACGTCCCGTATCCGCAGAGCAGATCGCGAATCTCGTAGATGAAGTGGAAACCGAAATCTACAGCAGAGAGGAAAGAGAACTTCCCAGTGCGGTAATCGGAGAGTGCATCATGAACAAGTTAAAAGAACTGGATCCCGTTGCATACGTAAGATTTGCTTCCGTATACCGCGAATTCAAGGATGTTAACACATTCATGGATGAATTGAAAAAGATCTTAAATTAGTTTGTTATTGTACTTTTACAATTACATAAAAATACTTTTTTAGAGAAAGGAAAGAAAGAATAATGAAAAAAAGTATGACCAGGGTTCTGGCCGTTCTGCTTTCGGTTCTTTCGCTTGCTGTTGCACTGTGCGGATGTACAGGCGATAAGAAAGGGAATTCCAACACCTCTATTACCATCGGTATCGCCCAGGATATTGAAGAAACTCTTGACCCCCACAATATGGTGGCGGCAGGAACCAAAGAAATTTTCTTCAATGTTTTTGAAGGTCTGGTTAAGCCTGATTCCGATGGAAATATTATCCCTGCTGTAGCAAGCGATTACACCGTGAGCGAAGACGGACTGACCTACACGTTCACAATTCGTGAAGGAGTAAAATTCCATGACGGAACTCTCGTAACGGCAGAGGATGTTCAGTATTCAATGAGCAAATGCGCCGATATCGAGGGAGGAAACCCCATGATACCGGCGCTTTTAAATATTGCAAGCGTTGACATCGTGGATGATGCAACCGTCAATATCGTGCTGAAAGAAGCGGACAATGATTTCCTTGCAAACATTGCAACCGTACCCGCAGCCATTATCCCGAAACATAATGACGATCCTTCGGGAAATGCAATCGGAACGGGGCCGTACAAGTACGTGTCCAGAGCTCCCCTTGAAAATGTCGTTTTTGAAAGAAATGATGATTACTGGGGAGAGAAGCCGGAAATCGCACATGTAACCTTTAAGATTTGCTCCAGTGCCGACACCATTTCCATGGAACTGGAGGGTGGAAGCATCGATATGATGGCTCACCTTACCAATGCACAGAAGATGCAGATCAATACCGAGAATTTTGAAATCTATTCCGGTACCATGAATCTTGTGCAGGCTCTGTATTTGAACCACAATGTCGAACCGTTCGACAACGAAGACGTCAGAAAAGCAATGTGCTATGCAATTGATAAGGATGCAATCCTTGGTTTTGTATCTGACGGTGACGGTGTAAAGATCGGAAGCAGCATGTATCCGAACTTCCGTAAATACTATGATGCTTCTTTGGCAGATGCTTATCCGCATGATGTGGAGAAAGCAAAAGAACTGTTAAAGAAGGCCGGATATGAGAACGGATTCTCTTTTGATATTACCGTTCCTTCCAACTACACTCAGCATGTGGATACCGCTACGGTATTGAAAGAGCAGCTTGCGGAAGTAGGTATTACCGCAAACATTAAGCTGGTTGACTGGGATACCTGGTTATCCGACACCTACATCGGAAGAAACTACGATGCAACCGTAACCGGCGTAGATGCGGCTCAACTTACCGCATCCAGCCTTCTTGCAAGATTTGTATCCGATGCAGGAAACAACTTTACGAATTATAACAATCCGAAATACGATGAAAAATATAAAGCTGCATTTGAAGAACTTGACGATGCAAAAAGAACAACACTTTTCAAAGAGTGTGTTCAGATGTTAAGTGACGATGCCGCAAACGTATACATTCAGGATTTACCGGAATTTGTAGCGCTTAACAAGAAATACACGGGATATGAATTTTATCCGATGTATGTAATTGATGTAGCGAAGATTAAGATGGCCGAATAATGAATTACATGCAGGCTGTGTTATTGAAAGATTAATAGGGAGACCGCAAATGGGTAAGTATATTGTGAAGAAAATTGCATCACTTTCACTGACCCTGATTGCGGTCTCTTTTGTTGTGTTCTTTTTGTTTAGTGTGATACCGGGAGATCCTGCGGTGAGCAAACTCGGAACAAATGCGACTCCGGAAAAGGTGGAAGCTCTGCGGGAAGAACTCGGATTAAATGCACCTTTTATGGTACGGTATTTTAAGTGGCTTACGGGAATTCCCCGCGGCGACTTCGGAAAATCTTATGCGTATTCGATGCCGGTTTCAAAACTGATCGGCGGAAAGCTGATGATAAACGGAACGTTGTCTTTAATGGCAATTCTGATTGTAGTGGGGATTTCCGTTCCGGTCGGTGTCTATACGGCAAAACATACGGGAGGCCTGCTGGATAAGATTATTACGGTAATCAATCAGGTATTTATGGCATTCCCGCCTTTCCTGTTGGGACTGATTCTGACGTTTGTGTTCGGAATGGTGTTAAAACTGTTTTCACCGGGTGCTTATGTTGGGTATGATGTGAGTTTTGCAAGATTTTTTGGTTATTTAATTTGCCCTGCAATTGCATTAGCACTTCCAAAAACGGCGATGTGTATCAAACTTCTTCGGACGAATATTCTCGAAGAAGCCAAAAAAGATTATGCGAAGACTGCGTATTCCAAAGGAAACAATACGACAGGTCTTCTTTACAAATATGTGTTGAAAAATGCAATCATGCCGACAATCACCTTCGTCGGTATGGTTTTTGCGGATATGATAGCTTCCGGTATTGTCATTGAGCAGACATTTGGAATTCCGGGACTGGGCCGCAGCCTGTTATCGGCGATTTCGGTACGTGACTATCCGGTGGTGGAAGCGATTGTAATGCTGATCGCATTTGGAATTGTTATCGTGAGTGCCCTGACGGATGTGATCCATGCAATTGTGGATCCGCAGGTGAGGGAAGAGTAAGCGGCCGGGAGTTTTTGGATAGTTATATGCTTCTGCTTCAAAAGATTTTACAGGATAAACGATGAAGAAGAAAAAAGACCTGCAATTCTATATCGGGATTGGAATCCTCACTTTGCTGGGGCTTTTTGTCATTGTCGGATTGCTATATCATCCTTACAGTTCCACGCAGATGGATCAGGCTGCAAAACTGGCTGGCCCGAGTATGTCTCACTGGTTCGGCGGAGACAAAATGGGACGGGATATTTTTACACGTGTCCAGGAAGGACTCCGGACATCGGTTCTGATTTCCTTCTTCTCGACGCTGATCGGAAGCTTTGCGGGTATCGTGATCGGCGCTATAACCGGATATTTCGGCGGATGGCTGGATGACGGAGTGATGCGGATTATCGATGTGTTGTTTGCAATTCCGAGTATCCTTCTGGCCCTCGTTTTTGTGAGTCTTTCGAATTCCGGAATAATCAATATTATTCTGGCACTTGGAATTGCTGTTATTCCGTCATTTGCGAAGATGACGCGTACGGAATTTCGCGAACAGAAGAAGAGAGAATATGTGCAGGCGGCGAAGCTGATGGGGGCGAGCGATGCGCGCATCATTTTCCGCCATATTCTTCCGAATGTGGTGCCGACACTTGTGAACTGCATTATTATTTCGTTTAATAACTGTATTCTTGCGGAAGCGGGACTTTCCTACCTGGGTATCGGCGTGCAACCGCCGACGGCAAGCCTGGGCGGAATGATTTCCGAAGGACAGGCTTATTTGAAGGTTGCGCCGTTCTATGTATTGTTCCCCGGCATTGTGATGGTGCTTTTGCTGCTTGGATTCGGAATGATTGCGGACGGCGATATGAAGACAAATTCACTGAAGATAAAGAAGAACAAATAGAACGATAAGTAATAGGGATTAGTAGAGAAACGGAATGCTTGAAGTAAAAGACTTGAAAATTGAATTCTTCGATCATTCGAAACCGGAGACAGCGGTGCGGGATGTGGACTTTACGATGAAAGAGGGCGAGATTGTCGGCCTTGTCGGAGAGTCCGGAAGCGGAAAAAGCTTAACCGCAACAGCAATTGCCGGTCTGATTCGTCGCGGAGATGTGAAGGTATCGGGCGAGATACTCTGGGATTCCAAGAATCTTTTGAAAGCATCCCGCCGGCAGATGCGTGCACTTCAGGGCGAGGAGATTGGGTTTGTTTTCCAGGATCCCATGACGGCCTTCTCTCCGGTACACAAGATCGGGTATCAGGTGGAGGATGCGCTGAGAGTTCATGGAAAAAGTAAAAATGCCGCAGATTTGAATAATGTTGCTTCTGCAGAGGGAGAGGCCTCCGAAAATGAAAAAAAAGCGGGGAAAAACGACAAAGAAGAATACTCCCGTGAAGAATTGAAGGCGCTTGCGATTCAGGCACTGAAGGATGCCGAACTCCCGGATCCGGAAAGGGTGTATAATTCCTATCCTTTTGAATTGTCGGGCGGAATGCGTCAACGTGCGATGATTGCTTCCGCAATGATTTCCAAACCTCGTCTTTTGATTGCGGATGAACCGACGACAGCGCTGGATGTGACCGTGCAGGCAGAGATTATCAAACTGCTTCAGAGAATCAACAAGGAAGACAATACCGCAATTCTTTTTATTTCTCATGACCTTGGACTTGTTAAGAAACTATGCTCGAAGGTGCTGGTTTTGCGAAACGGGGATGTGCTGGAGAGCGGAAGTGCCGAGGAGATTTTTGAGAATCCGAAGGATGAATATACGAAAAAACTGATTGCCGCGAATGTTGTCATTGGCAAGGAGCATGGAGAAGCGGACGAAAATCATATTATAGAGGAACCGGAATGTGTTGTAACGGACTATTCCTTCTATTATCCTGCCAGAAAGAGCTTTGGTGATTTGCGGATCGGAAAGAAGGCGGAAGCGGAAAAAAGCAGGCAACCGGAGAAGATTGGAATCACGGACATCCGTTTAACGGTTCGTAAGGGCGAAATTGTCGGTCTGGTTGGTGAGTCCGGAAGCGGAAAGTCAACGCTTGCAAAGTGCATAGTAGGATTACAGGGCGGAAAGAGTGCAACCGGTTCAATTACTTGCGGAAAGGCAAGGATGATCTTCCAGGATACCTATAGTGCCCTTAATCCTAAGATGAAGGTCGGAAGACTGTTAAAAGAGGCCCTGGTCCTCAGTGGAATAAAGGATAAGGAAGAGCAGAAAAAAGAAATCCAAAAGATTCTGGATGAAGTAGAATTGTCGGAGGAGTTTTTGGAACGTTTTCCTGCGGAACTTTCCGGCGGACAGAGACAGAGGGTTGGCATAGCACTTGCTTTACTTCAAAAGCCGACGCTTCTTGTGGCGGACGAGCCGGTTTCCGCACTGGATGTGGCAATTTCCGAATCGATTCTTGCGCTGCTTCGTAAAATCAGCAGAAAATATCATATGGCGATTCTGTTTATTTCGCATGATCTTCGTACGGTTTATCACCTCTGCGACAGAGTCTGTGTTATGAAACAGGGCAGGATTGTTGAAGAAGCCGAGAAAGAAGAGTTATATACCAATCCGAAAGAAGAGTATACGAAAGTGCTTTTAAGAAGTGCACTGGAGTGATAGAATCATAGAGGAAATAAGAAAAGGGTTTCAGAATAATCAAAAGGCGGACAGAAATCTAACATGGGACTGTTCAAAAAGTTCTATCCGGATGAATATCCGGATTCCACGTATGAAATTGATTTTGAGAAAAAATATGAGGACGGCTTCCGGGGCGTCATTTTTGACATTGACAATACACTTGTGCCTCACGGTGCTCCTTCGGATGAGAGAAGCAGAACCTTATTAAAGGGGTTGATGGAACTCGGATACAAAGTAATGCTTCTTTCCAATAATAAGAAGGCCCGTGTGGATATGTTTAATGAAGAAATCGGAGCGCTTACCATTTTCCGCGCTAACAAGCCTTCCAAAAGCGGATATCTTCGCGCAATGGAAGAGATGGGAACAACAAAAGACAATACGCTTTTTGTCGGTGATCAGTTGTTTACGGATGTTCTCGGCGCAAAAAACGTGGGAATCCATACGATTCTGGTAAAGCCGATTGATAAAAAAGAAGAAATACAAATTGTAATAAAGAGAATCTTTGAGAAACCCATTCTTGCGGAATATCTTCGAAATGTCCGTAAATAGTCATTAATGACATAGAATTTCGTCTCTTTTTGTGAAAAATACACAAAATCAAAAAAACATTTTTTCAACTATTTATTTATTATTTCAGTTATGCGATAATGTCTAGAGTGGTGGTGTTGTGCGCTCTTTTTATGCCCAAACCGCCTGTCAAATCTTAGGAGATGAGGTAGTTTTCTTATGGCAATCTTTGGTAACCGAATTCGTGTCGGCGACTTACTGGTAATGAAAGGCTGCATCACAGAGGAACAGTTGTCTGATGCGCTGGAAGAACAGCAGAAAACAAAAGGTAAACTCGGACAAGTCCTTGTCGACATGGGATTTATCACGGAAGATGTACTTGCCGGTGTTATCTGTGCACAGCTCGGTATTGAATCTATTGATTTATCCAACTTCAAACCCGATCCCAAGCTGATTGAAATGATTGGTGAGGACATCCTTCGTAAGGATGAACTTATTCCGATTGGATATGATGAAAACAATTTCAATGCATTAAAGGTTGCAATGTCCGACCCGATGAACTTAGGTGCCGTTGATGACGTGCAGCTGGTTACCGGTATGGAAGTTGTTGCTTATTATGCATCCGCAACCCAGATTAACATGCATCTGGATAAACTCTTCGGTAAGAAACAGGCCATGGAGGCTCTGGAACAGTTCCAGATGGAACATGCCGATGAATTTGGACTGGAAGAGGAACAGGAAGAAGACGAGTCCATCAACGATGCACCCATCGTAAAGATTGTACGTTCCATGCTTCAGGAAGCTGTTCGTATGGGATCTTCCGATATCCATATCGAGGCATTGGAAAAGGAAGTACGTGTCAGATACCGTGTCGACGGTGTTTTACAGGTAATCAATACATATGCATTGAATACGTTGGCAGCAATCGTTGCCCGTATCAAGATTATTTCCGGACTTGATATTTCCGAAAAACGTAAACCTCAGGACGGTCGTCTTACCGAAATCGTTGACGGCGAAGAGTTCGACGTCCGTGTTTCCATTCTTCCCACCGTTTACGGTGAGAAAGTCGTAATGCGTCTTACCAAGAAGAGAGGTTTGACGAAAGAGAAGAAATACTTAGGTCTTTATCCGGACGATGAAGCAAGACTTGACGGTATTACGCATAACCCGCATGGTATCATCCTGGTAACCGGTCCTACCGGTTCCGGTAAGTCTACCACCTGCTATACCGTATTAAATGAGTTAAATAAAGAAACCGTAAATATTATTACCGTTGAAGACCCTGTCGAAGCAAACGTTCCCGGTATTAACCAGGTACAGGTTAATGTAAAGGCAGAACTTACCTTCGCATCCGCACTTCGTTCCATCTTACGTCAGGACCCTGACATTATTATGATCGGTGAGATTCGTGACGGTGAGACAGCACAGATTGCGGTACAGGCATCTATCACCGGTCACTTGGTTATCTCGACACTGCATACCAACTCTACATCGGCATCCGTAACACGTCTTGTCGACATGGGTGTTGAACCGTACCTTATCGGTGATGCGGTTGTAGGTATCATTGCTCAGCGTCTTGTTCGTCGTCTCTGCAACAAGTGTAAAAAGGCCAGACTTGCAACGGATATTGAGAAGAAGATGCTTCATATTGAAGGCCAGAAACTGGAAGGCGATATTACGGTTTACGATCCCGTTGGTTGCGACGAATGCAACAAAGGATACAGAGGCCGTGTGGCTATCTATGAAATCATGCCGATTACGACCAAGATTCGTAAGACGCTTCACGAAACATTTACCGCAGATGATATCCAGCGTGTAGCTGTTTCGGAAGGAATGAATACACTTCGTATGGCAGGCGCCAGAAACGTATTGGAAGGAAAGACATCCATTGAAGAAATGGTACGTGTTGCTTACGATATGGACGAAGTTGTGGAACTTGAAAATTCATAATGAATGTCGGACCGTAAGGTCTTGCAGATATAACAAACATTAAGTAAAGGTGGGGAAAGGATAATATGGCTCAGTTTTCGTACACAGCGATTGGTCCCGACGGAAAAAAGAAATCGGGAAAACTTGAAGCAAAAAGTAAAGAAGTAGCCGTAGCCAATCTGAAGGCAGAAGGTTTTACCGTTACAAAGATTGAACAAGGCGGCGGAGGCGGATTGAAAGGAATCTTGAGTTTTGGCCAGAAGGTTAAAACCAGAGACTTTGCAATTTTCTCCCGTCAGTTCTGCAGTATCGTTCGTGCCGGTGTATCCATCGTAGATGCATTCCAGATGTTGGCAGAGCAGACACAGAACTCCGCACTCAAGAATGCAATTGAGCAGGTTCATTCCGATATTTCCAAAGGTGATACGCTTGCAGCTGCAATGAAAAAACGTGGCGGTGTATTCCCGCAGATGCTTACCAACATGGTTGAAGCAGGTGAAGCTTCCGGTTCCTTGGACATTGCATTCGAGCGTATGTCCATTCAGTTCGAAAAAGACGCAAAACTGGAATCCGCAGTTAAAAAGGCGATGATTTATCCTATCGTATTGATCGTTGTTATGATCGGTGTTATCTGCGCGATG
Organism: Lachnospiraceae bacterium; assembly: GCA_017518735.1. Taxonomy (GTDB): domain Bacteria; phylum Bacillota; class Clostridia; order Lachnospirales; family Lachnospiraceae; genus UBA3766. Next base: position 50,910 of record JAFWTY010000037.1, on the reverse strand, counting down.
ATGCTCTTCGTTATCCCTCGTTTCGTCGGTATGTTCGATGAAATCGGTGGAGAACTTCCTGCAGTAACCAAAGCGTTGATGGGTGTTTCCAACTTCTTCGTTCATTACTGGTGGGCAATCTTGATTGGTGTTGTAGCCATTGTAGTAGGCTATAAAACCTTCTATGCAAGCCAGAACGGAAAAGAGATTATTGACAGATTGAAACTTCGTATTCCGGTATTTGGTGGTATTCAGATCAAATCCGCCTGCGCAAAGCTCGGACGTACACTTTGTACCCTTCTCGGTGCCGGTGTTCCGATGGTAGATGCACTTGATATTACCGCACGAAGCATGGACAACGAAATGTATAAAAAAGCAATGAAAGATGCCAAGGATCAGGTAATGCGAGGTGTTGCGCTTTCAAGACCTTTGAAGACATCCGGATTATTCCCTCCCATGGTTATCCATATGGTATCCATCGGCGAGGAAACCGGTAATATTGAGCAGATGTTAGAGAACGTTGCTGGATACTATGAAGACGACGTTCAGGCAGCTACCGAATCCATGATGGCATTGATGGAACCGTTCATCATCATCGTAATGGCCGGTGTTGTTGGTTTCCTTGTAATTGCAATGCTTTCCCCTATGTTCTCACTGTACGAGAGTTTGTCATAAGACAGATTATAAAAGATTCTTTCGAGGCACAGCAAATTTGCTGTGCCTCTTTTTATGCTTTGTTCCGGTTCATATTATGGAATGACAGTTTTGGATCACAAAAACGGATTGGTATGAACAATATGTTTTTGCATGAAATAGAATGATTTGACATGAAATAAAAGGCTAAAAGGCAAAATAGACGACAAATCGGATTTTCCCTTGTGAATTTGCACAAAAGATATTCGATTTTTGGTAAAATATGGACTTTTTGTTCAAAATAATGCTATACTCTGTTTACAGAAATGTCACAAACAAATGTCACAAAAAACAAAAGAAGGAGAGAAAGACAAATGAAGAATAACAAAGGTTTTTCATTAGTAGAACTTATCATCGTTATTGCTATTATGGCAATCCTCGTAGGTGTTATGGCACCTCAGCTTATCAAGTACATTGAGAAGACAAACGTATCTTCCGATAGCCAGCTTTGCGACTCTGTAAAGACCGCAATCACCACCGCTATGATGGATCCTACCGTTATCAATGCTACCAACGCTAACATTCCTACCAACTCTACATTCCAGGCAATGTCCACCATTCAGGCTGGTGCATTCAAGGATTCTGTTGAAGAAATCTTAGGCTTCCCTATCTCCGATCTTGAGAACCACATCAAGTCCAACATGACTGGTGGTAAGGCAAGCGGAATCCAGTTCGCAATCGTAAATGCTACTTCTGTACACGTACAGATCACCAACTCCGATAACACTGGTAAGAAGGGTAAGAATGGTGCTCACCCCATCTATGTTGACTAATTTAAGTCTGATATAGGAATGATGATAATCATTAATTAAAACCGAAGACCCGTCTCCTTTATGGAGACGGGTTTTTTGCAGGAGAGATTTGTGAAGAAAAGAGTGTACTTCATTTTATTCGGTATTGTTGCGTTGCAGGTGTTATTCCTGTTTTTTGTTTTTTCACGATTCAAACAGGGGACACATTCCGATGAAATCTGGAATTATGCCTTTGCCAACAGTTATGAAACGAAAGAATTGAATATTTCCAATGACGGAGAATCTTTATTGAATCAGTGGACGGATTCGGAATTCTTTTTGAAGTATCTTTCTGTGGAGAAGGAGCATCGATTCAACTATGCCAGTGTGATCAGAAATACTTCAATGGATCAGAATCCGCCGCTCCAATACATGATTCTACATACAATCTGTTCCTTCTTTCCGGGTGTTTTTTCGTGGTATTTTTGTTTTGTTCTTAATATTGTGGCTTTTGTTATTACACAATTCTATTTATTCCGGCTGACGGAGAGTATAACGAAGAAGATCAGTATTGCATTTGCTACCATTATTCTTTATGGTTTTGGAACCGGAGCAATGAATATTGCTATTTTTCTGAGAATCTACGCACTCGGCGTGATGTTTATCGTGATATTTGCCTATTATTCGCATATGATTTATGAAGGTGCGAAAGAGAAAAACATACAATTAAAGCATTGTATCGGAATGGGAGTCAGCTGCTTCCTCGGTGGTTACACGATGCATCTATTCCTTTTGGTTGCAGGAATACTGACGGTTTTCTATGTGGTGTATTATCTGATCACAAAAAGATTTCGAGCATTTTTTACGCATGGCTTTATATGTCTCGGAGGGGCTGTTCTTTCCATAATTGCTTTCCCTTCCATTTTTTCTCACTTACTCGGGCCGAAAGAAGCACATAATTATTCTTTGGTGAAGTATCCGACACCGATGCAAATCAGGTTGTATTTTTACGAGCTGACGAAAGATCTGTTCGGCTTGCATGTTTCGCCCCTTCCGAATCCTTATTTGGAGTGGTTTCTTATTGCATTGGTATGCACGATTGTTTTAGTAGTGCCGTTTGTTTTTGTATTTAAAAAGGATGCCTGGTTTAAAAAGATGGTGTCTGCGATTAAAAACAGATTCATTCAGATTGGCAAGAAGGCCTCCAATATATCCGTAACTCTGATTGCATATTTTGTGGCAACCATAGCGATGATTATCATAGCTGCGGATCGGACGAGCATCTACCTGATGACGGTTTTTGCAAACAGGTATTTATTCCTGGTATATCCGCTTGCGGTTATTTTGGTTTCCTGCACATTGTATTTTCTGATTTATCTTCTCAGTGCGAATACGAAACCTGCCGTAATTATTACATTTTGTGTTTGTCTGATTTTTGCGGCATGGTCTCATATGCTTCATAACAGTTGGGATTATTTGCTGGATGAAGAGAGGGTGGGAAAAACCTGTGATGATTTTGAAGAGAATGCAAATACCGTGATTGTCCTGAATACAAACTGGGTTCTTACGTTGTTTGCACCGAAGCTCTGTTATACGAATTCCTATTATGCAATGAACTTCCGTGATGAGGTGGATCAATCGCTGTTGGCGGAAGTTGACAAAAACGCTCCGTGTTATTTAGTGGTTGACAGGTTTGCTATTCTTGATGATGACGTGAGCGTTGAGGATATAGAGAATGATGAACTTCTCAGTGGCTGGGCCGGAATCGTAAAACATGAAGACGAGTATTTGGAGCAGTACAAAGATTTAGATGAAGTGGAAGATGTAAAACGAATCGGAAGCCAGAACATGATGGGAAGAGAATTCTGGATTTATGAAGTGGTTTTCAGTGCGAAATAACGACTCTTTTTGAACAATTTTTGATAATCCGAAGTCTCTTTGATAACCAATAATTATACATTGAAAATTTGATAATAATCATAACACCAAATAACGGCTAAACGTCATGAACGGAGCCGTTATTTTGTTGTATTATAGGGAATTTTGAGGTATAATATTTTTTGGGTTTTTATGCACTTTTTCATGTAAAAAACACATAATTAACGGCTAGACCGGAAGAGAGAAAACGGTATGAAAAAAATCAGTGTAATGGTTCCTTGTTACAATGAAACAGAGAATGTAATTCCGATGTCGGAAGCGGTGGTTGCACTCTTTACGGAGGGTGGTCCTCTGTCAGCATACGACTATGAGCTTCTGTTCATTGATAACTGTTCCACGGACGGAACAAGAGAGAAACTGGAAGACATTTGTTCCAAGAACAAGAAGATTAAAGCGATTTTTAACGTAACCAACTTCGGTCAGTTTAATTCGCCTTTCCATGGCATGTGCCAGACAACCGGAGATTGTACCGTTACCCTTTGTTGTGATTTTCAGGATCCGGTGGAACTCATTCCGACCTTTGTGGCTGAGTGGGAGAAAGGACACAAGATTGTCAGTGGAGTGAAATCTTCCAGCAAAGAACCCGGCATCATTTATCTGGCACGTACGATTTATTACAAGATGATTAAGGGTATGTCCAATGTAAAAATGATTGAACATTTTACCGGATTCGGTCTTTACGATAAAACCTTCATTGCATTACTGAAAGAACTCGATGATCCTATTCCGTTCATCCGCGGAATCGTTGCCGAGTACGGCGACGGATTTAACCGTATTGAAATCAAATATGAGCAGCCGAAGCGCCGTGCCGGAAAGACCCATAACAATTTCTACACACTGTATGATGCAGCGATGCTGTCTTTTACTTCCTACACCAAAGTCGGTTTGCGACTGGCTACCTTTTTCGGTGCGGGCATCAGTTTCATCAGTATCCTGATCGGTCTGGTTTACCTGGTATTAAAGCTGATATTCTGGGATAAGTTCTCCGCAGGTTACGCACCGCTGATGATCGGTGTATTCGTTCTCGGCGGAATCCAGATTTTCTTCATCGGCATGATCGGAGAATACATTTTGAATATTAATACCCGTGTTATTAAAAGACCGGTTGTTGTGGAAGAGAAGAGAATTAATTTCGAGGAAGAGAATCAGACATCATAATTATGGCAAATATTGAAGCAGTACTTAAGAAAACCGAACAGTTCGACGTTATCACCTTTGATGTATTTGATACGCTTTTAATTCGTGATGTCATGAAACCCGTGGATGTATTCCGTTTTTCCTACGGAGAAGCGGGAAGATATATCCGTATCCTGGCTGAGATGAGTGCAAGAAGGGCATCGAAGACCGGAGAGGTTACCCTGGCGGATATTGATAAAAAGTGTCCGTTTTCCTGCAAGAGGGAAGTGGCGTTTGAAAAGAGGATTTGCAGAGCCAATCCTTTGATGAAATCCCTTTATGATGAACTTAGCAAAAAAGGAAAGAAGATGTATGCCATTTCGGATATGTATCTGGATCGGAAAGTGATTTCGGGACTTCTGAAAAGAGCGGGATATGACCTTCCCGTGATGGTTTCCTGCGAGCAGGGATGCGATAAAACCTCCGGCAAACTGTTCCGTCTTTTCCTGGAAAAGAATTCTTTAAAGGCTTCCGACGTTCTTCATATCGGCGACAGTAAAACGTCTGACTATGAAGGTGCACACAAAGCTGGAATCAAATGTCTTTTATACAATAAACACACCAATCAACTTTCTTATACCGACTATTCAAAGAAGAACTATGAACTGGCAGCCTTCATTAATCATGGCCTGTATGAAGAAAAGGAGCCGGTCGGAAAGATCGGTTACGAAATCATCGGACCGATTATTCTCGCTTTTTGTCAGTGGGTACATGAGAAATACAAAGAGGTTGGATTTGAACGTCTGTATTTCCTGGCAAGGGATATGCGCTTTACTTATGAAGTCTATCGCATGCTTTATCCGGATGACGATGCGAGATATCTTTGTGTTTCCAGAAAGTCCTTGTTGTTTGCCAAGGAGAATCCAAAAGAATTCTGCGAGTATCTGAAGAAAGAAGGATGCTACGGAAATGTTTCCATCGTGGATACCGGCTGGGTTGGAAATGCGCAGGTGGAAATCGAAAAGTATGCAAAGAGGATTGATCCTTCTTCGGATATCGGCGGGATGTATCTCGGAAGCAAGCTTGCTTACCGCATGAAGGAAAGATCGAAGAGAAGTTACGTCTGCCTTTATTCGACAGCAGCGGAACAGTATAAATGCCAGCTTTATCCTCCGTTCATGGAAACCCTAATCGGAAGCAATGAAAAGCAGGTTATCCGTTACGAAAACGGAAATCCTGTGTTTGACCGGGAAGAGGACAGAGATTACACGAATCTTTTAAAGAGCGGTGCGAAGAAGTTTATTACCGATTGGGCGGAAAGAAAACAAAACCGAAGGGTTTCCAAAGATGTGGTCAGAAGACCTTTTGAGAAACTTTTCTATAACCCGAAACGCAAGCATATCGATTTGATCGGAAATCTCCATTACGAGGATTTCAAGGATACGAAGATTGTTTCCTTCGATGAGAAATGTCCTTACTGGAGAAAACCGGGCAAACTGCTTTCTGATCTCGGAGACTCCGGATGGAAGGGGGCATTCCTTAAGAAACTCGGAATATGTTTTCCGATTGTTTTGGGAATATACCTTGTGTTTGGCACAATAAGATTGCTCCTTATTGATGCAAAAAAAGTAAGGCACAACGAACTGTAAGGATACAATTGGAGGCGAATTAAATGGATATATATGCTTATTATTTACCTCAATATCATCAGACAAAAGAGAATGATAAGTGGTGGGGAGAAGGATTTACGGAATGGTGCAACATCAAAAAAGCCCAACCTCTCTTTTCCGGACATGAACAACCGAAAGTTCCTTTAAATCGTAATTATTATGATTTAAGTGATGTCGAGGTAATGAAATGGCAGGGACAACTGGCCCGAAAATACGGAGTATCCGGCTTTTGTGTATATCATTATTGGTTTGAAGGCAGGAAACTGTTGCATAAACCGATGGAGCAATTACTGAAGCATAAAGAAATAGATTTTCCCTATTTCTTTTGTTGGGCAAATGAAAGTTGGACAAATGCCTGGGCAACATCCAAGGGAAAGCCGCGTGTGCTGATGCAACAAACTTACGGAACAAAGGAGAGCTGGGAGAAGCATTTCCAATATCTTTTGACATTTTTCCGCGATGAGAGATACATAAAAAAAGACAATAAACCATTATTTGTAATCTACAGACCGGAAATCATTTCCTGTCTAAATGAAATGTTGGATTATTTTCAGAAAAGAGCGATAGAGGTTGGATACAATGGGTTATGTATTATTTCTCAGCAGGTTTACTATTTGGTGAATGGCGCCGATAATTCAAGATTTGACTATCGAATTGAATATCAGCCTTCGTATTCTGAGTATAAATGCGCATCTAAACTTCGAAACACAATTAATCGCATGGAAGAAAACCTGATGCGTTTTCTCAACGATCGTTTGCATATTGCAACACCGAAGATAAAGAAACTGCAGATTAAGAGTTTTGATAAACTCTGGCAGGAAGCAATCCAACATAAACCAATTGATTCCAAGGTTGTTCCCGGGGCATTTGTCGGTTGGGACAATACTCCCAGATATGGAAAGAACGGGTATGTGGTTCATGGAGGCAATCCAAAGAAGTTTTATCATTACTTAAGGCTTCTGATTAGAAAGACCAAACAGGAGTACAAAAAGGACATGATTTTTGTATTTGCATGGAATGAGTGGACGGAAGGCGGATATTTGGAACCCGATGAAAGGTACGGATATGGCTATTTGAAAGCCATTCGCAGGGCTTTGGAAGCGGAAGGCGAAATACAGATTCCCAGACTATAGAAACAATGACGGAGTAAGCAGGTTAATGAAGTTTTCAATTATTGTAGTTGTTTATAATGATTTATATAATCTGAAAATCACATGCAAATCAATAATTAAGCAGGAGTTTGATAACTATGAATTACTTATTGTTGATGGTAATTCTACGGATGGAACCCAAATGTTTTTACAAAGATTATCTGCAAAGAATAATCACGTTAGATATTTATCCGAACCTGATAAAGGCATTTATGATGCAATGAATAAAGGTGTTTTACATGCGAAAGGTGATTATATAGTCTTTTTAGGAGCAGGTGATCGGTTCTTCAATAATCATATTTTATGTGAGATCGAAGAATTACTCAATTCCGGAGTAGATGTGCTATATGGAAGATGTGTTGTCACATCGGGGAAAAAAAGGGGACAACTTATAGGTGATAGATTAAGTTTTTTAAATATCCTGTTGGATCGAGGTGTAGCACATCAAAGTGTCTTTGCCAGAAAGAACATTCTTCGTAAGTATCCTTTCAATCTTAACTACAAGGCTGTTGCAGATCAAGATTTTATGCTGAAAGTTAGAAGGAAAGGCTATTTATTGAAATATATTGATAAGGTTATCTGTTATTATGACGGAATGGGATTCAGTTCAAGTGATGAGAGTATAAAACATTCTCTGGTCGATCGAATGAGCATGCTAAAAGAAAGTGAACCAATTATATATGCAATTCGGCAATTAGGACATTTTTTTAAAACGGGTGGAATATACAAAGTGTAGAAATGCTTAGATTATTGGTTATCAATTTGCATTACTAAAGTATCAATAATAGATATAGCTTTGAGGTTATTCAGACAGGATAAAGACGAGGAGTCATGAAAAACAATAAATCAGACCACTTGACATTAAATGTAATAATCAGCGGTATTTGCAGACCGGTTTCAATGCTCCTGAATTATATCTATATTCCTGTTGTTTTAAACTATTTGGGTGTTGAAAAATACGGAATATGGACAACCATTTTAACATTGATTTCTTGGGTTGGATATTTTGATATTGGAATCGGTAATGGCCTTAGAAATCGTCTGACAGAAACATTAAACGGCAATGCTGAATATAATGCCAAGAAGATGGTTTCTTCCTCCTATGTTTTTTCGACGATTATTATGACCGGATTGAGTATAATCTTTGTATTGGTAGCTCAATTCTTGGACTGGTATAAAATATTCGGAGTTTTGGAATCTGATGAAAGCTTAAAATTAATTGTTATAGAGAGTGTTCTTTTGGTTGCTTTCAACTTTGTATTTAATTTATGCATCAACGTATTATATGCATTTCAGAAAGCATCAATTGTCAGTTTGTTACAGGTTATTGCATTAGGTATCAATCTGATTGGCGTTTTTATCATTAAGAGATTTACGGTATCGAATCTTACCTTATTGGTATTTGTTTATGGATTCGCATTTATTGCAGTTAATGTGGTAGCCAGTATCCTCCTTTATTCAAGACATAAGGAATTGGCCCCGAGTATTAAGGAAGTCGATTTTGGTGTCGGAAAAGATATTATCCGACTGGGATTTAAGTTTTTTGTTATTCAAATATGTGCACTTGTTTTATTTGCTACCGATAGTTTGATTATTTCATATCTGTATGGTGCGGTAAATGTTACACCGTATTCTAATGTGAACAAGCTATTTATGGCAATATCAGGTATATATATAGCATTCATTACACCAATATGGTCTTCGGTCACAAAGGATAAGGCAAATAAGGATACAATCAAGATGCTCCGCTCTATTCGAAATCTGGTGCTATTGATGATCCCTTTTGCACTGGGAGCGATTGCATTGTTGTTTGTCTTTCGCCCTTTGGCTGACTGGTGGTTGGGAATGCACCTCGAATACCCACAGATACTATTAATCTGCGGAATGCTGTATTGCGTCTTTAATATGTGGTGCAGTTTGAATGCATATGTTCTAAATGGATTGGAAGTTATGACTCCATCATTGATTATTGCGGTGATACAGGCGGTTGTAAATATACCATTATCCTTATTTTTTGCGGTTATCATGAAAATGGAAAGTGCCGGTGTTTTACTGGGAACGGTTATTTCCATGTCCATAGCAGCCTTGATACAACCTGTTTTGGTTATCAGAGAGATTAATAAACTAAAAAAAGCAAATTTGGGAGCTATGAATGAATGATTTTAGGCAACAAGATAATATGCCGTTAGTAAGTGTTATAATTCCTGTCTATAACAGAAAAGAGATGTGCAAGGATGCCATTTTTTCTGCTTTAAATCAGGATTATCCGAATATTGAAGTTATAGTTGGGGATAATAAAAGTACTGATGGTACATTTGAGTATCTGCAGAAGGCATTTGAAAATGAACAAAGGGTAAAACTCTTTCAAAACGAGGCCAATCTCGGACCTGTTGGAAATTGGGAAGAGTGTATAAAAAGAAGTTCGGGAGAGTATATTAAGATTCTTTGGTCGGATGATTTGATGAGTCCCCGATTTGTTTCTCGGGGTGTGGAACTTATGGAAAACAACCGAAATCTTTCTTTTGTATACAGTTGTATCCTGTTTTTTGAAACAACAGAATCGGTCTCGGATCCGGATTTTTTAGAGCAGGGAAACAGAATTTATAGGGATGGGGAACCGGGAATCAGGGAGGGAGAGTTCTTTATTCATTCTTCGAATTGTGAAAGTTATAAAATGCCTGTTTCGCCCGGATGTGCGATTTTTCGTTCCGACAAATTGAAAATTGATAAAAGAATACCAAATAAAATGAACTATGACCATAGAAAAACCGGGGCCGGAATAGATTTATTTGTATTCTTTAACTCATTGGAGGATGGAGGACAATACTACTATCTTAATGAGCCCATGAACTATTTTAGAGTTCATAAAGGATCTATTTCCTGCTTTGATGAGAAAATAGATTACGGATACTGGACAGCAAAGATTCAATACATTCATGAACATAATCGCTTTGCCGAAGACATGGCGTCTTTAAAAAGCGAAATGATTTCAAAAGTGTTTTACAAAAACCCTTTCAAAAAGAATAACATTTTTCAAAAGAAGAAGGTTAGAGATTATCTGTTATTGTTTTATGATGAGTCGGAAGCGGATTATTCCATAAAAGATGTATTCAAGTGGGAAATCAAGAAGAAAAAATGGCTGAAGAGTTTATAAACTACTGGAGATGTGCATGGTATATTTGGTTTTAGGCGGAAACGGATATTTGGGGAGCAAGATAGTCAGAAAACTTCTGGATAGGGGAGAAACGGTTATCTGTACAAAACGTGAAAATTCGGATTTGAGCAGACTGTCTGACTGTGGCAACAGTATAAAGTGGATATCTTCGACCATTGGAGCTATCAATCAAGAACTTGAAGCTATAAAAATTGACTGTGTTGTCAATGTTGCATGCAATTACGGTCGTCAGAGTATGCTTTACGGAGATGTAATAGAAGCCAATATTGAATTCCCGTTAAAGGTCTTAAACAAGATGGCCGAGTATGGAGTCGGACGTTTTCTGACCATTGGAACCGGTCTTCCCGACGAATTCAACATGTACAGCTTTTCCAAGAAAATGTTCAGCGAGTTTGGAAGGTTTTATTATCAAAAACATAACATCAGTTTTTATAATCTGAAATTGGAAATGTTCTATGGGCCGGATGAACCGAAAGACCGCTTCATTCCATCGGTTATAGATTCCTTGCTTCAGGGAAGAGATGTGGATACTTCCATAGGAACACAGAAGAGAGACATTATTTATGTGGAAGATATCGTAAAGGCTGTGTTTATTGTTTTGGATGCCGATTTAATAGGGTATTATGAAATTCCCGTCGGAACAGGAGAGGCACCGACGATTTCCGAGCTGTTGGATTACATCAAAGATAAGACCGGTACTTTGGCACAGATCCATAAAGGCGCGTATCCTATGCGCGATGACGAACCGGATTGTGTGGCAGATACCGAATTCCTGAAAACACTGGGAGAGTGGAATCCCACCCCATGGAAAGAGGGAATTGCATATATGATCGAAACAATGAGAAAGGACAGATAAATGAAGATTTTAATTAACGGCGGATGTGGTTTTTTGGGAAGTAACCTTGCTTCTTACGGGATTGAAAACGGTCATCAGGTTACGGTATTTGACAATCTCTCCAGAGTGGGATCGTTCAGCAACTTAGAGTGGCTTAAGACGCTTGGTGATTTTGAATTTATTCACGGAGACACCCGTAACAAAAACGAAGTGGAGAATGTGATTAAGAATGGTCAGTTTGATGCCATTTTCCACCTTGCCGGTCAGGTGACGATGACGAAGTCCATTGAGAATCCTTACCGTGACTTTGAAATCAATACCATGGGAACGGTCAATGTGCTTGATTCCATCAGAAAGTACAGTCCGCACACTGCGATTTTCTATTCTTCAACAAATAAAGTATATGGCGATTTGGAACAATACACTTATCGAGAGACGGATAGCAGATATGTTTGCGAAGAATTCCCGAACGGATTTGATGAAAGCGTGAATCTGGATTTCCGTTCTCCCTATGGCTGTTCCAAAGGCGCTGCCGATCAGTATATGCTTGATTATGCCAGAATCTTTGGAATTAAAGCGACGGTATTCCGCCATTCATCCATGTACGGAAGCAGACAGTTTGCAACCTATGATCAGGGCTGGGTAGGCTGGTTTGTTCAGAAAGCAATTGAAAAATACCAAGATCCAAATACAGAACCTTTTACCATTTCCGGAAACGGAAAGCAGGTAAGAGACTTATTGCAGGCAAAAGACATGATAAATCTGTATTATACTGCGCTTGCCAACGTGGATGACGTTTGTGGCCAGGCATACAATATCGGCGGAACAATGGAAAACTCTTTATCCTTGTTGGAACTGTTTGCCATGCTTGATGAAATGCTGGGAATTAAAATGAAATATGTTCAAATCGCTCCGCGTCAAAGTGATCAGAAAGTATTTGTGGCCGACATTAGCAAGATAAATTCCAGAATCGGTTGGAAACCCGAAGTATCTGCCAAAGAAGGTGTTGAGCAGATGATTGAGTGGGTGAAGAAGATTTAAAACGTAAAGGGAATACTATCATGGAAGCAGAAAAGAAACTAACAGAAGCAGTTACAACGGAGAACGAAGTTAAGAAAACTAAATTCAAGGAAGCGGAAACGATTACGTTTGCAATCTATATTCTGCTTTCAATTGTAATGTTTGTATATCATGAACTCTGGTACGATGAGATTCAGGCTTATATGCTTGCGAAAGATGCATCATTCCACGAGTTGTTCTTTGTGGCTACACACTATGAAGGACATCCGCCTCTTTTTGCATTATTATTAGCCATTTTTGCAAAGACGGGAGTGCCGATGGATGTCGGATTGCGTATTGTCAGCTTTACATTCTCCATTATCGGTGCTTACCTTGTAATCTTTAAGGCTCCGTTTAAAAAGATTGTTCGTCTTTTGATTCCGTTTACATTCTTTATCTTTTATCAGTATACGGTTATCTGCAGACCTTATTCCATGATGTTTGCGGCATTCATGCTTGCGGCATGTTTCTATAAGAGCAGAAATGAAAAGCCTTTTCTCTATATTCTTTCCCTGTTCTTACTGTGCTGTTGCAGTTCCTACGGAATGCTTTTTGCAGGATGCTTTTGCTTGGTTTGGGTAGTTGAAATATTCAAAGAACTTTGGGGAAAAGGATTTTTCGGAAAACTTTTTAAAGATAAAAGATTCTGGTCATTGGTTTGCATACTGATTGGAGCTCTTTTCATACTTTATCTGATTTATCCGAAAGAGAATGCTTTTGCAACGAACTTTTATAATCGAGAGCATCCGCTTCGTGCGCTTGTCTACACGCTCTTTATGATGCCTGCTGACGCAATGATCACTGATGTGGGATTCTTCGGATCGCTTCAGAATTTAAGCTATCAGTTTGTGAACTTTACTCCGTTATCCTTCGGTGCATATTTGATGTCCTTCTTTATTCATCTTGTAGTTTATTTCGTAACTTATGTGCATCGGAAGAGAAGAATCTATTTACTTGCATATCCTGCCTTTGCAGGGTTTGCCGCAATCGGATATATGTGCAATCACCATATTGGAATAACGGTGTTGTTCTTCGTATTCCTGATGTGGATTTGCTACGATGACGACAAGATTGAAAAAAGATCTTTGCCGAAGGGAATGCTCCGCCTGAATGAGCAGTACAAGAATCTTACCACTAAGGGAGCGTGGCTTTTACTGATTCTTTGCATGGGAATGTCTCTCTTATGGACAGGAGTAAGCTGTTTCAATGATTTAACTCACGAAGTTTGGTATGCAAAATCCTTAAACCAGGTGTTTGAAGATTATGATTTGACGGATTACAGAATCGTAACAGACTGGTCATATCTTCCGATTAAGGACGGCAAAATTCAATATGCTTATGGTTCTTCTGCTGATTTGGTTGATGAGGACGAGGAAGAAGTTGTTTATTATGACGAGAACGGAGAAGAGCTTTCATTCTTCTATGTACTGAATCCCATGGCACCGGAAGACTATTATCAGTTCCCGACACTGACAAATTTTGCCGATATCATTGCCTATAACAGTGAGGGAAAGAATTATATTTCAAACTTCAATGACGGAGATGATACAAAACGATATATCGAGCATAACTGTCCGACAAGAGATGAAGCAACAGAGTATTGTAAATCACTTGGCAATCAGGGATATCCGGAAATCATCATCGGCGACCCGAATATCCTCGGACTTATGGGACTGGATGTGACAAAGCAGGAGTATTTCCCGATCTATGAAATCCGAATCTTCCGTCCGTATAAGTATTTCCTGGAGTATCAGAGAAGCTATGTATATCTTAGAAAAGACTTGCTGGATTCCAGGGAAAAATGGCCGATTAATGATCAATATTCCAGAAGTACTTTGATGGAATTGTTGGAAGAAACGGAAAGTGCAGAATAATTGACTTAGGAGCAATCAATGAAGGTTATTGTGATTGGAGCAGGACCTGCCGGTCTTACCGCAGCGTATGAGCTTTTAACAAAAGAAAAGAGTGCCGAAGTTATTGTACTGGAAGAGTCCGGTTGTTTTGGAGGAATTTCCAAGACGGTAAACTACAAGGGAAACCGTATGGATATGGGCGGCCATCGTTTCTTCAGTAAGGACGAACGCGTAAATGAATGGTGGGAGAGTATGCTGCCTCTGCAGGGTTCGCCCTCCAAAGACGATATTATGCTGAGCCGTGAAGTGAGCGGACAGGAAGGCGGACCGAATCCCGAAAACGTAGACGAGGTTATGTTAAAGCGTCGTCGTGTATCACGAATTTTCTTTGACGGTAAATTTTATGATTATCCGATTTCCTTAAAAGGACAAACCTTTAAAAATATGGGCTTCGGCAATACGATGAAGGTGGGATTTTCCTATCTTGGTTCTACAATGCATAAGCTTCCGGAGGATAACCTGGAAAACTTCTATGTGAATCGTTTCGGCAGAAAACTGTATTCGATGTTTTTTGAATACTATACCGAGAATCTCTGGGGAAGACATCCGAGAGAGATTGATGCTTCCTGGGGAGCACAGCGTGTTAAGGGTGTGTCCATCGGCGCTGTAATCAAGGATGTTTTCGGTAAGATTTTCAAAAAGAAAAACCGTAAAGTTGAGACTTCTTTGATTGAGGAATTCAAATATCCGAAACTCGGTCCCGGAGAACTTTGGGAGGTGACCGCAAAGAAGATTGAAGAGCTTGGCGGAACAATTATCATGAATGCGGAAGTGAAGAATGTCGTTAAGGCACCTTTTGATGAAACTACTGATGTAGGACAAAAAGTGACAGGCGTCAAGTATATCAAAGATGGTCAGGAAGTATTTCTGGAAGGCGATTATGTGATATCTTCCATGCCGCTTAAAGATCTTGTTGTCGGAATGAACGATGTACCGGAAGATGTTCATCGTGTGGCGGCCGGACTTCCTTACCGCGATTATATGACACTCGGCGTTTTGGTTTCCAAGATGAACTTAAAGAACGAGACCAAACTTACGACGGTGTCCGACATTGTACCGGACTGCTGGGTCTATGTGCAGGACCGCAATGTAAAGATGGGACGTTTCCAGATTTACAACAACTGGTCACCGTATCTGGTTGCGGATCTTGAGAATACAGTTTGGATCGGTCTTGAATACTTCTGTCAGGAAGGCGACGCATTCTGGAACCAGACTGAAGAAGAGTTTGCCAAACTTGGTATTGAAGAGATGGTAAAGATCGGCATCATCGATTCCAAGGAAGAGGTTCTCGATTATCATATGGAGAAGGTAAAGAAAGCATATCCTGCTTACTTTGATACCTATGATGAAATCGATAAAGTGGTAGATTACATCAATACGATTGATAACCTTTATTGTGTGGGACGTAACGGACAGCACCGTTACAACAATTTGGATCACTCCATGGTAACTTCGTTTGAAGCAGTTGGTAATATTTTAAACGGAGTAAAAGATAAGACAAACGTTTGGAACGTTAATACCGAGAAAGAGTATCACGAAGAGAAGAAAGATGAGTCGGATAACAAAGAATAAAGAGGACGGTCCTCTTATGCAATCAGTAATTACCAGGTTGTTATTTGCTTTTATTGCCTGTTTGGGATTGGGCTTTGTGATGAATCAGTACCATTTGCCGATTCCGATTTATACAGAAATAGTAGCCGTGTTGATTATTGTGTTGATTATTGCATATTATTTCGCAGTTAGAAAGTTTAAAGAGAAAACAGCATTTCTAACGTTGGTATTAATTAACACAGGTTTGTTTTTTGCCCTTTATATCTTTTTTTATGAGGTTATTCAAGTAGTATTTGATTATTCGTTGATTTGGCAATTTATTATTGTGCTAGTATCTTTGGCTGTCGTAATTTTTAATGTTATTGCGGTGCAATACCACAGAAAGAAAAAGGCAATCAACGGGAATGAAATCATCATGTTGATAAGCATTTTCTGCTTTCTGTTTAGGACACTCTATACATTATATAATCCGATAACCAATATATCCAGACAACACGACACGATTGCATTTACATCCGGTGGAGGGCATCTGGGCTACATTTGGCATATATGGGCTTATGGAAAAATACCCGAAGCAGACCCAAGAACGTTATGGGAGTTTTATCAACCTCCGTTATACTATATATTATGCGGTTATTGGGTAAAACTGTTTACCATATTCAGGGTTCCTTTGATAGAGGCGACTGAGAATATCCAACTTTTCTCGCTTTTTTGCGTGACAGGGACCGGTATTATGCTGGATGCTATTACGCAAAGACTGACAAAGAATAATTTGTGCAGGTGCATAGTGACTTTGTGCTTTGCTATATGTCCATTGTTTACTTATCTTGCCGGAAGTGTAAATAATGACGCGTTATTGTTGCTGTTATTTACCGTGTCAATTTATCTGTTGATTGAGTGGTATGAGACGGATTCGATAAGCAGTTTTATACTCTTGGCCGTGTTTACCGGACTTACGGTAATGACAAAGATTTCCGGCACATTAATTGCGGTGCCAATCTTGGTTTTATTTGTCGCAAAACTGATTAATGAGAAGAAGAGTAAAAGAATCATAGATTATTTGTTGTTTGGTGTCATTTCGCTCCCCTTGGGGTTATGGTGGAATGCTAGAAATACAATAAAGTTTGGAATGCCGTTTGTATATTTCCACGAAGCAAGCCGAGAATCGGTTCAATTTATTCCAAATTACACCGTGGCAGAAAGACTATTTGATCTTAGAAATCAGTTAAACCATCTATACATTGAGATTTTTAATTCCAGTGAAAATGTAGATCATAATATTATTGTAAGTTCTTTGAAGACCATGATTTTTGAGTCTTCAGCCGATGTCAATTACAGTATTGTTACCATTATTTTGGGATGGGTAATGATGATATTATCTATTTCCGGAGCTATATCGGCATTGGTAATGCTGATAATGCTAATAATAAACGGAAAACGAAATAGTTTTAATTACCGAATCAACAGAGAGCAGGTAATAATGCTTGCGTCGATTATCATATCGCAGGTTGTTTTCTATCTATATTTCAACTTTGCGCATCCTTTTGTTCATAATATGCATATACGATATATTATGCCGGCGTTAATTGCTGTGTTTATCCTAATCTCGTTGTATGTATATACGGGAAACTTCAGGTTTAAAAGAACAGAAGGAAAGTGTTTGGTAAAGCGGATTGGTATATTGACTGTAGGTATTTATGCTAGTTGCCTGGTGGCGTATATCTTTTTGACGATGATTATCAGTTATTAAAGAAAGAAACAGGGTAGTATTGATGTTCAATAGTGAAATAAAAATATCATACCAAACAATTCGTAAAGCCGCTTTTGTTTATATCACGCTTCCTTTGTTTTGCTTTTTATTGGGATGGCTGAAAGTATACTTTGCGATTCCAGCCTGTCTTGCATTGCTTGTCGGTTTGTTTTTTGCTTTTCGAAGCCCGAAAGGGAAAGAGAAGAAAGATGCAATCCGAATGCCGAAGTTCTATCCGGCAGTAATTGTAGGGATTTCATTTCTTTATGCATTCTTCTGCGGAATCGGAAGACTTTGGGCACAGAGCAAAGACTATCCCTGGAGAAATGCCATCTTTCGTGATTTGATTTTGAGAGACTGGCCTGTTATGTATCCGAAGTTTAAAGGGGCATTGGTTTATTATATCGGACAATGGCTTCCGGCTGCACTTCCCGGAAAACTTGCAAGAGTTTTCGGAGCAGGAGAGGATGCGGCTTTTCTGGTTGGCAATATTGCTTTGCTGATTTATGTCACAATCGGCTTGAGCATCCTTTTCCTCCTTTTGATTTCATATTTCAAACCGAAGAAAAACGGGGCAATGATTCTTGTGATTATAGCGTTTATCTTTTTCTCCGGAATGGACATTTTAGGATCATTGGAACCGCTTGGCGCGAATGGATATCATCTTGAATGGTGGGCAGATATCTATCAGTATTCATCATTTACCACCTGTATGTGCTGGGTTTTTAATCAGTCTTTGATCCCATGGATTTGCATGGCTTTGTTGTTGAAGGAGAAGAATGTTTCGCAGTATATCCTTATTGGAATGTCCTGTTTGATATCCGGGCCGTTTCCTTTTATTGGATATTTTATCTATGCAATTGTATTCGGAATAAAAAGACTTGTTTTGGATATTCGAAACAAACAGGGAAAGGTTTTTTTAAAAAATCTGTTTTCATTATCCAATATTCTTTCGACGATTTTGGTTTTCCCATTTGTTGGTTCATTCTTGTTGTCCAATGTAATTATCGGAGGAGAAGAAGCGATTGGTGTTGCTACCGCGGTTGACAGAAGCGGAGGAGCTGTACCTGTATTTAGTGCGGCATGGATTTACTTGAAGTTTATATTGGTCGAGTTTGGGGTTTACGCAATATTGATTGCCTGGAAATATAAGAAAAATCTTATGTTTTGTGTCACAGTACTTATATTGCTTATATTCCCTTTCTTCCGAATGGGTTACAGTACGGATTTCACGATGCGTGCTTCCATACCGGCGATTTTTATGATGTATGTTTTCTGCGTAAAGTTCCTGTTGGAAGAAAAGGATGAAGTACTGATTAACGGCCAGGGAGTAGCTGCCGTACAAACCATTTCAAAAGACGCAGCTCCAAAGAATGCGAATAGAGAAGAAAAAGTTGCTGATAAGATAGCTGCAAAAGGGTGGGATATTCAGAAGCTTAAACGCTATGGTTATGCACTATTGGTTATCTGTATGATTCTCGGTGCTGCAACACCGATGGTTGAGTTTATTCGAGGATTCCGTCAGGTTAGGATGAGGGGCATTGATGATCAGATGACGGATTATTTATACACTCTTGGCGGAGATGGGCCTTATAACTGGGTTAGTAAAAATCCGGAAGGTAACTTCACAGCACTGAATCTTGATCAACAGACTTTCTTTGTATACTTTGCAAAGGAAACTTCAGAATAATAGATGAGGGGGATACACAATGAAAGTTGTAATTTTAGCAGGTGGTTATGGAACCAGAATTGGTGAGGAAAGTCAGTTTAAGCCGAAGCCAATGATTGAAATAGGCGGGAAACCGATACTTTGGCATATCATGAAAGAGTATTCGCATTACGGGTTTAATGAATTCGTAGTTTGTGCAGGATATCGTCAGCACATGATCAAGCAGTGGTTTGCCGATTATTTCCTTCGCTGTTCCGATGTGACCTTCGATTATTCCGAAGGAAAAAACGAGATGGTAATTCATCATACCAATATCGAACCCTGGAAGGTGACTGTTGCGGATACCGGGTATTCCACTATGACCGGTGGGAGAGTAAAGCGTATTCAGGAATACATCGGCGATGAGGATTTTATGCTGACTTACGGTGATGGTGTCTGTGATGTCGATATCCGGAAACTCGTGGAGTTTCATAAACAGCATGGCAAAATTGCTACATTAACTGCGGTTGTAATGGAACAGCAAAAGGGAGTTCTTGATATTGCTGAAAACAATTCCGTCCGTTCCTTCCGTGAAAAAAGTTTAACCGATGGTGCGTTAATCAATGCCGGATACATGGTGCTTAAACCGGCAATCTTTGATTACATCGAAGGGGATACCACCATCTTTGAAAAAGAGCCTTTGGAGAAATTGGCAACTCAGGGAGAGTTGATGTCTTATACCCATCGCGGATTCTGGCAGTGTATGGACAATGCAAGAGAGAAAGGCATCCTGGAAGATATGTGGGATGCAGGAAAAGCACCCTGGAAATGCTGGGAAGACTAAGGAGAAAAACATGTCTAAGTGGAACAATGAAGAAGAAGCCAGAAAAGAAATTTTAGGTCTGGTAGAAGAGTATTATCACGCATACAAGGAACCGAAAAAAGCCTTCGAACCCGGTGACAGGATTAACTATGCTTCCAGAGTTTTTGATGAAAAAGAAATGTGTAATCTTGTAGATTCCTCTTTGGAATTCTGGCTCACCTCCGGAAGATATACCGAACAGTTTGAAAAGAAATTTGCAGAGTACCTGAAGGTACGTTTCTGCAGTTTGGTAAATTCCGGATCCAGTGCCAATTTGATTGCATTTATGGCATTGACGTCGCCACTTCTCGGACCGAGACAGATTAAACCGGGAGATGAAATAATCACTGTTGCGGCAGGATTTCCGACGACGGTTACACCGGCGATTCAGTATGGTGCGGTTCCTGTGTTCATTGATGTTACGATTCCTCAATATAATCTGGATATTACCAAGTTGGAAGAGGCGTTAAGCCCGAAGACCAAGGCGGTTATGGCGGCACATACTTTGGGAAATCCCTTTGATTTAAAGGCGGTAAAAGAGTTCTGCCAGAAACACAATCTGTGGCTTGTGGAAGATAATTGTGATGCGTTGGGTTCTGTTTATAATCTCGACGGAAAAGAGTATCTTACCGGAACGGTAGGAGATATCGGAACATCTTCTTTTTACCCTCCTCATCATATGACGATGGGAGAAGGCGGAGCAGTATACACTGACAGTCCGCTTCTTCATAAAATTATCCGATCTTTCCGTGACTGGGGTAGAGACTGTTCCTGTCCTTCGGGAAGAGACAATCTCTGCGGCCATCGTTTTGACAGGCAGTACGGAGAACTTCCGCTTGGATATGACCACAAGTATGTTTATTCTCATTTCGGATATAACTTAAAGGCAACAGATATGCAGGCAGCTATCGGCTGTGCACAGATTGAGAAATTTCCTACATTTGTAGTACGAAGAAGAGAGAACTTTGCTCGTCTTCATAAAGCATTGGAAGATATTCAGGAGAAACTGATTCTTCCTGTTGCGTGTGAAAACTCAAATCCTTCCTGGTTCGGATTTCTGGTTACCTGCAGGGAAGGAATCGACAGAAAGAAAGTGGTTTCTTACATCGAAGAAAAAGGTGTGCAGACGAGAATGCTTTTTGCCGGCAACTTAACCAAACATCCCTGCTTTGATCAAATGAGAGCAGAGGGAAAGGGATATCGTGTTGTCGGAGAACTGACCAATACAGACCTTATTATGAACAATTCTTTCTGGGTGGGAGTATATCCCGGAATGACGGATGAAATGATTGACTACATGGCAAAGGTAATAAAAGAAGCTGTTTTAGTTTAGGAGAGCAGATAAATGGGGAAGATTAAACTGTTGGATTGTACACTTCGCGACGGAGCGTATATCGTGGATTCGAAGTTCGGCGAAGCGGCAATCAAGGGAATCATCAAGAAGCTTCAGGATGCGGGAGCGGATATTATTGAGTGTGGTTGGCTGAAAGACAAGTCTCATGAAGAAGGAAGTTCTTTCTATCATCTGCCGGAAGATGTGATTCCTTATATGCTTGAGCGAAAGCCGGAGCATGAATATGTGGTAATGATTGACTGGGACCGGTATAACCTGGAGAATCTTCCGGAATGTGACGGAAAATCCATAGATGCGATTCGTGTGGTTTTTCCGCAGACTAAATTCCGCGAAGGAATCGCAGTAGGGAAAAAGGTTAAGGAGAAAGGTTATACTCTTTATTTTCAAGCGGCTAATACTCTGGCATATTCCGACGAGGAACTGAAAGAATTAGCGGAAGAAGTAAATGCCTCCGGAGCAAGAAGTCTCTCGGTAGTGGATACTTTCGGCGCGATGTATGAAGAAGATTTGAATCGTATCGTTGCGGTTCTTGACAGGGAACTGAATCCGGATATTGCAATCGGTTTTCATTCTCATAATAACCAGCAGCTTGCGTTTTCCAATGCAATTCATTTTGTAAAACTGCTTCAGCAGACGAACCGAACTGCAGTAGTGGATTCTTCTTTATGCGGTATGGGCCGCGGAGCGGGAAATGCTACGACGGAACTGATTGCCAATTACCTAAACACCAAGTGCGGTACGCATTATGATATGAATGCTGTCATGGATGCAATTGACATCTACATGAAACCGTTCGAAGAGAATTACTCCTGGGGCTATTCAACGGAGTACTGTATTGCAGGAATGTATTGTTGCCATGTCAACAACATTGCTTACTTAACCAAGAACCATCGTACTTCAGCCAAGGATATGCGCAACATTATCGCGTCTCTTTCCGAAGACGACAGAAGGAAGTATGATTACGATCTTCTGGAAGAAAAGTATATTGAGAACCAGAGCCGTAAGGTGGACGATGAACAGGCTTTCCTTTCCCTGAAAGAAAAGATAAAGGATCAGCGCATTGTTCTCATTGCACCCGGCAAGTCTTCGATTACCGAGAGAGAGAGTATAGTTTCTGCAATTGATTCCTTAAAGAAAGACGGCGCGGTTTCCGTGATTGCTGTTAATGCATTGCTGAAAGAATATGAGGGTGTATATGATACACTTTTCCTGACGAATAATGCAAGATACGAATATGCCAAAGAAACGAAGAAGGAACTTTTTGACAAGGTTTCCAGAATTCTTCTTTCCAGTGTAAAGAAGGAAGGCGGAGAAGGCGAGTATGTTATCGGTTTTGAACGTGCAATCAAACGAGGCTGGGATCATTTTGATAATGCCGTAATCTGTGCCCTTCGATTACTTCGCAAACTTGAAGCAAAAGAAGTCTATCTGGCAGGTTTTGATGGTTTCAAACAGACATATAACGAAAGCTACGCGGATGCATCTTTACCTACAATTAATCCCGGAAAGAAATGGGAAGAATTGAATGAAGAGATTAAAGAGATGTTTGCGGATGTAAAGGCAGCTTCTCCGAATATGAATATTCATTTCCTTACGGAAAGTTTATACGAGCAATAAATAGCGAACGAAAGAGACAAAAAAGATGAAGATTTCAGATTATATCATGGAGTTTATCGCTTCGCTGGGCGTGGGAAAAGTATTCTGCGTTACAGGTGGAGGCGCAATGCATATGAATAACTCGCTGGGTCAAAGTAAGAAATTGACAGGCGTATTTATGATTCATGAGCAGGGAGCGTCCATTGCAGCGGAGAGCTATGCCAGAATACATGAAGGATACGGTGCTTGCCTTGTGACCAGCGGACCCGGAGCTACAAATGCACTTACGGGACTGGTTGGTGCTTATATTGATTCCATTCCGGTAATCTATCTTTCCGGGCAGGCAAAAAGAGCGGACCTTGTAGGAAATCAGGGAATTCGTCAGTTCGGTATTCAGGAAGTTGATATTATTTCCATGGTAGGTTCATACAGCAAGTATGCTGTTCAGATCCGGAAGCCTGAAGATATTCGTTTTGAGATGGAAAAGGCCGCGGCAGTTGCAGTAAACGGACGTCCCGGTCCTGTTTGGATTGATGTACCTTTGGATATTCAGGCGTCCGATGTCGATGTTGAAAGCCTGAGATCGTTTGATACTTCCGAACTTGAGACTTATCCGTTGAGCGATGAAACTGTGACGGAAGTGATTAAGGCCCTAAACGAAGCAAAAAAACCTGTTATGGTTCTTGGACACGGAATTCGTCTTGGACATGCGGTAAATGAGGCAAGAGAATTATATAATACCCTGCAGATTCCGGTTTTGACATCCTGGAACGGAGTGGATTTAATTGAAGAAGATCACCCTCTTTATTATGGCAGACCCGGTGCGGTAGGACAACGTGCTGCCAATCTGATAGAGCAGGGTGCGGATCTGGTTCTGACGATAGGCACAAGACTTAATCTCTTAAGTACGGGTTATAATTTTGACAGCTTTCTTGCCAATGCAAAACATATCATGGTGGATATTGATGTTCACGAAATGGAGAAAAAAAGCGTCCATCCATGGTTGAAGGTGGTATGTGATGCGAAAGATTTTATCGAAAAACTCCTTCAAAGAAAAGAAGAGATTGAAAAAAAGGACAGGGGAGAATGGTTAACCCATTGTAATGAACTCCTAAAGAAATATCCTACGTTTATTCCGGAACAATCACCCAGAGAAGGTTTTGTTTCCACTTACCATCTGGTAAAAGAAATTTCGAATCAAATGACGGAAAATGACATCTTCCAGTTTACATCTTCCGGAACAAGTGTCGATATTTCCATGAAAACGTTTGCTATCAAGTGGGGGCAGAGAGCTTTTCTTACAAAAGGACTTGCAGCCATGGGATATGATGTTCCGGCTTCAATCGGAAGTTGTGTTGCCTCCGGCGGAAAACGTACGGTCTGTGTGACAGGCGATGGAAGTATTGCTATGAATATGCAGGAATTGGAAGTGATTAAACGATTAAACCTTCCGATTAAGATTTTTGTTGTGGACAATAATGGATACAGCATGATTTATCAGTCACAGTTCGGCAATTTTAAGGAACACTTAACGGGGTGTACGAAAGAAAGCGGACTGACACTTCCGGACATGAAGAAAATTGCGGAAGCGTTCGGTATTCATGGGGAGCATATTGAGGAAGAGGAAAAACTTGAAGAACAGGTTGCTAAAGTCTTGGAGTATGATGGCCCGGTTCTTTGTACCGTAAAAGGTGACATTACACAGAAAATTCTTCCGAAGCAGGTAAACTATATGAGAGAAGACGGTCAAATGGCTTCCAGACCGATTGAAGATATGGCGCCGTTACTTGAACGAGAGGAACTAGCCTCTGCATTGGGAAGATAGAGATGAAAGTTGTGATAACCGGGCCCACGGGTGCAATTGGGCATGCATTAATTGAAGAATGTCTTGCAAACGGCGATGAGGTGCTGGCAATCTGCCATAAAGGATCTCGCCGCGTGGATACTTTGCCTAAATCAGAGAATCTAAAGTTGCTTTCTTTGGATTTAGGAGATTACGGAATCGCAGCAGAAAGTATTGCAGAAGAAAAATACGACGTATTCTTTCATTTTGCATGGGAAGGAACTACCGGGGCTGACAGAAATGACGTAGGACTTCAGGAGAAAAATGTGAAATCTGCACTTGATTCCGTAAGACTGGCAAAAGCGTTAGGGTGCAACACCTATATCGGAGCCGGATCCCAGGCGGAATACGGAAGAGTGGAAGGAAAACTTGCAGCTGACACGCCGGTGAATCCGGAAAATGAATACGGAAAAGCGAAACTTAAGGCAGGAAACCGGACACGAGAACTGTGCCGGGGAATCGGAATGAAACATATCTGGACCAGAGTGCTAAGTGTGTATGGCCCATATGACGGGGAGAAATCCATGATTATTTCCGCCTTGCGAAAAATGATTGCCGGAGAAGATGTTTCCTTTACAAAGGGAGAACAGAAGTGGGACTATCTCTATTCCGAAGATGCAGGAAGGGCTTTCCGCCTTCTTTCGCAGAAAGGTATGGATGGAAAGATCTATGTAATCGGATCCGGAAAGGTAAGAGAATTAAGAGAATATATACAGGTTATGACTAATGGGGTCAAATTCGAAAAGAGGGTTGGCCTTGGAGATATCCCTTATGCTGAAAAGCAGGTCATGCATTTGGAAGCGGATATTTCGGAACTGACCAAGGATACAGGCTTTGTTCCTCAAGTCGGTTTCGAAGAAGGAATCGAAAGAACAATTGTTTATGTCAGAAGCACAATGAGATAAGAGTTGTAAATGAAATAAGAGTTTAGATAAAACATTAAAACGGGAGATTGATGTATGCTTGGTGAAAAACTGAGACAATTTTATAAAGGAAAGAAAGTTCTGGTTACGGGGCATACCGGATTCAAAGGTGCATGGATGTGCAAAATGCTGTTGGAACTTGGTGCGGATGTTGCCGGATTTGCACTGCAACCGCCAACCGATCCGAGTCTGTTTGAAATCTGCAATCTCAAAGAACTCATTCATCATGTGGAAGGAGACATCCGGGATTTGGAATCCTTACGGAAACTGTTTGATGATTTTAAACCGGAAATCGTGATTCATATGGCAGCCCAGCCTCTGGTAAGAGAGTCCTACCGGAATCCTGTTTATACCTACGATGTAAATGTTATGGGGACGGTAAATGTTTTGGAATGTGTCAGACTAACCGAATCGGTCAAATCTTTCCTGAATGTAACAACGGATAAGGTATACCGTAACTTTGAGTGGGAAAGAGGATATAAGGAGGATGATATTCTAAATGGATATGATCCCTATTCTAATTCCAAATCTTGTTCCGAACTTGTAACTTCTTCCTATAAGAATTCGTTTTTCGGTGGAGAGAGCGGAAGAATGGAAAATGGAAGATGTGTTGCAATTTCCACCTGCCGTGCCGGAAATGTACTCGGGGGTGGAGATTTTGCAGATAATCGTATTATTCCGGACTGTGTCAGAGCAATAGAAGCCGGAAAGGAAATCATTGTAAGAAACCCATACTCCACAAGACCGTATCAGCATGTACTGGAACCGGTTACCGCATACCTCATGGTTGCGATGGAGCAGATGCTCGATCTGACCAAGGCCGGAAACTATAACATAGGACCGGGAGATGCAGGCTGTATTGCTACCGGAGATTTGGTGGATCTGTTCTGCAGAAAGTGGAACATATATAAAGCCGGTGAAGCGAAACGGAAAGATGAACCGGACGGAGGACCTCATGAGGCAAACTTCCTGAAACTGAACAGCGAAAAGATTCATGAAACATTCGGATGGGTCAGTACATTAAATATGGAAGAAACCATTGACCGGGTTGTTGAATGGACGATTCCGTATCTGGCCGGAGAGGACCCTACACCGGTGATGGAAACGCAAATTATTCAATATATACAAAACAAATAAAGCCAAAATGTGTATTTTTAACAAAGTTTGGCGCTATTTTTCGAAAAAGGAATTTTTTCTTGCCCAGAAACTTGATATTTGCTATAATTTCCGTAATTGGATAAGTGGGCGTAGTATGCGTTCGAAAGGGTGAAATGGGCGATTTTCTGTTCTTGGAAACAAATGCGATAGTGATTATTTTTGTAATGCTTTTCCTGGTTGGAATCATTGTCGGAAGTTTCCTGAATGTACTGATTTTTCGCATTCCTTTAAAAGAGGATATTGCCGTTGAGCGTTCGCATTGTATGCATTGCGGTCATGTGCTTTCCTGGTATGAATTAATCCCGTTATTGAGCTGGATTATTCAGGGCGGAAAATGCAGATCCTGTAAAGCAAAGATTTCTGCTCAGTATCCAATAGTAGAAGCCCTGAATGCATTGCTTTGGATGGCAATTGTCTATATCTGGGGTTTGAGATGGGAAACAATTCTTTTTTGTATCTGTTCCTCCATTTTAATCGTTCTTGCCGTAATCGATGAGAGAACAAAAGAGATACCGATTGGCTTAAACATTGCAATTGGTATTCTTGGACTGGCAAGAGTGATCTTTGTTCTTACCGGGTTAGCTTCGAAGAGCGGTCCCTGGTATGAATACGTAATCGGTGCTTTTGTGGTAAGCGGATTGTTCTTACTCATAGTAGTGATTACCAAAGGAAGAGGAATGGGTGGAGGAGATGTAAAGCTGATGGCTGCCGCGGGATTATTGCTCGGCTGGAAACATATCATTCTTGCAATGATCATCGGCTGTGTTCTCGGATCCGTAATCCACATTATCCGAATGTCTATAGATAAGAAGAAAGAACATGTGCTTGCATTCGGACCGTATCTTGCAGCGGGTATTTACCTGACAATCCTTTTTGGAGAACCGATTATCAATTGGTACCTGGGATTCTTTGCAAGACCTTACTAAGAATTAACCCGGCATGGCCGGTTTAAGAAAAAATATTAAAGACTTTAATGAAAGGGGACGAAATAATGGAACAAAAACTATTGTCCATTTATATCGGCAATGACGTAACGCGAATCTGCGAGCTCGTTAGAAAGTCCAACACCAGCATTATTGTCAATAACGCAACAGAAGTTTCAACACCTTCGGGGGCAATTGATGATGGCTATGTAACGGATGTTCCTTCCATCGCAGAAGCGGTAAGAGGCTGCGTTTTCGGACGTGGATTTACTGCAAAAAGTGTAATCTTCACGATCGCATCGAAGAAGATTGCAAGTAAGGAAATTGTGATTCCTTTTGTAAAGGGCGACAAGAAGATTTCTCAGATTCTTCAGGCAAATGCTGCAGAGTATTTCCCGATGAGTACAACGAATGACTTCATTTTTGCCCACACCGTAATGGAGAACTTCCAGGATGACGAAGGAAAGAAGACTCGTCTGACAGCAGTAGCAGCTCCCAGAGATATGGTAGAAAGCTACTATGAACTGGCTGAAGAGTTAAGACTTCAGGTTGAGAACATCGACTATGTTGGAAACTCCGTTCTCCAGTTACTTTCCTTACAGATGAAAGAAGGAAGCACGGAACTGGTTCTTCAGATTGAGAAGGAATCCACATTCGTAAACGTAATGTCCGGTAAAGACGTTATCTTACAGCGTTCCGTTCCCTATGGTAAAAATGCGGTTATTAACTCCATGATGGAAATCAAGAAGTTAAGCGAAAAGGAAGCTAAGGTTCTCCTTTCCAACCGTAAGATGATGGAAGAGCAGGTTACCGAGGATGAATATGCAGAAGCAGTTCGTTACCTGGTAAGTTCCATCGGACGTATCGTGGAATATCACAGATCCCGTAACCCGGAGAGAATCATCGACGGTATTAAGGTATTCGGTGAAGGTTCCGCAATCGAAGGAATTGATGAGGTATTACAGAACGAATTAGGTGCAGAAGTTAGCCACTTTGATCAGTTGAACGGTGTTCGTGTAAGCGGTAAGGCTTATCTTACATCCGAAACCGCTCTTCATTACCTGGCAAACTTCGGTGCGGTTTTGAATCCGATTGGATTAAAGCTTACTCAGACTAAGAGCAAAGAGCAGAATTCTCACCTTGTAAACACATTGCTCTTTATTGCAGTAGGTATTGCATTCTGCGTAATGGCAACAATCTGCTTCTTAAAGCTGTGGGATTATCATCACACCTTAAAGATCCAGGAAGATACCATTGATGCTAATATTCGTCGAATGGAAGATATTGAAGGAATTGCACAGAATTATGAAGATTCCGTTGCTTCCTATACAATCGTAAAGAACTTTGCAGACGGAACTGTTTCCGATAACGAAATGGTACTTCAGTTCATTACCGATTTAGAGCAGATTCTTCCTTCTGATGCTCACATTGATAAGTTTGCATCCGTTAACGGAAGTTGCTCCTTCGAAGTTACCGGTACAACCAAGAGAGAAGTTGCAGATATCATTATCAAGTTAAAGAAACTTGATTATGTCAGCGGTGTTGGCCTCACTACCATCAAGGATGGTCTTGCTGCATATGCACTTGGTATTCTCGATGTTGTTGACGAGAACGGAAAAGTAATTGAAGATGTGGAAGTTATCAGAAGTGTAGAATTCCCTATTGCTGTTCAGCTTAAGAACGCACAGGGTACTGCTGTCAGCGATGAGGTTGCTGCTGCACTTGCAGGCTCCACCAATGTGGATATTTCCGGCGCCGCTGAACAGGTGGTTGTAGATACTACAGAGGAAGGAGGGCTTGAATAATGAAATTAAGCGATAGAGATTTAAAACTCCTTGTAGGTTTGCTTCTTGTAGCGATTATTGTCTGCCCGATATTCTTTATTATTCGTCCCTATAATGATAAAATTGCTCAGAGAAAACAGACAATTGAGACTAAGAAAGAGAGAGAAGCTTTCTTAGCAAAGCTTGATGCTAACAGAGAATTCTATAATAACAGTATTGCCCTTCTTGACAGCGAAAGAGGAAAAATCGTAGCTAACTTCGCTGAGGGATTCTGGGATGAGAACAATGTCTTCTTCTTAGCAGATATTGAAGACAGCGTTCCCATCGCTATGAACACCATTGACTTTGCAATGGCAGAGCCTACCCAGATTTCTGAAGACAGAGTTGATCCTGCAACGGGTGAAGTGATTGAAGGCCTTTCCGCAGTGGCATCCATTACCACAATCCAGTACGCTGCAGAATATGAAGCTTTCAAGGGCTTCCTGGCTAAGATTCTTGATCTTAACAAGAATGAAAGAATGGTAGTATACGCTGTATCTGCAGATCAGGATGATGAAACCGGATTAATCAAAGGAACCATCGTTCTGAACAGATATGCTGTAACAGGTGAAGGCAGAAGCCTTGCTCCTGCATCCGAAGAAAGCATTCCTTACGGTACCGATAATGTATTCGGTCGTCCTTCTGGAATTCCGGAAGAAGAGGAAGAAGCTCCGGCTGAAGAATAAGATTGTGAATCAGGTTTCCTGCGGTACAAGATATTGTATCGCAGGAATGACCTGTTTTTATGACAGTATATTTGTTGATGGTGTCAAACTACTTTTCGAAAACGAAAAAAAGTGTTTGAATATTGATAAGAGGAAATTAACATTAGTTTTCTTTTTATGAATGGTCAAACGAAAGTGTATGTTTTCTTTTCAAGAAACGGGAGGTTTTCATGAACAATTTGAAAAAGAAAAAGAGAAGCGGAAACGAAGGATTTTCCCTTGTGGAAGTTCTTTGTGCGGTTGTGCTCCTTGCGATTATTGCTGCACCCGTACTCCAGATGTTTTATTCTTCTTATGCGATGAATCAGCGCTCCAAGAAGTATCTTGCGGCGGCCGATCTTGCACAGGCAGTGATGGAAGGTATTTCTGCTCAGACTTATGAAGATTCCAAGACGGTTGAACAAACACCACAGACAATTACCGGTCTTGCAACCTATTATCAGTCATCAATTATCGGACCTACCCAGAAGCCGTTATATGCTGTGGCGAACGGTGCGACAGCAAATGTGCCGACCGGACATTTTTATCAGAGAACAGGAGGCGGCGCTGCTCCTTCCGGAACAGATGTTATACTCTACATTGATAAGATAACCTATAACGGATATCATTTTAATATGACGATTAAGTTCCAAGAAAGTGGTTTATATTCCGGAACAACCCCGACTCGTAAATACATTTCGATTCCGGTTGAAATTGCAGTATATGATGCGGATTCATCAACAGCTCAATTTGGAAGTTCCAATGTTGGATTGTTTGATAAGATTGAAGTAGTAGAAACAAGAGTACCGAATAAGAGATAAGGAGGGAAATAATGAAAAAGAGAGAAAGCCGGATGGCAAAGAACTTGAATAACAACAAAGGTATCGCACTTATTTCCATTCTTATTGCGGTTGCTTTTCTTACAATCATTGGATCGGCATTGCTTTACATCACCTATTCGAACTTCCAGATGAAGGTTATGAACCTGAATTCCAAGGAAAACTTCTATGAAACGGATGGTGAACTTGTAAATGTAACGGCAGCGGTTCGTACCTATTGCGAGAACCCGACCAAGGCAGATTCCTTGGTTGTATCTGACGGCGGTGGTGGATATGTTTATGATATTACCAACGCATTAACATTGGCAGGAATTGATACCAGCGGAACATACTATGTTGATGGTGACAGATTTGAGCTTTCTAAAACAGGAATTGCTACCAAAGACGTAAACGGAAGCATAACAACATATACCTTCAAGGATTTTGCTGTTAAGCAGACATCTGATGAAGGATATGTAAATAAGGTTAAGACAGATCTCAAGGTTAAGATTCTACAGCAGACAACTGCAGGACCGAAGAAGAAAGGTCTTGGAGAATGCTCCATGCTTTTCGACAGCACCTTATCCTGTTCCTCTAACGGACAGTTCTCTTTCCTGAGTTTATATGGAGATACCTATTATAGTTCTTACACCTATGGATCAAATGGTAATACCTTTGGAACATTCCCCGGTGTTGCCGGTGAGGGAACTTATACATTCCCCGGTAAGTATACGAACGGTTCGGATTCCGCACCGGCACTCCTGCTTACCAATAATGCAAAGATTAACTTTAACTCTGACTACATGGCTGTATACGGAGACTTGGTTTTAAAGGATAAGACCTGTCTCTACATTACAACCGGTGACCTTACTGTATATGGAGACATTTACCTTCTTGGTGATTCCCAGTTGGTTTGTGGCGGTCATATTTATCAGCCGTCTTCACCTCTTCCCGGAAGAACAACGCAGCCTTGCGTATATTCTGCTGTAAACACACCTGCTACTGCAGCGGATATCAAGAAGCATGTATATTATCCTAATAATACTAAATTGGCTCCTTACATTGGCGACGAAGTTACGGATGACAGCTTTAAGGCTTTTGCAACGCTCCTTAACCTGAATGATAACGACAAAACCAATGATGGTATTTCTAAGAAGATTATTAAAGAAGTAACCTATAAGACACAGAATTACGGAACAAAGACTAACTTCAATATTTTTAAGGATTATGCTTCCGATCAGGAAATCAGGGTTACGGCTGACTACTATGGAACTCCATGCGGTATCTGCTTCCTTCGTCAGGATGTTATGAACTCTGATTACAAGAACTATCTTGTATTTGTTGCTCACACAGATTCGAATGCAAAGACTACCAGAATCGTACAGGCAAACCTTGGATCCACATTCGTATCCAATACACCGCTTGTACTGGATGTTCAGCATGGTTGCTATATTACCAAGATGGGTTCCGATATTTATGATTATCTGACTCAGCCCACCAACGGTACTCCTTATTATGATGCTAATATTCATAACTTTAAGATGAATGCCGGTGGCAACCTTGAATCCGGAGATATGAATCATTACTCCGCAAAGGATTTCCTTCAGGATGATACCAATACTCATGTTTCTAACATGTTTAGTTACGGAACCAACGGTGGAAGCGGAACACCGACTTATATCAACTCTATTACATTTGAAGGCTATGTTAAGGACGCTGACTAATCTGGGAGGAAATTTATGAAAACGAATAATAACAAAGGTTTCTCCTATGTGGAAATGCTAATGGTTTTAGCTGTCATGGCTATCATGATTGGCATGGTGACCATCTCCATCGGTACGATCAACAGAAATACGGTTGCGCGTACATCGGAAAAATTGGAAAGCCTTAGTAACAAAGCCAGAACAAGTGCATTAACCAAAGGATCACAGAATGGTTATTTGAATCTTTGCGAAGTGGGAAATGGTGTATATGTCTATGTAGGCGAGATGCTAACCAATCCCGCAGATGTAAAAAGCAAAGGCGAAAAGATTTGCTCTGCTGAGTATGAGGTTTTGATCAAGTTTTTGGGAACCGATTATACCAGTTCCAAAGACAAAGCGATTCACCGTTGGGCATTTAAGCAGTCCACGGGTGGAATCATTGGAACAATTGATAGTAGTACACCTGTATCAGGCAGTGTTGTTGTTAGAAAAAAGAGCAATACCATTAAACAATCCGCTTTCCAGATTTACTGGATGACCGGAAAAACATTTCGATAGGAGGAACGCATGAGAAAGAACAACAAAGGTTATTCATTAACTGAATTAATTATCACGCTTGCGATTTTTTCAATCATTATGCTTGCAATTATCATGATGATGCGTACTTCCTTGGTATCCTATAAAAACGGTATTCAGGAAACGACGATGCAGGAGGAAGCGCAGATTGTTGCAAACCAGGTAGAAGATATGCTTGTTGATGCAACTTATATCGATACCATCGATCCTACGCCTGGCGCTGAGAAGTATACATTTGTTGGACCGGAAGGTACCTTTACGATTCAGCATATCGGACATTCCTTGTATTACAGTTTGTCCGGTGTGGCCGGATCACAGCTCCTTTCTGATCAGGTTACATTATTCAAACTTGATGGTCTTACAAAACGTCCCACAACAGATACTACCACCATATATGACAATGCTGTTACGGTTGTTGTTGGTGTTGAATATGAGGGACGAGAGTATACAGCATCCAAGGAAGCATACTTTAGAAACAACGTTGAGGATAGATCCACTTTGACAGAAGAGAAATCTCCTTTCGATGTTGAAGCAGCACCTATCAGCGGTGGCGGTGGAAATCCGAATCCTTCCACGACTGCGGAAAAGGTTGTTCGTTATAAGCCTTATGATATTTCTGCAGAATATGACATTATTGCAAATGCAGTACTTAGTACTGATGCACAGATGTATTTTGAACTTGTGGAGTCCAATAACTCTACAATCAAGACAACACCTACAGGAATGTCGGCATCTGATGTTAAACATTACAAGGTTAAAGTAAAAGATACTTATCAAACTGTTTCCGGATTTGGTATAGCTTGTCCGGTAGGAACTCAGGTAATTACGGTTACCGGTAAGAACAGCAAGAATCAGGATGTTACCGTTTACTTACAGATGGAAGCAGTTACCGTTAAGACCTCAGGTATGTTCGTGGATTATAATATGAACGATGTAAATGATAACGGATTCCCGACTCACGTTGAAGTAACCGGAATCGATATCAATGAAGCAATCAAGGCCGGATGTAAAATCAAATATGATGTAGAGCTTAAGAAAGGCGCAACATCAAAGGGCAAGGCGACCGGAGTTGAACTCAAGAAGGTTGACAGCGGTTACGGCAATAAAGCGGGCGATGTTCCTCAGCTTGGAAGTTTTGATTTAA
This sequence comes from Lachnospiraceae bacterium, assembly GCA_017518735.1. Taxonomy (GTDB): domain Bacteria; phylum Bacillota; class Clostridia; order Lachnospirales; family Lachnospiraceae; genus UBA3766. Next base: position 16,274 of record JAFWTY010000037.1, on the reverse strand, counting down.
AACTTGGCCTTACACCTGATCCGATTAACGGTGGCTTTATTATCACTTCTTCGAATGGTTATCGATATGACCAGAAGGATTCGAAGAAGCAGATGACAAATGCTGACGGAAATCAGCAGTTAATCTTCAGTAACTTTAGGGTACAGACTCCGAGCCAAACTGAACAGAGCTGTGATCTGTTTAACATGACATTAAAGTATTATGTTGCAGGTACATCTTTTGAAAAAGCAAACTAATTAAAAGAATAGTAATTTATCAAAGCGACGGAAGAAATTCCGTCGCTTTTTTATGGCTATCCGTTACAATTTATGGTACAATTTATAGGAATGATGTAATCGTTCAAAAAACTCTTAGGGAGATAAGAGGAATGAAGGAAATTCTTGGGGATATTTTTCTGATTCTGGGGAAAAAAGTCTTTGGCAAGATGTATAAAAAGATTATCATCCTGCTGATTATTATGGTTGCCTACATCGCCTTGGGAATCGTATTAAAAGTTACCTGGAAGAAGTTTAAGAAAAACTATATTCCGTTTCTGAAATAGGGGGAAATGAAATAGTTCTTGCATCTTTTCCATTTCTGTTGTACAGTAAGAAACGATTGACGCATCATAAGATGGGTCTGTTCTTGGCGTTTGCCGGGAAAATCTTTCGGGTAAAAGGAATTAATTAGTAATGGCGAAGTATTTAGTAATCGTGGAATCACCTGCCAAGGTGAAGACCATCAAGAAGTTTTTGGGAAGTAACTACGAAGTAATAGCAAGTCAGGGTCACGTCAGAGATTTGCCGAAGAGTACCATCGGTATTGATGTAGATCATGACTATGATCCGAAGTATATTACCATCCGCGGAAAAGGAGATGTGGTATCTGCTTTAAGAAAAGAAACCAAGAAGGCAGAAAAGATTTATCTCGCAACCGACCCTGACCGCGAAGGAGAAGCTATTTCCTGGCATCTTTATGAAACACTCAAAATGCAGGATAAAAAGGTGTATCGTATCACCTTTAATGAAATTACCAAAAATGCAGTTAAAGAGTCCTTAAAGAACGCCAGAGAGATTAATATGAACCTTGTGGATGCTCAGCAGGCAAGACGTGTTCTGGACCGTATGGTAGGTTATCGTATTTCACCTCTTCTTTGGGCAAAGGTGAAGAGAGGACTTTCCGCAGGACGCGTTCAGTCCGTAACCCTTCGTATGATCTGCGACAGAGAAGACGAGATCAATGCATTCATTCCGAAGGAGTATTGGACACTCGGAGCAACTTTCTCTTTAAAAGGAGAGAAAAAACCTCTCATCGCTTCCTTCTATGGAACGGAAGATGAGAAGATGGAATTGAATTCCAAAGAGGACGTTGAAAAGGTTACGAAAGCACTGAAGGGTGCCAAGTATGAAATATTGGATGTAAAAACAGGAAAGCGTACCATTAAGTCGCCCCTTCCGTTTACGACTTCCACGCTTCAGCAGGAAGCAAACAAGTCTTTAGGTTTTGCAACATCCAAGACCATGCGTATCGCGCAGCAGTTATACGAAGGTGTTGATATCAAAGGGGAAGGAACAGTTGCCTTCATCAGCTACCTGCGTACCGATTCCACCCGTGTATCCGATGAAGCCAAAGCAATGGCCAAAACCTTCATCGAAGAGAACTACGGCGGAACCTACTGCATCGACGAAGGAAATGTCAAAAAAGAAGAAAAGAGAATTCAGGACGCACACGAAGCAATTCGTCCTACCGATATTAATCGTACACCGGAACTGGTGAAGAACTATCTTTCCAGAGATCAGTACAGACTGTATCAGTTAATCTGGAAACGTTTTGCAGCAAGCCGTATGGCAGCTTCCGTTTTTGAAACCGTTGCAGTACGTATCAAAGGCGGAGAATATGTATTCCGTGTCAGCGCATCCAAAGTCGCTTTTGACGGTTACAGAAAAGTATATTCTTCCGAAGATGAAGAAAAAGCGGAAAGCAATGCACTTTTGAATTCCATTACGAAGAGTACGAAAGTATCTTTTGAAGAATTCAATCCGGAGCAGCATTTCACCCAGCCTCCCGCACATTTTACCGAGAGCAGTCTGGTTCGTGCAATGGAAGAGCAGGGAATCGGTCGTCCCAGTACATATGCACCGACAATTTCCACAATTATGGGACGTCATTATGTATTAAAGGAAGACAAGAACTTATATGTATCCGAACTCGGAGAAGTTGTAAACAACCTGATGAAGGATTCCTTCCCGAGCATTGTGGATACCGAATTCACCGCTAATATGGAGGCGCTTCTCGATAAGGTCGAAGAAGGCACCGTGAACTGGAAAACCATCATCCGTAATTTCTATCCGGATCTGGACGAGGCGGTTAAAACAGCGGAAGACAATCTGGACAAGATTAAAGTGGCCGATGAGGAAAGTGATGAAGTTTGTGAATTATGCGGCCGCAAGATGGTATATAAATACGGACCTCATGGAAAATTCCTGGCATGTCCCGGTTTCCCTGAATGTCGTAATACCAAAACTATTCTGGTTCGTATCGGCGTAAGTTGTCCGAAGTGCGGAAAAGACATTGTGGAACGTAAGACCAAAAAAGGTCGTCGTTACTATGGCTGTGAAGGAGCACCGGATTGCGATTTCATGATCTGGCAGCGTCCGTCGGCAAGAAAATGTCCGAAATGCGGCAACGTGCTTGTGACCAAAGGAAACCGTCTGCTTTGTGCAACGGAAGGCTGCGGTTACTCGGAAGAGAAGGCAAAAGCCGATGAGTAAGGAAGAGTGTATTTTTTCAAGTATAGACAATGCACTTCACGGAATGGACGGAATCGTCATGATTGACTCCATTGCGGAAGATGCAAATGTCACCCCTTCTGATGTAGTAGCTCTGCTTCGAAAATATGAAGCAAAGGGAAGCATCGAAACCGGACCCTCCGGAATGAAGGGAACATATATTAAAGTCATCAATGATTCGTTTTTTGGCGAAATACAAAGCAAATAAATTGTATGTGGGGAGAATGCTATGGGTAAAGGCATCTTAATCGTGGATGACGCAGCGTTTATGCGCAAGGTCATCAAAGATATCCTCGAAAAGGGCGGTTACGAAGTTGTGGGGGAAGCGAAAGATGGTTTTGAAGCTATTTCGCTTTTTAAGGAGTTGAAACCCGAACTTGTACTTCTGGATATCACAATGCCGGAGATGGACGGCATTGCTGCGCTGAAGAAGATTATGGAAGTGGACAGAGCAGCCAAGGTTATTATGTGTTCTGCTCTGGGACAGTCCTCCATGGTTATCGAGTCCATTCAGGTTGGGGCAAAAGATTATATCGTAAAGCCCTTTGAATCGGATCGCGTCCTGGATTCTGTTCGTAAAGTGTTAGGATAAAACCCTTATGCACCGTTATTGCGGTGTATGAGGGTTTTGTTGCTTTTTATGGAATGGGGAAAATTGGCGGAGAAGGATCAACTTACAAATCAAACAGGCAACGGCATTGTAGTCATTGCTTCTTCTACCGGCGGGCCCGCGGCCCTGCTTTCTTTTTTGCCGGAGTTTCCAGCAACTTTTTCCTGGCCGATTGTAATCGTTCAGCATATTTTACCCGGTTTTACCGGGAAACTTGCAGCTACCCTGAATGAAAAATGTAACCTTCCTGTTTCCAGAGCACAGAATGGAGAGGAAGTATTGCCCGGTCATATATATTTTGCACCGGCGGAAAAGCATTTAAAGATTCGAAGAGTTCCTGCCGCACATCATCTTTTTGAACTGACCGACGAAGACAAAAGATGTGGCGTAAAGCCTTGCGCGGATTACCTGTTGGAATCTCTTGCAAAGTCTTCCTATTCTGCAGTTGCCGTCGTAGTGTTGACCGGAATGGGAGAGGATGCTACGGAAGGAATCCTGCACTTGTCCGAAAAAAAGCCCATAAAGGTTTTGCTGCAGGACGAAGAGAGTTCCGTAGTATATGGTATGCCCGGAAATGTTTTGAAACATTATCCGAAGGCAATGACCTTATCGCTCGACAAGATGGTCGGAATGATACAGTATTATCTCAGCAATTCGAAATAAACAATCACGGAGAAGATCAACATGGATGTTAATCAGTATCTGGAAATCTTTATTGATGAAGCAGGCGAACACCTGGAAAACTTAAATACCCAGATTATGAATCTCGAGCAGGATGGCGAAAACATGGACACCATCAACGAGATTTTCCGTGCTGCCCATTCCTTAAAGGGAATGTCCGGTACCATGGGATTTAAGAGGATGCAGACGCTGACTCACGATATGGAAAATGTTTTTTCCGAGGTCAGAAACGGAACGGTAAAAGTGACAACCGAAATGATTGACGTTCTGTTCCGTTGCCTCGATGCACTGGAAGAATATGTTACCAATATCCGTGAAACCGCGGATGAAGGAGATAATGACAACGAAGCATTAATTAAGGCGGTAAATGATTTTCTTGCAAATGCGGAAGGAAAAGAGTCCGGAGAGAATGCTTCCCCAAAAGACTCCGCATCCGCTCAGGCGAACGAAGCACCTTCCGAAGCTCCTGCTTCCGATGCCTCGGCCGGTTCGAATGATAAACACAAGTGGAAAGAAATCAAAATCGGAAACGTGGAAAAGGGTGCCATCGAAGATGCCGTTAAGGAAGGCCTACATGCATATGGAATCAGCGTTTATGTACAGGAGTCCTGCCTGTTAAAAGCAGCACGTGCTTTTCTGGTATTTCGTGCCATGGAAGATTTGGGCGAAGTGGTCATTTCCGTTCCGAGTGTGCAGGATATTGAAGATGAGCGTTTTGATAAGGACTTCAGTGTCATCTATCTGACCGAAGAACCGCTTGATAAGGTCCTCTCTGCGATTAAAGAAGTGTCCGAGATTGAAGATGCCGTAGGCGATAAGATTGATTTTTCCCAAACTGCCGATGGCGCGCAGGACGGTGGAGAGGCAAAGAAAGACAGTGCATCGGAAGCCGATGGAAATACGCAGGGCAACGCGCAGGCTCAGGCCGCTGAAAAGCCTCAGGCAAAGCAGCCCGGTGCAGGACAGGCCAAAAAAGCAATGGGCAAGCCTATCGTAAACCGTACGGTTCGTGTCGACATTGAAAAACTGGACTCCCTGATGAACCTCGTAAGCGAGTTGATTATTTCCAAAAACTCCCTGGTGAGTGTTGCGGAAACAGAAATCGGCCAGAGTTCCCTTGCATTTAACGAACAGATTGAATATTTGGAATCGGTTACCACATCCCTTCATGAATCCGTTATGAAGGTTCGAATGGTCCCGATTGAATCAGTCGTTACGAAGTTCCCGCGAATGATCCGCGATCTTTCCAAGAAACTGGATAAGAAGATGGAACTTTATATGACCGGTGAAGATACAGAACTTGACCGAACCGTGGTGGACGAAATCGGCGATCCGCTGATGCATCTGCTTCGTAATTCTGCCGACCATGGCCTGGAGTCTGCAGAAGTTCGTGCAAAAAGAGGAAAGCCGGAAGTCGGTTCCATTTTCCTCGATGCATATCAGGACGGTAACAATGTCGTCATCGAAGTAAGGGATGACGGAAACGGTATCGACGTGGAAGCCGTAAAGAAGAAGGCAATCGAAAAAGGAAAGATTACCGAGGAACAGGCAGAGGCAATGACGGAGAAAGAGGCAATCGACCTTTTGTTCCAGCCGAGCTTTTCTACCGCAAAACAGGTATCGGACGTATCCGGACGCGGTGTCGGTCTCGACGTCGTAAAAAGCAAAATCGAGTCCCTTTCCGGTGAAGTGGAAGTACATACCAAACTCGGAGAAGGAAGTACGTTTACAATCAGACTTCCGTTAACACTTGCCATCATCCAGACCCTGATGGTAATTGTCGGCGGAGAAAAATATGCCATTTCCTTAGGCTCCATTCAGACAATTGAGAGCATTCCGATTTCCGAAGTTAAGACGGTGCAGGGCAAAGAAGTAATCTACTTACGTGGTAACGTGATTCCGCTTGTACGTTTAACAAAGGAACTTGAAGTGGAGAGTATGAATGCTCCCGATGCCGATTTATTAATTTTGATTGCCAAAAAAGGCGACCGGTATGCCGGCATTGTAGTTGACGAAATGATCGGACAGATGGAAATCGTTATCAAGTCCATGGGCAAGTATATCGGAAAGAGCAAACTGATCAGCGGTGCAACCATTTTAGGAAACGGTGAAGTAGCATTGATTTTGGATGCAAATGCTTTGATCTGACGAAAGGGAGAACGGCGTGGATTATTTATTGAACAATTCCTCTGCGGACAGCGCAGAGGCAACCAAATTTGTAAAAATCCGTCTGGATAAAGAATGGTACGGAATTCCGATCGCAATAGTGGAAAACATCGTACGTATGCAAAGAATCACCAGAGTTCCCGGTTCGGATTTCTGGATCAAAGGTGTTATCAACCTTCGAGGCAAGGTGGTTCCGGTTTACAGTCTTCGTCTGAAAATGGGCATGGAAGAAGGCGAGGAACTTCGAAGCACAAGGATTATTATTTTGCGTGTTGACGGAGACGATGTCGGAATGATCGTGGACGAAGTCCGTGAGGTTGTGAACGTACGCAACGAGGACATCGAAAAAATGTACTACGACAGTACAAACCCTTATGCATCCTACCTCTACGGGGTAGGAAAAATGGGAGACGATTTGATTACCCTGCTTGATATGTTCGAGGTGCTCGGCGTTAAGGTTCAGATGAACTAAGCATGAAAGGATGACGGAATGTCCAGAATTGATTTAAACGGAGAAAACGAAGAGTATTTCGATGTGCTGAAAGAAATCGGTAACATCGGAGCCGGAAATGCAACTTCCGCTCTGGCAAGAATGCTTGGGCAGAAGGTTGTGGTTCATGTGCCGAAAGTACGCCTGCTCGATTTCAAGGATGTCGGCGGAGCAATCGGCGGAGAAGAACAGATTATGGCGGGCATCTATCTTCAGGTGGAGGGTGATGTAACCGGAAGCATGATGTTTTTGCTCAAAAAAGAATCCGCATCACACCTGGTATCGGTTCTTCTGGACAATCCGGGCAGGGATGAGGAAGAAGAACTGTCCGAAATGGAGATTTCGGCATTAAAGGAAATCGGAAACATTATCGTTTCTTCCTATTTAAATGCCATCGCAACCCTTACGAATCTAAAGATTTACCCTTCGGTTCCTTCACTTTGCGTGGACATGGCAGGAGCTATTTTGTCCGTTCCCGCAATTGAGTTTGGGATGATGTGCGATAAGTTGCTCTTAATTGAAACGCATTTCCTGGATGCTGTGGAAGGATATTTGATTCTGGTTCCGGATATTGATTCCTATGATAAGATTTTTGAATCCATCGGTGTATAGACCGATTTGGATGACGATAGAGGATAAGTAACGTGGTTGAAATTGAGAAAGTCGGAATGGCTGACTTGAAAATTTGCAAGGCTCCGAACGCACTGACTACGCTTGGGCTGGGTTCCTGCGTGGGCATTTGCCTGTGGGATACTGCCTCCGGAATCGGTGGCCTTGCTCATATTATGCTTCCCGACAGTAAGAAAATCAAAAACAACTCGAATATTTATAAATTTGCCGATACTGCGATTGACGAGCTGATCAAGCAGATGGTAATCAAAGGTGCACCGAAGAGCCGTCTAAAGGCAAAAATAGCCGGCGGAGCGCAGATGTTTGCCTTCCAGAATCAGAATGAGGCCATGCGCGTCGGCACTTTGAACGTGGAAGCGGTACGAAAGAAACTGATGAAAGAAGGCATTCCCATCATCGCTCAGGATACCGGCGGTTCCCACGGACGTACGATTGAGTTTTATCCGCAGACCGGAAAACTGGTCATTCGATCAATCGGCCAACCCGAGAAAACCATATAGAAGAAATATATGGTTTACATTTTTACAGATATTATGTAAAATAGAGTCGATGAAAAGGAAAGGAAATAAAGGGGATTATGAACATCGTATTTATCATCATAATGGTTATCGGAATTGCCCTTTTTGCGATTAGCTTCTTCATGAAGGCGGAAGAGGAAAAACCGGTTGCCATCGGTCTTTCGAAAACAGAAGCAAAAGTTTCCGAGACAAAAGAGAAAAAGAATTCCAAGCAGCTTTTTGAAGAGGCTGAGGAAGAATTGGAAAATAAATCTGCTGCAAACGATGCCATCGAGGCTGCCAAGAAGAAAGCCAAAGAGGCAGTCAGTGGATTTGATCTCCATTTAAACAATGACAGTTCCAATCAGACTGTTGAAGAATTGGAGAGAGATCTTCTCGGTGGTTTGGACTTATCCGATACCGAAGGTGCTTCCGTATCGGAGGAAGAGGCTGTGGATACCAAGAAGGCTTCCCAGTCTTCCAAAGGTTCTTCCAAGAAGAAAAATCGTTCCAAGAAGAATAATTATCCCAAGAACGACCGCTACGATGACTTGCTCTATGAAGATTCGGAAGTAAAAGAAGCGGCACAGGACGTGGCGGAAGCTGTAGAAGAAAAGACGGAAAAAACGGAAAAATCATCTTCCAAGAATAACAAGAAGGGGAAAAAGAAGTGAAACTGAAATATTTATTAAGAGGTATCGGAATTGGATTTTTTACTGCCGGACTGGTTGCATTTCTTGTAACCTTAGGCAGCGGAAAGATGTCCGATGAAGAAATATTAAAAAGAGCAGAAGAACTCGGTTATGTCAGTGCCGAGCAGAATTCTTCCGAAATTGTAAAGCTTACCGACCAGACTCCGATCAATTCCACAAAGGAAGAACAGTCTGAGAAGAGTATTTCCGAAGAAATCATTCCGGGTGGTGTAAATACATCCGAAGAAACCACATCGGAAGATACTTCCTCCGAAGATGCCAAGAAGGCAGAAGAGGAAGCAAAGAAGAAGGAAGAGGAATCCAAGAAGGCCGAAGAAGAAGCTAAGAAGAAAGAGGAAGAAGAGGCCAAGAAGAAAGCCGAAGAAGAGGCTAAGAAGAAAGAGGAAGAAGAAGCCAAGAAGAAGGCTGAGGAAGAGGCTAAGAAGAAAGAGGAAGAAGAGGCCAAGAAGAAAGCCGAAGAGGAAGCTAAGAAGAAAGAGCAGACTCCGACAGGCGAAACGGTTACCATCACCGTTAAGAGCGGCCAGTTTTCCGAAAGCGTTGCAAAGGCTTGTGAGAGTGCAGGACTTGTTACAAGTGCAACGGAGTTCGACAACTTCCTTTGCAAGAACGGTTACGCAAACCGCATCAGCGTAGGTGATCACGTGATTGCCAAAGGCGCTTCCTTCGAAGAGATTGCTAAAGCTCTTTGCAAATAATTATAATGGATACACATACAAAAACCCCTTGCAGAAGGGGTTTTTTTGTGCTAAAATGCTACTGTTGCGCAAAACACACGCATGTGTAATGGCGGAGTTGGTGCGAATACCGAAAAGTTTCGTGATTTCCCGTCGATACGCGGCACATGCGGAGGACGCCGGAGAAACCGGCATAACCAATAGGAGGATTAAAAATGAGCGTACTTTCAATGAAACAGTTACTGGAAGCAGGTGTTCACTTCGGACACCAGACGAAGAGATGGAACCCTAAGATGGCTCCCTACATCTTCACCGAGAGAAACGGAATCTACATCATCGACTTACAGAAGTCCGTTGGTAAAGTAGATGAAGCTTACAATGCAATGTCTGAAATTGCAGCTGCAGGCGGAACCGTATTATTCGTAGGTACCAAGAAGCAGGCACAGGACGCAATCAAGTCCGAAGCAGAGCGTTGCGGTATGTTCTACGTAAATGAAAGATGGTTAGGCGGTATGCTTACCAACTTCAAGACCATTCGTTCCAGAATCGAAAGATTAAAAGCAATCGAAAAGATGAGCGAAGACGGAACCTTCGAAGTACTTCCCAAGAAGGAAGTTGCTCAGCTTCAGAAAGAATGGGATAAGTTAGAGAAGAACCTTGGCGGTATCAAGAACATGACCAGAATTCCCGATGCAATCTTCGTAGTAGATCCCAAGAAGGAAAAAATCTGCATCGACGAAGCTCATGCACTTGGAATTACCTTAATCGGTATTGCTGATACCAACTGCGATCCGGATGATCTTGACTATGTAATTCCCGGAAACGACGATGCTATCAGAGCCGTAAAACTTATCGCCGGAAAGATGGCTGATGCTATCATCGAAGCTAACCAGGGCGAAGTTATGACCGACGCTGAAGCAGAAAGCGCTGAAGCAGATGCAGAGCTTGATGCAGAAGAAGCAGCAGTTGAAGCATAAGAAGCAAGAGATGTAACGCGATAGCGTTTGAACGAATACGAATATAGTAAAGGAGATAAGATATGGCAGCAATTACAGCCGCAATGGTAAAAGAATTAAGAGAAATGACCGGTGCCGGAATGATGGACTGCAAAAAGGCATTAACCGAGACCGATGGAAATATGGAAGCAGCCGTTGATGTATTAAAGAAGAGCGGTGCAGCTAAAGTTGAGAAGAAAGCAAGCAGAATCGCTGCAGAAGGTATTGCAAGAGTTGCAGCAGACGGAAACAGCGCTGTTGTAGCAGAAGTTAACTCCGAGACCGACTTCGTTGCAAAGAACGAAGTATTCCAGGCATTTGTACAGGAAATCGCTGACAAGGCACTTGCATCCGGTAAAGAGGGTGGCAAGAACGGTGAGGATGTTCAGGACCTTCTTGACGGTGGCCTTCAGGCACTTGTTGCAGACAAGACCCTTCAGATCGGCGAGAAGCTTTCCTTCAGAAGATTTGAAAGAGTTACCGGCGACGTTGTAGCAAGCTACATTCACGGCGGCGGAAAGATCGGTGTTTTGGTAGCAGCTACCGGAACCAATTCCGATGCAACCAAGGAAGCACTGACCAACATTGCAATGCAGATCGCAGCAATGAATCCTACCTACATCTCCAGAAATGACATCTCTGCAGAAGAACTTGCAAAGATCAAAGATATCACTCTTGAGAGCGCATTAAACGATGCATTTACTCTTCCCAAGCCCATCCTCAACAAATTACTTGAGGAAGCTACCACGACCGATGTATGGGGCGCAGATGATAAGGCAGCATATGAGAAGGAAAAAACCAACAAGTATCTTCCGAACTTCATCTCCGATGCAGGAAAGGCAGCTTTGGGACAGCTTGCATTAAGCAAGAAGGAAGAAATCTCCGCAGACAAGATCTTCGCAGGACTTGTAGAGGGACGTATTTCCAAGCAGCTTAAGGAAATCTGCTTACTTGATCAGGTTTATGTTAAGGCTGAGGACGGAAAGCAGAGCGTATCCAACTACCTTGGATCTGTTTCCAAAGACCTTGTAATCACCAAGTTCGTTCGTTTTGAAGTTGGCGAAGGTATGGAGAAGAAGAACGAAGACTTCGCTGCAGAAGTTGCAAAGCAGATGCAGGGATAATTCGAACCGAATTTAACACAAAAAGCCGGGGGGCGATGCAAAAGCATTGCCCCTTTTCTTATTGGAAATTTGTTTACATAAATTTGCAAAAAATGTGTTTTTCGTATTTCTATTTGTAATAAATTGTGATAAAATAGATAAGCCTAACTCTAAACATTTTAGGCTTGAAAAGTAAAAGAAGATTAAATAAATGGATCAAGCAATTGTTAACCCGAAAATAAATATGGAAAGTGCCGTTCATGAGGCGCAGACCGTGCAAAACGAAGAGACGGAAGAAAGAAAAGCATTTCGCAGAAAACGCGTCAAGAGAATCAAACTCTTTTTGATTATTCTGCTGATTCTGTTCATTTTGATTCCGAATCTGTTTTGTGCTTTTTTGCTGTATAAAATGAATCAGATGAACAAAAACATCGATTCTCTCAAGGAAGAAATCAAGCTCTCCCAAGAGGAGATTGAAAGAAGAACCAAACAGTCCGGTTCCGCCCTTGATACAGACGAAAATACAAAAGATAGCGATACGCAGTTGTACGAGTTGGAACAACAGCACTTAACCGACGAGGAAAAGTATCCCGGAATGCAGCTGGTATACTTAACCTTCGATGACGGTCCGAGCAAATATACCGATGAAATTCTGGATATCTTAAGTGAGCATGAAGTAAAGGCAACCTTCTTTACGATCGGAAAAGAAGGATATGACGACCAGTATAAACGTATTGTTGCCGAAGGTCATACACTTGGAATGCATTCCTTCTCCCACAAATACAGCAGTATCTACGCATCCTTGGATGCTTTTGCGGAAGATGTATCCTCGATTGCATCGTTTTTGGAAGAACGTACCGGAATCCGTCCGACCTATTATCGTTTCCCGGGCGGAAGTTCCAACAAGGTTTCCAAAGTTCCCGCACAGGACATGATTCACTATCTTTCCGAGAACGGATATGTTTACTATGACTGGAATGTCAGCAGCGAAGATGCAGCCAGTGCCATGAAAGAGGCGAATGTCATTGTAAAGAACGTGGTAAACGGAGTCGGAAACAAGACTACAGCTGTAGTATTAATGCATGATGCTGCTTCCAAGAGATCGACGGTAGAAGCACTTCCGATTATCATCGAAACTCTTCAGAAAAAAGGCAACGTGGTATTCCTGCCGATTACGGAAGGCACAAAACAGATTTATCACGTAAAAGAAAAAGAGACCGGGCAGACGCAGGATGCGGAAGAAACCGTAGAAACGGAAGAAATCGAAGAAACCGAATAGATTGAAACATCGGTTGAAAATTCGGATGATTGGAAAAGAAATATAGTCTAATACAGACATAAGGGGGTATATGTAAATGGGATTTTTCGGAGATTTAAAAGCGGATTTTGCGCAGGCCGTGGATGAGCTTACCGATAGCGAAGCTGCGGAAAGTGCAAAGAAGGAAAATGCCAAAAGGGGGTTTGGCAAGAAAAACAAAAAAGGAGCTGCCGTAAAAACAGAGCCGGTTCATTCTGCCGGGTTCAATTATGAACCTGTCGGAGGGGAAGAAACCAGATCGGAAACGGAGCAGGCATTATGGGATGAGATTCGTGCGGATTTAACGGAACCCGCTAAGGAAGAAGTTCCCCAGCCGATGCAGGCAAACGACCCGATTACCGGTGATGACGTTGTGGAAGAAATTGCGGAAATCGAAGAAGCCGAACAGGAGATTTCTTCGTTCCGGGAAGAGAAGGTGGCTATGACAAATTCGAATATTGCACAGGCGGTAGCAGCTCCGGTTAGAAATACCGTCAATTACGTAATGCCTCAGTCCGATCCTACGGACGAAGTCGGCATCATTACCGCCGGAATGACGGTAATCGGAAACATCTATAATACAGGTCATTTGGAAATCTACGGCAACGTGGATGGCGATATCGAAGTAAACGGTTCCGTACGTGTTCTCGGAAACGTAACAGGCAACGTAAAGTGCAACGAAGTGATTCTGGAGGCCGGAAAGATCAAAGGAAACGTTTCCTGCGCCAGCGGAATTACAATTGCAACAGGATGCGTTGTGATCGGTGAGATTATTGCCGGAAGCGGAGCTATCATTGCAGGTGCCGTAAAGGGCGATATCGACGTACACGGTCCTGTAACTCTTGATACCACAGCAATCGTAAAAGGAAACATCAAATCCCAGAGTGTGCAGATGGCAAGCGGCGCCATGGTTGATGGTATGTGTTCGCAGTGCTACTCCGAGGTGGATTTGAGTTCTTATTTCGAAAATATGTAACAGGGGTGAATCAATGAAAAGAATCATTATCAAATTAAGCGGTGAAGCTCTTGCAGGCGACAAACATTTCGGTTTTGATGAAGAGACCGTAAGAGGCGTTGCTTTGCAGATAAAAGAACTGGTGGACGACGGATATGAAATCGGAGTCGTAACCGGCGGAGGAAATTTTTGGAGAGGAAGAAGCAGCAAAAACATTGACCGTACCAAAGCAGATCAGATCGGTATGCTGGCAACGGTAATGAACTGCATCTACGTATCGGAGATTTTCCGTTCCGTAGGAATGAAGACCGAGGTGTTGACGCCTTTCATGGTAGGCAGTTTTACGAAACTGTTTTCCAAGGACCTTGCAAATGAAAGCTTTGAGGACCATAAGGTGGTTTTCTTTGCAGGTGGTACCGGACATCCTTATTTTTCCACCGATACGGGTGTTTTGCTCCGTGCAATTGAAGTAGATGCGGATGTCATCTTGCTTGCCAAATCCATCGACGGTGTTTACAGCTCCGATCCGAACAAGGATCCGAATGCAAAGAAATACGATGAGGTTAGCATTCAGGAGGTTATCGACAAGAATCTTCAGGTGGTTGATATCACGGCATCCATTCTTGCAAGAGATAACGATATGGAGATGTATGTGTTCTCCTTAAACGAGGAAAACAGCATCGTAAATACCATAAAAGGTAACTTCAGCGGAACCAAAGTTACGGTATAATAGTGAATTAAGGGAAAAAGCATAAAACATATTTGTGTTAACGGAGGGACAACATGAACGAGAACGTAAAAGCTTTTGATGAAAAAATGAAAAAAACCTGCGAGCATTTGAACGCAGACCTTGTAACCATTCGTGCGGGAAGAGCAAATCCCCACATTCTGGACAAACTTGCAGTTGATTATTACGGAACACCGACCCCTTTACAGCAGGTAGGTAACATTTCCGTTCCCGAAGCAAGAATGATCCAGATTGCACCCTGGGAAAAGAGCATGATTAAGCCGATTGAGAAGGCAATCCTTGCTTCCGACATCGGAATTACCCCGAGCAACGATGGTTCCGTTATCCGTCTTGTATTCCCGGAACTTACCGAGGAAAGACGTAAAGAGCTTGTAAAAGACGTTAAGAAAAAAGGCGAGGATGCAAAAGTAGCTGTCCGCAACATTCGTCGTGACGGAAACGATGCATTTAAGAAGCTTTCCAAGACCGGTGAAATCTCCGAGGATGAAATCAAGGATATGGAAGATGAACTTCAGAAGATTACGGATAAGTACATCAAGGAAGTTGACGCCATGGTTGAGGATAAGTCCAAGGAAATCATGACGGTATAGTATTGAATCGAGGAGATACTATGGATAAGAAATCGGTACCTGCCCATGTAGCCATTATCATGGACGGGAACGGACGCTGGGCAAAATCCAAGGGAATGCCGAGAACAATCGGGCATGCCAAGGGTGCTCAGAACCTTGAAGATATGCTTTATATTGCAGATGAGCTGGGAATCAAGTATCTGACCGTTTATGCTTTTTCAACCGAAAACTGGAAGAGAAGCGAAGATGAAGTGCTGGCATTGATGAATCTTTTCCGTCAGTATCTTCGCAACGGTTTCAGAAAGGCCGCAAAGAACAACGTTCGCATCAGAGTCATCGGATATCGTCCCGGCCTTCCCAAGGATTTGCAGGACCTTGCAGACGAGATTGAGGAATTTTCCAAAGACAATACCGGTCTGCAGTTTCAGATTGCTTTAAACTACGGCTCCCGTGACGAGATTACCAGAGCCGTAAAGCAGATTGCCGAAGAAGTGAAAAACGGAACTCTTTCTCCGGAGGATATTTCCGAGGAGACCATCACGAAGCATTTGGATACGGCGGATATCCCGGATCCGGATCTGCTGATTCGTACGAGCGGAGAGCAGAGACTTTCCAATTATCTTTTATGGCAGCTTGCTTACACAGAGTTTTATTATACGGATACCCATTGGCCCGTATTCGGAAAGAAGGAATTACAAGACGCGATCGAATGGTATCAAACCAGAGACCGCAGATATGGAAACGCAAAGTAGATGGCCTTAGACAGCGAAAAAAAGAAAACTTTTATAACGAGACTCATATCCGGAGCGGTGATCCTGATCCTGACCATTATCCTCGGGGCGCTTGGCGGACCGGTTCTTGCAGCGGCTCTTTGTATCATTGCATGCAAAGGGTATCTTGAGTTTACCAAAGCCACCAAGGTACTCGACGAGGGACGGATCATTAACGTTCTTCAGATTGTGGGTCTCGGAACCATAATTTTATACTATGTTGCGCTCCTTCTGCAGGATCAGTTGTATTGTCCGGAGCCTGTCAGGGCGTGGCTTTCCAAGACCGTCGGAACTTTCAACATGTTCACGGTTCTGATTCTTTTGATCTTCATTACGGGCTTTATCGGAATCCTGTATGTGTATATCTTTATGTACCCGAGATTTAAATTCCAACAGGTTTCCAATTCCGTTTTCGGAATGCTCTATGTGGGTCTGACTTTATCCTTTATTTACTACATCCGTGAATTACCTGGCGGAATCTATCTTGTGTGGATGCCGTTTATTTCCGCGTGGTTTTCCGATACCTGCGCTTACTTCGTGGGCGTTTTGATCGGAAAGCATAAAATGACCCCGCGCTTAAGTCCCAAGAAGACTTACGAAGGAGC
>JAFWTY010000036.1 GCA_017518735.1 Lachnospiraceae bacterium | reverse complement strand
GAAAGGCTCTACCATTCTTGCGGCTGCCAAACTTGCAGGTATCGATATCCCTACTCTTTGTTTCTTAAAAGATATCAATGAAATCGGCGCATGCCGTATCTGTATGGTTGAAGCAGACGAAGGAAGAGGAGCAAGACTTGTAGCTTCCTGCGTTTACCCTATTTCCGAAGGAATGAAAGTGTATACCAACACTCCCAAGGTTTTAGGTTACAGAAAGAAAACTCTTGAACTGATCCTTTCCGATCATGACAAGAAGTGCTTATCCTGCGTACGTTCCGGAAAGTGCGAATTACAGGCACTCTGCCAGGAAATGGGCGTAGATGATGTTGATATGTACAAGGGTATTGCAAACGAATTCGAAATCGATGATTCCGCTGCACACATGGTACGTGACAACAACAAATGTATCAATTGCCGTCGTTGTATCGCTGCCTGCGAAAAGACCCAGGGTATCGGCGTTATCGGCGCTAACAACCGTGGATTTATCACCGAAGTTTCTTCTCCTTTCGGAATGGGACTTGGTGACACCTCCTGCGTAAGCTGCGGACAGTGTATCGCAGTTTGCCCCGTTGGTGCAATTTATGAAAAAACCGATGCTGACAAGATCCTTGAAGCAATCGCAGATCCCGAGAAGCATGTAGTGGTTCAGACCGCTCCCGCAGTTCGTGCGGCACTTGGCGAAATGTTTGATCTGCCCATCGGAACTCCCGTAGAAGGAAAGATGGCTGCAGCACTCAGAAGAATCGGTTTTGAGAGAGTATTCGATACCGATTTCGGTGCTGACGTAACCATTATGGAGGAAGCGAACGAACTGTTACAGAGAGTAACAACCGGCGGTGTTCTTCCGATGATCACATCCTGTTCTCCCGGATGGATCAAGTATTGTGAGCATTATTATCCAGATCAGTTAGAGCACTTATCCAGCTGCAAATCTCCTCAGCAGATGTTCGGCGGATTATTAAAGACCTACTATGCAGAGAAGATGGGATGGGATCCCAAGTCCATCGTTTCCGTATCCGTTATGCCCTGTACCGCAAAGAAGTTTGAAATCGGTCGCGAGGATCAGAGCGCTGCAGGAGACGGAATCCCCGATCTGGATTACTCCATGACCACCAGAGAGTTAGGCCGCCTCATCAAGAGATGCGGTATTGACTTCTTAGCTCTTCCCGATGAAGGATTTGATGATCCGATGGGCGAGAGTACCGGTGCTGCAGTTATCTTCGGTGTTACCGGTGGCGTTATGGAAGCCGCTCTTCGTACCGCAGTTTGGAAACTGACCGGCGAAACCAACGACAGCCCAATCGAATTCAAGGAAGTTCGTGGATTCGAAGGCATCAAGGAAGCTACTTATACCGCAGGCGGCGTAAGCGTAAAGGTTGCAATCGCATCCGGACTTACCAATGCCAAGGTTATCATGGATAAGATCCGTGCCGGCGAAGCAGATTATACCTTCGTAGAAATCATGGCTTGCCCGGGCGGCTGTATCAATGGTGGCGGACAGCCTCAGGTACCTGCACGTGTTCGTAACTTTGAAGATTATCGTGCAAAACGTGCTTCCGTACTGTACGGCTATGACGAGAGCATGCCGATCAGAAAGTCTCATGAGAATCCTTCCGTACAGAAGCTTTATGCTGAGTACCTCGGAGAGCCTTGCGGCGAGAAGGCACATCACATTCTTCACACCACTTATGTGAAGAGAAAAGTGCATGACATCGATGCATGGAATGCATAAATAAGGATTCATTTTATCAATCGAACCTTTTGATATTTTTAACAATGATTTGCGGCCGGTGTAATCACACCGGTCGCATTTATTTTCATACTTTTTTTGCAATCTGTTTTCTTGCCATATAGAGGAATTTTCAATATAATAAGAATGTCGGAAATGTATATTATTTCTTCTGTTTTACCGGTATTGAATCAGGGGTGTTTTGTATGAAGAAACGTATTATTGGGGGATTAGGAATAGTCTGCATGGCTATTTTTTTGTGTGCATGCGATTTGGATAATGACAAACAGGCATCAAAGGCGAATCTCGTAGAAACCTCTTTGATTGTTGCGGAAACGGAATCG
The DNA here is from genome assembly GCA_017518735.1 of Lachnospiraceae bacterium. GTDB lineage: Bacteria > Bacillota > Clostridia > Lachnospirales > Lachnospiraceae > UBA3766. Next base: position 101,997 of record JAFWTY010000036.1, on the reverse strand, counting down.
GAGAGTATATCCGAAGAAGAGTCGGAAGAAGTTTCGGAAAGATTTTCGGAAACGGTTTCCGAGACAGAACCGGCTGGACCGAATACGGATCCATCCCAAATCAAAGTCGATACCATGACGGAAGTACGTTATGTTTCGAAGAATACAAAAATCCGTCTGGGAAATTCGTATTATTTTGATGAGATTTCCGAAATTAAAGAAAGAACAAAGATTCAAATCACCGGAAAATGCGATAACGGCTGGTATCAGATTTCAATAGACGGAACAGTTGCTTATATTCAGGAAAAATGCACTATTTCCGAAAAAGAGTATAACAAACTGGTAGAAGAAGAAAAGAAACAGGCGGAAGAAAAAGCTCAGAAGGAAGCCGAAGAGAAGGCCAAAAAAGAAGCAGAAGAAAAGGCTAAGAAAGAGGCAGAAGAGAAAAAGGCCGCTGAACAAAACGCAGCCATCACCGATGTAGCTACCCAGATTCTTGCGATTGTAAATCAGGAAAGAGAAAAAGCCGGAGTAGGTGCATTGACTTTGGATCCTACGCTTTGTGTACTTGCCAATGCCCGCGCAAGCGAGATTACCACGCTTTTTGCACATCAAAGACCGAACGGACAGGATTGTTTCTCTATTTTGGATGAAAACGGTGTAAACTACATGTGTTGCGGCGAAAATATCGCGGCAGGACAGCGCTCTGCCGAGAGCGTTATGAGCGCCTGGATGAACTCTCCGGGGCACAGAGACAATATCCTGGCAGCGGATTTTCATAAGATCGGTGTCGGACTGGTTGTGATAGACGGCGGATACGGATACTACTGGGTGCAGATTTTCACCGATTAACTTGCAATTTCTTGCATTTTGCCTTATAAAAAAGAAGTTAGTATGTAAACAAGGAGATAAAGATTCATGAGACAGTTTACTTCAGATGAACTCAGAAAAGCATGGAAGGAATTCTATATTGCCAGAGGCCATGTTGATGTCGGTGCCGTATCTTTGGTATCGGACGGATCGACCGGCGTATTATTCAACGTTGCGGGTATGCAGCCTTTGATGCCTTATCTGCTTGGTGAAAAGCATCCTCTCGGTACCAGACTCTGCAATGTACAGGGATGTGTTCGTACCAACGATATCGATTCCGTAGGGGATAAGAGCCATGTTACATTTTTTGAAATGATGGGTAGCTGGAGTCTTGGCGATTATTTCAAGGAAGAAAGATGCAAGTGGAGCTATGAACTTTTGACCGAAGTGTTCGGCTTTGATGCAGATCATCTTGCTGCAACTGTTTTTGCAGGTGATGAGAATGCACCTCGTGATGAGGAAGGTGCCGGATATAGAATCGCTTCCGGATTTAAGAAAGAGAACATTTATTATCTTCCCGCAGAAGATAACTGGTGGGGACTAGAATACGGCCCCTGCGGACCCGACTCCGAAATGTTCTATATTGCAGATGTACCCGATTGCGGACCGAACTGCGGACCGGGATGCAGCTGCGGTAAATATACAGAACTTGGAAATGACGTTTTTATGCAGTATGAAAAGCAAAAAGACGGTACATTGATTCCTTTAAAGCAGAAGAATGTCGATACCGGATGGGGACTTGAGAGAATCCTTGCGTTCTTAAACGGTTCGAAAGATGTATATCAGACTGACTTGTTTGCTCCGGTAATTGCTTATATTGAGAAGGCTTCCGGACAGAAATACAATGCAGATGAGAAACTGACCAAGTCAATGAGAATCCTGGCAGACCATTCCAGAACATCCGTTATGCTGATCGGAGATGAGGCAAAACTTCTTCCTTCGAATGCAGGTGCCGGTTATGTACTTCGTCGTCTGATTCGTCGTGCGGTTCGTCATGCAAGAATGCTCGGCTTAAAGAAAGAGAACATTCTCCAGATCGCAACGATTTATATTGATGTGATTTATAAGGAAAGCTATCCGTTATTATCCGAAAACAGAAGCTTTGTTCTCGATGAATTACAGAAGGAAATCGAAAGATTTGAAAGCACCCTTGAGAACGGCTTAAAGGAATTTAAGAAGATTCTTGATACCGCAAAAAATGAAGGAGCAAAGGAAATCGCAGGTAAGGATGCATTTTATCTTTATGATACCTTTGGTTTTCCTCTTGAGCTTACAGAAGAACTTGCTGCAGAAGAGAGCTTAACCGTTGACGGAGAAGGCTTTAAGACTTCCATGGAGGAACAGAAGCAGAAAGCCAGAGAAGGACAGAAGTTTGCTGCAAAACTCGATACTTCCGCAAATGTATTTGATGTACTCGGTGATGATGTTAAGACCGAATTTATCGGATATGATACCATTACCGGAGAGGATACCATCGCGGCAATCGGAAGCGGTGAAGCGCTGGTTGAGAGATTAAACAAAGACGAAGAAGGAACCATCGTGGTTTCCTCCAGGACTCCTTTTTATGCTACCATGGGTGGTCAGAAAGGTGATATCGGTATCATCAAAACCGCTGACGGTACTTTCAAAGTAACCGATACCGTAAAACTTGGCGGTGACAGAGTCGGACACATCGGTGTCTGCGTGGAAGGCTTCATTGCAAAAGGCAGCAAGGCGGAACTGAATGTGGATGCCAAGAACAGAGCTTACACATGCAAAAATCACTCCTCAACGCACTTATTGCAGAAAGCTTTACAGACGGTTCTCGGTGACAATGTTCATCAGCAGGGTTCCTATCAGGATCCTGACCGTACGAGATTTGACTTCTCCTACGGAAAGGCAATGACTAAGGAAGAACTCGATAAGGTAGAAGCACTCGTGAACGAGTGGATTGAAGCTGACTATCCTGTAATTACCAAGGTTTGCAATATCGAAGAAGCCAAAGAACTTGGCGCAATGGCACTTTTTGGAGAAAAATACGGCGAGAAGGTTCGTGTCGTAATGATGGGCGATTCCAAGGAATTCTGTGGTGGTACCCATGTGGCACATACCGGAGAGATCGGATTCTTCAAGATTATTTCCGAAAGCGGCGTAGCAGCCGGTGTTCGCAGAATCGAAGCCATTACCGGTGCCAATGTTATGGCATATTACAAGAATGTGGAAGATCAGTTGAATACCGCATGCGCAGCAGTAAAAGCACAGCCTGCCGAATTATCCGTAAAACTGGATCATATGACGGCTGAACTGAAGGCTTTACACTCCGAGGTTGAAGCATTAAAGAGCAAGGCCGCAAAAGAATCCATGGGCAATGTAATGGATTCCGTAAAAGAAGTGAATGGTGTGAAACTCCTTGCAACTTCTGTTTCCGGAGTGGATATGAACGGTCTTCGTGATTTGGGAGATCAACTGAAGGCAAAAATCGGTGAAGGTGTAATCGTGCTCCTTTCCGATGCCGACGGAAAGGTCAATATAGTTGTTATGGCTACCGATGAAGCACAGAAGAAGGGTGCTCATGCAGGAAATCTTGTAAAAGCACTCGCCGGAAAAGTAGGCGGTGGCGGTGGCGGTCGTCCGAATATGGCACAGGCCGGCGGAAAGAATCCTGCGGGAATTCCCGATGCGATTGCGGAAGCCGAAACAGCACTTGCTTCACAGATTAACGGATAAATTAATTCTTATTGGAGATTAGTATGAGCGGAATGAATGACAAATACCCTTTGGCGTTACCGGTTGGAACCGTGCTTGCTGGCCAGTATATTATTGAAAAAATACTTGGCCAGGGTGGTTTTGGTATCACCTACGAAGCGGTTGACCACAAGACAAATGAAAAAGTTGCCGTGAAAGAGTTTTTCCCGGATACGCTTGCGACACGTACGCAGTCGACGGTAACCGCATTTTCCGGCGAGCGCGGGGATAGTTTTACCTACGGAAAAACCTGTTTCCTTCAGGAAGCGGAAACCCTTGCAAAATTCATCGGAAATGAGAATATCGTAAGAATTCACAGTTATTTCGAAGAAAACGGAACCGCGTACTTCGTCATGGACTTTGTCGAAGGTATGAGCTTTGATCAGTACATTAAGGCAAAAGGCGGAAAGATTCCGTATGAAGATGCCAAAAATGTTTTAATTCCGATTATGGATGCTCTTTATGCTGTCCATAACAAAGGAATCGTTCACCGCGATGTAACTCCGGATAATATTTTTATTACGAATGCAGGCGTTGTAAAACTTCTTGACTTCGGTGCTGCAAGATACAGTCTGGGAGATAAGTCCAGAAGTCTTGACGTTGTATTGAAGCATGGTTTTGCTCCGAAGGAACAGTATACCAGAAGAGGAAAACAGGGTCCGTTTACGGATGTATATTCCCTGGGTGCAAGTTTTTACTTTGCACTTACCGGAAAGCGTCCGCCTGATTCCGTGGAACGTCTTGACGAGGATGATCTGATTCCGCCCAGCTCTTTGGGAGTTCAGATTCCGAAGAGTGCGGAAGATGCTATTTTAAAGGCGATGAGTGTGCAGACGCATGATCGTTTCCAGACAATGCTGGCATTTAAACAGGCTTTGCTTTCAAATGCACCTGTTTCCGCAAATGCCGCACCTGCTGCAGGTGCTCTCGGTAATTCCGCCGTACAGCAAAGATTTTTCTCTGCACCGGTTGAAAATGCATCCAATACACCGAATACCGCATATATGCCCGGACAGGCTCCGATGCATACGATTGCAAATCCCGCAGTATCTCAGAATGCAGCACAGCCTATGATGCAGCAGACGGTAATGCAGCAGCCTGTACAGCGTACGACAATGCAGCAGCCTGCCGTACAACAGACCGTAATGCAACCGCAGAATAATACGTTTACAAGTGCAGCTCCTGCGCAGGGATCCAATAAGAAATGGATCCTTCCCGTAGTCATCGGTGGAAGTACATTGATGGTCGGCATTATCGTAATGATTATCGTGCTCGCCGTAAATGCAAACAAGCAGTCGAAAACGCCTTATACACCGGATCCCGAACCGGTTGTAAATACAGAGCCTTCCGAGAAGGAATCCAATGTACCGGTTACTCCGACTCCTGTTGCAGGTTCGGATGAACCTTCCGATCCGATTCCGGCCGGTCCCACGACTTCAATTTATGGTACGATCCAGACTTACAGCTATTTCGATTTTGTTTATGGTATGACAAAAGATGAAATCGAAACCTGGTTAAAGAATAATACCAATTATACAAATGCACAGGTGAATAAATATGAGTCGGGAGATTATGACAGCTGGGATATCTTCTACACGGAAGAACAGTGTGGTGTAGAATTCTCCGGAAACAGCATTTATTGGGATTCTTTGATCATCGATTTTGATATCGATGAAAAAGTGGATGAATTTACCTTCCGTCGTTCCGGTGACTGGTATGATGCATATGATCAGGTGGCCGCAAATATGACCGCAGCAGTAGGAGAGCCTTCTTACTCTGACGTATATGAAGGAGACTATTTTAAGTATAAATATGTCTGCTGGAACAACTATGATGCCACTCACGAATTTTTTATGATGTGTTCCTATGGAACAGATGACTCTTACGTAACTGTAAGCTTTAAAAAATATTAACTTGACGAACAGTCAAAAATCAGTATAATAAGGAATGTGCATTTTTTGAAAGAAATACCCGAACAGTTTATGCACAATTTTCAAACTGGGAGGAGGGTTGAGAGATGTCAAGAGTAGAAGTAAAAGAAAACGAATCCTTAGACAGCGCATTACGTCGTTTTAAAAGAAGCTGCGCAAAAGCCGGAATTCAGCAGGAAATTCGTAAAAGAGAACACTACGAGAAGCCTTCTGTAAAGCGTAAAAAGAAAAGCGAAGCAGCAAGAAAGCGCAAATACAACAACTAATAAGGTTTGTAAGCCACACATTTTGTGTGGCTTATTTTATGTTTTTAAGCTATAATAGAGTTTGTGTGAATGCTTTTTATTTTCCGAAACTTAACATTAAATTATACCCGGGAGAAATCGTATCCATTTTTGTGATTCTTCTGCTGGTTTTTTTTATTGTGGTCAATATCGTGGATATGAACCGCTTTGTGGTCAGAAGACGTGTGATTCCAACCGACAAGCTTCCGAAAGGAAAGAAGGTTCGTTTTGTTCTTCTGGCGGATCTGCATTCCAGACAGTTTGATAAGGGAAATAATAAACTTTTAACCGCTATCCGCAATTGTGAGCCGGATTATATATTGGTTGCGGGAGATATGATTACGGCAACCGTAAAAAAGAACAATGCGCCGGCAGTCTCCTTTATGAAAGAGATTTGCAAGGATTATAAGGTGTATTACGGCCTTGGCAATCACGAATACCGTGCAAAAATCTATCCGGAAGACTACGGGAAAATGTATGAGAATTATTTTCATGACATTGCATCCCCGAATCTTACCGTTTTGGACAATGAAAGATGTACCGTGGGAGATTTTGAATTCCTGGGTCTTTCCATAGATAGGGAATTTTACAAGAAGTTTCGATTCCCCAAAATGGATATGGATTATGTATCGCAAATGCTTGGAGAACCGGATCCGGACAAGTTCAGTATCCTGATTGCACACAATCCGGAATATGCAAAGGTATATTTTGAATATCCCGCGGATTTGTTTGTTTCCGGACATTTTCACGGTAGTCTGATCAGACTTCCGTTCATTGGCGGATTGATTTCTCCGTCATTTCGGCCTTTCCCGAAATATACGGGAGGTTTTTACAAGAAAAACGGAAGATACGGATATGTTTCCTGCGGAATCGGATTTCATACCTTCCCGATCCGTTTCTACAATCCCGGAGAAGTTACCGTGCTTGAAATAGAAGGAACAAAATCAGAATAAAATATTTATCAGAGAGGAAAGCCAATGGCAATTCCGGTGAAATTACAGGTGTTTGAAGGTCCTTTGGATCTGCTTTTGCACCTGATTGAAAAAAATAAAGTTGATATTTACGATATCCCGATCAGTCTGATTACGGAGCAGTATCTGGAATATGTGCAGGCCATGCCGAAGGAAGACTTAAATGTGGTCAGCGAATTCCTGGTAATGGCGGCTACCTTGCTGGATATTAAATGCAAGATGCTCCTGCCTGCGGAAGTAAAGGAAGACGATGAGGAAATCGATCCGAGAGCGGAACTGGTTCAGAAACTTTTGGAATACAAAATGTATAAATATATGTCCCTGGAACTTAAGGATATGCAGATGGGAACAGAACGCTATTTATACAAGAAACCGACTCTTCCGAAAGAGGTAACCGAATATAAGGCGCCTCCAAACTATGAAGAACTGGTCGGAGACAATACACTTCAGGCTTTGAATGATCTGTTCAAGACGTTGATCAAGCGTACCGAAGATAAAATCGACCCAATCCGCAGTAACTTCGGAAAGATTCAGAAGGAAGAAGTGGATCTGGACAAGAAACAGCTCGAAGTCTGTGCTTACATCGAAGCGCATAAAAACTGCTCGTTTACGGATCTTTTGTCCAAACAGCCCGGAAAGATGGATATGATCGTCACATTTTTGATCGTCTTGGAGTTGATCAAGGTCGGAAGTATCAGCGTAAAGCAGAACAAGGCTTTTGATGATATCGAAATCACCTATCAGAAGCCGTTTACCAAAATCGAAATCGCATAATCCCCGTGGGATAGGAGAAGAATTGTGGAAAAGAAAAGAATTGCAGCAGCAATAGAAGCCATCCTTTTTGCAAAAGGAGAGTCTGTGGAATGTAAGGATCTTGCAACTGCACTGGAAGTCAGTGAAGATGAAATCAAGGAAGCAGTCGAAGATCTTAAGATGAACTATGCTAAAGCAGGTCGCGGAATCCAGCTTGTGGAACTGGAAAATGCCATCCAGCTTCGTACGAAGGAAGAGTTCTATGAGGAGCTGATCAAACTGACAAATGTTCCAAAAAAACAAACGCTTACGGATGCTGCTCTGGAAACGTTATCCATCATCGCTTACAAACAACCCGTGACAAAGCTTGATATCGAAAAAATCAGAGGCGTGAACTCCGACTCGAGTTTGAATAAACTGTTGGAATTCGGCTTCATCAAAGAAGTCGGAAGACTGGATGCTCCCGGACGGCCGATTCTTTTTGGTACGACCGAACAGTTCCTTCGTTCGTTTGGCGTGAAATCCATCGAGGAACTGCCCGAGATGAATCCGGAAGTATTGGAGGACTTTAAAGCGCAGGCTGAAAAAGAGATCCAGATTAAACTGGATATTTAAGTAAACAGGGGATGAAAATGGAAAAATCTCATAAGGAAATGAAACGAAAACCATTTTTATTGGACGTGTTGAATCTTGCCGCACCGCAAACCTGGACAGGTTCCATTACACCGGCTATGGTTTCCCTTGCTCTGAGTTACGATAGAACAGGGAAAATCGACGTTGTAATGGCTCTTTGTACGTTTGCGGTCGTTTTATTTATGCAGTCGGCAGTAAATGCGTTTGATGACTATGCGGATTTTGTAAAAGGAACCGATACACTGGAGAATTCTCCGGATGCACAGGATGCCGTTATTGTTTACGGAATGAAACCGAAAGCTGCTTTGTTTACCGGAATTGCATTTTTGTTTATTGCGGCACTTCCGGCTACCTATATCGTATATACCTGCGGTATTGTACCGTTGATTATCGGATTGATCGGGGCCGTTGTATTGACCTTTTATGCCTTCGGTCCGTTCCCAATCTGTTATTTACCGTTGGGAGAGTTATTCTGCGGATTTGTAATGGGCGGATTGATTCCGCTTGTCGGTGTTTTCATTCAATCCAAAGAACTGGACTATTTTGTTCTGTTTCAGGCGATTCCGCCCATCATGGGTATGAGCGTCAATATGTTTTCCAACAACGGATGCGACATTGCAAGAGACCTGCCGGCCGGAAGAAAGACTCTGGCTTGTCTGATCGGACAGAAAAGAACCGATACGTTATACCGTATTCTGTTGGTTCTTTGGGTGTTCAGTCCGATCATCATATTGTCGGTTCAGATGAAATGGATTTCCGTGATGGTTTATGCGCTTGCATTACTCGCATTTATCCATCTTGTGGTAAAGCAGTTTAAAAGACAGCTCGGACCCGAGGAACGCGGAGATGTTATGAACGGAGCAACGACATTGGTTTCTCTGGTTGGGCTGGCTTACAGCGTTGCAATTATTATGGGACAGATATAATCGGGAGAATTCGGAATGAATATTGATCAGTCCATACAGGATGTAATGCTCTGGAAAAAAGAGGAGATGGAAGGGACGAGAGAGCGGATTCGAATCGCAATCCGCGAGACCAAAGCTCATAATCTTATGAAAGATCTCCTTCTTCAAAATACCAACAACGGCGGAAAGATGCTCAGACCGCTTCTTATGTTTATGGCTGCCGAAGATTATAAGGAAAGCATGAAAGAAGAACTTTTATGGGGAGCGGCCGCCGGAGAGATGGTGCATACGGCATCTCTTTATCTGGACGATATTATTGACGATGCACCTCTTCGCAGAGGAGAACCCAGCGTTTATGCAAAACACGGAGTATCCGCGGCAATCTGTGCCGGTACGTTCCTGATGTCAACCGCATATTCCTGCCTTTTGGAAAGAGGGTTTACCAATACGGCATCGGACCTTCTTCATGTAACGCAACTGGTTTGTGACGGAGAACTGCTTCAGGATATGAACCGTTTCAACACCGACGTTTCGGAAGAAATCTATATTCAGTCCATTCAGGGAAAGACAGCAGTGGTTTTTTCTTTTTGCGCGGAAGTGGCTTCCAGAATTTCCGGACACGATGAAAAGACACAAAAACTGATGAAAGACTTCGGACTTTGTGTCGGAACCATTTTTCAGTTAAGAGATGATATTCTGGATTGGACGAAAACGGAGAAAGAACTCGGGAAACCTGCCTGTGAAGACTTTACGAACGGAATCTATACCCTGCCTGCCATTTTTGCATTTCGGCAAAAAGAGTACGGCGAGGAATTACTTGCACTTACAAAGAAAACTCTGACAACGGAAGAGCTTGAGAAAGCAAAAGATCTGGTAATCAGGGCCGGCGGTATCGAATACGCAAAGAAGGCCATTAAAAAGGAAGCAAAAAAGGCTGCGGAATTACTGGATCAACTTCCATCAAATCCCTATACCGATGTTTGCAGAATGATTATCAATTCGCTGACTTAGAGATTTAATCACAGACAAAAAGAAAACCGTGATGTTTATCACGGTTTTTTGTATTCTCTCTTAAATTTGGACATTGCATAGAAGAAGCAGATACTCACTATGGTACCGCCGATAAACCAGATGGCCGGTTCGCATAGCATAATGCCGACATATCCGATTTTGGGTGTAATCAAAAAGGCAACCAGTGCTTTTCCGCCCATTTCGGTACAGCTTGCGAGAATCGGAATTGCCTTATACCGGATGCTTTGCAGAGTGGAACGCAATACCACGAGCAGTACCAGGAAGAAATAGAACGGAATGTTGAGTTTTAAGTAATAGCTGCCAAGCTTGATCAGTTCCATGTTTTCGCTTCCGCTTATGGTTTTTACAAGAGTTTCACCATATAAATAAGTGACAGCAATCATAACCAGTGAGACGGCAAAGCAGATTCCGAAGGCGGCCAGAATTCCGGTTTTAATGCGGTTGAGTTTTCCGGCACCGAGATTCTGGGAAGCATAGGTAGCACAGGCTGTGCTTAACGGGAAAAATACAAGCATCATGGTCTCATCGATTTTTCTGGCTGTCGTATGAGCGGCAACGGTAAGTTCACCAAGATTATTTACGGCATACTGAAGCGTAATGGAACCGATGGATACGATGGAAAACATCAATGCCATGGAGATGCCGTTAAAGATCAATTCTTTCGTAAGAGCAGCATTTGCCTTAAAGTGTCTTTTCTCGGGCAAGATGTCTTTACATTTTGTGAAAAGATAAACTCCGCTTAAGATACAGGAAATCAATTGCGAAATTACGGTTGCCAAACCTGCACCGAATACATTCAAATGAAGGACGCAGATAAAGTAAAAGTCCAGGCCGATATTGAGAAAGCAGCTGATTACCAAAAAGATCAGCGGAGCCACGGAATTACCGACTGCGCGTAAGATGCAGGAAAACATATTGTAGCAGACCATCACCAATACAAAAATAAGGACGATGGAGATATATTGGTAGGAAAGTTCCACATTCGGAGTTTTCAGCAAAACCAGCATCGGTTTCGTAAACAGAAAAGCTGCGATGGTAAGCAGGATTCCGACAATGAAGCTTAGGATAAAGGTCTGCGCGATGGAAGCTTTCAGTTTCTCGATATTTTTAGCTCCGAAGCTTTCCGCGATGACAAGGGAAAAACCGTTCGTGCTTCCGAAAGCAATACAAAGAAACACTCCATATAATGCGCTGGTAGCACCGACTGCAGCAAGGGAATCGTCTCCGAGACTGTTGCCGACGATGGCGATGTCCATTAAGTTGTAAAAATGTTGAAACAGGTTTCCTCCGATGATGGGCAGGGAAAAGAGAATCAATGCCACAAAGGGATTGCCTGTTGTCATGTCTTTCGTATGTTTCATAATATAGTACTCTATATTTTGTAATCTGTGTTTTCGGCGCGATTTGCATATTATAACTCTTTTTGTCAAAAATAGAAGAGGAAACGCATTATTTTCATAAAAAATCGTCAAAAATTTTTCTAGGTTTTTACTTATATTTATGTTATAGTGTATTTTGAGTGTGTTTGGGTCAATAATCCCAAGCATATTCCGAAATCTGTAACATTTTTTTAAATATATATGGAGGTTTTCAACATGAGTACTGTTTCAACAAGTGCAGCGAGAACGAGAATCGAATCGTTACTCGACCCGAACAGTTTCGTTGAAATCGGCGGACTGGTATCTGCCAGAGCAACCGATTTTAATCTGAAACAGATCGATACTCCCTCTGACGGTGTTATTACCGGATATGGGGCAGTAGGCGACAACCTGGTTTATATTTACAGCCAGGATGCATCCGTATTAGGCGGAACCGTAGGTGAGATGCATGCCAAGAAAATTGCCAATCTCTATGACATGGCAATGAAGATGGGCGCTCCCGTAATCGGTTTAATTGATTCCGCAGGTTTAAGACTGCAGGAAGCGATGGACGCGCTGAACGGATTTGGAGAGATTTATTTAAAGGAGAGCATGGCTTCCGGTGTTATTCCTCAGATTACCGCTATTTTCGGTAACTGCGGTGGCGGACTTGCCATCCTTCCCGCAATTGCAGACTTCACTTTCATGGAAGAGAAGAATGCACATCTTTTTGTAAATTCTCCGAATGCGCTTGAAGGAAACAGCAAGGAGAAATGTGATACATCGGACGCTAAATTCCAGTCCGAAGATGCAGGAATCGCTGATTTCGTTGGTGATGAGGAAAGCATTTTTGCACAGATTCGTCAGCTGATCTCTTTCCTTCCCGCTAACAACGAAGAGGAAGCGGAAGAAGTAGCAACGAATGATTCCTTAAATCGTGCATGTGCAAACATCGCTAACGGATACAAGGATGCAGCTTTGGCATTCGGCGATATCGCAGATGACAATGTATTCCTTGAAGTAAAAGCTAATTACGGCAAGGAAATGGTAATCGGATTTATTAAATTGAACGGTCTTACCGTAGGTTGCGTAGGAAACCGTTCCGCAATCTATGATGCGGAAGGTAAGGAAGCAGAGAAGTTTGATGAAGTTCTTTCCGTAAACGGTTGCGTAAAGGCAGCTGAATTCATTAACTTCTGTGATGCATTCTCTATCCCCGTTCTTTCCTTAACGAACGTAAAGGGATATGTAGCATGCAAGTGTGCAGAGAAGAGAATTGCAAGAGCCGTTTCCAAACTGACTTATGCATTTGCAAACGCTTCCGTTCCCAAGGTAAACGTAATCCTTAAGGAAGCATACGGAAGTGCTTATGTAAGCATGAACTCCAAGGCAATCGGTTGCGACGTTACATTCGCATGGGAAGATGCAAGCATCGGAACCATGGATGCAAACATTGCAGCAAAGATTATGTACAGCGGAGAAGGCGCAGATGTAATCGGAGATAAGGCAAAAGAATATGCCGCTCTTCAGGACAGCGCACTTTCTGCAGCAAAGAGAGGATATGTAGATTACATTATCGCTCCCGCAGATACCAGAAAGTATGTAATCGGTGCTTTTGAAATGCTTTATTCCAAACGCGAGGATCGTCCCGCAAAGAAGCACGGTACAGTATAAAGAAAGGCGGAAAAACATGAAAAAACAGTTAAGAATTTTGTGCTGTTTGCTTGCTATGGTTTTTCTTTTCGCCGGATGTAACAAGAGCAACAATAAAGTTGTTCCGAGTGGGGACATGTCTCAGATCAAAAACAATATCCAGATCATTTCCTTCCTTGTGGTTGGAGAATTGGATGAGACGGGTCTCACTTTTGTGGATCCGGTTGATTACACTCCCGTAATTAACGGAACTGCAGAACTTCCCACTCTTGAAAGAAAAGAATGGAACCAGTTAGATGAGCTCCTTTCGGCACAGGTGGATTTGGATTTTAAATCACAGGCTGTCTATGACAATGCTTTAAATTCCTACATCAAAGCAATTCCGGATGGCGGAACCCCGAAGAGAATTAAATTAGATACTCTCGAAGTAAACTTCGGTAAAGAAGGCGGCTATGAAGTAACAGTTAATTACGAATGCTCCAAGAAAGATATGGAACTTGCTATTTCCTATAATACGGAAATGCAGATTACCAATGTTGCATTCAACGTTCAGTACTCCATCGGAGAAAACTTAAAGAAGGCAGGACTGAATACACTCCTTGGTATGGGAAGCGTATTCTGCATATTGATTTTGATTTCCTTAATCATTTCCCTGTTTGGTTTTTTCCCGAAGATTGAAGCTGCAAAGAAAGCAAAAGCAGAAGCAGCAAAGAAGGCCGAAGTTGCGGCAGCACCTGTTGTGGCAGCTGCACCGGTTGTTGAGGAAGAGGAAGACCTTTCCGATGACCTTGAACTTGCGGCAGTTATTGCAGCTGCAATTGCTGCATATGAAGGAAGTGAAGATGCTTCCGGATATGTTGTTAGAAGTATTAAGAAATCAAAGAAATGGCAGAGAGCCTAGTTTAGGAGGATAAAGAAATGAAGAATTATACCATTACCGTTAACGGAAACGTATATGATGTAGTAGTAGAAGAAGGCGCATCCACCGGAGCACCTGCAGTAGCAGCTCCCGTTGTTAAGAAGGCAGCTCCCGCAGCAGCTCCTGCTGCAGCACCTGCAAAGAAGGCATCTGCCGGAGCAGGAAGCATCAAGGTTGAAGCCGGTGCAGCCGGAAAAGTTGTTAAGATTGCAGCAAACGTAGGAACCGCAGTAAAGAAGGGCGATGCTGTTGTAATCATCGAATCCATGAAGATGGAAATCCCTGTTGTAGCTCCTGAAGACGGAACCGTAGCAAGCATTGATTGCGCACCCGGAGATGCAATTGAAGCAGGTGCATTACTTGCAACTTTAAACTAGTCATTGACTTACTACATTAGGAGGTTTAGTTACAGATGAGCTATATTATTGATACATTGGATAATCTGCTTCATCAGACTGCTTTCTTTAACCTGACCTGGGGAAATTACATCATGATTGCTGTTGCATGTCTTTTCCTCTTCCTGGCTATAAAGAAAGAATACGAGCCGCTTTTGCTTGTTCCGATTGCATTCGGTATGCTGCTCGTTAACATCTATCCCGATATCATCGCTCCCTGGAAAGATGGTTCGGCAGGCGGATTACTCTATTATTTCTACATTTTGGACGAATATGCCATCTTACCTTCCCTGATCTTCATGGGTGTAGGTGCAATGACAGACTTCGGTCCCTTGATCGCGAATCCCAAGAGTTTCCTTCTTGGAGCAGCCGCACAGTTCGGTATTTATGCCGCATATTTCGGAGCTATTCTGTTAAATCAGACTCCCTGGTTTGACTTTAACGATAAGGCCGCAGCAGCGATTTCCATCATCGGTGGTGCTGACGGACCGACTTCCATCTTCCTTGCAGGAAAACTTGGACAGACGGCTCTCTTAGGACCTATCGCAGTAGCTGCATATTCCTATATGTCACTCGTTCCGATTATTCAGCCGCCTATTATGAAGGCTCTTACAACGGAAAAGGAAAGAAAAATCAAAATGGAACAGCTTCGTCCTGTATCCAAATTAGAGAAGATTCTTTTCCCCATCGTTGTTACGATTGTGGTTTGCTTGATTCTTCCCACAACCGCACCTTTGATCGGCATGTTAATGCTTGGTAACTTATTCCGTGAATCCGGTGTTGTAAAACAGCTTACCGAAACCGCATCCAACGCGCTTATGTACATCGTAGTAATCTTACTTGGTACTTCCGTTGGTGCAACCACTTCCGCAGAAGCATTCTTAAACTTAAATACCATCGGTATCGTAGTATTAGGTTTGGTAGCGTTCTCGTTCGGTACGGCCGCCGGAGTCATATTCGGAAAACTCATGTGTGTTGTCACGAAGGGTAAGGTTAACCCGTTGATCGGTTCGGCCGGTGTATCCGCCGTTCCAATGGCTGCCCGAGTTTCGCAAAAAGTCGGTGCGGAAGCGGATCCTACAAACTTCCTGCTGATGCATGCGATGGGACCGAACGTAGCCGGAGTTATCGGAACTGCAGTAGCAGCCGGAACATTCATGGCAATTTTCGGTATTGTATAAAGTCGGCTCGCACGTTCGCATCACGAAATTCCCGGGGACTCGGATTTGCAAAGCAATTTAAGTGCATTGTTAAATTGAAATCTATGCTTTGCTTTGCGGCATAACTCGCCCCTTACAAATTTTTCATGCTCGCGGCTCGATATACTTACTGATTGATAAAAACTTGTTTGATAATAAATTTGGAGGAAAGAATAATGGCAGAAACAATTGAGAAAAAGCCGATTAAAATAACAGAGACCGTCCTTCGTGACGCTCATCAGTCCTTAATCGCTACCAGAATGCCGACCGAAATCATGCTTCCCATCATCGAGACCATGGATAAAGTCGGATATCACTCCGTAGAGTGCTGGGGTGGTGCAACCTTCGATGCTTCCCTTCGTTTCTTAAAGGAAGATCCCTGGGAAAGACTTCGTAAATTAAGAGATGGATTTAAGAATACCAAGTTACAGATGTTATTCCGCGGACAGAATATTTTAGGATATCGTCCTTACGCAGACGACGTTGTATATGCTTTCGTTGAAAAGTCCATTGCAAACGGTATCGACATCATCCGTATTTTTGACTGTCTGAATGACCTTCGTAACCTTCAGGCTGCAGTCGATGCAACCAACAAAATCAAGGCACAGGAAGGCAGAGGACATGCACAGATTGCATTGTCCTACACCCTTGGCGATGCTTATACCTTAGAGTACTGGGCAAAGACCGCAAAACAGATTGAAGAGATGGGTGCAGATTCCATCTGTATCAAGGATATGGCCGGGCTGTTACTTCCTTACACCGCTGCAGAATTAATTAAGACGATGAAGGAAAACACCAAGCTTCCTATCCAGTTACATACTCACTATACTGCAGGTGTAGCTTCCATGACACAGTTAAAGGCAGTTGAAGCAGGCGTTGATGTTATCGACTGTGCAATTTCACCTTTTGCACTCGGTACTTCCCAGCCCGCTACCGAAGTTATGGTTGAGACCTTCAAGGGAACTCCTTATGATTCCGGTCTGGATCAGAAGGTTCTTGCGGAAATCGCAGATTACTTCCGTCCTTACAGAGAAGAGTGCCTTGCAAGTGGTTTAATGAGCACCAAGGTTCTTGGCGTAAACATCAAGACCTTACTTTATCAGGTACCCGGTGGTATGCTTTCCAACATGGTTAGCCAGTTGAAAGAGCAGCATGCTGAAGATCGTTACAACGACGTACTCGAAGAGATCCCCAGAGTTCGTAAGGATTGTGGTGAGCCTCCTTTGGTTACACCTTCTTCACAGATTGTCGGAACTCAGGCTATCTTCAATGTCCTGATGGGCGAGCGTTACAAGATGGCTACCGGCGAGTTCAAGGATCTCCTTCGCGGTAACTATGGTCAGACCATTAAGCCTATGGATCAGGCTGTTATCGACAAGGTTATTCCCGGTGAGCCTCGTTCCACCGCAAGAAGTGCGGAAGCAACCGGTCATACCGAACCCGAACTTGCTAAGATTGAGTCCGAGATGAAAGAATGGAAGCAGCAGGACGAGGACGTATTGTCTTATGCATTGTTCCCTCAGGTTGCTACCGAGTTCTTCAAATATCGTATGGCACAGCAGGAGAAGATTGATATTACTGCAGCAGATACCACAAACGGAGCATATCCCGTTTAATTTAAAAAAATGTTGAAAATCCTAAAAAAAGCAGGCGGAACTTCCGCCTGCTTTTTTGATTTCGTTGCATTTTGCATGGTTTTAATTTATAATAATTTCATCATTTTTGCAGTCGGAGTGTGTATCTTGAAACGCTTAAACGAAAAAGAAATCATGGAAGCAATTGACTCAAATATTTTTGAGTTTGTTACCAAAGAAGCCAGTTTACAAGATGATTCTGTCTGCTTTTCTTATTTCGGGAAAAAGACGCTGTTTGGAACGTTTAAAAAAACGGTTCTTCGTCTCGTTCCCAAACTTCTTTCTTTACCTGATATCCAGCCGAAGGATCGCGTGTTGATTTCCCAGCTTACAACACCGGAATCCATAGCTTTGATCTATGCCTGCAATTATGCGGGATTGACTCCCGTAATGGTTGATATTCGCCTTTCCGCAGGAGAGATGTGCAGGATTATTACGAATCTGAATATCAAATATGCATTTATCACGGATGTAAATACAAGACATCTTTCTTTGATTTCCAAACCGGATTGTCTGAAAAAACTATACATTGTTTCTGTTGTCGAAAACTTAGGTTTTCCGATGACATTTTTCCAGAAGTTTGCCTGCTTTTTTACCAGAAATCCGTATATGTTTGAACGGATCGGACTCAATAAAGTAGGCGTATGGAAAGACTTCCTTCGATTGCCGGACAAGGAATTGCCCAATGATTATGTGGCGCCGAAAGGTGACAGTGAACTCATTTTTTCCACCAGCGGTTCCACGGGAGAGAAGAAGTTCGTCAGACAGACTGCCAGAGCAATCAATTACAATGTCTGTTTCAATGATCTGTTATTTGATTTTCAGGATCCGTCTTTTCATGACATCCTGGCATTTATGCCAATCTTTATCTGTTTCGGTTTTGCGGCTTCCGTACATATGGGACTGTATTACGGAATGCATATTCACATTCATCCGATCTATGATATGCGAAAGCTTCCGGATGTGTTCATGAAAGTAAAACCGAATATGTTTTTATGCGCCATCGGTCACTGGGAGAGAATCTTGAATTCTCCGAAAGTGCAAAACGGCGATTTGTCATTTTTGAAATTTGCTCTCTACAGCGGCGAAAAATGCGAGCCCGAGCGATTGAATCGTTTCAACGAATTGCTGAAAGAAAGAGGCTCCGAAACCATGCTTCTTACTGCGTATGGTATGACGGAACTGACTGTTTGCGCCATGCAGTATCCGCATGACTTTAAGTATGGTGCAACCGGAAAACCGATTCCCGGTGCGGAGATTAGAATTGCAAAAGAAGGAGAGGATGAGTTCCTTCCGGTCGGAGAAACCGGCGAGGTCTGCGTTCATTCTCCCAGTCAGACTCTCGGCTATTTATGCAATGAAGATGAAACAAAGAAACTCCTGCATCTTCACAGCGACGGAAAAGTATGGGTTCATACGGGAGACCTGGGCTTTGTGGATGAGGATGGTTTCTTATATATCATCGGACGCATTAAGAATATGCAGGTTTCTGTAAGCGGAACCAAGATTTTCCTTCCTGCAATCGAAAACGCATTGTTGGAATGTGATGATGTCGAAAAGGTTGCAGCCGTACCGGTTCGCGATGAAGAGCGAAATGATATTAAGGCGATTTTTGTATTTCTGACCAAAAAAGGCGACCTTTCCGATTCCGCACTAAAGCGGAAATGCAAGAACTTATGCGACAGAGAGCTTCCCTGGTATTTACAGCCGGACTATATTTCGGTACTAAAGAAGATGCCGCTTACTTCTTCGGGCAAGATTGATTATCCCACCCTTGAAGAAGAAGCCAAGAAGATCTCACTGAAGGTGAAAGTAAACAAGATTACAGTAAAATAAATATATGAAGACGATTGTGATTGGAGGAGGCGCTGCCGGGATGGCTGCAGCAATTGCTGCCGCAAAAGCCGGAGAAGATGTGCTTCTTCTGGAAAGAATGAAAAACTGGGCAAGAAGATTTTTATCACGGGAAAAGGCAGATGCAATGTGACAAATGCCTGTGAAAAGGATGCTTTTTTTGCTCATGTTGTGAGCAATCCGAAGTTTTTGTATTCCGCTTATTCGAATTTTGACTGTCATGATTTGATGACATTGATCGAAGAGAACGGAACAAAATTAAAAACAGAGCGCGGAAACCGTGTTTTTCCGGTAAGCGATCATTCTTATGACATTATCGATGCTCTTAAAAATGCATTAAAATCCGCAAAAGTGGAAGTGAAACTGAATACCGAAGTAAAGAGTTTGATCACGGAAAAAGATGATGAGGAACACCCTGTGATAAAAGGTGTCCTCTTAAAGAACGGCGAGCGCATCGATGCAAAACGTGTCATAGTTGCAACCGGAGGCTTCTCTTATCAGACAACCGGTTCAACCGGGGATGGATATCGTTTTGCCGAAGAAGCCGGACATACAATCAAAAAGATCAAACCTGCACTTGTACCTATGGAAAGTAAGGCGGAATGGGTCACCAAACTGCAGGGCTTGAGTTTAAAGAATACGGAACTTTCTTTATATGTCGATGAAAAACTGAAATACAAAGAGCGCGGAGAAATGCTTTTTACGCATTTCGGGATCAGCGGCCCGATGGTGCTTTCCGCAAGCAGTGTTCTGGCGGGAATCGAGAATTACGAGAAAGCATATGTTTCCTTGGATTTAAAGCCTGCCTTATCGGTTGAAGAATTTGATAAAAGACTGCAAAGAGAACTGGCGGACGGAAACAAGAAAGAATTGAAAAACATTTTGAATAATATCTATCCGTCGAGTTTTGCAAAACTGATTTGCGAATTGTCCGATGTCGAAGAATACAAGAAATGTTGTGAAGTCGGCAAAGAGGAACGAAAAAGACTTTTAAAGAATACCAAAGACTTAAGAATTCCGATCAGCTCCGTAAGGGGATTTGAGGAAGCTATCATTACACACGGCGGAATCAATGTTAAGGAAATCAATCCGAAAACAATGGAAAGTAAGAAGGTGTCCGGACTGTTTTTTGCAGGAGAAGTACTCGATGTAGATGCTTTCACAGGCGGATTCAATTTACAGATAGCGTTCAGTACCGGATATCTTGCCGGTCAGAGTAAGGAATGAAAAGGAGAGAACTATGGGATTTAACGTAGCGATTGACGGACCTGCAGGTGCAGGAAAGAGCACCATTGCAAAACTTGTTGCAAAGGAAATGAATTTTATTTATGTAGATACCGGAGCTATGTATCGTGCAATTGCGCTTCATCTTTTAAGAAAAGGCGTACAGATTACCGATACCGACCGTTTCGCAATCGACTGCCAGGATGCGGATGTAACGATCCGTTATGAAGACGGAGTTCAGCAGGTGCTTTTGAACGATGAAAACGTCAGCGGAATGATTCGTACCGAAGAAGTCGGAAACATGGCATCTGCCAGCTCCGTAGACGGAACCGTACGCGCAAAACTCTTAGATCTTCAAAGAAACCTTGCCAAGGAAAAGGACGTTGTTATGGACGGACGTGATATCGGTACGAACATTTTGCCGAATGCGGATGTTAAGGTTTATCTGACAGCTACCGTTGAGGAACGCGCGAACAGAAGATTTAAAGAACTGAGCGAAAAAGGCGTTGCGTGTGACCTCGAAAAGATCAAAGCCGATATCAAGGAACGTGACGAACGTGATATGAATCGTGAAATCGCTCCTTTGAAGCAGGCAGAAGATGCTGTATACATCGATTCTTCCGATATGTCCATCGAAGAAGTCAAAAATGCAATCTGTGCACTGATTCATAAATAGGAATAGGATATGGAATATCTTACGGCAAAATCGGCCGGTTTTTGCTTCGGCGTCAAAAGAGCGGTCGATACGGTGTATGAACAATTGAATAAAGGCGGAAAAATCTATACCTACGGACCGATTATTCATAACGAAACCGTTGTCGAAGATTTGGAACAAAAAGGCGTATCCGTTATTTCTTTTGAAGATTTGAAAACGCTGACCGAAGGTACGGTGATCATCCGTTCCCACGGTGTTCCGAAAGAGGTTTATGAAGTATTAAACGAAAAAGGAATCGATTACGTGGATGCAACCTGTCCTTTCGTAAAACGCATTCATCAGATTGTGGAAAAAGACCGAAACGAAGGGAAGAGGATTATCATTGCAGGAAACCCGAATCATCCGGAAGTAGAGGGCATTAAAAGCTATGCGGGAGAGGATTTTATCATCGTGGAATCCCCCGAGGAAGCGGAAGTATTAAACCTGGATTCCGACAAGGAATATACCCTTGTTTCTCAGACAACATTTAATATGTCTAAATTCAAAGATATAGTTGATATTTTTGAGAAAAAAGGTTATTATTATAATGTTGTGAATACTATATGCAACGCAACAAACGAACGACAGACGGAAGCAAAAGAAATTGCAACGAAAGTCGACGCTATGATCGTAATAGGGGGATCACACAGTTCAAACTCAAGGAAACTCTTTGAGATTTGTTCGAAAGAATGTAAGCTGACGTATTTCATTCAGACGAGTGAAGACCTGAAGGCGGTAGAATTACCGGATTCAGTAGAACTGGTGGGTATTACGGCAGGGGCATCTACCCCAAATAATATTATTGAGGAGGTTCAAAAATATGTCAGAGCTGACTTTTGAACAAATGCTTGAGGAATCATTCAAAACGGTACACACCGGAGATATTGTGGAAGGAACGGTCATTGACGTTAAGGCTGATGAACTTATTCTTAACATCGGCTACAAGTCAGACGGTATTTTACCGAAATCCGAGTATACCAATGATCCGAGCGTAAACCTTCTGGAAACCGTAAAACCCGGTGACACCATGGAAGTGAAGATCTTAAAGGTGAATGACGGAGAAGGTCAGGTAGCACTCACCCATAAGAGAATCGTTGCAGACAGAGGAAGCAAGAAGCTTGAAGATGCATTCAACAATCAGGAAGTACTTACCGCAAAGGTTGCACAGCTTTTGAACGGCGGACTTTCCGTAGTTGTGGATGATGTAAGAATCTTCATTCCCGCAAGTCTTGTATCCGATGTTTACGAGAAAGATTTAAGCAAATACGAGAACCAGGAAATTTCCTTCGTTCTTACCGAATATAACCCGAAGAAGAGAAGATACATCGGTGACAGAAAGCAGCTTCTTGTAAAAGAGAAAGAAAGCGCTCAGAAAGAACTTCTTGAGAAGATTAAAGAAGGCGATGTAATCGAGGGT
The DNA here is from genome assembly GCA_017518735.1 of Lachnospiraceae bacterium. Classification (GTDB taxonomy): domain Bacteria; phylum Bacillota; class Clostridia; order Lachnospirales; family Lachnospiraceae; genus UBA3766. The sequence continues at coordinate 79,568 of JAFWTY010000036.1, read as the reverse complement.
GTTGTAAAGAACGTAACCGATTTCGGTGCATTCGTAGACCTTGGCGGAATTGACGGACTTCTTCACATCTCCGAGATGAGCTGGGGAAGAATCGAACATCCCAAGAAAGTATTCAAGGTTGGCGATACCGTAAAGGTTATGATCAAAGAGATCAACGGAACCAAGATTGCTCTTACCGCTAAATTTGCTGATGCAAATCCCTGGAAAGATGCAGCTGACAAATATGCAGTCGGCAACATCGTTACCGGTAAGGTTGCAAGAATGACCGAGTTCGGTGCTTTCATCGAATTAGAGCCCGGTGTGGATGCACTTCTTCATGTATCCCAGATTTCCAAAGAGCATGTTGAGAAACCCTCCGATGTTCTTGCAAAGGGTGATGAAGTTACCGCTAAGATCGTAGACTTCAACGAAGAGAATCAGAAGATCAGCCTTTCCGTTAAGGCACTGATTGCAGATGATGAGCCCGCTGAAGAAGCTCCTGCAGAAGAAATTGCAGTTGAAGAAGCAGCACCTGCTGAAGAATAAGATAGAAACGTAATGGCCCCGCCAATTCGGCGGGGCTTTCTTTTTGCCAAAGCAATTCGGATATGTTATATTGAGATTATGGAATACGGATACGATCAATTCAAAAGAGATATTCTCAAACTTACGGACATAGACCTCGATTCCTATAAAGAGAAGCAGATGAAAAGAAGAATCGATTCTCTTCTTCAGACGAAGGGTGTGGAGGATTATTTTCGATTTGTCCGGATGCTCAGAAGTGATCAGGTATTATTGGAAGAGTTTATCGAATACGTAACGATCAATGTATCCGAATTCTTCCGAAATCCCGAACAGTGGGAGATTCTGGAAAAAGAAGTGATTCCGAGACTGGAATCCAAAGAGAAAATCCGGATCTGGTCGGCTGCCTGTTCCACAGGTGATGAGCCGTATTCCCTGGCGATGCTTTTTTTGAAACATTTTCCGAAGGAACGGTTTTCGATTGTGGCCACAGATATCGACGAAAAAGCCATCAAAATGGCAAAGGCCGGAGAATATCATCCAAAGAGCGTGGAACATATGCCGAAGGAGTATTTTCAATATTTTACCCGGAATGAGAACGGAAAGTATTTGCTATCCAACGAAATCAAAAGGATGGTAACATTCAAAAAACACAATCTGTTTAAGGATGAATATCCCAGAATGGTGGATTTGCTAGTCTGTCGTAATGTGCTGATCTATTTTACCGAAGATGTAAAAGCGGATATTTTCCGGAAGTTTTATAAGAGTATCTCCGGAGGAGGAGTTCTGTTCTTAGGAAACACCGAACAGATGATGGATTATAAGGAAATCGGTTATAAACGAATCTCATCTTTATTTTATGATAAATAAAGGTTAAAAAAAAAAAGCCCTTGATCAAGGGCTTTTTCTTTTAGTATTCATCGGTTGCAATTACCATGTTCTGTAAGACGTGTTCCGCATATTTGTTGAAGGATTCACGGCTTGTTTTAAATTCATCCGTGAGTTCAAAGAAATAATCTCTGTCGCGGAAAGAACGCTTATAGAACGGATTGAAAAGCGGTTCCCACTGAGGAAGATATGAGGACTGTTTTCTGGTATAGCACGTTGCCTGAGTTGCCTGACGACGATGTTCGGGATCGACGGACTGTGCTACGGATTTATGAATTGCCATATCTTCTTCGGGAAGATAGTAATAATCCTTGTAATTGGAGTAGTAGTACTTCAATTCTTCTTCGTAAAGAGGCACTTTTAAAACACCGTTGATTCCGTTTCCGGTAAAATAGCATCCGTTTGCAGCACAGCTTACAGGAACGGGAAGCTCGGAGAGGAAACGAAGACTGAGTACAAGTTCCTGGCGCTTCTTATTGTTGTAATCGTTGTAATAATTTGCCTGAACTTTCATGACACGGATCGGAAGATTGAATAAATCCGAAAAAGCCATAACGGAGAGAAGGTCGAGCATTCCGATTAAGTCGGATTCGTTATGAAGCAGAAGGATTCTTTCGTTTTCCTTATCGTGATTGCAAACATAATCGTGATAGAAGTTGATCAATTCTCCGCCGGTGTAACGGTCTTCACGTTTTACACCGAGGAAGGATTCGATTGTTGTCTGCTTGCAGTTTTCAAGTTTTAAGAAATTTTTATAAGGCTTGATTCTCTTGTATAAATCCACACCTTTGAAATCATCAAATTTAAAAGGAATACCGTACATTTCGCATTTCTGGGTCAGATACGGTAAATCAAAACGGTTTCCGTTGAAATGAATGATGAAATTGTAGTTTAAGGTATATTCCAAAAATGCATTTAAAACCATAACTTCTTCGTCATAGTTTTCTGCAAGCCACTGAATGGTATGCCATTCATCTTCGGAATAGTAAGCACATCCAATCAGATAAAGATTGGAACTCTTAGCGGTAAATCCCGTTGTCTCGATATCCATAAAAAGAACCTTTTCGGGTGTCTCAAGACGGTCAACCGGATAAGAGGGCTTAATGTCTTTCAAATCATTCACAATCGTCTTCATTGTTAACGATCCTCCATCAACATAATAACAATATATATCTTAACATATTTGCACAAGAAAATGTAGATTTTTCTTTATTCATTTTTGCAAATTAATGGTAGGAATTTAGTGCGAAAAATTGTATTATAGAGAATGGTGTGAAATTGGCATATTTAAAGGAGAGTTGTAAAAATGGCTAAGTTTTCTTTCCGCGGCGGAATCCATCCGTTTGAAGGAAAAGAGTTATCCAAAGACAAGCCCATCAAGGAATATCTTCCGAAGGGTGATCTTGTATATCCTCTTTCCCAGCATATCGGTGCTCCCGCCAGTCCTATTGTGGAAAAAGGCGATACCGTTAAAGTCGGCCAGAAGATTGCGGAAGCCGGCGGTTTTGTATCGGCGCCTATTTATGCATCTGTTTCCGGTACCGTAAAGGCAATTGAGCCCAGACGTGTCATTACCGGCGACAATGTCATGAGTATTGTTATTGAGAATGACGGTAAGTATGAAGAAGTGGAGTATGTACAGCCGAAGCCTGTCGAAGTTCTGCTCAAGGAAGAGATTATTAATCTCATCAAAGAAGCAGGTATCGTCGGCATGGGTGGTGCAGGATTCCCGACGCATGTAAAGCTTTCACCGAAGGAACCGGATAAGATTCATTACGTGATTGCAAACTGCTCGGAATGCGAACCCTATCTTACTTCCGACTACCGTAAAATGATAGAGGAGCCTGAAAAGCTTGTGGAAGGTCTTTCCATCATGCTGCGTCTTTTTGACAATGCAAGAGGTATTCTTGCTGTGGAAGACAACAAGCCCGATTGTATTCAGATACTAAAGAAGCTTACGGCAGACAATGAGAAAATCAGCGTTGTAGCGTTAAAGACCAAGTATCCGCAGGGATCTGAACGTCACTTGATCTATGCTTGTACCGGAAGAGCAATCAATTCTTCAATGCTTCCCGCAGATGCAGGCTGTGTTGTAAATAACGTGGATACCATTATTTCGGTCTGCAATGCCGTAAAAGAAGGCAAGCCGCTTTTGAACCGTATCGTTACGGTTACCGGTGACTGCATCAAGACTCCGAGGAACTTCAATGTTCGTATCGGTACCAACTATGCGGAACTGATCGACGAAGCCGGCGGATTTGTAAAGGATCCCGAAAAAATCGTTTCCGGCGGTCCAATGATGGGATTTGCTCTTTTTGATACCAATGTTCCCTGCACAAAAACTTCCTCGGCACTGCTTTGCTTAAGCCACGATGAGGTTTCTTCCGCTGTGGAAACCGCTTGTATCAACTGCGGAAGATGCGTGGAAGTATGTCCGGGACGCGTGGTTCCTTCCCGTCTTGCGGATTATGCCCAGCATAAAAATAAAGAAGCTTTTGAAAAGAATAACGGTATGGAATGCTGTGAGTGCGGATGCTGTTCCTACGTCTGCCCTGCAAAGAGACAGCTTACCCAGTCGATTAAATCCATGCGAAGAATGATTCTCGCAGACAGAAAGAAAAAGTAGGAGGTAGAGTATGAAGGAAAAATTGGAAGTATCATCCAATCCGCACGTGCGATCAAAAGTTACCACCTCCTCCATTATGTTTGCGGTGGTGATTGCATTGCTTCCAGCATCGATCTTCGGTATCGTGCAATTCGGATGGTATGCAGCACTTTTAATTGTAGTTACGGTAGGTACCGCAGTTTTGACAGAGCATTTATTCTGCAAAATCTGTAAGAAACCTTCCACAATCAAAGACGGCAGTGCGATGGTTACAGGTCTGATTCTTGCACTGAACCTGCCGCCTCATCTGCCGGTATATATTGCAATCCTCGGTGCGGTTTTTGCAATCGTGGTTGTAAAACTCTTATTCGGCGGTTTGGGTCAGAACTTCATGAACCCTGCACTCGGTGCAAGATGTTTTCTTGTCATTTCGTTTGCAAAATACATGACCAACTTTGAATGTGATGCATTTACAGGTCCCACACCCCTTGCTTTATTAAGAGAGGGAGAACCGGTAAACGTATTTAATATGGTAATCGGACGTACGGGCGGCACCATCGGTGAAACAAGTGTTATCGCACTTGTACTCGGTGCGTGCTTCTTAATTTTCCTCGGAGTCATCGATTTAAAGATTCCCGGAACCTACCTGTTGTCCTTTGTCATTTTCGTGGCTATTTTCGGACGGAGCGGACTCATTCCTTATCTGACCGGAGAAAGCTCCACCTTCCTTGATTTCCAGTATCTTGCAGCTCAGCTGTCAGGTGGTGGTTTGATGTTCGGTGCCTTCTTCATGGCAACCGACTATACCACACGTCCCATTACCAAGAAAGGACAGTATATTTACGGTATCTTCCTTGGTGTTATGACCGGTATCTTCCGTCTGTTCGGACCCGGTGCGGAAGGTGTATCCTATGCCATCATTATCGGTAACCTGATTGTGCCTTTGATCGAAAAAGCTACAATGCCGAAGGCATTCGGGAAAGGAGGCGAACGCGCATGAAAAGAAGCGGTATAAAAGGAATCATAATTGATACCCTGATTATTTTTGCCATTACTTTTGTTGCGGGTGGCGTCCTCGGATATGTTTATGAATTGACCAAAGGACCGATCGAAACACAGCAGAAGCATAAAATGAGCGCAGCATGTTCCGATGTTTTTGCGGAAATTGATGAAAACGGCGAACTCCATGATGTAACCGGTTTAACCTTTGAAAAAAGTACGGTGGATCAGGCCGTCTTGGACAACATCATCGGAACTTCCGATACCAAGGCAACCATCGATGAAGTATATGTTGCCAAAAAAGTCGGCGGAAGCGTATATGGCTACGTCATTTCCGTAACGACAAAAGAAGGATACGGCGGAGATATCCATTTATACATGGGTGTTACCACCGATGAAATCGTAAAAGGTATTTCCATTTTGGAAATCCACGAAACTCCCGGTCTTGGTATGAGAGCTTCGGAAGTGCTTGTTCCTCAGTTTAGAAATGTAGAAGGAACCGAATTCACGGTTACCAAACAGGGTGCTGTTATGGATTCTGAAATCGATGCGATCACTTCCGCAACGATTACTTCCAAAGCGGTTACCAGAGCGGTAAACTTCGGACTTCGCTACTTTGAAGAGGTTTTGAAAGGAGGTGCTGCAGAATGAAAACTTGTCTGGAACGCCTTTATAACGGCCTGATTAAAGAAAACCCCACCTTTGTTCTGACTCTTGGTATGTGTCCGACACTTGCGGTTACAACATCTGCATTTAACGGACTGGGTATGGGTCTTTCCACAATGGTGGTACTTGCATTGTCGAACCTTTTGATTTCGGCACTCAGAAAAGTGATTCCCGATAAGGTTCGTATTCCTGCGTATATCGTAATCGTTGCTTCCCTTGTAACCGTTGTTGGTTTGTTAATGGAAGCATATGTACCGGGACTTTACGCATCCCTTGGTATTTATATTGACTTGATCGTTGTAAACTGCATTATTCTGGGACGTGCCGAGGCCTATGCATCCAAGAATAAGATGCTTCCTTCCTTATTCGATGGCATCGGTATGGGCCTTGGATTTACGGTAGCGCTTACTTTGATCGGTATGGTAAGAGAGTTCTTCGGAAATGCATCCATTTTCGGATTTACCGGACCGGAAGTATATGGTACAACGATTCCTGTTTTGCTTGTGGAAATTGTGAATAAGATCTTTAATCCGGATTCCGCATCCGCTTTTGTACGCGGACTGAATTCTTTCTTTGCGGGAGAGTTCTCCAGTTATTCTCCGATCGGAATTCTGATTATGGCACCCGGTGCATTCTTTGTACTTGCAATTCTTACCGCTATTCAGAATGCAATTAAGATGAAGGGTGAGGCAAAAGGAAAGGATATGAGTAAGATCCAGTCCGGTTGCTCCTCTGATTGCTTAAACTGTTCCGACAGCGGATGCTCCCATCGCCTGATTCAGCCGGATAAGGTTGTGAAAAAAGCGAAAGAGCCTGTAAAAGAGGTAAAAGAAGCCGAAACGGTTGCTACTGAAGAAGCAGGAAAGGAGGAAAAATAAATGAACGGATCTTATATTTTGAATCTGATTGTCATTGCGATTACTTCCTCTCTGGTTTCCAACGTTGTATTGAGCCAGTTCCTGGGCCTTTGTCCATTCCTTGGTGTATCCAAGAAGGTAAAAACCGCTTCCGGTATGGGTGCAGCGGTAATCTTTGTTATCACGTTATCCAGCCTTGTGGCAGGTGTGATTTACAAATTTATCTTAACACCGCTTCATGCAACCTACCTTAAGACAATTGTATTTATTCTGATTATTGCCGCTCTGGTTCAGTTTGTGGAACTCTTCTTAAAGAAGTTTGTAAAGCCTTTGTATGAGGCTCTGGGTGTATATCTTCCTTTGATTACCACAAACTGTGCGGTTTTGGGTGTTGCAATCAATAACGTAAACTATGGTTATGATATCCTGACCGGCGTTGTAAACGGATTTGCAACTTCTGTAGGTTTTGCACTTGCCATCATTATTCTGGCAGGTATTCGTGAAAAAATGGAATACAACGACATTCCGAAGCCTTTCCGGGGAATGCCGATTGTACTTGTAACAGCCGGACTTATGGCGATTGCGTTCTGCGGATTCGCAGGATTGATCTAGGAGGAGAGAGAAGATGAATGTTACCGGAATTATTATAGCGGTTGCCATTGTTGCGGCAGTCGGATTGTTCATCGGAATCTTCTTAGGTGTTGCAGCCAATATCTTTAAAGTAGAAGTCGATGAAAGAGAAGAAAAAATCCTGGAAATACTTCCCGGAAATAACTGCGGTGGATGTGGTTATCCCGGTTGCAGCGGTTGTGCGGCTGCCATTGTAAAGGGAGAAGCACCCGTAAATGCCTGCCCTGTCGGCGGCGCTCCGGTCGCATCGAAAATCGGTGCCATCATGGGCGTAGAAGCCGGTGATTCCAAGCGTATGGTTGCTTTTGTAAAGTGCCAGGGCGATTGTGAAAAAACACATGAAGATTATAACTATACAGGTCAGAAAGACTGTCAGATGATCGCCTTTATTCCGAACCAGGGACCTAAGAGTTGTAACTCCGGTTGCCAGGGATACGGAACCTGCGTGAAAGTATGTCCTTTCGATGCAATTCATGTTGTTAAGGGCGTTGCTTTGGTAGACAGTGATAAATGTAAAGCCTGCGGTAAATGTATTGCGGTTTGCCCCAGAAACTTAATTGAGCTGATTCCGTATGATGCAATGTTTGCGGTTGCTTGTTCATCCAAGTCCAAAGGACCTCAGGCTATGAAAGAATGTTCCGCAAGTTGTATCGCATGCGGTGTGTGTGCAAAGAATTGTCCTGCAGAGGCAATTACAATTGAGGATATGCACGCACGCATTGATTATGAGAAATGTATCGAGTGCGGAACCTGTGTACAGAAATGTAAGAGAAAATCCATAGTAAATCATTAATGGCGGAATTTTTGGGGGTCAAAAATGACAACAGTACCGTATATTCATACCATTCAGTATTATGAAACGGACCGTATGGGAATTACGCATCATTCCAACTATGTGCGATTTATGGAAGAAGCCAGAATTGATTTCTTCAAGCAGCTTGGCTGGGACTATGCAAAACTGGAATCACTTGGAATCGTATCGCCGGTTACCAAGATCGATTGCCAGTATAAAGTTCCTACCACGTTCGGAGACGAACTCCGTATTACGGTGATTGTAAAAGAGTGTAGCGGGATTCGCATTCAGTTAATGTATAAAATGGTGAATCAGCGAGGTGTTGTCTGTTGTACCGCAAATTCGGAACACTGCTTTGTTACCGGAGAAGGAAAAATCGTTCGCGTGGACAAGGATTTTCCTGATTTTTATCAGTGTATCAAAGAAAAAACAGATGAACATTCCATGTAAAGTATTATTGAAAAAAGCTTAAAAACCGGAGATTTTTGCTCCGGTTTTTTTGATGGAAAAAAAGTTAGAAACGTGATAGAATAGTTCTGTTAAGGGAAATTGTATGGGGGTACAATCTATGAACTTAAGTCTTGATGAAAAATTGACACTTCTCAGTGGCGTGGGTTTCTGGCACACCAATTCCTTGCATGACAAAATCAAACATCTGGAGCTTTCCGATGGACCTCACGGACTCAGAAAACAACTGGACGGAGAGAAGGAAGCGGAACCTGCGGTTTGTTATCCAACCGCAAGTGCTTTGGCGTGCACATTTGATCCCGGTATCATCGGAAGAATCGGAGATGAGCTTGGAAAAGAGTGTAAGGAAAAGTGCGTATCGGTTCTTCTCGGACCGGGAACCAATATGAAACGTTCCCCTCTTTGCGGAAGAAATTTCGAATATTTTTCCGAGGATCCCTATCTTGCGGGAAAAATGGCTTCTTCATTTATTAACGGTGTTCAGCAAAACGGTGTCGGAACATCCCTGAAACATTTTGCCGCAAATTCCCAGGAAACACACAGAATGCGTTCCGATAGTGTAATTGACGAAAGAACCTTACGCGAAATCTATTTAAAGGCTTTCGAGATGACGGTCAAAAATGCACAGCCGACGACCATCATGGCATCCTACAATCTTATCAACGGCAAATATTCTTGTGAGAATAAATGGATGTTAACGGATGTTTTACGTAACGAATGGGGCTATAAGGGCATCGTGATTTCCGACTGGTGCGCCTGCAGCAATCTGACCAAATCCGTTCAGGCCGGTATGGATTTGGAAATGCCGGATTCCTTAGGAATCCATAAAGAGTGTATCAGAAAAGATCTTGAAAACGGATTGATTACCGAAGAAGAGATCGATGCAGCCGTTAACAGAATCCTGGAAATGGTTGAAAAAATCGGCCAGACAGAGAGCGAAGAAGCGACCTGCATCAGATATACCATGGATGAATTTGCGGCTCTTGATTCCACCAAGAGACGTCATAAACTGGCTTACGAAGCTGCCGTTAATGCCGGCGTATTGTTGAAAAACGAAGATATATTGCCGTTTAATACGACTGACAAAATATGTATAGTCGGCGATCTGGCTGTTAAGACACGTTTCCAGGGTGGCGGAAGCAGCCATATCAACGCGGTTTCTTATCCGAACATTCTGGAATGTATGCAGGATAAGTTTACCAATATCACATTTGCCAGAGGATATGATTCCTTCCGTATGGAAATGGATGAACGTATGGAAAACGAAGCAATTTCTCTTGCGCAGGATGCGGATATCATTCTGTATTGCGGTGGCTTGACCGACCTTGCGGAAGGGGAAGGGTATGACAGAGAAACGCTGAAAATGCCCCCAAATCAGATTCATTTAATCGGAAAACTTCAGGAACTCGGCAAAAAGCTTGTATTTTTGTCCTTTGGCGGAGCACCTTATGAAATGGAAGGACTTGTAAACTTCGATGCCGTTTTGCATATGTATTTAGGCGGAGAAGCGGTTGCAGAAGCGGCTGTGGCTATTTTATCGGGCTTGGAGAATCCCAGTGGTCATTTGGCCGAATCCTGGCCTCTTCACATCGAAGATACGCCCGCATATCACAATTTCGCAAGTCGTGAAAAACATGTTCCGTACACGGAAGGCATCTTCATCGGATATCGTCATTACAATTCCAAAAAGATCCCTGTACAGTTCCCGTTCGGATACGGCTTAAGCTATACGGATTTTGAATTTGATCATCTGATGGTTCGTAAAAATGAAAACGGATTTGTTGCAAGCGTAGATGTAACGAATACCGGAAATCGTTCCGGAAAGGCTCTGGTTCAGCTCTATGTCAGAAATTGCAAAGGTGATTTTGAACGTGCCGATTTGGAACTTCGCGGATTTGAAAAGGTTACTTTAAATCCGGGTGAGAAGAAAGAAGTCAATATTGAAATTCCGATGAGTGCTTTTGCAGTATATGATATCAATGCCAAAGACTGGGTGATTCCGGAAGGTGAATACGGAATCTGCATCGGAAAATCCGTGGAAGAGATTGAACTTTCCGAAAATGTATTTGTGGAAGGTGTGAAAGATCTTTCCTTACCGAAATGTGAACCGAAGATTCCGGAAGAGGACGGAGAGGCATTTACCATTACAAGTTCCTTCTTAGAACTTGCGGAATACTCCGAAACAGCAAGACAGATTATGGATGAAGTCACAAGGGGAATTCAGGAAACTTATCCGGATAAATCCCTGGAGGATCCGTTTATCCGAATGGTTCTTGAGACGTTCAAAGACGGTACGGCTGATTCTGCGGCAATGCTTAACAGAAACCTCGTTACCTATGACAGAATCTTAAAAGCAATTGAGGAAGCAAACGAAAACTATAAGAAGTAAGACAAGGTAAAGTAAACGGAATAAATATATAAATTATCTATTCATAAAATAAAAAAGCCCTGATTCTTCAGGGCTTTTTTATTGCAGGAAACATATGTATCAATCAAATACAACCGGTCTGATATAATTGATTTTTCCGTTTTCATCAAAACCTAAATGATAGCAGAAACTCTTCTCAAAAGATAAATTGTCATTTACTTCGTAACCATCCGCCGAAACGGGATTGGGAACGGATGAAATGAAATGATCGGGGTATTGGCTTACGCTTTCTTTCCAGGTTTCAAAGTTTTCAATACTCCAGTCATAAATGCTCTCATCACTGCAGACTTCGAAATGAAATTCATCCGAAAAATCAGCGGAATAGAAGAGGGAATAATCGATGGAATCGGCTTCCACACCTTGAACTTCAATAACCTGATAGAACAATCCTTCAATCTCTCCGTTAGGTGTACCGATTACGGAAACGAGAGCGGTAATTGTCGGAGCGGCATCGTAATAATGAGGAAGATCATCTAAAGTTCCCAAAGAACCGCCCGGCTGATACATGTCTTTTAACGGAAGCAGCGTACCGTCATTTGTTTCAAAATAGTAATGCATATTCAGTAAATCGTAAGAATAACGCCATCCGATATCATTGATGGAATTACGATGCGCATCTGCAATCACAAAAAACGTACCGGCAGATGTTACGCAGGCATTGCTCTGAACAAACTGGCGGAAACCGCTTTCGTTCGGGAATTCTCCGACATAGTGCGAAAGACTGTCTTCCAGTTCATTGGAAGGATCCGATTCCCGTGTAAATGTAGATACATCGGTTTCATAGACCGGTTCTGTGGTAGGAGTGTTGTCTTTATCAAAAGGAACACTGACGCTTGCGCTTTCATAGTAGAAGTGACCACTTCCCTGATAATAATGAAGTGTGAAGGAAATGATCTGTTCCTGATCGTCAAATAAGAAATCGGGATCCACGACAATATCATTCGCGGCATCTACGGAAAAAGTTCCGAGATTGGTGCTCGTTCCGTCGTTTGCATACTGGCAGATGGAGTATTCGATTTCCTCTTTATATTCTTCGCCGGAATTACTGCTTTTCATGAAGAAGGTATAATCATCGGACATTCCGACAAAACGCAGGGAATCTTCATTTGCATGAACGCATTTGTATTTTTCGGTAGCTGTTTCGGTATCATACACGAAAAACTGCCGACCGGAAGAGGTGAAATCCGTAATCAAAAATGATTTTCCATCCGGTGCAAATGCTACAATCTGTCCGTTTGCAATACGTTCTTCTTTTCCGTCCGGAAGATTTCTTTTATAAACGTAGGTAATGTAGTCCTCTTTATAGGCTTGTGAATAAAGAGTATTGCCTACAAGATAAAAATCACCGTAACCGTTATCCCTGGTCAAAAATTCAGCTTCCGCATTGGGATCGGTAAGATCATAGGTATAAAGTTCATTGCCTTCATACGGATAAAGAGCCGTGGAAAAATCACCGAACAAACCGGTTCCGTCCACGGAAGGATCCAGATAATAACGGAAGAGAAGTTGGTTATCGTAAATAACGGCATTTCCTTTTTGAACAGGATCCGTGTTAAAAAGTTCGGTAGGCAACGTGGTGCCGGGAAGTTCGGATGTGACCGGTGTCTGGGAATTTACCATTCCGGGGCCATCCAAAATGTGTTTTTTACATCCGGTGAGGCATAAAGCCGAGATTAGTATAAGAGGTAGTATTTTTCTGATTTTTTTCATAATTGTTTTTCTCCTGAAGAAAATTATTCAACAACTTCGGCAGGACTGTTTTTGCGATTCTTTACAAGAATCATGCAGATTACAAACGCAACTACGTAAAGAGCCATTGCTGTCATAATGACATAGGAGTAGTTATCATCGGAATTGCTTAAAATAATCTGGCTTAAGTTATTTCCGGTGATTCCTGCAATTGCCCATGCGCTTAAAGCCAGACCGTGAATCTTGGAAATGTTCTTCATACCGAATCTGGAATCCAGAAGTGCGGGCAGAGTGGAGAAGCCACCGCCGTATCCCAAGTTTACAATCATCAAAAGGGCTATGATCAGGTAGCCGTTCTTTCCGATTAATGCACAGGCTGCTGCCGCAACGCAGGAGATGAAGATAATCACATAGATGTTACTTCTGTCTTTCAGTTTATCGGAAATCGTACTGTAGCCGATACGACCCAGAGCATTACATACAGCCGTGATGGAGGGAACGACGCTGATGATGGTCGCAAGAATAGCAAGTCCGTCGAACTTATTGGTCAAAAGCTGTTTCTCATAAGAGATCAGCATTAAACCACAATGAATATTTATATAGAAGATTAACCAGATTCCGATAAAGGTTTTGTTCCTGAACATGGAAACGGCTTTGAAACTGTCATTGGTAGCCTTGTTTTCCACCCAGTCGGAAGGCTTATGTAATAAGAAGTGTCCGAGCATCATCATGAGGAAATAAGCACCGCCGAGGATTAAGAACATCATCTCGATTCCGACATTGTTCTGGAGGGCTTCCATAATCGGAGTTGCAATGGCTTTTGCGAGGCCGAATCCCATGATGGAAATACCGGTTGCAAGACCTTTGTTGTCCTTAAACCAGAGCATGAGAGTTTTGACCGGAGTCAGATATCCGACACCGAGACCGATTCCCATGATACATCCGTAGAAGAGATAGATTAAGATGAGAGCAAGCAATCCTTTTGCGAACATAATGGTAACACCGGTTCCAATCATGCCGACCGTGAAACAGATTGCAGAAACAAGAGAAGATTTGTGAATATCCAGTTCTACAAGTTTTCCGGCAAAAGCAGCAGACATTCCGAGGAAAAAGATTGCCAGCGAAAATGCCCAGCCTACCCAGAAAGCACTCATTCCGATCTGTGCACCAATGGCTTCCTTAATCGTACTCCAGCAGTAAACGGTACCGATGGAACAGTGAATTAACAGTGCGGGAATTGCTCCTCGAAGCCATTTGTTGGCGGGGTTTTCTCTTGAAGGTGCAGAAAATGAACTCATAATAAACTCCTATACTAATCCAATACTTCGGTTTACCCACTACATATAGTTGAAACTATTAAAAACCCATACAAGATAAAGAATACTATGGAAAGAAAATAAAGTAAATAGAACAACCGATAGTTATTTTAATAACGATATTATGTAAAACAGTTTGCTGATTTATACAAATAGTGTTACATTATGAAATTGAAAGAAGTACGAAATTTAAGGGATTCAGGGTAGTATGGAATTCGTTCTCGGCAGTATCTTAATCGGAATCGGTCTTGCAATGGACGCTTTCAGCGTTTCCGTGGCAAACGGCATTGCATTTCCGAAAATGAAATTTGCAAAATGTCTTGTGATTGCAGGGACTTTTGCTTTTTTTCAGTTTGCGATGCCGATGATCGGGTGGTTACTGGTGCATACAGTTGCGACCAAATTCGTGATTGTTCAGAAATTCATTCCCTATATAGCCCTCGGCCTTTTACTTTTTATCGGAATTAACATGATAGTGGAAGGCTTTAAAAAGAAGAAGGAAGAGGTCGAAAAAGAAGAAGTACTCTCAATCAAAACTTTACTGATCCAGGGAATTGCAACTTCCATTGATGCGCTTTCGGTCGGATTTACGATTGCAGAGGCCGGATTGTTACTTGCAGTTCTTGAGTCCGTTATTATTGCCGCAGTGACACTGATTCTTTGTATTATCGGCGTTAAGATCGGAAATAAGATCGGTATGCTTTTTGCAAAAAAAGCCTCCGTAATCGGAGGCATCATTTTGGTTTTCATAGGTTTGAAAATCTTTGCGGAAGGAGTTATCATTCCGTTATTTAATTAATCATTCCGGAAAATCCGGAGAGTATTCCAGCGTATCATCAGACAATGTAAAAATGGCATGGGCATCGTATTTCGATAAAAGCTCCGTGCCTTTTTCTTTTCCGAGTAACATTAAGGAAGTCGAGAGGGCATCCGCTGTTTCGGAACTTGTACAAAGTATCGTAACCTGAGAAAGCCCGTTCTCTATGGGATAACCTGTTCTGGGATCTAAAATATGATGATACAGTCTCTCCTGATAAGTAAAGCATCTTTCGTAGATTCCGGAAGTGACCAGAGAAGTATCTTTTATCGAAACGGTGGTAAGATATTCACCGTTCTGGGAAAACGGTTTCTGTACGCCAATGTTATAATCTCCGCCGTCAGGTTTGCTTCCGACTAACTGAATGTTACCGCCGAGATTGATCAAAGCGCTTTTCACATTCTGATCGATCAAATATTCCTTAATCCTATCCGCAATAAACCCTTTTGCGATGAAGCCCAAATCAATCGCAGCTTCGGGGTCTGTAATCCTGACTTTGTTTCCGTCCGTTTCAACATTTTTGTAATTCACATGTGTTAACAGGCGGTCAATTTCTTCCAAAGATGGAGGTGTTTTGTTTTCTTCTTCACCGGTAAAATCCCAGGCATCCATTAAGGGCGCGATCGTGATATCAACGGCTCCGTTTGTCTCTTCGCAGAAGGAGAGTGCATCACGAATCAAATCGGCGCATTCCGCATCGACTTCAACCCATTCACCTTTTGCGGAATTGATTCTTTCGATATCGCTTCCCGAAACGGTTCTTGAAAGCATGTTTTCATACTTCCTGCAAAGCGTTTCGCAACCGGAGAATTTTTGCGCATCTTTATCCGAATAAAACGTGATATTGATATAGGTATTAAAAAAGAATGCACTTTTGGTAACCGGCGTCGCATTCGGCGTACAGGAAGAGAGTGTAAATAGGAACAATATGAGTGTAAGTACTACACATGTCGTTTTGTGAAATTTGCGCATGAAAAAACCTTTGCTTTCAATCGTTTGTAACGGTAATTATTTTATCATACTTCTCGGTAAAAATCTTGTTTCATATTGGTATCTATGATAAAATATTTTGAGCAAAAATGATAAAATTTACGTTTTCTATGGAGGAAACATGGAGATTAATTATTTCAGTACCAGAGATCGGAGCAAATCGCTTTCGGCATCTCGTGCCATTGTACAGGGACTTTCCGAAGACGGAGGTTTATTCGTACCCGATCAATTCCCGAAACTTGATGTTTCACTTGATAAACTTGCCACGATGAATTACAGAGAAGTGGCATATGAAGTAATGAAGCTTTTTTTAACCGATTTTACGGAAGAAGAGTTGAAATACTGTATCGACCATGCCTATGATTCGAAATTCGATACCGAAGAGATTGCTCCGATGGCACAGGTTGGAGATACCTATTATCTGGAACTTTTCCACGGAAAAACCATCGCATTTAAGGATATGGCGCTTTCCATTCTGCCTTATCTTATGACAACGGCAGCGAAGAAAAACAATATTAATGAAAAGATTGTGATCCTTACAGCAACCAGCGGAGATACCGGAAAAGCAGCTCTTGCAGGCTTTGCCGATGTGGAAGGAACCGGAATCGTAGTGTTCTATCCGAAGGGCGGTGTAAGCCGTGTTCAGGAACGCCAGATGGTAACCCAGAAGGGCAAAAATGTAAAAGTTGTTGGAATCACAGGAAACTTCGATGATGCGCAGACAGGTGTGAAGAAGATTTTTGCCGACAAGGAATTTGAAGCGGAACTGTTAAAAGACGGTTATCGTTTTTCCAGTGCAAATTCGATTAACATCGGACGTTTGATACCTCAGGTTGCTTATTATGTATTTGCGTATTCCAGACTTGTAAAGGAAGGCAAGATTTCCGCTGGAGATCCGATTAACTTCACGGTTCCGACCGGAAACTTCGGAAACATTTTGGCAGGATTCTATGCGAATAAAATCGGAATTCCCGTTAATAAGCTGATCTGTGCTTCCAATGAAAACAAAGTATTATTCGATTTCTTTGAAAACGGATGTTATGACAGAAACAGAGAGTTTATTTTAACGTCTTCCCCGTCCATGGATATTCTGATTTCCAGCAATCTGGAAAGACTGATCTATGAAATAGCCGGAGATGACAAGACCTGTGCAGAAATGATGAAACTTCTTTCCGAAAACGGTAAGTATGAAATCACTCCGGAAATGAAAGAGAAGTGCAGCATTTTTGTCGGCGGTTATGCAACGGAAGAGATGGTATTTGAAAGGATTCATGAAGTATATTCCGATACCGGTTATGTTATGGATACCCATACCGGTGTTGCATCTGCGGTATATAAGGACTATGTAAAAGAAACGAACGATAAAACTCCGACTGTTATTGTTTCCACGGCTTCTCCGTTTAAATTCACCAGAAGCGTTATGGAAGCATTGGAAGGAAAGAAGGAAGAAGCGGATGATTTTGAACTGATCGACCGACTTTCTTCGATGACCGGAATCACTGTTCCCGCTGCCGTGGAAGAGATTCGAAATGCCGAAATCTTACACGATACGGTATGTGAGAAAGAGCAGATGAAAGAAGAAGTTCGTAAGTTTCTTGCAAAATAAATCAAACATTTGGGGTGTTTATGGAAAAACAGAAACATATTCTGATTGTAGATGATGTGACAACAAACTTAAAAATGGCCACAGACGTACTCCGTGACGATTATCGTCTGTCCATGGCGAAATCGGGAATGCAGGCATTGGAGTTTTTGAAAAAAGCAAAACCCGATCTGATTCTTTTGGACATCAGAATGCCGGAGATGGACGGATATGAGACTCTTGAAGCGATTAAGGCCAATCCCGAAACCGCTTCGATTCCGGTTGTCTTTTTGACCGTGGATAATCAAAGAAAGAGCGAGATCAAAGGCTTAAAAATGGGCGCGATGGATTTCATTCGCAAACCCTTTGAGCCGGACATCATGAAGAGCAGAATCGAAAAAATCTTAAAGATTGAAGATTTAAGAAGAGATTTATCGATTTCCGCCAGAAGAGATCCCCTTACCAATCTCTGGAACCGCAAATATATCGAAGACGATATGAATCGTTATCTGATGCAGGATAACCGCGACGGAGTATTTCTGATCCTGGATATCGATAATTTCAAGACTATCAACGATCATTTCGGACATATTGCCGGAGATTCCCTGCTTACGACATTTGCCCAGATTCTGGAAAGTAAGATTACACCGAAGGATGTCTGCGCAAGAATCGGCGGTGATGAATTTGCGATTTTCTTAAAAGGAGAGTATTCCACCGAGGAAATCAAGGAATATGCACAGGAACTTTTGGAGATTTCATCTTCAGAGATGAAAGAAAAACTGGATGAGAAAGCAAACACCTCCGTTTCCATCGGTATTTCGTTCTCACCCTATGACGGTTCGGACTTTGATACACTTTTTGCAAAAGCGGATAAGGCACTTTACTTTGTAAAGCAGAACGGAAAGAATTCCTTCCATCTCTTTAAGGAAAGAGGAACCGTTAAGAAGGAAAGCCCCGATGCCATCAATTCCAAGGCAGATATGGATCGTATCGAAAGAATGATTACGGAACGAAATTACGAAGAAGGTGCGTTCCGTGTGGAATATGAAGGATTCAAGCACATTTACCAGTTTGTTTCCCGTTCGGTCGGAAGATCCGACCAGTCGGTATATATTCTCCTTCTTACGATCAATCACGGAGAGTATATGAAGGTTTCCAATGATGTTTTGCAAAACGCAATGCGTGAACTGGAACGCTCGATTGTGGTTTCCCTTCGTCAGGGCGATGTAACGACGAGATATTCTTCCTTCCAGTATGTGGTTATGCTCTTATGTAATGATTATGCTTCTGCGAAGACTGTTACCGACCGTATCGTAAATACCTGGACGGAAATCAATGAAGTGGAAGGTCTGTACATCGATTACATCTTAAAGAGTGCAGACGGAAAAGATAACGGATAAGTATATTTTAAAATGGATTTAGTGAAGAAACTTCAAACCGAAAGAGACTTAAGCGATGCCGAATTTTTGGCTCTTTTGTCGACGGATGAATACGATGAGACACTTCGTATCGCGGCCGACGAAGAAAGACGAAAAGTCTATGGGGATGAAGTTTTTTTACGTGGGTTGATCGAATTTACAAATTACTGCAAAAACAACTGTTATTACTGCGGTATTCGTGCGGGAAATCCCGATGCGGACAGATATCGTCTGACAAAAGAGGAAATCCTGGAATGTTGTAAAGAAGGCTATGCGCTGGGTTATCATACATTTGTATTACAGGGCGGAGAGGATCCTTATTATACGGATGAAATCATTTGTGATCTTGTAAGAAGTATCAAAGAACTTTTCCCGGATGTTGCGGTAACACTTTCTATCGGAGAGAAGGAAAAGAGCAGTTATGCAAAATATAAAGAGGCCGGTGCGGATCGTTATCTGTTGCGTCATGAAACCGCAAGCGAAGACCATTACAGTTTTCTGCATCCTTCGAACCTTTCTTTGTCACACAGAAAACAGTGCCTGTATGATTTGAAAGATTTGGGATTTCAGGTAGGTGCCGGATTTATGGTGGGTTCACCCGGACAGGAATTGAAGCATATTCTTGCGGATATTCGTTTTTTGCAAAAGTTACAACCGGATATGATTGGAATCGGACCTTTCATTCCGCATAAGGATACGCCGTTTAAAGACGAAAAACAGGGAAGCCTGGAACTGACATTACGCATATTATCCATCATTCGCCTTTGTTTTCCCTATGTACTTTTGCCTTCCACAACAGCGCTCGGAACCATAGCTGTGAACGGAAGAGAGCTGGGTTTACAACATGGTGCAAATGTTGTAATGCCGAATTTATCACCTGTGGAATTCAGAAAACAGTATTCGCTGTATGACGGAAAAATATGCACAGGAGAAGAATCCGCTCAGTGTAAAGACTGTCTTTCGTTAAGAGTAAAAAGTGCCGGTTACCGGATTGTGAATGACAGAGGAGATGTAAAAAGATAATTTTTTTGAATTTGTTGTTTGCTTGCTGGACAAGTGTTGGACAAACAGATGTAAAATACAGTTATTCAAGTAACAGAAACCGGAAACATTTATGGATTTCATCCAGAAAGGACAGATATTATGCCGGATTTATTAAACAATTTTACATTCGAAGATGTGAATAATGCCAATAATATTGCGGGAACAGCGCTTTTTACAATCTTAAAAGATGATGTTCCAGAGGATAAAAAGAAAGAAATCTTAAAAAGCATCCATGCCTTATATTCGGTTGAGCTCCAACCGGAAAAAGCACGGGTTTATATGGATGGAAGAAACGAGGATTTTATTGAGGCTTCTCAGAACTTTGCATTGTATTCCGATTCTCAGAGACCGAAAAACAAATGGGTGACCGGAAATTCTTTC
Organism: Lachnospiraceae bacterium; assembly: GCA_017518735.1. Classification (GTDB taxonomy): domain Bacteria; phylum Bacillota; class Clostridia; order Lachnospirales; family Lachnospiraceae; genus UBA3766. The sequence continues at coordinate 59,496 of JAFWTY010000036.1, read as the reverse complement.
AAGGTATATACCAATCCTGCTGCGAAAGAACCTTTGGAACGGTTTGCAAACAGTATGAAGGAGTTATCCGGATATCTGACTGAAAAATTGAGAAAGGATGATTTTAAGAGTCTGGAAGAAAGAGACCTTGCATACATGTTCAAGGGAATGACGGAAAAATTAGGAAACGGAGAGTCTCTTTCTGAATTAAGCGACCGTTATCCTCAGTTTAGCTATGCCACAAATATGTTTATCAAATTAAACCTCACCGGTGCCGAAGTGAATGCAAATACGGATACTAACGAGGTTACTATTGGTCCGTCTTTGCCAAATAACGATAATCAAATGGTATTTCAGAATCTTGGCGGTACCGGTATCATGCAGGCAATCGCCGGCGCATACAAGGTTACCGATCTGCAGGAACGTTATGAAAAAAACGGTGATATTACCATCAATGAACTGATTGATGAGTACGACAAACAAGAAGCTCGTATGAATACCGTTCTGAATATTAGTGAGAATGATTTTAATAGAATCGACGGCGGAGATCAGAAAACCTTTGGAAATGGTTACGATGAAATTACCGGTGGTAAAAGAGGGTATCAGTGGGTTCGGGACGATGCTGAGTTTGCGTCAACTCTTTTAAGCAAAGGATTTCCCGTGGGAGATCTTCCGGCATTAAGACATACTTACAGAGCGATGAATGAACTCTCCCGGTTCGCGACGGATACGCAAAAAAGTATTGATGAAGTAAAGAAAGTGATTGAAGACGAAGAACGTAAGGAAAATCGCGATCAAAATCTTATCCGTCAGAAAAAAGATGAAATGAATGCTTTGATGGAGAAAAAAGGTAAGTATGAATCGGCATACAATCTTCTTAAGCCGAGATTTGACGCGTATTTTGAAGATGATGTAGATAGTTTAGATAAGAGAAATTTAATATTAAACGAATTAAGGGAAGCAACACAAACGATAGTGAACAATTATATGGTCGGAGAGGATGACAGTGCGAAAGCTGCCAATTATTTGCTGAATCAGCGACTGAATACGCCTCTTAAGGCATATGAAAAAGCAAGAGTTTCCGCCAATGCACAGGAATTGTATGAGGCTCTTGATTCCGTAGACCCCGCACGTGTAAAATCCTCCGATGAATTTAGTGAAATCAAGAAGAAATTAAACCTTTTGAGAAAACTTGAGGATAAAATACTCAAAGCCGGTGCGGATGAATATGAAGATAAGATGGATGATTTTCAGGAGGATTATCAAAGACTGACAAAAGAAGTAGCCGAAGCGGCCGTAAAATACCTCAGATATAAGGATAAACAGCTGAAGAATCCAACAAAACGACATAAAAGAACCAAATTGGAAGCTGACAGAGTTCGTGTTGTAGACGCTTTGCTGGATCGTTGCAACAGACTTACAATTCCTCGAATTGACGTATCTGCGATTTACGATAAAGTGGAAGGATTAAGATACGTTCCAAGTTCAAATACGATTGCAACGGAAGAAAAAAACGTTGGCGGAAAAAATCTCGATACTTACATTAAACTCCATACCGGAAGCATCGGAATCAACGGAACGGTTGAGGAGATGAGGGAAAATTTCAAGAAAGTACTTGCCGCAATGGAGTTGAAGAAGAAGAATCCGACACAGGCGCTGGATGTTAAAAAAATACATGCCATTGCAGCTGAAATGAAGTATCGGTATCCTGTTAATACTTTGAGTGAAAATACTTTAAAGAATGCGCTTATCGATGAAAAGCATATGAAAGATTGTTGCAGAAGAATCGATCATAAGCGATTCACAGTAAAGGATATGAACGAACCGGGTGCCGAACGCGGTAAAGAAGGAAAACATAATCGTTTCCATTACTTTATTAATCATTTTATAGCAATTTACTGCTATATGAAAGAGCCTCAAGTGAAGAGTGATGAATACAAGAAACTGTTTCAAACGATTCGTACACTGGCTCATCTGGATTCCGATTTGCCGGAAAAAATGGATGAGCAATTGCTTTCCGACAGAGTCGCGGAATTAAATAAAAAGGCAATGGACCAGGCGGAGGATTTGCTGAATAATCCGAAATGTACTATTGATGAAGCCAGATTTGCAGTTTATGCGCTCGGAAGCTTTTATTCCTATCTTCCCGAGGATGGGGCACAATATGCAGCCAATATTATGAGCGATTTTAATAAACGGAACGGATTAAGAGCTAATAGTCTGAATTATATGGATATCGATAAGCTTCATGGAGGTAAAATAATAGATCTGGTAAACAAAGATAAACGCCAACCCCTTCGCAAACTTCAGAAGAAATACCGTGAGGATACGGATCTATTGATGAAGAGAAATATCGATAACTATACCAATAAGAAAGAATCACGCGTGCTTGAGTCGAAAAAGAAGGATTATAATTTGAAATTGAAAAATGGAAATAAAAAGAAAGAAAGTAAAGAAGCACCTGAACTTAAATCGAAATTTTCGCTGTAATAAAGACTAATTCTCAAATGAAAAAGGGTTGCCGAATCGGCAGCCCTTTTTGATTATTCGAATTGCGTTTTAAGATGATTAGAGAATTCTTATGTTTATTATCTGGTTTCCATGGAGACGTATTCTTTATCCTCCATAATCGGTTTATAAGCAGGACGAATGATTTTTCCGTTATTGGCAAGTTCTTCCATACGGTGAGCACTCCAGCCGACGATACGTGCAATTGCAAACATCGGAGTGTAAAGTTCGGAAGGTAAATCAAGCATTCTGTAAACAAAACCGGAGTAGAAGTCGACGTTGATCGAAACACCTTTGTACATTTTTCTTTCCGAAGCAATGATCTGCGGAGCAAGACGTTCTACCATGGAATAAAGTGCAAATTCATCATCCAGTCCTTTTTCGTGAGAGAGAGCAGCTACATGATCTTTTAATACCATGGCTCTCGGGTCGGAACTGGAATAAATCGCATGGCCGACACCGTAAATCAAACCGGAGTGGTCAAAAGCTTCTTTGTGAAGGAGTTTTTTAAGATAAGCGGAAACTTCTTCTTCGTCTTTCCAATCCTTTACTTCACGCTTCATTTCCTCAAACATCTGAACAACTTTGATGTTTGCGCCGCCGTGACGGGGTCCTTTTAAGGAACCGATCGCAGCGGAAATAACCGAATAGGTATCGGTTAAGGAAGAAGTTACAACGTGAGTTGTAAAAGTGGAATTGTTACCGCCGCCGTGCTCCATATGAAGTACAAGAGCAATGTCGAGAAGTTTTGCTTCAAGCGGTGTATATTTGCTGTCCGGACGAAGCAGATGCAAAATGTTTTCCGCTGTGGAAAGTTCCGGAACGGGAGGGTGAATATATAAGGATTCTCCCTCGTGATAGTGATTGAATGCCTGGTAGCCGTAAATGGCAAATTCCGGGAATAAGGAAATCAGCTGAAGACACTGACGAAGTACATTCGGCATGGAAGTGTCATCGGCACGATAATCGTAAGAATACAGAGTCAAAACACTTCTTGCCAAAGTGTTCATCATATCCGTACTCGGAGCTTTCATAATAATGTCTCTTACGAAGGAAGTGGGAAGAGAACGGTATTCGCCGAGAATGGCACGGAAAGACTCCAGTTCTTCGGCTGTCGGGAGTTTATCAAATAAAAGAAGATAAGTAACTTCCTCAAAACCGAATCGATTCTCGTTGGAAAAACCTTTTACCAGATCTTTTACGTTGTAACCGCGGTAGAAGAGTTCTCCGTCGGTAGGAATCTGAACACCGTCAACAATCTTATTGGCACGTACATCGGAAATGTGGGTAAGACCTGCAAGTACACCTTTTCCATTTAAGTCACGAAGCCCACGTTTTACTTCATATTTTGCAAAAAGATCGTTTTCGATGATGCTGTTATCCTCGACGGTTTTTGCAAACTGAATGAGTTCCGGAGTTAAAGCCGTAATGTCACTTGAATTGTTTTTGTTTAAAATCATAAATTTCCCCTTTTAGAATTATGTCAACAAATAGGAACTTTATTTTACCATAAAAACAAGTAAGAAACAAGTTTTTATTATTTGTAGAAACTCTTAAAAAATCAAAAGAATTTCCGCGATTCTATTGATTTACATAATATAAATTGGTATAATAAAAGTGCCTCGAGATGTGGGCACATCTTGTAATTTTGATCCTACATCACTTTAAACGGTACTCCAAAATATTCTGTGGATGTCAGGCCTCACCGGATTTCAGTGGAAGGCAGAAGCAGGGTTGCGGACAACCACCTGGCTTATAGCTAGGAGTCAAAATACAAGATCCTCATTTCGAGCTTTTTCTTTGCTTAAAAACAGGGAGCTTTGAAGTGAAAAAAGCACTGCTAAATGCATATCGAGAAATACGTAGATATAGTTTGATGTATAAAGAGCTCGAAGTTTCCGCTCATGCGGCCGCAGCTTCTTTTTACATCTTTTTGTCAATTATTCCCTTGATCGGTCTGTTTCTGACGATCATTCCCTATTCGCCGATTACAAGAGATCAATTAAGTAAGTTTTTGTCCCTTATTCTGCCCGGGTCGCTCGACAGTTTTGTTGACAGCGTTACATTGCAGATGTACGGACAGGGACCGTTATTCCTGATCCTTTCCGCTGTATTGCTGGTATGGTCTGCCGGAAAAGGTATGCAGTCCATTACCAGAGGCTTGAATGCCGTGAACGGAGTCAAAAATGAAAAGCGTCCGTTTTTGCTTCTTCGATTCGAGGCCTGCGTCTATACGACTTTGCTTGTGATTTTCCTGATTGTTTCCGTAGTCATTACCTTCGTTGCAAAGTTTTTGCTGACCAGTATTATGAAGACCTTCCAGGTCGATCTGGATCTTTACTTAACTCTTTTGGAAAGCCGTTTTATCGTTGAATGGTTTGCATTTGCCCTGCTTTTCTCCGTTATGTACGGGCTCGTACCTTACCGGAAAAGATGGCCTCATAAAATGTGGAGGGGCGGACTTTTTGCGGGAGTCGGATGTGCTGCGTTCTCCAAAGCGTTTTCCTATTATCTCGAACATTTCCACGGATTCTCCATGTACGGATCCATGGCAACGATTATGATTACCATGATCTGGATCTTTTTCTTCATGACGATCTTCTTTGCGGGAGCATTGTGGAATGTATTTATTGAGCATTTGAACGAGAATCGAAAGAACAGAAGAGTCGAAGGCCAGAATATTTTTGAATCGGAAGTTCTGGTTACCGATATCGATAAATATCACAGACAAAAATACAAGAAGAAAATGAAAGAAATGAAACGCCGGAAGAAAGAGGAAGAAATCAAACGCTCCAATGTTTTTGAAACCATTCCGGAAGAGAAGACTTCCACAGGCGATATTGACATCAGTCTTTAAAGTGATACAATGTCGAGTGATAATTGATAATTATTTAACGAAGAACTTATAAGGTAGTGTAAGGAATAAAAAGGAGAGAAGAATGAAGAAAAAAGTATTTTCCAGAGTTTTATGCATTGCTCTGACGGCTTTGATGGTTATTCCGTTCGGCGCATGCGGGAAAAAGAACAAGTCCTCAGGATTGATTGACGATATCAGTAATTCCGAGAACGCCAAAAATGCAGTATTTAAAGAAGCGAAGAAAATCGAACTTGATTTCAGCCCGAGCAAGGTTGTTGCAAAAGGCGATATAGTAGCTTATTTCAATACCAACTATAATTCGGAAAACGCTATGGAAGAACCGATCATTTTTGAAGGTGCAACCGTAGAAGATGAAGAAGAGTTACCTTCCGAAGAACAGTTGACGGAAGAGGGAGAAGTTCCGGAAGGCGAAGTTACGGAAGATTCTTCTGAAGGCGAGGAACCTGTTGACGGAGAAGAACCCGTTGATGAAGAAATCCCTTATGATGGTCCTTCCTATACCATTTGCTGGGCACTCGGCGACAAATCCGGAAATGTCGGAAAAAGAGTGGAGTATGCTCCTTGTGTCGGTGACAGCTATATAATGGGTTGTACGTTAACCGATGACGGTAACATCGCGATTGTTGAAACTGACTATTCCGGTGATAAAGAAGTGAACAATCTGGTTTTGGTTTCCGGTGACGGAAAAGAAATCAGCAGAAGAAAGATTAACCTCGGTGCCGATGAATGGATTAGCGGCTGGGATATTATAAGTGACGGATCCTTAATAATTCAGGGCAACGACAGCGTTCTTGTTTTTGATTCCAACTTAAAAAATATCGGGAAAGTAACTGCACCGGCCGGCGCTTATATGCAGACTGTATTCGCTTCCGGTGATACGGTTTATGTTCAGCTTTGGGGAGACAAATCCGAAATCAGAAAATTAAATCTTCAGTCTATGCAGATGGAAGATCCTTTAAACATTGAGATTACCGATATAGATAATAATTTCCTCAGTGCCGATGGCTATGATTTTTATTCCAAGACCATGACGGATATCGCGGGATTTGATGTTGCTGCCGGAACGCGTACTCCGGTCATGAATTTCCTGGATTCCGACGTGAGTGCGCAGGAGATTTCCAGCATCGGTATTCTTGATAAAGAAAATATTGTTCTTACCATGAACGATCCCGATACTTACGGGGAAGTCGCATATCTTTATACGAAAGTTCCTCCCGAACAGGTTAAAGATAAAACAATTATCACACTCGGCGGAATCTATGTCGGCTATTCCGATATTTCTCAGTATGTTTTGAAGTTCAACAAGCAGAGCGATGATTACAGAATCCGTATCGCAAGTTATGACGAATTCAATTCACCGGATGATTATGAAGCAGGTGAAAGACAGTTCAGAAATGATATTTTGACCAAAAACGGCCCCGATATCATTTTGGCTTCCGATTTCTCTGATCCGAACGTATATGTAAACAAGGGTGTTTTTGAAGATCTTACACCTTATATGGAAAAAGCCGGGATTAAGAAAGATGACTTCCTTCCGAATGTTATCGAAGCAGGTTCCAAGGACGGAAAACTCTATATGTTCATTCCGAAGTTCTCTGTATACGGAATGATTACCAAGGCTTCCCATTTAAAGGGTAAAGATTCCCTTACTCTCACTGATATGATACAGTTGGAACAGAAGTATAACTGCGTCGGAAGCGGTGTATTATACGGTAATCGTGGCGATTTGATCAATTCCGCAATGTCCCAGACCGCGGATGCTTATTACAACGTAGAGACCGGTGACTGCAATTTCGAAGCTGCAGGTTTTGCACAGCTTCTTGAGTGGTCAAAGTCATACGAAGAGAATTGGGAAACAGTCTATGAGAAGTATCAGTATACCGATGAGGAAATGATGCTTCGTGCGAATAAATCCATTGTGAAATCCTATAACCTTTCCAACTTCCGTGATTTTAACAGAGAAGAGAAGGTTACTTTCAGAGAAGAAACCGCTTTGATGGGCTTCCCTACCGAAAATGGAAACAATGCCGGTATTATTTCTCCGAGCACGATGCTTGCGATTTCCAGCAGTTCCAAGAACAAGGAAGCGGCATTTGAATTCGTGAAGTTCTTTATGTCGGAAGAATACCAGATGCCGAATGAAGAGGAACTCAACTATACCTGGTATTTCCCTTCCCTTACCAAAGCATTTGATGCACTTGGCGAATATGCACTGGATAAACCTTTCTGGGTTGACGGAGAAGGAAACAAAGAATACTACGATGATACCTACTGGTCTGATGAGGACAATGAGTCCCATACCTATACTCCGATTTCCAAGGACCGTCTGGAGTATTGCAAGAACTATATTAAGAGATCCAATAAGCTTGCAAACTACAACACACAGATCAACAATCTGGTAATGGAAGAGGCGGCACCGTTCTTTAACAATCAAAAATCGGCGAAAGAAGTATCTTCCATTGTACAAAGCCGTGTAAGCATTTACGTAAAAGAGAATAAATAGTGAAACAATCCGAAAGGATAAGCAAAAAAGGCGTTTGGTCGGTTGACAAAAACGCCTTTTCTTTTTAGAATAATACGTGGTAAAAGCTTTGATGGCGCACAGTAGTGATTGCAGTACATTCAGAGAGAGAAACATTTGCTGAAAGTTTCTTATGTTCCCTGCAGAAATGAATTTCACGCCGGAGCCGGCTTTCTGAAAGGACAGTAGGATAGCACGTGTAAACGCGTTAAGTTTTTGAAAGAGCATATAAGATTATCTTATATGAATCAGGGTGGTACCGCGGATATTATTCGTCCCTCGCAATAAGCGAGGGACTTTTTATTTATCAGTTTCAATGGAGGTTTATTATGTTTGAACAGTTGGCAGAATTACAAAAACGAACAGCAGAGCAGATCGCAAATTCCGATTCTCCGGAAAAATTAAATGAGATCAAGGTCTCTCTGCTCGGTAAAAAAGGTGAGCTTACCGCAATTATGAAATCCTTAAAGGATGTTGCTCCCGAAGATCGTCCGAAAATCGGACAGATGATTAACGATGCCAGAGCACAGATTGAAAAAGCTCTGGATGATGCTGCTGCAAAAATGCAGAAGAAGGTTATGGAAGCCAAATTAAAGTCCGAAGTAATCGACGTTACGCTTCCTTCCAAAAAACCTGTCATCGGTCACAGACATCCCAATACCATAGCTTTGGAAGAGGTGGAGAGAATCTTCATCGGTCTCGGATATGAAATTACCGAAGGCCCCGAAATCGAGAAAGACTATTATAACTTTGAAGCATTGAATATTCCTGCGGATCATCCCGCAAAAGATGAGCAGGATACCTTCTATATCAACGGAGAGATGCTGCTTCGTACACAGACTTCTTCCACACAGATTCATGCAATGGAGACCGGTAAACCGCCCATTCGTATTCTTGCACCGGGACGTGTTTTCCGTGCCGATGAAGTGGATGCAACACATTCTCCTTCCTTCCATCAGATTGAAGGTCTTGTGGTAGATAAAGGAATCACTTTTGCAGATTTAAAGGGTACGCTTGCCGAGTTTGCAAAAGAACTCTTCGGGGAGGACACCAAGGTGAAATTCAGACCTCATCATTTCCCGTTCACCGAGCCGAGTGCGGAAATGGATGTTTCCTGCTTTAAGTGTGGCGGAAAGGGATGCAGATTCTGCAAGGGATCCGGCTGGATTGAGATTTTAGGCTGCGGTATGGTTCATCCCAAGGTTTTGGAACGTTGCAATATTGATACAAAAGAGTATACGGGCTTTGCGTTCGGTGTAGGTTTGGAGCGTATTGCTTTGCTGAAATATGAAATCGATGATATGCGTCTGCTTTATGAAAACGACGAGCGATTCTTGAAGCAGTTTTAATTACGTATCAATTGATTGAATATTAGGAGGATTAAAAATGAATACATCATTATCATGGATTAAAGCATATGTTCCCGAGCTTGAATGCACGGACCAGGAATATACGGATGCAATGACCTTAACCGGTACCAAGGTGGAAGGTTTTGAACGTCTCGATAAAAACTTAAAAGATATTTACGTTGGACAGATTCTGTCCATTGAAAAACATCCCGATGCAGACAAATTAATCATCTGCCAGGTGGATTTGGGCGACAAGCAGTTACAGATTGTAACCGGTGCTCCCAACGTTAAGGTTGGAGATAAGGTGCCTGTTGTAATTGACGGCGGTAAAGTTGCCGGCGGTCATGACGGCGGTCCCTTATCGGAAGACGGAATTGAAATTCATAACGGAAAACTCCGCGGAGTGGAATCTTTCGGTATGATGTGCTCAATCGAAGAACTCGGAAGCAACCGTAATTTCTATCCCGAAGCACCGGAGTACGGTATTTATATTTTCCCCGAAGATACAAAGGTTGGCGCAGATGCAATTGAACTTTTGGGCCTTCGTGATACTGTTTTTGAATATGAAATTACTTCCAACCGTGTAGACTGTTATTCGGTTCTGGGTATTGCAAGAGAAGCGGCAGCGACCTTTAAGAAACCGTTTGTTCCTCCCGTACCCGAAGCTAAGGGTAATTTCGAAAATGCTGCCGATTATATCAGCGTGGAAGTAAAAGATACCGACCTTTGCTCCAGATACTGTGCAAGAGTCGTAAAGAATATTAAGATCGGACCTTCCCCCGAGTGGATGCAGAGAAGACTTGCAAAAAGCGGCATCCGTCCGATCAACAACCTTGTTGATATTACCAACTATGTCATGGAAGAATACGGTCAGCCCATGCATGCTTTCGATTATTCCACAATCCGTGGCAAGAAAATCGTTGTTAAGCGTGCGGAAGACGGTATGAAGTTTGTTACCCTCGATGGTCAGGAGAGAATTCTCGACAAAGACATTCTGACAATCTGCGATGCGGAAGGTCCTGTTGCGTTAGCAGGTATCATGGGTGGTGAAAATTCCATGATTACCGATGATGTAAATACAGTGCTTTTTGAATCCGCAACCTTCCATGGCGCTAACATCAGAAAGAGTGCAAAAAGACTCGGCCTTCGTACCGATTCTTCCGGAAAGTTCGAAAAAGGACTGGATCCCAGAAATGCAGAGGATGCCATCAATCGTGCCTGCCAGCTTGTAGAAGAGTTAGGCTGTGGTGAAGTAGTCGGAGGTATGGTTGATGTTAAGGCTCCTTTCAAGGAACTTCGTGTGATTCCTTTTGAACCGGAACGTATCAATGCCATGCTCGGTACCGAAATCAGCGTAGACGAAATGCTTACGATTTTTGATCGTCTGGAACTGAAGCTGGATGCAGATAAGAAGAACATTACAATTCCTTCTTTCCGTCAGGATTTGGAAGGATTCTGCGATATTGCGGAAGAAGTTGCAAGATTCTTCGGCTATGACAAAATCCCCGTAACCCTTCCTTCCGGACAGGGACTTGTAGGCGGCCTTTCCTATAAACTCAGAATTGAGCAGGAATGCAGAAGTGTCTGCGAATACTGCGGATTTTCCCAGGCAATGACTTATTCGTTCGAAAGTCCGAAGGTATTCGACAAATTATTGCTTCCCGAAGATGCACCGGAAAGACAGGCAATTACCATTTCCAATCCTCTGGGCGAAGATTTCTCCATCATGAGAACCCTTCCTTTGAACGGAATGCTAACGTCTCTTTCCACGAACTTTAACAGAAGAAACAAGAATACGAGATTATACGAACTTGCAAACATCTATATTCCGAAGCAGCTTCCTTTGACCGACTATCCGGATGAGAGAATGCAGTTAACTCTTGGATTCTACGGAGAGGGCGATTTCTACTGCATGAAGGGTGCAATCGAAACCTTGCTGTTTGCACTCGGTGCAAAGAAGAAAGAAGATTACGATCCGAATTCCGGAAAGTCCTTCTTACATCCCGGAAGACAGGCAAATGTACTTTACGACGGAGAGGTTATCGGATATCTCGGTGAAGTTCATCCTCTTGTACTTGAAAACTACAATATCAAGACCAGAGTTTATATTGCGGTTCTTGATCTTCCGAAGATTCTGCCGATTACTTCTTTTGACAGAAAATATGCGGGAATTGCAAAATTCCCTGCTGTTACCAGAGATATCAGTATGGTTGTTCCGAAGGAAGTTCTTGCAGGAACCATTGAAAAGATGATCTCTCAGCGCGGCGGAAAGATTCTGGAAAGCTATGAACTTTTTGATATCTATGAAGGGGAACAGATTGACAAGGACCACAAGTCCATGGCTTATGCTTTAACCTTCCGTGATAAGACCAAGACCTTACAGGATGATGAAGTTAACTCCGCAATGAAGAAGATTATGAACGGTCTGGAAAGCCTCGGTATCAGTTTAAGACAATAATGATTGGAGATTTCAAATGAATAATAAAACAGTCTGGAATAAATATACGAAAAAGCAGAACGATGAGCTGGAAGCATTTGCAACTTCCTACAGAGCATTTATTTCCGATTGCAAGACCGAAAGAGAATGCACGGATTATATCGTAAATGAGTTGGAAGACGGTGGCTTTAAGGAGCTTTCCAAGGTGATTGCTTCCAAGCGTAAGTTAAAAGCCGGAGACAAGGTTTATGCGGTTAACAAAAACAAAGGCGTCATTGCATTCTTCATCGGAAAAGAGCCTTTGGAAAACGGTATGAACATTTTGGGCGCTCACATTGATTCTCCGCGCCTTGACGTAAAACAGAATCCTTTATATGAGGATACCGGAATCGCATACCTCGATACCCATTATTACGGCGGTATCAAAAAATATCAGTGGGTTACCATCCCTCTGGCAATTCACGGTGTTGTTGTAAAGAAGGATTTGACGACTACCATTATCAACCTCGGTGAAGAAGAGGATGATCCCGTATTCTTTATTTCCGATCTTTTGATTCATTTATCTCAGGAACAGCTTGAGAAAAAAGCTGCCAAGGTAATCGAAGGTGAAGCTTTGGATATCGTGATCGGAAGCAAACCCATTGCACAACCCAAAACAGCGAAGGCTAAAGAAGACGCAGAAGAGAAGGAAGCTGTTAAGAAATCCGTTCTTGCTCTTTTGAAAGAATATTATGATATGGACGAGGAAGATTTCCTTTCTGCGGAACTCGAAATCGTACCTGCCGGAAAAGCAAGAGATTGCGGCCTGGACCGCAGCATGATCATGGGGTACGGACATGATGACAAGTCCTGTGCTTATCCTTCCTTCCGTGCAATTCTCGATACTCCTGCCGTAAACAAAACAGCTTGCTGTATCCTTGTTGACAAAGAAGAAATCGGTTCCGTTGGTGCAACCGGAATGACTTCGTTATTCTTTGAAAACACAGTAGCCGAAATCCTTAATTTAACAGGAAGCTTAAGCGATATTACCTTAAGAAGATGCCTGGCAAATTCCAACATGCTTTCTTCCGATGTATCCAGTGCTTTTGATCCGTCCTATGCAAGTAGTTTTGATAAGAAAAATGTGGCATATCTCGGACGTGGTATGGTGCTTTGCAAATTCACCGGAGCACGCGGAAAGAGCGGATCCAACGATGCTGACGCAGAATACCTTGGAAAACTTCGTCAGATCTTCGATCAGGACAAAGTGCAGATTCAGCTTGCCGAACTTGGTCGCGTAGACCTCGGCGGTGGCGGAACCATCGCATACATCCTTGCCAAATATGGCATGAATGTAATCGATTGCGGCGTTGCCGTCCTCAATATGCACGCGCCGATGGAAGTTATTTCCAAGGCGGATATCTATGAAACTTATAGAGGTTACTTAAGCTTTTTGAAAAATATGTAATTATGAATAAATCTGACTTTTACTATGAACTTCCGCAAGAATTGATTGCGCAGGATCCGCTGGAGGATCGTAGTTCATCCAGACTTTTATATTTGAATAAGGATACCGGTGCCTATGAACATCACATCTTCAAAGAGGTACCGGACTTTCTCAAAGCCGGAGACTGCCTTGTATTGAATAATACGAAGGTAATTCCGGCCAGACTTTTTGGTACAAAAGAAGGTACGGGAGCCGTTGTTGAGTTTCTTCTTTTGAAGAGACTGGATGGTGATGTCTGGGAAACTCTGGTAAAACCCGGAAAGAAAGCCCGTGAAGGAATGCGTTTTTCCTTCGGCGAAGGAAAACTGAAGGCTGAGATTGTCGGAATTGCAGAAGAGGGCAAGAGACTTGTTCATTTCGAATACGAAGGCATCTGGGAAGAACTTCTGGATTCTTTTGGTGAAATGCCGCTTCCTCCCTATATTACGCATAAACTTCAGGACAAAAACCGTTATCAGACGGTTTACGCGAAATACGAAGGATCCGCAGCCGCTCCGACGGCAGGGTTACATTTTACACCCGAATTGCTCGAAGAGATTAAGGTTATGGGGGTGGATATCGTTTTTGTCACCCTTCATGTGGGTCTTGGAACATTTCGTCCTGTTAAGGAAGAAAACATTCTCGATCATCACATGCATTCCGAGTATTATGAAGTGAGTGAAGATGCCGCCAATCGAATTAATGCTTGTAAGGAGCGTGGCGGAAGGGTAATCTGTGTCGGTACGACTTCCTGCAGAACGATAGAAAGTGCATCCGATGAAACAGGAAAAGTATATCCAAAGTGTGAAAATACGGAGATTTTTATCTATCCCGGATATAAATTCAAGGTGCTAGACGGTTTGATTACGAATTTTCATCTGCCGGAATCGACCCTGATCATGCTGGTTTCCGCACTGGCCGGAAGGAAAAATGTTTTGAATGCATATGAAGAAGCCGTGAAAGAGAAGTATCGCTTCTTTTCCTTCGGCGATGCCATGATCATTCTCTAGTATTTGAATTCTTCCTTGCGCCGAACGGAATACATGCTATAATAAATTTGTTGAGAATAAGGCAAATGCCAATAAATATAAAGGAGAGAGACAATGGGATCATTTGTTGAACACATTAAAGAAAAAGCAAAATTGGGAAAGAAAACGATTCTTCTTCCCGAAACCATGGATGACAGAACCTATTATGCTGCAGAGCAGGCTATGAAAGAGGGCATTGCAGACTTAATCTTAATCGGTTCCCAGGCAGAAATTGACGAGCATGTTAAGGCTACAGGTGTAGATATCTCCGGTGCAAAAATCGTAGATCCTGCAACCTATGAGAAGCTGGAAGATTATGTTCAGCTTTTATACATCACCAGAAAAGCAAAAGGAATGACTCCGGAAGAAGCAAGAGAAATCCTTCTTACCAACACCATTACCTTCGGTATCGTTATGTTGAAGGCAGGAGATGCTGACGGACTTGTTGCTGGTGCTTGCCATTCCACAGCAGACACCCTTCGTCCTTCCTTACAGATCCTTAAGACAAAAGCAGGCTGCAAGCTTGTTTCCGCATTCTTCGTAATGGACGTTCCCAACTGCGAATACGGTGCGAATGGTACCTTCATTTTTGCAGACAGCGGTTTGAATCAGGATCCTACTCCCGATGAACTTGCTGCAATCGCAGATTCTTCCGCACAGAGCTTTAAACAGCTCGTTGGCGCAGATCCCGTTTGTGCGATGCTCAGCCATTCCACCGTTGGTTCCGCAAGACATCCGTTGGTAGACAAGATGGTAGAAGCTACCCGCCTTGCAAAAGAGCAGTATCCGAACCTTGTAGTAGACGGAGAGTTCCAGCTTGACGCTGCAATTGTTCCCGCAGTTGCAAAGTCCAAAGCTCCCAACTCCGATGTTGCAGGTAAGGCTAACGTTCTGATCTTCCCGAACCTCGACGCAGGAAACATCGCATACAAGATTGTACAGCGTCTTGCTAAGGCTGATGCTTACGGACCTATCCTTCAGGGTATTGCAAAACCCGTTAACGATCTTTCTCGCGGATGCTCTGCAGAAGATATCGTTGGTGTTATCGCAATCACCGTAGTTCAGGCTCAGGCTGAATAATAGCTGGTTCGTATAATAGAAGAATAAGAAAACCCTCCTTACCGGATAACGGCAGGGAGGGTTATTTATTGTTTTGATCCATGAAAGTGGATAAGACAGAAGAGGGAAGGCAATAAAAAAGATCGCCGATTGGCGATCTTTCTGTATGTTTCATGCAAATTAATCTTCGGTCTTGATGACTTCTTTTTTGTTATAAGTACCGCAAGCTTTGCAAACTCTGTGAGGAACTGTCAATGCTCCGCACTTGCTGCATTTTACCAAAGTAGGAGCAGCCATTTTCCAATTTGCTCTTCTTTTATCTCTTCTTCCTTTGGAAGATTTATTCTTAGGACAAATAGACATCTTGATACACCTCCAATTCACAGATAATTAACGTAATTGTCGTACTTATCGATTATATACAAGGTTAGGAAGTTTTGTCAATGAATTTTTTACGCATTTTGCGTACTTCTTGATTTTTAGCCGATTTTTTAGTATAGTATATGGGTGTGTAAATAGGGAAATTATGCCCAAAATCGTTTTCGTGAAACATTTTTTGGGGCTGTGAAAGGATTATAAATGGAAATGATTAAGATTGCCCTGGATGGTATGGGCGGCGACAACGCACCTTCCGAAATTGTACTTGGTGCCGTGGATGCCGTAAATGAGTTTGAACAGGTGAGCATCTCTGTTCTGGGAGATGAAAATGCCATTCGTGAAGTATTGAAAGACCAAAAATATGATCAAAGCCGTTTGACGGTTATTCCGACTACGGAAGTAATCGAAATGGCGGAACCACCCGTAAATGCCATCCGTTCCAAGAAAGATTCTTCCATTGTTCGCGGTATGAATTTGGTACGTAGCGGAGAATGTGACTGTTTTGTATCCGGTGGTAATACCGGAGCCGTTCTGGTTGGCGGACAGGTAATTGTTGGACGAATCAAAGGCGTGGAAAGACCTCCCCTTGCTCCCTGTTTCCCTACCACCAAAGGTTTCTCCATCCTGGTTGACTGCGGTGCAAATGTGGATTCCAAACCTTCTCAGCTGGTTCAGTATGCGAAGATGGGTTCCGTGTATATGAAGGAATTTTTGGGCGTGGAAAACCCTACGGTCGGTATTGTAAACATCGGAGCCGAAGAAGAAAAGGGAAATGCACTTGTTAAGGAAACTTTTCCTTTGTTAAAGGAATGCAAGGATATCAACTTTGTAGGTTCCGTGGAAGCGAGAGATATTCCTCATGGTGCGGTTGATGTCATGGTCTGTGATGCCTTTGTCGGAAATGTCATTTTGAAATTATACGAAGGTACGGCTTCAGCGTTGGTACAGGTTATTAAAGAAGGTCTTATGTCGTCCGTTCGCGGTAAGATCGGCGGAGCGTTGATCAAGCCTTCTTTGAAGAAAACCTTACTGGCCTATACGGCTGCGGATCAGGGAGGAGCACCTCTTCTCGGATTAAAGGGTCTCGTGGTTAAGATGCACGGTAATTCCACTCGTCTGGAATGCAAAGCTGCAATCCGTCAGTGCATTCGTTTCTGCGAATCCAATATCAATGAAAAAATCAAAGAAAGTCTTTTGGCTGAGACAGCGGAATAAGCATATCTATACTTACTAAGGGGTTTAAAATGGAATTTGATCTTTTAAAAGATGCCATTGTGGATGTGCTTAAAGTATATCCCGGTGAAATAAATGAAAATACTACATTTTTAGGCGATTTGGGAGCCGATTCGCTTGATGTATATCAGATTGTAATCTATGTGGAAGACGAATTAAACATCTCTCTTGATGTAGAAGACATTAAGAAGATTTCCACAGTCGGAGAGGCGGTTGAGTTGATCCGGAAAGCAGAGGGCAAAAATGGAAACAAGTGATCTTGTGGAAAAACTGGAAGACCGGATTGATTACAAGTTCAAGGATTCTTCGTTATTGGTCAGTGGCTTGACACATCCGTCCTATATGAACGAACGAAAAATCAATAAATGGGAACATTACCAGCGACTGGAGTATCTTGGAGACGCGGTTTTGGAACTTGTTATGAGTGAATATCTCTATAAGGAATATCCTTCCATGCCGGAAGGAGAATTATCCAAAACAAGAGCATCCATGGTTTGCGAACCTGCGCTGGCTTTTTGCGCGAATAAACTGAATTTAGGCGAATTCGTACTTCTCGGAAAAGGAGAAGATGCAACAGGCGGAAGAAAGAGAGATTCGATCCTTTCGGACGTATTTGAAGCAATTATCGGAGCAATCTATTTGGACGGCGGTTTTGAAGCTGCCGTTAAACATATTTATCGCTTTGTTATGGACGGAATCGGAGAGAGGACGTTATTTGTTGACAGCAAATCCATTCTGCAGGAAGAAATTCAGAAGACACCCGGCCGTACCATAAGGTACGAACTGGTTTCCGAGGACGGTCCGGAACATGACAAGGAATTTACGGTGGCCCTTTATATAGATGAAGAAAAGCTTGCTCAGGAAAAAGGTCACAGTAAGAAAAATGCCGAGCAGAAAGCAGCTTTTGAAGTGCTGAAATCCCTCGGTATTACCGGAAAGAAATAAGCAAGGTGGAACAATAGATTTATGTATTTAAAAAGTATTGAAGTTCAGGGATTTAAATCCTTTGCCAATAAAATAGTTTTTGATTTTGAAAATGGTATCACCGGTATCGTCGGACCGAACGGATCCGGAAAGAGTAATGTTGCGGATGCGGTTCGCTGGGTACTCGGCGAACAGAGGATCAAACAGCTTCGTGGTGCATCTATGCAGGATGTTATTTTTTCGGGTACGGAGCTTCGTAAGCCAGTCGGAAGCGCATATGTAGCAATTACTCTTGATAATTCCGATCATTCCCTTGCAATTGATTACGAAGAAGTAACGGTTGCAAGACGTATTTATCGTTCCGGCGAAAGCGAATATCTCTTAAACGGTACGCCCTGTAGATTAAAGGACGTCAATGAATTATTCTATGATACCGGTATCGGTAAAGAAGGTTATTCCATTATCGGCCAGGGCCAGATTGATCTGATTCTTTCTTCCAAGCCGGAAGACCGCCGTGAACTTTTTGATGAAGCAGCCGGTATTGTAAAGTTTAAAAGAAGAAAGGTGGAAGCGACCAAGAAACTCGAATCGGAACGCGCAAACCTGCTTCGTGTAAACGATATTCTTGCTGAATTAAACAACCAGATCGGACCTTTGGAAAAACAGGCCGAAAAGGCGAAGGTTTACTTAAAGAGAAAAGAAGAACAGAAAAAACTCGATGTAAATATCTTCCTGCTTGAGACCGAGAAGCTTCGTACAAATCTGGAAGAGTCCGAAAAGAAAAGAATCATTGCACAGAATGATTTGGACAGTGCAAATCATCGTAATGAAACCTTGAAAGCCGAATACGAGGAACTTCAAACAACTCTCGAGACGCTTGAAAAAGAGATTGAAGAAGCCAGAAATTCCCTTGCGGGATTCGATGTGACCAGAGAAAAACTCGAAGGCCAGATTTCCTTATTGAAGGAGCAGATTAAATCCGCGGAAGGAAATAAGGAGCATATGCAGTCCAGAATCGAGGCTGTGGATGCTCAGATTCTTGCAAAAGAAGAAGAAAAGAATACGATCCATCTTGAAAAAGAAGGAATCGATAAAGATACCCTTGCCAAAAAACTCGAAAAAGAGAAGGCAAACGAAGAACTCATTTCCGTTCAGAAACAGATCGAAACGGTTAATTTCAGTATCGAAAAGAGCAAGAGTTTAATTATCGAACTCTTAAGCGAGCGCGGAAGCATCAAAGCCGGTGCGGAACGTTTGAATACGATGACGGAGCAAAAAAACATTCAGTTGTCCGAACTGAATGCGAAACTTCTTACCGTAAAATCCAAAGAAGAGGAACAATCCGATATCATCACTTCCTTAGAGGAGGAATTCAAACGCGTCAATGATGAAGTAGAGAATAAACGTTTTGCGCAGATCAAACTTGAAGAAGAGATTGATGCGCTTCGTGTGGAACTTACTTCTCTGGACGAAAAACTTCGCGAGAAACAGGCTCTTTATCATCAGCAAAAATCCAAATACGATACCATTTCCGATTTAACCGTTCGATACGAAGGTTATTCCAATACCATCAAAAAGGTAATGGAAAAGAAGGAAGAAGAAAAAGGTATTTTTGGTGTTGTTGCCGATATTATCAAAGTAGACAAGAAGTATGAAGTTGCTATCGAGACCGCACTGGGCGGCAATATTCAGAATATCGTTACCGATGATGAGAATACCGCAAAGAAGATGATTCAGTATCTGAAAGACAATCGTCTCGGTCGTGCAACCTTCCTTCCGTTGACCACGATTACGCATCCTCAGGAATTCAAGAATCCCGAATGTCTTACCGAAAAAGGTGTCATCGGCATGGCCTGTGATTTGGTTACGCAGGAAGACAAATACAAAGATGTATCCAGAGCAATGCTTGGTCGTATCGTAGTTGTCGATACCGTTGACAATGCTCTTAAAATCGCAAAGAAATTCGACTACGGCATTCGTATGGTTACAATCGAAGGAGAACTTCTTGTTCCCGGCGGTGCCATCAGCGGTGGTAATTTCAAGAACAATTCCAATCTCTTAAGCAGAAGAAGAGAGATGGAAGAATTAAAGTCTTTAGTCGAAAAGACTGCCAAGGAAGTGGAAGAATGCGATAAGGCAATTGCGGATTGCAAAGCCAGAAGGAATCAGGTTCGTCTTGAGAACGAACGTATGAAACTGGAATGTCAGGAAGGTATGCTTCGCTTAAATACCGCAAGAATTTCCGTAAATCAGGCAAAAGAAAAGATGTCTGATGTAACGAAAGACTTCGATACGATTCGCAAGGACATTGCGGATATCAAAACGGATCTTTCCGCCATTGAGAATGAAAAGAAGGAATTCGATACAAAGTTACAGGATAATCTTTCCCTGGAAAGCTGCGAAAACGAAAAAGTAAAATCCGAACAGGTTGTTTTGGAAGAGCTTCGTGAAAACGAAACCGAGAAATTAAACATCGTTTCCGGTTTGGATCTGGAACTTTCCAAACTGGTTCAGAAGCAGGATTTCTCGAATCAGAACTTTACACGTGTGGGCGAAGAACTCAGTGTTCTTACCAAAGAAAAAGAAGAACTGACCGAGAATTTCATTACTTCCGGTGAAGAAATCGAGAATAAGAAGAACGATATTATTGAAATAGAAAAGACAATCGAAGCTTCTCATTCCACGCAGACGGAAACACAGATTTCCCTTGCTGAAAAAGTTAAGACCAAAGAGGAATTATCCACGAAGCAGAAAGAATTCTTTACGGAAAGAGAAAAGATTACCGATCTGATCTCCGGACTCGACAAAGAATTATTCCGTCTGAATACTCAGAAAGAAAAAATGGAAGAGGCTCTGTCTTATCAGACTTCCTACATGTGGCAGGAATACGAGATCACTCTTCGAGATGCAACCGAACTTCGCGATGAAACCATGACGGATCTTCCGGCCTTAAAACGCCAGGTAAATTCCGTAAAGGATGTTATTCGCAAACTCGGTGATGTCAATGTCGGTGCGATCGAAGAATATCGCAATGTATCCGAAAGACATACCTTCTTAACAACTCAGCATGATGATTTGGTAGAAGCAGAGAAGACGCTTGTTAAGATCATTGAAGAACTCGATGAATCCATGCGTAAGCAATTCAGGGAACAGTTCGGTAAGATTGCATCCGAATTCGATAAAGTATTCAAAGAACTGTTCGGCGGTGGTAAAGGTTCGCTGGAACTTATGGACGACGAGGATATTCTGGAAGCGGGAATTCGTATTATCGCGCAACCGCCCGGAAAGAAACTTCAGAATATGATGCAGTTATCCGGTGGTGAAAAAGCGTTAACCGCGATTTCATTGCTTTTTGCGATCCAGAATCTGAAACCTTCACCGTTCTGTCTGCTTGACGAGATTGAGGCAGCTTTGGACGAAAGTAACGTAGAGCGTTTTGCATCCTATCTGAATAAGATGACGAAAGACACCCAGTTCATCGTCATCACACACAGAAGAGGTACGATGAGACGTACCGACAGACTCTATGGTATTACAATGCAGGAGAAGGGTGTCTCCGCGCTGGTATCCGTCGATCTGATAGACGACAAATTAGATAATTAAAGAAAGATTGGGAATATGCCGGAAGAGATTAAAGAAAAGAAAGGCTTTTTTGCCAGATTAAAAGAAGGTCTTTCCAAAACCAGAAAGAATTTCATATACAATGTCGATCTGGTTTTCGGAAGTGCCGAAAAAATAGATGATGAATTCTATGAAGAGCTTGAAGAGGCTCTGATCATGGGCGATATCGGTGTAAATGCGACGACGCAGATCATGGAACGCCTCAAAGATGATGTCATCGAAAAGAGAATTCATAAGCCCGAAGAATGCAAAGAACTTTTGATTCAAAGCATTTATGAGCAGATGAAGGTAGATGAATGCGAATATCGTTTTGAGGAAGAACAGTCCATTGTGATGGTAATCGGTGTCAACGGTGTCGGAAAGACCACGACCATCGGAAAACTGGCTTCCAAATTAAAGGCTCAGGGAAAAAGAGTCATTATTTCAGCAGCGGATACCTTCCGCGCAGCAGCAACAGAACAGTTGGAAGAATGGGCTCACAGAGCCGGCGTGGAGATGGTTTCGGCACATGAAGGAGCAGATCCCGCAGCTGTCGTTTATGACTCCGTGAAATCCGCAAAGGCCAAAAATGCAGATATTCTGTTAATTGATACAGCCGGAAGACTGCATAACAAAAAGAACTTAATGGAAGAACTTTCCAAGATGAATCGTATTATCGAAAGAGAGTTTCCGAATGCGCATCGTGAGAATTTAATCGTTCTCGATGCAACAACCGGTCAGAATGCCATGAACCAGGCGAGAGAGTTTTCTTCAGTAGCTCCGCTTACCGGTATTGTACTTACGAAGATGGATGGCTCCGCAAAGGGCGGAATTGCAATTGCCATCCAGTCGGAACTTCATATTCCCGTGAAATTCATCGGTGTCGGAGAATCGATTGATGATCTTCAGAAATTCGATGCCGCTGCATTTGTAGAAGCGTTATTTGATGTGAAAAAGGAGGACTAAAGTATGCCGTACATTGATGCAAAAATCACGTTACCTTTGAATGAAGCACAGAAGGATGAATTAAAGAGCAAATTCGGAAACATTATTCTGACGCTTCGCAAAACCGAATCCTATCTGATGGTCGGAATCGATGACAAATATGATTTATGGTTCGGCGGAAAGAAACTCGAGAAGGGTGCTTATATTTCGGTTTCTCTTTTGGGACATTTGAATTCCGATGACTGCAACAAGTTTACCGATCAGGTTTGCCATCATTTGGAGAAGCTGTTCGGAATTCCGAAGGACTGCGTATATATCACCTATCATGCCGTGGCTGACTGGGGATATAACGGAAGCAACTTCTGATTATCGATATTAACGGAAAGAAAAGGTGTCAAGAAAAAATACTTGACACCTTTTTTGATATTTGATAAAGTAGTCAAGTATGAATGATATTGCCAAAAAAGCCATCTTATATGATTTTTACGGAGAACTTCTTACGGATCATCAGAAGAAGGTATATGAAGATGCGGTTATGAACGATTTATCGTTATCGGAACTGGCTTCGGAATACGGCATATCGAGACAGGGCGCACACGATTTATTGAAACGATGTGATGCCATTCTGGAAGATTATGAGAATAAGCTTCATCTGGTTGCAAGATTCGGGGAATTAAAGAGTATTGCTTCCGATATGGTTGAAGGACTCGAAGCGCTTCGTAAAACGGACGATCCGGATACGAAAGAGAAGATTTTCAACCGCTTGAAAGAACAGATTTCTTTGATGGAAGAATTATAATATGGCATTTGAAAGCTTAACCGATAAATTACAAAATGTCTTTAAAAAATTAAGAGGCAAAGGCCGTCTTACGGAAGAGGACGTTAAAGTTGCATTAAAAGAGGTAAAAATGGCTCTTCTGGAAGCCGATGTTAACTTTAAAGTCGTAAAGCAGTTCATCAATTCCGTAACGGAACGTGCTGTCGGCGAAGAAGTATTAAACGGATTGAATCCCGGTCAGATGGTAATCAAGATCGTAAACGAAGAAATGATTGCCCTGATGGGATCCGAAACCACCGATATTCAATATCAGCCCGGTCAGGCAATTACCGTCATCATGATGTGCGGTCTTCAGGGTGCAGGTAAAACCACTACGACTGCAAAACTTGCCGGTAAAATGCTGAAAAAAGGCAAAAATCCCCTTTTGGTTGCCTGCGACGTCTATCGTCCGGCCGCTATCGAACAGTTGAGGGTAAATGCCGAGAAAGTGAATGTTTCGTTTTTCTCCATGGGTGATTCCCATTCTCCCGTGGATATTGCAAAAGCTGCAATCGAGCATGCTTCGAAAAACGGACACAATGTTGTGATCCTCGATACTGCAGGTCGTCTCCATGTAGATGAAGACATGATGCAGGAACTTAAGAATATAAAGGCCAACGTGGCCGTACATCAGACCATTTTGGTAGTCGATGCGATGACCGGTCAGGATGCGGTAAACGTGGCGCAGTCCTTTAACGAGCAGATCGGTGTGGACGGAATCATCCTTTCGAAGATGGATGGTGATGCACGAGGCGGTGCTGCTTTATCCGTAAAAGCCGTTTGCGGAAAACCGATTCTCTTTGTCGGTATGGGAGAGAAGTTAAGTGATCTCGAACAGTTCTATCCCGACCGTATGGCGAACCGTATTCTCGGTATGGGCGATGTTTTAACCCTGATTGAAAAAGCACAGGAAAACATCGAAGTAGATGAGGAAAAAGAAAAAGAAATGGCTTCCCGTATGAAGAAAGGGAAGTTCGATTTCAACGATTATCTTGACAGCATGAAACAGATGCGCAAGATGGGAGGCCTTTCCGCCATCCTTGGTATGATGCCCGGAATGGGAGTTTCCAAAGCAGATCTGGAAGGAGCCGTGGATGAAAAACAGTTAGTCCGTATGGAAGCAATTGTTTACTCCATGACACCTAAGGAAAGAGCCAATCCGAAACTTTTGAATCCGCAACGTAAATTCCGTATTGCAAAAGGTGCCGGTGTGGATATTGCAGAGGTCAATCGTTTTGTAAAACAGTTCGAGCAGATGCAGAAAATGATGAAGCAGATGCCCGGAATGATGAAAGGAAAAAGAAGAGGAAGATTTCCTTTCATGTAAAACAGGTAGTAATCCTGAAAATGACAGGATTCAACATATATCACAATCTATTTAATTTTTGGAGGAAAAAGAAATGGCAGTAAAAATCAGACTTAGAAGAATGGGTTATAAGAGAAATCCTATTTACAGAATCGTTGTAGCAGATTCCAGATCTCCCAGAGACGGAAAGTGCATCGATGAAATCGGAACTTACAATCCCAATACCGATCCCAGTGAATTCAAGGTAGACGAGGAAGCAGCTAAGAAGTGGTTTGCTACCGGTGCTCAGCCTACCCCTACCGTTAGCAAAATCTTCAAACTTGCAGGAATTGAGAAATAAGAATTACATACTGCAAAAATTTGGAGGTTAAATCATGAAGGAATTGGTAGAAGTCATTGCGAAAGCACTTGTGGACCATCCTGATGAAGTTGTGGTTACCGAAAAGACCGATGGAAAAGGAACCAAAGTGGAACTTCATGTTGCACCTTCCGATATGGGGAAAGTAATCGGAAAACAGGGACGTATTGCGAAAGCAATCCGTGCGGTTGTTAAGGCCGCTTCATCCAAAGAAGATGCTTACGTTGATGTAGATATTATTTAATATATGGCAGTGTGGCTTATCGAATGAATAAGCCATACTGCTTTTTATTCTTTCATAGACGAAAAGGATATTGAATTTTGATGAAATACAGTGTGAAAAAGAAGATAATCAGTATATTTTTGTTCGGAATACTTGCGTTTTCATTCGTATGCTTATTTCCGTTGACGGCATCTGCCGATGTGGAAAAATTTACCGTCGGCGACAAGGAATCCTATGTTTTTTATAAAGACGGATATATTGAAAACATATACAGTAACGGCCGTGTTGTAAAATACGGAGAAGCATCCTGTATCTATATCTGGATCTCCTTGATGCAGCTGAAAGAAAAGGGCGCGATTAAACTGGAGGAACCTGTATCTCAGATTATTCCGAAAGATGTTTATGAAGAATTCCACTTTAACTATGATTTTACAATCCTTGATTTAATGAACCAGACGGCCGGTTTTACTCAGGTTTATATGGACCGTACCGCACTGGAAAAAGAATCCCTGAAATCTTTAAAAGAAACACTGATTCATACGGTTCCTCAGCAACCTTATGAACCGGGCAGTTATGTTGCATATTCCGACTGGGGAAATACACTTGCTGCATATATCGTGGAATGCGCATCCGGACAATCCTATCCGGACTATGTTAAACAAAACATTCTTAAACCGCTTGAGATGAATGCGACGTCGGTTTCTTATGACTTGTCCGATGTTCCCGCATTATCCGGAGTGGACAATTCCGAAAACGGAGTATGGAATGTATTTTATCCTTCCGATCTTGCATACGGTACGATTGAAGATTTTTACATTTTGTTAACGGACCTGGTAAACGAGCATTGTACAATTCTGTCCCGTGAATCCGTTCAGGAAATGTTTACGCCGACCTTGCAGTATCGAGGAACGGAAATCGGTAGAATCGCTCACGGTTTTCCGATTTATTATGATTATGAAAACCCTGTCTATGGCTACCGTGTTTATAACTCGGACAGTGCCTTGGAATTTTATATAACGGAAGATTTGTCTTCCTACATCATTGTGGCAACGGATAATCCTGCCAACCTGGATCATTTTACGAATTTGCCGATTGAAAAATACGGTCAGTTGAAAACGGACGGTAATTTCACATCCACACTTGGTTCCATGTCCGGATCTTACAGAAAGATGTCCGCCGTACTTCGCGGAAAAGCTTTATTTACATCGGTTCTGGATACGAATACATTCGTAAAGTATGATGAAAAGACTTTGACCTTAACCGCAAGAAAGAACGTTCCGTATATGGAACAGATCTCAGATTATTCCTTTAAACTTCTCGGAGAAGATGTCGGATTCTTTTACCGGACAGATGACGGTTTCTGTGTCATTGAATTCCCGTTGATTGATGCCGTTAAGACATCACGTTTCGGACAGGTCGCAAAAATCGCATTATTCATCGGATACCTGACCGGTGGTTTATATGCTGCCGTAATCAGTATTTCCGCATTTTTCAAGTTCCTGGGTAGAATCATGCAAAAAGGAGAAAAGCCCAAGAGCAAATTCCGGAAATATCATTTGATCCAGTGCGGAACGATGTTTGTTCATGTGATCAATTTCCTGATGATGGCACTAAACATCCTCGGAGGCGGAAGCTCCTCGTTTGTAAAAGCCACATCCTTTATGTTCTATATCGGTACGCTGATTTCGTTTGTATATATCATGTTTTTTGCAAGAACCGGTATTCGAGACAAGGATGCCACAAACGGACAGAGAGTAGCTTATTATATTACAACGTTATATGCCATTCTGTTCATTGTTTTTGCATTTGTATTCGGATTATTATTCTGACAATAAGGAAAAAATATGGAAGATTTTTTAATTGTAGGAAGTATTTCAATGCCCCACGGTGTTCACGGGGAAGTAAAAGTCTATCCCTTAACGGATGATGTGACGAGATTAAAGAAGTTAAAAGAGGTCTATCTGGATACCGGAAAAGAACGGAAACTCCTTCACATTACCGGCGTGAAATATTCCGGAACTTTCGTTGTACTGAAATTCGAAGAGTTTACGAACCGGAATGACGTCGAAGGTCTTCGAAATAAAAATCTTTTGGTAGACCGGAAACATGCGGTAAAATGTAAGAAGGATGAGTATTTTATTACAGATCTGATCGGAATAACCGTAAGAAGAGACGACGACAGCATCTTAGGAGAATTGATTGATGTGATTCAGACCGGTGCCAATGATGTCTATGTGGTAAGAAAAGAAGATCAGTCGGAAATTCTTCTTCCTGCCATTAAAGAATGCATTTTATCGGTGGATATTGAAAACAGGGCTATGAAAGTATTTGTAATGCCCGGATTAGAGTAAATGATGAATTTTTATGTGATGACGCTTTTCCCGGAAATGGTGATGGGCGGGTTAAATAACAGTATCATAAAGCGTGCCATGGAAAAGGAACTGATCTCGATTCAGGCCGTGAATATACGTGATTATACGCTGGATAAACACAATAAAGTCGATGATTATCCTTTTGGCGGCGGAGCGGGAATGCTGATGCAGGCACAGCCTGTTTATGACTGCTACAAAGCTGTCCTCGAAATGTGCCCGAACGATGAAAAGAAACCCAGAGTTTTATATATGTCTCCTCAAGGGAAGACATTTAACCAGGAAATGGCGAAAGAACTTGCAAAGGAAGAATATTTGATCTTTCTTTGCGGTCATTATGAAGGAATTGATCAAAGAGTACTGGATAAAATGGAAGTTGAAGAAGTTTCGATCGGAGACTATGTTTTAACCGGCGGAGAGTTTCCTGCCATGGTTATGATCGATACGATCTCGAGGCTTGTACCCGGAGTCCTGAATAATGATGATTCTGCGGTTGAAGAGAGTTTCTCCGGAAAACTTCTGGAATACCCTCAGTACACCAGACCGGAAATCTGGGAGGATATGGCGGTTCCTCCGGTTCTTATGAGCGGTCATCATAAAAATATCGAAAAATGGCGCCTGGAAATGGCGATTGAAAATACGAAACAGAAACGTCCCGATTTATACGAAGAGTATTTAAAGGAATCCGAAGAATGATTGAAGCGGTTCATCTTTCAAAAGAGTTCGCCCGACCGGTGAAAGAAGAAGGAACGGAAAAGAAAAGTGGTTTTTCTTTCGGCAAGAAGACCATGGAGTCTTTTTATGCCGTGGACGATCTTTCGTTTCGTGCAAAAAAAGGCGAAATTCTCGGTATCTTAGGCCCGAACGGTGCCGGCAAAACCACGTTGCTTCGTATGCTCGGTCATTTGATGACTCCGACAAAAGGGGAAGTAATCGTATCTGATGAAGAAGGAAATCCGATTACCGATGAAGTAAAGATCAAACAGGCAATCGGTTATTTATCCAACAATACCGCATTGTACGGAAGATTAACCGCACGCGAGATGTTTATGCTGTTTGGAGAAATCTATGGGATTTCCAAAGAAGACAGCGCAAAACGTGCAAATGAGATCTTTCATCTTTTGGAGATGGAAGAGTTCTGTGATAAACGAATTGAAAAACTATCTACCGGTCAGAGGCAGCGAGCAAGTATTTCGCGTTGTCTGATCCATAACCCGGAAATCTATATTTTCGATGAGCCCACTCTGGGCCTTGATATTCTGGCATCGGAAACCATCATTGAATTCATGAAAAAAGAAAAGGAAAGAGGCAAGACCGTGCTTTATTCCACGCATTACATGGAGGAAGCACAGTATCTTTGTGACCGTATTTTAATGGTTTATGAAGGGAAAAAACTTGCCTTCGGTACGCCGAAACAGCTGATGGAAATAACCGAAAGCGATAATCTTCGCGATACGTTTAAGTCTCTGATTCGAGAACTTGGATCCCGTGACGGAACGGAGGTGTCATTATGAGAATGAAACCTATGATGATCCTCTATAAAAAAGAAATTATGGACCTCCTTCGCGATAAGAAGACAATTATCGCCATGATTCTGATTCCTTTGCTTTTATATCCATCGATGATGCTTCTTTCGCTTCTGATGATGCAGGGAATGGCCAAGCAGTCCGCGGAAAAAGAATACAGGATTGCCATGGTGGAAAGCGAAGTAAAATATGATGTTGAGGATGTTCTTTTTGAAGGGGCAAATGAAAAGAAATATAACTTTACTTTTATAAGTTATAAAACGGAAGAAGAGGCAAAACATGCGTTATCTTCCAAAGATGTTGAACTTGTTATCGTATCGGAACCGGTTGTGTTTCATGAAAGCACGGCAAGTCTTTTTGCGGATTCCAAATTGTTTTCCCTGAAAATATATGATTTATCGGCAAATACAAATTCGACAAATGCCTATCAGAATGTGAATGATGTTTTGAATTCCTATTCGGAATCACTTCGCCAAAAAGCATTGGAGAATGCTTATGAAAATGCCGAAGAAATCATTCATCCCATTGCTTATGAGGTGGAAAGCATTTCCACGTCCGAAGAAAATGCGGGATCTCTGATTGGTATGATTTTACCGTTCCTTCTGATTATTTCAATTCTGACCGGCGCCATCTATCCTGCGATCGATGCAACGGCCGGAGAGAGGGAGAGAGGAACGCTTGAAACCATTATGACTTTACCGGTTCGAAAAAGTGAAATCATGGTTTCCAAGTTTTTGTCGGTTTCTACGATAGCCATTTTTTCTGCTCTGTTAAATCTTCTTTCGATGTTCGGTATGATCTTTTATCTGTATAAGACGATTGATTTGTCCGGACTCGGAATGGCGGGATTTGAATTTTCGCAGTTTGTTCCGGCGATGATTTCATTGGGAATCTGCTTGCCGGTATTCTCAATGTTTACGGCGGCAGTCAGCCTTTGCATTTGTATTTTTGCAAAGAGCTTTAAAGAAGCAAACAATATCACATCGCCTATTCTAATCGTGTTTATGTTTGCGGCCATGGCCAGTATTTTACCGACTGTGGAACTTACCAATACGACGGCTTTAATTCCGGTAACGAATATTGCACTGTTGATCAAATCCGTATTTTCGCTGGATTACAATCCCGGTTTGGTTGCAATCGTTCTGTTTTCCAACCTTGCTTACTGTTTGATTATGGTTGTGATTATGAGTACATTGTTCTCAAGCGAAGATGTTATGTTCGGGGAAGGAAAGAACGGCGTACATATCTTTGAGAGACGTGCCAATATGAAAAAAGGGCAGATTCCCGGCTATGGTGATATCATTCTGCTGTTTGCCGTTATGCTTTTGTTTATGATCTTTGCAAGCAGCGTCCTGGTGTTAAAATTCGGCCTTTGGGGAACCGCTATCATTCAGCTGTTAATTCTCTTGATGCCGGTACTGTATGCGTTTTATCTTCGTTCCGATCTTAAGGAACTGTTTTCTTTGAAACTGCCGAAATTCAGGGAATTTGTCGGATCGATCGTAATCTGGATCGGAGGATTATTGTTAAATCAGGTCCTGTTATCTTTGCTGATGCGCTTATTTCCGCAGATGAATGAGACATCACAGAGCCTTTTTGATACGATTTCAGGCGTCGGATTTCCGACGGCATTGATTGTTGTCGGAATTTGTCCCGCTATTGCGGAAGAAGCCGCATTTCGAGGTATGCTATTCGGAACTTTGCAGAAGAGAACGAAACTGATTATTGCAATCCTGGTTTCCGCAGTTCTTTTTGGTTTATACCATATGAATTTCCTTCAGTTCTTTGCAGGACTCTTTATGGGAATCATAATGGCATATATGGTTTATAAGAGTAAAAGTATCGTAACATCCGTTGTCTTTCATATGCTGAACAATTCCTTCAGTGTGGTAGGTACGTATTATCCGAATATAATCGAAAGCATTCCTTTTGTGGGTAGTGCCGAACCCGGAATAAAAGAATATATGATCATGCTTTTTGCAGGTGTGATTATACTGGTTTTGGGACTGTTTCTTTTCGGTGCATTTTCCGGAAGAAAAAACCTTGCAAAGACAGAAGAAGTATGATAATATAGCAATGTTGCGAAATTGAAAGAGATGGTCCGCTGTTACTGAAGTATCAAGAACATCCGATGTATAGGA
This sequence comes from Lachnospiraceae bacterium, assembly GCA_017518735.1. Lineage (GTDB taxonomy): Bacteria > Bacillota > Clostridia > Lachnospirales > Lachnospiraceae > UBA3766. Next base: position 28,452 of record JAFWTY010000036.1, on the reverse strand, counting down.
GGCAAATATGAGCGAAATTATTAAAGAAATTGAAAGCGCACAGTTAAAAAGCGAAGTGCCTGAATTTAATGTCGGTGATACTGTAAGAGTACACGGACGTATCAAGGAAGGTAACCGCGAAAGAGTTCAGATTTTCGAAGGAACCGTTTTGAAGGTTCAGGGTGGTTCCAACCGTCAGACTTTCACCGTAAGAAAGACTTCCAACGGTGTTGGTGTTGAAAAGACCTGGCCGATTCATTCTCCCAACGTTGTAAAGGTAGAAGTTGTTCGTCAGGGTAAAGTAAGAAGAGCAAAACTTAACTACTTAAGAAGCCGTATCGGTAAGAAGGCTAAAGTTAAAGAAAAAGTAAACTAAATCGGAATTCAAGGCGGTTGGAAATCAACCGCCTTTTTCTTTTACTTTGATTGTCACAGAGGTTGTTTTTGTGGTAAAATAAACTGTTAAATTTTGGACTGCAACAAGGTGGATCAATGGCTGCGTATTCCGGAAAACGTAAAAGAGGATTACAGTTTTATCACAAACAGAAAAAGGTCAAAAAGGGCCTTGTTTCGTTGATTGTGGAATGCGTTATCATTGCACTGATTGTCGGTTTCGTTGCGTATGTTCTGGTTAGACTTCTCGGTATGAAGACCGTAATGGTCGGAAGCAGTATGGAACCGGAACTTGAAAATGCGCAGGAAGTTTTTGTGAATCGGTTTGTCTATGTGATTTCTTCTCCGAAAAGAGGAGATGTGATTGCATTTTTGCCGAATGGAAATGAAAAAACACATTATTATATCAAACGTGTCATCGGTCTTCCGGGAGAAACCGTTCAGATCAAGAACGGAAAAGTCTATATTAACGGAACCGTGATAGACGAGAAATATGAGTTTGATTACATATTGGAAGCAGGGCTTGCCGAAAATGAAATCACACTTGGAAATGAGGAGTTTTTTGTACTCGGAGATATGCGCAATATTTCCGAAGATTCCAGAAGCGGAAACATCGGTGCAGTTAAGAAAGAGGATATTTATGGCAAAGTCTGGTATAAAAAGAAAACACAGACGATGAAAGCCGGTTTTGTGAGCAGATAAAGATGAATATACAATGGTATCCCGGACATATGACGAAAGCCGTCCGGATGATGGAAGAAAATTTAAAACTGATCGATCTGGTGATAGAACTTTTGGATGCCAGAATTCCGTATTCTTCAAAAAATCCCGATATTGACCGTCTCGCAGCAAATAAAATGCGACTGGTTGTATTGAATAAATCCGATTTGGCGAGTGAGGAAGGAAACAAAGCCTGGATGGAGTATTTTGATAAGAAAAATATCCCCGCTGTTTTGTATAATTCCAAATCCAAAGAAGGAATTGCAGCTTTGCAGAATAAAATCCGTGAAGTTTGCAAGGAAAAGATTGAGAGGGATAAAAGACGAGGAATCATCAATCGTTCCGTCAAAGCAATGATCGTCGGTATTCCGAATGTCGGAAAATCCACGTTTATCAATAATCTGGCCAGAAAAAATGCTGCAAATACAGGAAATAAGCCCGGTGTTACAAAGGGAAAACAGTGGATTAAAATCAGCCCTCAGCTCGATTTGCTCGATACACCCGGTATCTTATGGCCGAAATTCGAAGATCAGAAGATCGGAATGCATATCGGCTATATCGGATCTATTAATGATGATATTCTTGCAAAAGAAGAGCTTGCAAGCCATCTGTATAAAGAAATCCATTCATTATCGCCAAAGTATCTTTCCGGCAGGTATTCGGAAGAATTCGAAACGCTGGAAGATCCTGCAAAAGCTTTGGAACAAATCGCAATCATTCGAAAATGTCTTTTAAAAAACGAAGTTCCGGACATTTCGAAAGCGGCGGATTTGCTATTGGATGATTTTAGGAGCGGACGTCTTGGAAGAATAACGCTGGAAAGGCCGTTTGATACGGATGCGGTAGAATAAAATGTCTGAAAAAGAAACCGAAAAAATGAAAGAATCCCTTAAAGAGAAAGAAGCTACCCCAAAAGAGAAAGTTTCCGAAAAAAAAGAGGAAGATAAGAAGGAATCCGAGAAAAAAGATCCCGAAAAAGAAAAGAAAGAAAAACGGAAAGCTTTCTGGAAAGACTTCCGGGATATGCTGATCTATATGGGAATTGTTTTTGTGATTTCCGTATTGATTGTTATTTTTATCGCACAAAGAACGGTTGTGGACGGAACCAGTATGAATCCGACCTTAAACAACGGCGATAACCTGATCGTCAGCAAGATTACGTATAAAGTATCGGATCCGAAGCGTTTTGATGTTGTGGTTTTCCCTTACCAGCACAGAAAACACACCTACTACATCAAACGAATCATCGGATTACCCGGTGAAACCGTCTATATAGATAAAGACGGAACGATTTATATTAACGGAGAAGTTCTTGAAGAGGATTACGGAAATGCTACGATCATTGATCCCGGTAGAGCCTCCGAACCCATCACTTTAGGGGATGATGAGTATTTTGTATTAGGAGATAATCGTAATAATTCTTCCGACAGTCGTGACAATATGGTTGGAAATATCAAGAGAAAAGATTTTGTAGGAAAAGCATGGCTTCGCATATATCCATTCCGTGATTTCGGAGCCGTTCCTCATGCGAAGGAAGAAGACAAGGACAAATAGAAATGGAAAGTATTTCGGCAATTACAAAAGAATTAAAGAGTATTCCTGCGTCTTCACCGGAAGGATTTCATCATTTTATTGCAAAATATACGGATGATGACAGAGACGGTGTTAAGAAGCTGATTCTTTCTGCCGAAAAGAAGATTGACGAATACAATACCGAAGTTGCAAGAACCGAGAGCCTGAAGGTATATGAACACAAATATGAGGATTTTGGTTATATCTGCGGTATTGACGAAGTTGGAAGAGGTCCTTTGGCCGGACCTGTATATGCAGCAGCCGTTGTTCTGCCAAAGGATTCTAAAATTCTTTACCTGAATGATTCGAAGAAACTGACCGCCAAAAAGCGAGAAGAGTTATATGAGATCATCATGAAAGAAGCACTTAGCGTGGGAATCGGCTATCGCTCTCCGGAGCGAATTGATGAGATTAATATATTACAGGCTACCTATGAAGCGATGAGAGACGCTATTTCGGCCTTAACGGTGAAACCTGCTGTTTTACTCAACGATGCGGTCACAATCCCCGGAATCGACCCGGAAATAAAGCAGGTGCCTATTATCAAAGGGGATGCCAAGAGTGTTTCGATTGCCGCGGCAAGTATTGTTGCCAAAGTGACAAGAGATCGTCTGATGGAAGAATATGACAAGCAGTATCCCGGATATGATTTTGCATCCAATAAAGGATACGGATCGGCATCGCATATTGAGGCGCTTAAGAATCAAGGCCCCTGTGAAATTCACAGAAGAAGCTTTATCGGAAACTTTATTTAACGATTCGGAGGGCGTATGGAAAAAAATCTTCGAAATGTCGGTTCTGCCTATGAAGAACAGGCCGTTCGGTTTTTGGAAAAATACGATGTCCGGATTGTGGAACGCAATTTCAGAAACCGATTCGGTGAAATAGATCTGATTGGATATGACGGAGAATATTTGGTGTTTTTTGAAGTAAAATACCGTTCTGCCGACAAATCCGGATATGCGGAAGACGCAGTAGGATCCCGTAAGAGACATACCATTTGCAAAGTCGCCGATTATTACAGGGTTATGAATCAGGTGAGTGATTTTTCTCCGATTCGTTTTGATGTAATTGCAATCAATGAAGGGGATATTCACTGGATTAAGGACGCGTTTGCTTATTGTTAACAGGGAAAAATTTGATTTTGACATTGTATTTCGTTAGAATATAAATGTTTGAAAAACAATATAAGGAGGATGAAAATGACTATTTTTGACGAATTGAACAAAAGAGGTTTGTTGGCACAGCTTACAGACGAAGAAGAAATAAAAGAACTGGTAAATACCGGAAAGGCAACCTTCTATATCGGCTTTGACCCGACTGCGGACAGTCTTCATGTGGGCCATTTTATGGCGCTTTGCTTGATGAAGCGTCTTCAGATGGCAGGAAACAGACCGATTGCTCTTTTGGGTGGTGGAACCGGTATGATCGGCGATCCTTCCGGAAAAACCGATATGCGTAAAATGCTGACCAAAGAGGATATTCAGCACAATATTGACTGCTTCAAGGTTCAGATGGCAAAATTTATCGAATTCGGCGATGACAAAGCGCTGATGGTAAACAATGCAGACTGGCTTTTGAATTTAAACTACGTGGAACTCTTACGTGAAGTAGGTGCATGCTTCTCCGTAAACAACATGCTTCGTGCAGAATGCTACAAGCAGCGTATGGAGAGAGGTTTAACCTTCCTTGAGTTCAACTACATGATTATGCAGAGCTATGATTTCTATATGTTATATCAGAAATACGGCTGCAACATGCAGTTCGGTGGTGATGATCAGTGGAGCAATATGCTCGGCGGCACCGAATTAATCCGCAAAAAACTCGGAAAAGACGCTTATGCCATGACAATCAACCTTCTTCTGAATTCCGAAGGAAAGAAGATGGGTAAGACCGAAAAGGGTGCTGTATGGCTTGATGCCAATAAGACTTCGCCTTATGAGTTCTATCAGTACTGGAGAAATGTTGCGGATGCCGATGTATTAAAATGCATTCGTATGCTTACCTTCCTTCCTGTAGAGGAAATCGATCTGATGAATTCCTGGGAAGGAAGCAAATTAAACGAAGCAAAAGATATTCTTGCATTTGAATTAACCGGACTGATTCACGGAAAAGAAGAGGCGGAAAAAGCCAGAGAAGCATCCAAGGCTTTATTCGGAGACGGTGCAAATAATGAGAATATGCCGAAGACCGAGCTTTCCGAGGAAGATTTCAAAGAAGGTTCCATTGATTTAATGGGTATTTTGGTAAAATCCGGTATGGCAACATCCAGATCCGATGCAAGACGTGCAATCGAGCAGGGTGGCGTAACCGTTAACGATGAAAAGATTACGGACGTTTACAAGGCTTATGATAAAGAGTTTATCGGAAATACCGAGATGATTGTACGAAAAGGAAAGAAGAATTTTAAGAAGATTGTATTGAAATAAGGGTTGTTAATGAGAGATTTTGACCGCCAATTCTTTCGGAGTTGACGGTCGTTTTACTTGGAATTATCTATGAAAGAACATTTGATTTCAGGTGTGGAGCCTGACAGTATCGCAAGTGAATACGGATTCGAACCCGGAGACGTCCTCCTTTCGATTAACGATGCCGAAATTGAAGATACGTTTGATTATCAGTATCTGATTTCGGATGAATATCTTGTGCTCAAAGTTCGTACCAAACAGGGTGAAGAAGTGGAAGTGGAGATCGAAAAGGAGCAGGAAGAAGATTTGGGGCTCATTTTTGAGAATTCTTTCATGGATCAGTACAGAAGCTGCAAAAATAAGTGCATTTTCTGCTTTATCGACCAAATGCCGCCGGGACTTCGGGAGACTTTGTATTTTAAAGATGATGATACAAGGCTTTCGTTTCTGTTAGGCAATTATGTTACGCTGACGAACTTAAGTGAAGCGGATATTAATAAGATTATCAAATACAGAATGGAACCGATTAACGTTTCGTTCCAGACCATGAATCCGGAACTTCGATGCAAAATGCTGAACAATCGTTTTGCCGGCGAAGCTTTGAAAAAAGCTGATTTACTCTATGAGGCCGGAATTGAGATGAACGGTCAGATTGTATTATGCAAGGGAGTCAATGACAAGGAAGAACTGGAATACTCCCTGGAAAAGCTTTATCGATATGTCCCGACCTTACAAAGCGTTTCGGTCGTTCCGGTGGGATTATCAAAGTACAGAGAAGGATTGTATCATCTGGAGCCTTTTGAAAGAGAAGATGCGCTTGAGGTAATTGACTGTATAGGTAAATGGCAACAGAAAGCTTATGAAGAAAAAGGGATCCATTTTGTACACGCGTCTGATGAGTGGTATTTCCTGGCAGGTTTGTCTTTTCCGGAAGAAGAGTCCTATGACGGATATCTTCAGTTGGAGAACGGAGTAGGTATGGTTCGGAACTTTGTTAATGAGTTTTCGGAGTTGTATCGTGAGAAGTTTAAAATCGAGCCTGTATTCTCTGAAATGATTCATAAGAATGATGATTTGACTGCTGTTCAGGATATTGACTATTCCGGTCGAAAACAGATTTCCGTCATCACAGGTCGTTTATTCGGCCCTGTTTTGAAAGAGTGTACGAAAAATCTTGAGAGAGTTTTGCCGGAATTAAAAATCAACGTTTATGAAATTCGAAATGATTTCTTCGGAGAGATGATCACGGTAGCGGGTTTGGTGACCGGTCGTGATATCATTGCGCAACTTAAAGAAAAAGAAATCGGAGAAGCGTTGATTTTGCCCGATACGATGATCCGTTGTTACGGGGATGTTTTCTTAGATGACATCACGGTTTCCGAGGTTGAAACAACTTTACATTGTAAGGCAGATATAGTAAAATCTAATGGTGCCGATTTAATCCGAAAAGTGCTTGAATTTATATAAATTTTCGGTTTTTTGAGGCAAGTAATTTTAGGGATTTTGAGAATGAAAAAGAAGAACAAACCGATCGTTGCCGTTGTGGGTCGTCCCAATGTAGGAAAATCCACTCTTTTTAATGTGCTGGCAGGCGATCGTATTTCAATTGTAAAAGATACACCGGGTATTACGAGAGATCGCATCTATGCCGATGTGGAATGGCTGAATAATAAATTTACCCTGATCGATACCGGTGGTATAGAGCCGAACTCAAAAGATGTCATTCTTTCTCAGATGAGAGAACAGGCTGAAATTGCAATTGCATCTGCGGATGTAATTATTTTTCTGGTGGATGTCAAGCAAGGTCTTGTGGATGCGGACATGCATGTTTGCAATATGCTTCGCCGCAGTTCCAAGCCTGTTGTTCTTGCCGTAAATAAAGTGGATAATCCTGCGAAAGCCATGGCTGACGTATATGAGTTTTATAACCTCGGTATCGGAGAACCGTTCCCGATTTCTGCGGCTAACCGTCTGGGACTCGGTGAGATGCTCGATGAAGTGATTTTACATTTTCCGGAAAGTGACGGAAGCGAAGAAGAGGACGAAAGACCGAAGGTTGCGATCGTCGGTAAACCGAATGTCGGAAAGTCTTCCATCATCAATAAACTCATCGGTGAGAATCGTGTGATTGTATCCGATATTGCCGGAACGACCAGAGATGCCGTTGATACCGAAGTGACCTATAACAAGAAGCAGTATGTGCTGATCGATACGGCCGGACTTCGTCGTAAGAGCAAGATTAAAGAAGACCTCGAGCACTATATGATCGTTCGTACGGTTGCTGCCGTAGAACGAGCCGACGTCGTGGTTCTTGTAATTGATGCTACCGAAGGAGTTACCGAACAGGATGCAAAAATTGCCGGCGTGGCACATGAACGCGGAAAAGGCATGATCATTGCCGTAAACAAGTGGGATGCTGTGGAAAAAGACAACAAGACCATGAATGAGTTTACAAAAAAGGTCCGTGATACGCTTTCCTTTATGCCGTATGCCGAAATACTATATGTTTCCGCACTGACCGGTCAGAGACTTCCGAAACTATTTGAAACCATCGATGTTGTAATGGAGAACCATGCACTTCGTGTTCAGACAGGTGTGCTGAATGAAATCATGACGGAAGCGGTAGCGATGCAACAGCCACCCACCGATAAGGGAAAGAGATTACGACTGTTCTATATTACGCAGGTTTCGGTAAAACCGCCTACATTTGTAATCTTTGTAAATGACAAAGAATTGATGCATTTTTCTTATACAAGATACATTGAAAACCGAATTCGTGATGCTTTCGGTTTCAAAGGAACGCCACTGCATTTTATTATCCGCGAAAGGAAGGAAAAAGAATAATCCATGTTTCGCCTCTGGTGTATTCTCATCGGTTATGTCTGCGGCGTCATTTCCACTTCGTACATAGTCGGAAAAGTCCGCGGAATAGACATAAGGGAACACGGTTCCGGGAATGCCGGTACAACCAATACTCTTCGTGTTTTGGGCAGAAGAGCGGGTGGTATCGTGCTTGCCGGGGATGTATTAAAATGCTTTGTTGCCATGTTAATTTCCTGGTTAGTTTTCAAAAACCAGTATCCCGAGTATAAATATCTGATTCGTATCTATGCAGCCGCAGGTACCATTCTGGGGCATGATTATCCCTTCTTTTTGAAATTCAGAGGAGGAAAGGGTGTCGCTTGTTTTGCCGGTATGATCGCATTTTTCTATCCCGGCATTATTCCTGCGGAAATAGCAATCTTTTTCGGTATCTTTTTCCTGACACATTATGTATCGCTTGGAAGTATTTTCCTGGGCCTGGGATTTTTGGCACAGGTTATCATTTTCGGTCAGTTCGGATTCTTTTCACTCAGTCCGGAACAACTTACCGAATTGTATCTGGTTACGGCTTTTCTTGTCCTGTTAAGCGTATTCCAGCATCGTAAGAACATTGTCAATCTGATTACCGGTGTGGAAAAGAAGACTTATTTGAGTAAAAAGCGTCAGAAGGCGGAAATCGAAGAAGAAGCCGAGAATGACAATCCGGATCATGATGAGGGTGATTCAGAAGAAGATGAAGATGACGACGAAGATTTAGAAGAGCCTGTAACTTCGGGCATTGTCTCGGAAAGTGACGAAGACGAGGGCGAAGAGTTTGTGGCGGAAACCATGCGCTTTGATCCCGAAGAAATTCAAAATGAGCTGAATAAAGAACTTGAGAAAAATGAAAATAGAAAGAGAAAAGAATCGGAGGAGAATTCATGAAAATAGCTGTACTGGGTGCCGGAAGCTGGGGAATTGCACTCGCAAAACTTTTGTATGACAACGGACATGAAGTTACCGTCTGGTCTGCTTTGCAGGATGAAATCGATATGTTAAACAGAGAACATGAACATGTCGATAAACTGAAAGGCGTAAAACTTCCGGAGGAGATGATTTTTACATCGGATTTGAATGCTGCCGTAACGGATTCGAAGATTTTGGTTACTGCAGTTCCTTCCGTTTTTGTACGTTCCACGGCAAAAACCTTAAAGGATTACTATAAACCGGATCAGATTATCGTAAATGTTTCCAAGGGCATTGAAGAAGCAACGCTTCATACGATGTCAAATATCATCGAAGAAGAGATACCCGGAAGTACGGTGGCTGTTTTGTCCGGTCCTTCCCACGCAGAAGAAGTGGGACGCGGAATTCCTACTACAATCGTAGTCGGAGCAAAGAAACGAGAGGTTGCCGAAATCGTTCAGGAAGCGTTTATGAGCCCTGTTTTCCGTGTATATACCTCACCTGATGTGCTCGGAATTGAAATCGGTGCCGCATTAAAGAACGTTATTGCACTTGCAGCAGGTATTGCCGATGGCCTTGGCTATGGTGACAACACGAAGGCTGCTTTGATCACCAGAGGTATGGCTGAGATTTCCAGACTCGGAGTTGCTATGGGCGGAAAGCCGGAAACATTCTACGGTCTTTCCGGAATCGGCGATTTGATTGTTACCTGTGCTAGCATGCATTCGAGAAACAGAAGAGCCGGTATTTTGATCGGTAAGGGTTATACCGCCAAACAGGCCATGGATGAAGTAAAAATGGTTGTGGAAGGAGTATATTCCGCAAAGGCAGGCAAAAAACTTGCCGAGCAGTATAACATCGAAATGCCGATTGTTGAAAAAGTTAATGAAATCCTTTTTGATAATCTGCCTGCTGCCGATTGTCTGAAAGATTTAATGGTTCGTGATAAGAAAACGGAAATTGATGTAAAACGCTGGAATTAAGCTTTGCGTATTGGGAGGAGGGATAGCATGACACCTTACGAAAGATTACAAGCCTGTCTGGAATGTGTCAGAAAACATACGGATTTTGTACCGAAAGTCGGCCTTGTACTGGGCTCCGGACTCGGTGATTTTGCAAAAAACATAGATGTTGTTGCCAAAGTCCCTTATACCGAGATTGACAGCTTTCCCGTATCCACGGTTTCCGGTCATGAAGGTAATTATATTTTCGGAACCCTGGGTGGAGTAAATATCGTTTGTATGCAGGGCAGAGTGCATTATTACGAAGGTTATTCGACTTTCGATACGGTTTTGCCGATCCGTCTCATGGGCCTTATGGGAGCCGAGATTATATTCTTAACCAATGCTTCCGGTGGAATCAACGATGGATTCAAAGCAGGCGATTTTATGCTGATCACCGACCATATTTCATCTTTTGCTCCGAATCCGTTGATTGGCGCGAATATAGAGGAGCTGGGACCCAGATTCCCGGATATGTCTCATGTATATAATCCGCAATTGTGCAGTATCATTCAAAATGCAGCTTTGAAAAACAATATAGATTTAAAGAGCGGAGTCTATGTGCAGACAACCGGACCTTCCTTTGAATCTCCGGCAGAGATTCAGATGTTCAAAAAACTCGGAGCTGATGCTGTCGGTATGTCGACGGTAATCGAAGCTATCGCAGCAAATCATATGGGCTTGAAGGTTTGCGGCATTTCCTGCGTTTGCAATCTTGCTGCAGGCATTTCGCCGACACCGTTAGATCGGAAGAGGTAAAGGCTGCGGGAGCAAAAGCAGCTCCGCTGTTTGAAAAACTTGTTACGGACAGTATCTTGGAAATGGCTAATATATAAGGGGGTTATATGGAGTATCCTGAAATCGTTCGTCTTGCATATTCCGCAAGAGAAAAATCGTATAGTCCTTATTCCGGTTTTGCGGTTGGAGCCTGCGTTTTGGCAGAGGATGGTAAGTATTATACCGGTACCAATATTGAAAATGCCGCTTATGGTGATACGGTTTGTGCGGAAAGAACGGCTATCTTTTGTGCTGTTAAAGAAGGTAACCGTAAAATATCAAAACTTGCCATTGTAGGCGGGAAAGCGGGAGAGGAATGCAAAGATTTTTGTTTTCCGTGCGGATCCTGCAGACAGGTGATTTCGGAATTTGCTTCCGAAGATTTTCAATTGATTCTTCCCGGACCTGACGGAGAACTCAAAGAATTTACTTTGGCTGAAATATTGCCGCATCATTTTGGAGAGGATAGTTTGAAATAAACATTTTTCGAAATAAAGTATGGATAAAGTGATCATTCTCCTTGTGATTTTCGGATTACTTGCCGCTGTGATTATCATCGGCAAAGTAATGGAAAAGAACAAGGAACGCGATTTTCGAAAAAAACTGAATAGAGATTTCGATAAACCGCTTTCGAAAGAATACAGCAGAGAGCGGAAGCAATCCATCAACGGATACTTTCTGAGACATGCGGATGATTGCTTTGTGCTTGATGATATTACGTGGAATGATTTTGAACTGGATCGGTTTATTAAAACCTTTAATCATTCCTATTCATCTGTCGGCGATGAATATTATTATGCGAGACTCCGTATGCCAAAAATATCTGCGGAAGATTGTGACTTTGAACGTTTGGAAGAAGTTATCCGTTATTTTTCGGAAGATGAAAAACTTCGTGAAGATTACCAGGTTCTTATGGCAAAACTCGGAAGAAGCGGAAAGTTTTCCCTGTATTCCTATTTGGATTTTCTTTCGGCCATTCCTTCCGATAAGCCTGTGATAACGATTATTGACTGGTTATTGTATTTGGCATCGATCGGAATGATGTTTTTCTCCGGATTGTTTTATTTGGGCCTGATTTTACTGATTTTGCTGGTTATCGTAAATATTATCGTATATTTATCCAGAATTCGCAGGATTGAGCCTTATTTTGCTTCATTTACGTATATTCTGCGCATTATTAAAACGGCAGAAAAGACGGTTAAAAGACTGCCGGATTCATTCCGGATTGAAAAAGAAAAGTTAATTGGAGCCAGAAAGAAACTATCCAAGATATCCACTGCAAATATTGTGTTTTTACAATCCGACAATTCATCTGCGGTAGGAGATATGGGAAACGGCTTACTGAGTTTCTTCAAAATGTTTTTCCAGTTCGATATCTTTCTGTTTTATCGCATGAAAAAACAAATTGAAAACCATGGGGATGCCGTGGATGATCTTTTTGAAACACTTGGTTTTCTGGATTTCGGTGTAAATGTATTATCATTCCGAAGAACGTTACAGTATTATTCCGTTCCGGAATTTATAGATCAATGTGGAATCCATACTACGGAAATGGTTCATCCGCTTTTGCTTTCCGATGGTGTTGCTAACTCTATTTCAACCGAAAAAGGTGTTTTACTGACAGGGTCCAATGCCTCCGGTAAATCCACCTTCCTTCGTATGATCGGACTGAACGCCGTGCTGGCACAGAGCCTTCATACGGTCTATGCAAAAGAGTATACTGCGCCTTTATATCGCGTTTATTCTTCTATGTCGATCAGGGATAATCTGGAATCCGGAGAAAGCTACTATATGGCAGAAATTAAATCTATTAAAAGGATTCTTGATGCGATTCAAGATGAAAGCGGCCCTGTTCTTTGTTTTGTGGATGAAGTATTACGCGGAACAAATACGAAGGAACGTATTGCCGCAGGCGCCGAAATTATGCGATCCATGCAGCAAAAGCATACCATTTGTTTTGCGGCAACACACGATTTGGAACTGGCAAGTATTCTGGTTCCGGAATTTGAGAACTATCATTTTGACGAAGAAATCAAGGATGACGATATTTTGTTCCCTTATCAGTTGAAGAAAGGATATGCGACTTCCAGAAATGCAATCGCTTTACTTCGAATCATGGGATATCCCGAAGATATCGTTTCTAATGCGCTTGAAAATGCCGGAATGGGAGAGTAATCTATGGCTGATAAAGTGACACTTTATTCCGACGGTTCCGCGAAAGGAAATCCCGGTCCCGGTGGCTACGGAGTTGTATTACAATATACGGATGCAAAGGGTGTTCTTCATGAAAAAGAACTGTCGGCCGGTTATTCCAATACAACCAACAACCGAATGGAACTGATGGGCGTGATCAAAGGTTTTGAAGCTTTGAAACATCCTTGCGATGTGAAAGTCGTTTCAGACTCCAAATATGTTGTGGATGCGTTCAATCAGCACTGGGTGGATTACTGGGTAACACATAATTTCCGGAAAGCCGACCATAAGCCCGTTAAAAACGATGATTTATGGAAAAGGCTTTTGGAAGTAATGAAAATACATCATGTTTCATTTGAATGGGTAAAAGGACACGACGGACATCCGGAAAATGAACGTTGCGATACACTGGCGCAAAATGCGGCAGATGGAGAGAACCTATTAACGGATGAAGGTGTGAAAGGAGAGTAATTGGTATTATGAAAGAGAATCCTGCAGTATTGTTTGGCAATTCCTTTTTGTCTTATCTTCTTGTGTTTGCGATTTTCGTGGTTGTAGCAGCTGTTGCTGTTGTAATCGGAATTACAATTGCAAAGAAGCTGGAACAGAAAAAAAAGAATGCTCAATTGGAAGAAGGCGGAGAAGAAAGTTCGGACACTCCGATTGAAATCGCATAAAGGAGAGTTATTGTCATGAGTTTTGTCGATATTGAGATTAAATACCTGAACGATACGATTGAACATCTTGAGTATATAGATGGAAAATCCGACTGGATTGATTTAAGAAGTGCCGAAGAAGTGACTTTTTCCAAAGGTGAATACAAACTGATTCCGCTCGGCGTTGCCATGAGACTTCCGAGAGGATATGAGGCACACGTGGTTCCCCGTTCTTCAACTTTTAAAAACTATGGTTTGATGCAGACAAATCATATGGGTGTTATCGATCAGTCCTATTGCGGAGATGATGACTGGTGGTACGTGCCTATGTATGCGACACGTGATACCGTTGTTCATAAAAATGACAGAATCTGTCAGTTCCGGATTATGCAAAACCAGCCCAGGATTGTTTTTGACAGGGTGGAACACCTGGATGGTATGAATCGTGGCGGTTTTGGTTCGACCGGAATTCAGTAATTAAAAATCAGAGGTTTTAAAATGATTAAAGTAACAGATTTATGCAAATCCTATGGAAATACCATCGCCCTTGATATGGTATCTTTCGAAGTCAAAAAAGGTCATATCTATGGCTTGCTCGGACCGAACGGTGCCGGCAAGTCGACTACAATGAATATCATTACCGGTTATATTGCACCGACTCTCGGAGAGGTCAGTGTAAACAACCATATTCTCGGAAAAGAAACCAATCAGGCAAAAAAATGTATCGGATATCTTCCTGAGAATCCTCCTTTGTATCCGGATATGCTGGTTCGCGAATTCTTACAATTCGTTGCTGCAATCAAAAAGGTTCCCAAGAAATCCAGACTCGAAGAAGTGGAAAATGCAATCAAAAAGACAGGACTTTCGGATGTTTCCGGTCGTTTGATCAAGAATCTTTCCAAAGGCTATAAGCAAAGAGTCGGAATTGCACAGGCAATTATCGGCAATCCCGAAATTATTATCCTGGATGAGCCTACCGTAGGTCTGGATCCGAAACAGATTATTGAAATCCGTGAGTTGATCCGTTCTTTCAAAAAAGATCATACGGTAATCTTAAGCTCCCATATTTTGTCCGAAATCGCTGCAGTCTGCGACGACGTATTGATCATTGCCCATGGCAGAGTTGTTGCATGCGACACAACGGATAATCTGTTAAAGGAAACCGGAGCTGCCAGAGTCTTTACGGTTACCGTAAAAGGATCCAAAGATAAGACGAAAAATGTACTTTCCAAATTAAACAAGATTGTAAAGAATCTTCAGTTTATTTCGGAAGAGAAAGATAAAGTGACGTTTCGTTTTGAGACCACACGAAGAGATGATATCCGCGAGGATATCTCGTTTGCGTTATCCGATGCAAGGCTCTTGATTCTGTCCTTAAACGAAGAACAGAATTCCCTCGAAGACATTTATCTTACTTTGATCGATGATGCGGACCGCAAGTTTGCGGAAGAAATGGCCCGCAGAAAACTCGAGGAAGAAAAAGAAGACGAAGATGAGGATTCCGATGAGGAGGAAGATTCCAAAGATGATAGTTCCAAAGATTCGGAATCCGAAGCGGATGAAGAGGAAGAAAAAGAGTCTTCGGATGATGAAAAAGATGCAGACGATTCTGCAGAATCGGACGCAGAGAAGGAGGCGAAATAATGGGTACGATATTTATCAGGGAATTACGTGCATATTTCCATTCCTTCTTCGGATGGTTGTTTGTTGCGGTTTATACAGCGTTCTGTTCGCTGTTTATGGTATATATCAACTTCTATAACGGAGTTGTATACCTTTCGAGAACCATCAATTCCATGGTTGTCATTTTGATGTTTATCTTTCCTTTGCTTACGATGCGAATTATTGCAGGAGAGAAGCGTAATAAGACCGATCAGCTTTTGCTTACGTCTCCGGTGAAAGTAACGTCCATTGTATTCGGAAAATTCCTTTCTCTGGTAACGATTCTGGTATTTTCAAACCTGGTATTGTTCCTCGGAATTCTGATCATGTCCGGATACGGCGAAACGCCTTTTAAAGAATCTATCTTATCGGTATTGTCCCTGATTCTTTTCGGTGCCATGCTTGCTGTAATCGGTGTGTTTATGTCCTCCATTACGGAGCATCAGTTTGTTGCGGCTATTTTGACTTACGGAGCGTATATTTTCTTCTGGTTTGTTCCCCAGCTGCTTCGTTCTTATTTTGCAACCAATGCATTTGTTGCAACGATCTCAAAATCCATCGATATACTGGCACCATTTGAAAAAATGTTTTCCGGAATTCTGAATCTGAAGGATGTATTCTACGTATTGTCCGTAATTGCCATTTCCCTGATTCTGTCAATCCGCGTATTCGGTAAGAATTCCCTGGAAGCATCCCTTGTCGGTGCAAGAAAGTTCTTTGTGACAACAGCAGGTATCGTTGTTTCCATCATCGCAATCATTGTTGCAAATGTCTTAATAGGCAGAATCAGCGATAAATATACTCAGTTTGACTTTACAAAAATGAGTTATTTTTCTATTACGCAGAATACGAAGGACTTTTTAAAGGACCTTAATCAGGATGTTACGATACATATTCTTTCCGATCCGACGCATGTAGACGGTACCTTAAAGGTATATCTGGAACAGTATGAGGCTCATTCCAAGCATATTAAGTTAAAATATCATCCGCTTACGACCGAGCCTTCTTTCTACATCAAATATACAAACGAACAGCCTTCGGAAGGCAGCGTTATTGTGGAATGCGGAAGTCGTTTCCGTATCATAGACAGTGAAGATTATTATATTACTTCTTATTCCTTTGATCAGGCTACTTATCAGTATGTTGCGAACCTTGTAGGTGTGGATATGGAAGGTCAGCTTACCGCTGCCATCAGCAGAGTTCTTTCCGATCAGGAATATAAAGTATACAATCTTGTAGGACATTCGGAAGGAGCGCTTTCCCAGACTACTTTGGATCAGATGTCCAGAGCAGGTTTTACAGTGGAAGATTTATCCCTTCTTTCCGAAAACCACATTCCGGAAGATTGTGATATTCTGATCGTAAACAGTCCGCTCGATGATCTGCCTCAAAGCGATTGCCAGTTGATCCAAACCTATATGAATAACGGTGGAAGCGCAGTTTTCATTGCATCTTTGGATATTTGCAAAACGGTGAACTATGATGCACTCATTTCTTCCTTCGGAGCAAGAGTCACCGAAGGAATCATCTGGGATAAGGATGCTTCTTATACCTTCCAGGGTGTCGGATATTATCTGATTCCGGATATTGTGACACATCAGATTACCGATCGTGTTTATGCGAAGAATAAAGCCAATCTGGTTATTCAGTCCAGAGGCTTTGAACTGGTGGAAGAGGATCCGGATGTTTCCGTGGAGGCACTTTATGCTTCCAGCGAATCCTCCATTATAGCAACTACGGATGAGGAAGGTTATCTTCAGGAAAAAGAAGGTACCGAAGGTTCCTATGCGGTTGCATGTTATTGTGAAAAATACGGAAAAGACGCAACGGCGAAGGCAGCGATTTTTGGTTCTTATGCGTTCTTAGAGCAGGAACCCGATGAATTCACGTCTTATGCTAATACAGAAGTTGTTGTGGATTCCATGTGCTTTATGTGTGATATGTCCCTGGATAGTGCCGTACCGTATAAATCATACGAAGCAAGTCCGATTGTAATGCCTGTTCGTACGGTTGCTTTTCTTGGAATTATCCTTGTGATTATCATTCCGCTTGCTGAAATTGCAGCCGGAATTGCAATTGTATTAATTCGTAAAAACAAATAAATCGAAAGAGGAGTTTAAAATGGCAAAAATCAGAACCAGATTTGCACCTTCCCCCACCGGAAGAATGCATGTCGGAAATTTAAGAACCGCATTATATGCGTATTTGATTGCAAAACATGAGGACGGAGATTTTATCTTACGTATTGAAGACACCGACCAGGAACGATATGTGGAAGGTGCCGTGGATATCATTTATCGTACTCTTGAGAAGACCGGATTAAAGCATGATGAAGGTCCCGATATCGACAAAGGATGTGGCCCTTATGTGCAGTCCGAGCGTCAAAAAGCAGGCATTTACATGACCTATGCAAAGATGCTTGTTGAGAAAAAGGAAGCATATTATTGTTTCTGTGACAAAGACAGACTGGCTACTCTGAATAAAACGATTACTTTGGAAGACGGTAGCACCAAGGAAATCAACGTTTATGACAAGCATTGTCTTTCTTTAAGCGAAGAAGAAGTGGCTGCCAATCTGGCTGCCGGAAAGCCTTTCGTAATCCGTCAGAACAATCCTACGGAAGGAACTACTACATTCCATGATGAAATCTATGGCGATATTACCGTAAACAATGAAGAACTGGATGATATGATCTTAATCAAATCAGACGGTTTTCCGACCTATAACTTTGCAAATGTGGTGGATGATCATTTGATGGGCATTACACACGTTGTTAGAGGAAACGAATATCTTTCTTCTTCTCCAAAATACAACCGTTTATACGATGCCTTCGGCTGGGAAGTTCCCGTATATGTGCATTGCCCGTTGATTACCGATGAGAATCATCAGAAGCTTTCCAAACGTTGCGGACATTCTTCTTATGAAGATTTGCTCGAGCAGGGATTTTTGAATGATGCCATCGTAAATTTCGTAGCTTTGCTTGGTTTTTCTCCGCAGGATAACGAGGAAATCAAATCTCTGGATGAGTTCATTAAATGTTTTGATTATCATCATATGAGCAAGTCGCCGGCTGTTTTTGACTATACAAAGTTAAAATGGATGAACGGCGAATACATGAAGAAGATGGATTTCGATGCTTTTTACGAACTGGCTCTGCCATACATTAAAGAAGTGATTACCAAAGATTTGGATTTGAAAAAAATCGCTGCAATGGTAAAGACGCGTATCGAAATCTTCCCGGATATCAAAGATATGATTGATTTCTTTGAAGAAGTTCCGGAATATGATTCCGAAATGTATATTCATAAAAAAATGAAAACTACGAAAGAATCTTCTTTACAGGTTTTGAAAGAGATTCGTCCCGTACTGGAACAGTTTGAGGATTATACAAATGACGCGTTATATTCTCTGCTGGTTTCCTTTGCGGAAGAGAAAGAGATTAAGAACGGTATGGTTTTATGGCCGGTTCGTACGGCGCTCTCCGGAAAAGCCATGACTCCCTGCGGAGCAACGGAACTTCTGGAAGTTTTGGGAAAGGAAGAGTCTTTATCCAGAATCGATAAAGCAATTGAAAAATTATCGCTTGAGAGTTGATTCTTATCAAAGAGAGGCGATTTGCCATAATACCGGGCCTGCACTTGTGATTGCGGGTCCGGGAAGTGGCAAGACAACCGTGATTACCGAACGGATTTCTCATTTGATAAAAACTTATTCGGTAAAACCCGAAAACATACTCGTTCTTACATTTTCCAAGGCTGCTGCCGCTGAAATGAAAGCAAGGTTTTTGAAACTTGCTAATCAAAAATCTTCCAAAGTCACCTTTGGCACGTTTCATGCAATTTTCTTAAATATTCTGAAAGATTATTATCGCGAACAAATTCCTGCAATTATCACGCATAAAACTTCTGTTTCACTGATGAATAAAGCATTGCGCAATTTGTCTATGAATACGATTTCCGGTGAATTTATAGAAGAATTGTTATCGGATCTTCAAAGGACAAAATCTAAGTGTAATTCTATGAATTCTTTTGAATCAAAACATATTTCCAAAAATGAATTTATGAAAGTGAAAACGGAATATGAACGGCTGAAAGCTATGGCCGGTTTTATGGATTTTGATGATATTTTGTATAAAACAAAAGAATTAATGGAGAAGGATCAAAAGGAGCTTACAAAGCTGCAAACGCGTTATTCGTACATTCTGATTGATGAATTTCAGGATATCAATCCGATTCAGTATGACATTATGAAGAAGATTATTGGTGACAGGAATCATTTGTTTGCGGTAGGAGACGAGGATCAGTCCATTTACGGATTTCGTGGCGCTAATCCAACCATAATCGATGAATTGAAAAAGGATTATCCATACTTGAAAACTTATTTTCTTCCGGTAAATTACAGATGCGGAAAAGAAATCGTAATCAAAAGCAGTAAACTAATTGCTCATAATACGAAACGTACGAAGAAAGAGCTTGTTTCTTTCTCGGAAAGTCAAAACGGACATGCTTTCATTTCGGTTCTTTCTGATTACGGGGAAGAATATAAAAAGATCTGTAATACAATTCTTTCCATTCCGAAAAATGAATGGTCAAATACGGTGATTCTGACCAGAAAAAATGAGATATCCATGAAACTGGTCCGACTGTTTCGTCGCAATATGATTCCGTATTCCGTTGAAAAAGAAGCTAAAAACATCTATGAAACCGAAGTTGCAAAGGATATTACCGCTTATTTTAAACTGACGAAGGAGCGAATCGAAAGAGATTCCTTCTTAAGAGTAATGAATAAACCTCAAAGATTTTTGCGGGCTGATATTGTGCCTTTCGATATATTTGAATTTGATGAGGTATTTGTAAAAGCGGACCGTGACGAAAGAGAAGCATTACGGAATCTTCAAAAGCAGATTGAGTTTATTTCTAAGCTGGACCCTTTTTCCGCGATTCAATACATCAAAAAAGGCATTGGTTATGAAGACTATCTAAGACGAATGACATCAAATCATTCGATGATCAAAACCGGAATGCCCGATTTCGTGGATTGTCTGGCTGAAATCCACTCAGATTCCAAAGAGTTTTCATCGATTACGCAATGGCTGGAAGAGACAGAGGATATGAATCATGTTTTGCAGGAAAAGAACGATGGAGTTCGCATTATGACAATGCATCATTCCAAGGGCCTGGAATTCAAACACGTTATTATTCCGGATCTGAACGAAGGAAATATACCTTTAAATCAGCTGCATACAAAAGAAGAAACGGAAGAGGAAAGAAGACTATTGTATGTGGCGATGACAAGAGCAATCGATACGCTTCATTTGTATTCGGTTGAAATAAAAGAAGCGGAACGGATTGTTCCGTCCCGCTTTCTTAAAGAACTTTGTTAAATCTTATTCGTTTTCTTCATCCTCAATAATTTCGTCAAATTCCTGGGTATCGAGGAATTCCTCGAAAGCATCGGAGACTGCCTCGTATACATCATCATCCTCGATGTACTTTAATTCCGGTTCAGCTTCGGAATTGTCAGGATCTTCGACGTATTCATAAAACCATACTTCGCCGAAGGTTTCATCTTCCTCGTCAACCATGGGAAGAAGAGCGATATAATCTTTTTCATTTACCGTAAGAATGGTTACGATAGCGCAGCTGACGGTACTTCCGTCATCCAGTTCGAGTTCTACGGTGATATCTTCTTCGTTTTCGATTTCTGATTTCGTTTTATTAATTTCTGCCATAAACCCCTCCGGTTTGTTTTCGTTTTTTTAATTTTAACCCTGCCTATGTAAAAAAGCAAGGAAAATAAAGGTGTACGCGAAATTTGTAATCGTTGAAAGTAGAAAGAAAATGTGGTAAAATTCTATACGCTTTTCCAATTATGGGAGAATTATGTCCAAATTCGGACAAAAAGGTGAGATATGAGTCAGTTTACGATTAAAAAAGGCAATCCATTTCCTTTGGGGGCTTATCCGTTGAATAACGGAATTCAGTTTTCCATGGTTTCGACCGACGGAAGCAATTCCGGTATTATTCTGATGTCCAGAAAAGAAGCCGGTAAGACAGAAAAAATAGCTTTTCCCGAAGGCTGCAGGGTTGGAAATATCTATTCCATGATTGTGGAAAACATTTCGGAACACGATTTTGCATATCGTTTCTATGATGATGAGCATGAATTTGTCGATCCTTATTCAAGGAGGATTCTCGGAAACGAGAAATTCGGTATAAAAGAGAACGACAGTTATGAATTATATTCCGCACTGGACGAAGGTGAATTTGACTGGGAAGACGACCATGTGTTATGTACGCCTTTTTCATCTTCGATTTTATATTTGATGCATGTGCGCGGCTTTACGATGCATTCTTCTTCAAAAGTAAAACATCCGGGAACGTTTTTGGGGATTACCGAAAAGATTCCGTACCTGAAAGATTTGGGTATTACGGCAATCGAATTGCTCCCTTGTTATGAATTTGAAGAATATGAAAAAAGAACATCTGCCGGCAAAAAGACAGGCTACGAGATCGCTTTGGAGGAAATTCCGCAGAAAGTAAATTACTGGGGATTCAAAAAGGGTTATTATTTTGCTCCGAAAGCTTCCTATGCGGCAGGAGATAACCCCTGTGAAGAAATGCGTTATCTTGTAAAAGAGATGCATAAAGCCGGAATTGAAGTTATAATGCAGTTGTATTTTCCGGATAATACGAAGGGAAGTATGATTCAGGATGTAATCCGTCACTGGGTTATGGAATACCATGTTGACGGTTTCCATGTTAAAGGCAACCGCATTCCGATTACGCTTCTTGCGACGGATCCTCTGTTTGCCAATACAAAACTGTTTTATGACTATATCCCCGAAGAAGAGATCTATTCGGCGAACGAACGTCCAAAATACAAGAATTTATGCGTATATTCCGACGAATACATGTATCAGATGCGTAAATTCTTAAAAGCGGATCCGGATATGCTTACGGAATTCATCCGTCTTGAGAAAAGAGTTCCTGAGAGAATCGGAACCGTGAACTTTATCACCAATTATTACGGATTCTCCTTAAATGATTTGTATTCTTATGATACCAAGCACAATGAGGCGAACGGAGAAGACGGAAGAGACGGTTGCAATTCCAACTATTCGTGGAACTGCGGAGCAGAAGGTAAAACCAGGAAAAAAGCCATTCTGGCGCTTCGTCAGAAAATGATGAAAAATGCCGTTTCGACCCTGATGCTTGCTGCAGGAACTCCGCTCCTTACGGCAGGAGATGAATTTTTGAATTCCATGGACGGCAATAACAATGCATATTGCCAGGACAATGAAATCGGATATGTCAATTGGAATACGACGAAGGCAGCAATGGAAATGCTTGATTTTACGAAGCAGATGATTGCATTTCGTAAGAGCAAACCGTTCTTAAACGTATCCTCCGAGTTTACCATGCTGGATCATGAACTTTGCGGATTCCCGGATCTGTCCTTCCATCAGGAAGAGGCATGGAAGACCGATCTTTCCGGAGATAAGCACCATATCGGCATGATGTTTTCGGAACTTGTCGATTCCAAGAGTGAGGGAAAAACTACTTCCAAGATCGGTACACGCTTTACAAGGCTTTATTACATTGCCTTTAACATGCACTGGGAAGAACGTATTTTTTCCATGCCGAATCTGATCAAGAAAGCAAAATGGAACGAACTGCTTACGACGGGTGACAGCGCCGTGTTAAAAGAGGCAAACGGATCCACATCGTTTGCGGTGCCTCCGAGAACGGTTGTGATTTTTGAGGCAAAATAAAGCGAATACGTAATTTAAAGAAAGAAGGATATATTACAAATGATTAACGACAAGAAAGTATTATTCAGCGGAATGCAGGCTACCGGTTCCCTCACTTTGGGAAACTATCTCGGAGCGTTAAAGAACTGGCTTACATTAAGCGAAGAGTATGAGTGCTTTTATTCCGTTGTGGATTTACATTCCATTACGGTTCGTCAGGATCCTGCGGAGCTTCGCAAAAAAGCAAGAAATCTTTTGATGCTTTATATTGCGGCAGGACTTGATCCCGAAAAGAACTGTATTTATTATCAGTCCCACGTCAGCGCACATGCCGAGCTTGCATGGATTTTGGATTGCTTTACTTATATGGGTGAGTTGAACAGAATGACCCAGTTTAAGGATAAGTCTGCAAAGCATGCGGATAATATCAATGCAGGTCTTTATACCTATCCCGTTCTGATGGCTTCCGACATTCTGCTTTATCAGGCAGATGTGGTTCCCGTAGGAAAGGATCAGCTTCAGCATCTGGAACTTACCAGAGATATCGCAATTCGCTTTAACAATATTTACGGCGATGTATTTACCGTTCCGGAACCTTATCTCGGAAAAGCGGGAGCAAAAATCATGTCCCTCCAGGATCCGACCAAGAAGATGTCCAAGTCCGATGAAAATCCGAATGCCAGCATCTATCTGACGGATGACAGAGATACCGTAATCCGAAAATTCAAGCGTGCGGTAACCGATTCCGATGCCGAAATCCGTTATGCGGAAGAGAAACCCGGCGTATCCAACTTGATTGAGATCTATGGTGCCGTTTGCGGAAAATCTTTTGAAGAAGTGGAAAAAGAATTTGCCGGAAAAGGTTACGGCGACTTCAAACTTGCCGTAGGAGAAGCGGTTGCAGATCTTTTAACACCGTTACAGACCAAATTTGATGAATTATCCAAAGACAAAGCTTATATCGACGGTATTATCAAAGAAAATGCCGAAAAAGCAAGCTATTATGCAACCAAGACTTTGAGAAAGGTCCAGAAGAAAGTCGGTTTCCCGGAAAGAATCCGATAGGATATGACTTTCTGGTAAATAAAGGGAGAAGGTGATTTCCATGAATCAGGAATTTCCTTTGGCTTTGCCGGTCGGTTCCGTTTTGGCCGGTCAATACATAATCGAAAGAGTATTGGGACAGGGTGGTTTCGGTATTACCTACCAGGCGCTCGATCATAAAACCGGAAAAAAGGTTGCTGTGAAAGAGTTTTTTCCGGATACACTTGTTACCCGTACCAATACAACTACCGTTACACCGTATACCGGAGATCGTATGGTGGATTTTGGTTATGGAAAAGCATGCTTTACGCAGGAGGCCGAAACTCTTGCGAAGTTTATCGGAAATCCGAATATTGTCCGGATTCACACGTATTTTGAAGAAAACCAGACGGCTTATTTTGTAATGGAATATGTCGACGGTATCAGTTTTGACCGCTATATTCGTAAAAACGGCGGAAAAGTAACGTATGAAGATGCCAAAAGAATTCTTTTCCCGATTATGGAAGCCTTATACAGAGTTCATAAAGCAGGCATTGTACACCGTGATGTAACCCCGGATAATATTTATATTACCAATTCGGGTGAAATCAAGCTTCTGGACTTCGGTGCGGCAAGATACAGCCTCGGTGATAAGACAAAGAGTCTGGATGTCATTCTGAAAAAGGGTTTTGCTCCGATTGAACAGTATTCAAGACGTGGTAAACAGGGTCCGTTTACGGATGTGTATTCCCTCGGCGCAACTTTTTATTATGCCCTTTGCGGTCACAAACCGCCTGATTCCATCGATCGAATCGAAAAAGATACACTGGTTTCTTTATCATCTCGTGGAATTGTGTTACCAAAAGAAGAGGAACTTGCAATTTATAAAGCGTTAAGCGTGCGTCCGGAGAATCGTTTCCAAACCATGAAGGAGTTTGGAGCGCCGTTTTTAAATGGCATGAAAAAACCTCTTGCACAGAATGCAAATCCTGCAATGCAATATCCGGCAGAAAATCAGATGTCGAACGAGTCGTTGATTAATCGTAATTCCGCAAGAAAAGCAGTGGATAATCAGACCTCTTCCAAGAAGAGTTGGGTGGTTCCGGTTATCATTATCGGCGCAATTGTTTTGGTTGTTGCAATCTGCTTACTGATTTATTTCTTGTGAATCATTTAAAAACATTGAATTGATACTAAAAAACAGTCTTTTCGCCCTCTTAAATCAGTCGATTTAAGAGGGTGAATTATTTTTGACAATATTGCATAAAAAGGTTTTATTTTTCCTTGATTTGTTGTATAATTTTTCATGTATTAATGTTTTTTTAACATTATCAGGAGAAATTATGGACGGAATCAATTCGAAATATCCTTTAGCGCTCCCTGTGGGTACTGTACTTGCAGGGCAGTATGTCATTGAAAAGGTATTGGGACAGGGCGGTTTTGGTATTACTTATGCTGCGCTGGATCATAAGACCGGAGGCAAAGTTGCGGTAAAGGAGTTTTTCCCGGACAGTCTTGCAACCCGAACACAGACAATTACGGTTACACCGTTCTCCGGAGAAAGAGGAGAAAGCTATAATTACGGTAAAACCTGTTTCCTTCAGGAAGCGGAAACTCTTGCACAATTTATCGGAAACGAAAACATTGTAAGAATTCACAGCTATTTTGAAGAGAACGGGACCGCTTATTTTGTAATGGATTATATCGAAGGGACCAGCTTCGATAACTATATTAAAAGTCGCGGTGGAAAAGTATCTTACGAGGAAGCAAAGAATACGCTTGTTCCGATCATGGATGCTTTATATGTTGTTCATAACAAAGGAATCGTCCATCGCGATGTAACACCCGATAACATTTATATTACCAACAGTGGCGTTGTAAAACTTCTCGACTTCGGTGCTGCAAGATACAGCCTCGGAGATAAATCCAGAAGTTTGGACGTTGTATTAAAACACGGCTTTGCACCGAAAGAACAGTATACCCGTAGAGGTAAACAAGGACCTTTTACGGATATCTATGCTTTGGGTGCAAGTTTTTATTTTGCGCTTACCGGAAGAAGACCTCCCGATTCCGTGGAGCGTCTTGATGAGGACGATCTTGTTCCGCCCAGTTCACTCGGCGTACAGATTCCCAAAAGTGCAGAAGATGCTATCCTGAAGGCTTTAAATGTTCAGCCCCAGGATCGTTTTCAGAATATGTTGCAGTTTAAGCAGGCATTGCTTTCCGGAGCTACGGCAGGCTATGCGGCAGCTGCTCCCGCTGCGGCAATCGCGCCCGCAGTTGCTACAGGTGCTACAGTTGGTGCAATGAATGCACCTCAGGCCGGATATACCGTTCAGAATACCGTTGGTTCCACCTATGGACAGAACCAGGCTGCAAATGCACAGAATCGCATGATGAACAATGGCGTACAGAACACCGTTATGCAGAATCCTCAGAATACGGTTATGCAGCAAAATGTTCCGCAGAATACCGTTATGCAACCGAACGCATCCGGAAGTATGAATCAGGCAGCTCCCGCAGTACAGAGTTCCGCGCCTGCACAGCCTAAGAAGAAGTGGCTTGTTCCGGTTATTATCGCAGCTGCATCCGTTCCTGTAATTGTCGGAATTATTCTTGCGGTTGTCTTAAGTTCCGCAGCAAAGAAGAAAAAACAGAATACCCCGATTACCCCGGTAGAGCCGGTATCTCAGACGCCTACCGTTGTAGCTACTTCGGATACTCCGATTTTCCCTTCAACCAGCGAACAGCCCAGTGAAGTGAATACGGAATATGTGATTCCGAAGAAAGATTTCACGCAGAGCGAGCTTTATCCCGATGATTTCGGTAACACTCCGTCCAATACCTATCAGTGGAACCTTTATACTTTGGGTGATAACTATGTTTATCGTAACAACGATGAAGGAAAGCCGGTATTGTGGCGTTGTATGTCCCAGATTGGAGATGAATTCTACGGAATTTATGACGGTAAATGCAAAGTATATTATCAGAGTTTAGGTTACAGTGAAGAGATTACGGCATTGGCTGAATACGATAACCCTTATTGCATGTATGTAACCCAGGATTATTATTTCATCAACGTAATTGAAAATAATAAAGATACCGTTACCTGCATCAGAAGATCCGACGGTCAGAAGCTGGGAACGAGAACGTTCCGTGATTATTTCTCATATACTTTCTACGATGGATTCTGCTTCTTTGTTGATACCGAAGGAAACTATTCCGATGCAATCTACTATGTTCCTGCAGCAGATCTTGAGGCAGAGCCCAAGAAACTGGATTACTTCATCGGAAGCAAATGTTATATCATGGCAGACGACAAATATCTGTATCTTGTTGGTTTTGATGAGAACAATAAGCTCATGGGATATTACTACGACAAGAACGACAGTTATGACGGAACTTATTTCTTTGTTGATCAGACAGGTGACGAATCCTATACACACTTTATTGTTACCGACGGTTATCTGATTTCCGAGTCAAAAACCAGTGAAGACAGAAATAAGCTTACGAGAACGAACGTAGAAACCTGCGAAACATATGAGTTTGCAAAATTCGATTACGGTTCCAAACTTTTATTTGCATCTATTCGTAACGGAGAAAACCTGATTTTCTATGGAACTCCCGACCCGGAAGGAAATACGGATCTGTATTCCATCAATTTGCTGACCGGCTATATTGCAATGGAATTTGAAGATATTCTGTTCAATAAATAACATGGTATGTATTTGTAACACAAAAACATATAAATAAAAAAAGAAAAGGAGAAACAGGTATGGCTTTAATGGAATGTGCAAACGGACATTTATACGAAGCTACTCAGTATGCTTCCTGTCCTTATTGCAGCGGTGGGATGAATCGCATGGAGTTTAATGGCGGCGGATATCCGAACATCGGCAAAACGGTTGGTGTATTCGGTGCTGCTCCCGAGATGTCTTCCATGAATCCCGGAGGAGAAGTAGGAGCAACGGTTGCACCTGCAGGTTATCAGGGATCCAATGCAGAAGACAAGAAGGACGACGATATCGGCAAGACTGTAGCAGTTATGCAGAAGAGCATGAACGTTGATCCTGTTGTTGGATGGCTTGTATGTGTGGAGGGTGCCGACAAGGGTAAAGATTACCGTGTATACGGCAAGAACAACACCATCGGTCGTAGTGAGAAGAGCGATATCGTGATCAAAGGAGATTCTACAATTTCTAGAGAAAATCACGCAAAACTTGCTTATGACATCAAGCACAATAACTTCCATATTATTCCTGCAGACGGAACGAACGGAATTTATGTAAACGATCAGCCTACTTATATCCCTACGATGTTAAGTCGCGGTGATGTAATTGAAATGGGCGAG
The DNA here is from genome assembly GCA_017518735.1 of Lachnospiraceae bacterium. GTDB lineage: Bacteria > Bacillota > Clostridia > Lachnospirales > Lachnospiraceae > UBA3766. Next base: position 196 of record JAFWTY010000036.1, on the reverse strand, counting down.
AGCAAGTTTATCTTTATTCCTTTCTGCGATGAGAAATTCAACTGGCAGGACGGCCTTGGAAAAGTAGGAGAATAATCTATGGACAACACGTTTGCAGCAATGCCGCAATCTATCCCTACAACTGTAATGCCCGTGGAAAGAGTCTTAAGTTATCAGATTTCCAATTAGCAGGGTGTTGGTTGCAGAGCGAGACAGG
>JAFWTY010000035.1 GCA_017518735.1 Lachnospiraceae bacterium | reverse complement strand
CATTCTTCAAACTTGCAAACGTTATGCCGATCGATCAGGCAATCGAATTCATGAAAGCAGCTGCTAAGAAGTCCTACTCCAAGAAGGGTGACGCAGTTGTAGAAATGAACTACAAAGCAATCGATGCAGGTGTAGATGCAATTCATAAAGTAGACGTTCCTGCTGACTGGGCAGATGCTCAGGATGTAGCAAAAGAAAATAACAGAACCGGACGTCCCGCTACCGTTAAGATGGTTAACGAACTTCTTGATCCGATCGGTCTTATGGATGGTTACAGCCTTCCTGTTTCCGCATTCAAGGATAACGCAGACGGACAGTTTGAGACCGGTGCTTCCGCATACGAGAAGCGTGGTACCGCTGTTATGGTTCCCGAGTGGAACGCTGAGGCATGCTTACAGTGTAACAGCTGTGCATTTGTATGCTCCCATGCAACCATTCGTCCTTTCATCTTAAATGCAGATGAAGTTGCTGCTGCACCTTCCAACATCAAACTTGCTGATTCCAAGCATGCAGCTGATGCTTCCATGAAGTACACCATGACCGTATCTCCTTTAGACTGTATGGGATGCGGCGAGTGCATAACCGTATGTCCTAAGGCTAACGAAGCACTCAAGATGGTTCCTCAGGAATCTCAGGCAGCTGAACAGCCTGTATTCAACTACTTAGTAGAGAACGTTGGCAAGAAGGAATTAAAGCCCGCTCTTGCAAACGGTGTTACCCCGATCAACTCCCAGTACAATCAGCCCTTACTTGAGTTCTCCGGATCCTGTGCAGGATGTGCTGAGACCTCTTATGCAAGACTGATCACTCAGTTGTTCGGTGAGCATATGTTCATCTCCAACGCAACCGGATGCTCCTCTATCTGGGGCGGTCCCGCTGCTACTTCACCTTATACCGTAAACAAGGATTCCAAGAAGGGTCCCGCTTGGTCCAACTCCTTATTCGAGGATAACGCTGAGCATGGTTTCGGTATGTACTTAGGACAGAAGGTAATTCGTGATCAGCTTATCGCTAAACTCGAAGAGCTTAAGTCCGATGCAGCTCTTGCTCCTGCAATTGATGCTTTCCTTGCTACCAAGGATCAGACCAACGAGAACGCAGCTCCTACCGCTGAATTAATCAAGGCTCTTGAAGCTAACGGATCCGATGCAGCGAAAGAAATCCTTGCTAAGAAAGATTACCTCTCCAAGAAATCCATCTGGATCTTCGGTGGTGACGGCTGGGCATATGATATCGGCTTCGGCGGACTCGATCACGTACTTGCTTCCGGCGAGAACGTAAACGTAATGGTATTCGATACCGAAATGTACTCCAATACCGGTGGACAGGCTTCCAAGGCTTCCAACATCGGTGAGGTTTGCCAGTTTGCTGCAGCAGGTAAGGAGATCTCCAAGAAGAGCCTTGCTGAAATCGCAATGAGCTACGGCTATGTATATGTTGCTCAGATCGCACTTGGCGCTAACCCTGCTCAGGCAGTTAAGGCAATCGCTGAAGCTGAAGCTTACAACGGACCTTCCCTCATCATCGGCTACGCTCCTTGCGAACTTCACGGTATCGCTAAGGGCGGTATGAACCACTGCCAGGATGAAATGAAGAAGGCTGTTAAGGCCGGCTACTGGAACCTCTTCTCCTTCAATCCTGCTCTTAAGGCAGAAGGAAAGAATCCGTTCACCCTTACCTCCAAGGAAGGCGACGGAAGCTATCAGGAATTCCTTAACAACGAGTCCAGATACACCAGACTTGTTAAGCCGTTCCCTGAAAGAGCCGAGAAACTCTTCTCCGAATCCGAGAAGGTTGCTAACGAGAGATATCAGCACTTACTGAAACTCGTAGAGCTCTACAAATAAGACTTAAACACAAACAAACAAAAACCTGCGATGCGCATATGCATCGCAGGTTTTTTTGTATTAAATTGATTATCAATTTGTATCACATAGAGTCAAATTATCAGATAATTTATATCCGGACAATTACTGTTCTATGCTATTCTACCGTAAAGTATTCGGTATAGTGATTAAACCCATATACTATATAATTTCCGTCATCATAAATGATATACTTCTTCAGAGCTTCACATCGTTCCGTACCATCATTTGCCATAACATCCGGAATCAAAACAAATACTTTTCCTTTGGGAAGTGTCATATGAGATTTTACCTGAAGCCACTCGCAAGGCTGCAAAGCGGTATAATCTTCTACCGTCCACATTTCGATTTTTCCGTCGGTCTTCTCCGTTACAACCGGCGCATTCCAAAACATAGCAATGCCCTGCTTGTACTCATCCTGATTTTTGAGCCAGGTTGAAACATTGTGAATCGTTTCATCATTTGGCACACCGCCGATACGATAATTCTTAAACGCAGATCCGCCGCAAATAATCAAACCGAGGGCCAAAGCAGCAATCAGAATTTCCTTCCTTTTCTTCGGTATTTCATAATCCAGCACAAACAAAACCGGTATAAAAAAGAACGGAACCGCCGGAATCCAGTAAGACTCGTTATAAACCCATGTTTCGGCAAATACCAAAAGCAAAAACAGAAAACCCGACAAGCTGAATACAATAGGTATTCTTTGTTCATCCTTAAGACTTTTGATTTTTTTGAAGCATATAACAAAGCATATAATCATGCCAAGCACGATTGCAATGCAAACAAAGTTTCCAATACCGCTTAAGGAAATTACCTTCGTATTCGGTTCCCAGCCAAAAAGACGGATCAACTGTTCAAGCGCTGTCCAAATTACAGGGAGAGTGAAATCATTCCAAATCGTTTCATTATAATCTTCAAATATATAAATACCCGATAAAATCCTGGCATTAATCAAATATCCTGCCGTTCCGCAAACAAAAACGCCAACGGAAAGAAAAAGCATCTTCCACTTTTCTTTTTCCTTCACATTTACCAAAAACAGAATAAAACAGGTGAGTAATAACGGAGCATAGCAAACCAGGATCTGCCGGATTCCACCCAGCCCGGCGCCGAATGCCAGGATCAATAAACATGCGGTAAGAATGATTCCTGCTATCTTCTTTTTTGTTTTTAATACATGTAAAAGCAAAGCAATACTTAGCAAAGAGATGGCAATATGAGGAACATAGAATGAATTATAGATTACATTCCATGCATACCATTGTCCTAACGGACAAATCAGGATTGCAGAGAATAACAACCCTTTCTTCTTTACTCCTGCAGCCCACATGAAATACCAACCGACTGCAATCAGAATCAGCATAAAAATACCGATGGACATTACACGGGCCATATGCCAGTTGTTCGGGAAAAACAGCAGAGAAAACTTATATACGATTTGCGTATTCAGGACTCTTAATTCGGAAGAATAACACCATTCTTTCGATAAAAAACCGCCCACTTTATTTAAATGGGCGGCTAAAATCATTTCCCCCGAAGAATCACTGTTTAACAACCCGCTTGCTTTACGATATACAAAAATCAGATTACTGAAATAAAAGTAGATCGTTAACAAAAGGTACCAAAACTCTTCTCTGAAAATGAAGCGTTTAACGAAAGGTTTATTTTTCGTCATAATTATTCTTTCTTTTCCTCTTCTTCCTTCTTCTCACTTCCGTGGAGGATTACATCTTCGGCCTGCTTAATCTCTTCCTGGCCCCAGATCTTCTTGTTGAGTTCGTCATCCATCTTTCCGACAAAATCAAGCACGTTCTTAGCTTTCAACTGCTCTTCGCTTGCTTTCTTCTCATCGTTGATCAAAAGTTCAAGGGAACTGGAAATGGAATCAATGTTGTTCTTGAATTCCTGAATCAGTTCGGCAGTCTTATCCTTGGCTACTTCCATGATTTCATTGATATAGGAATCGAACTGAACCTTGGTCGTATTTGCAAACATCTGCTCAACGTCAGCCTTGTAATTCTTCTTATTGTTCGTTGAGAAGATGAAAATTGCTTTCTGCTTGTTGATGTACTCATCCATCTTCAAAGCCTTCAGACTTGAAGGAGGAATCTGGGTTTCCGCAACGTTTGTAATTCTGCGGATTAAGTTTTCATCGATTCCCTTGTAACCGGTAATCTTCTGAATAATTATACCCTTCAGTTCATCAATCTGCTGCTGTAAGATTCTTCCACGGTTGTTCTTGTAGCTGTTGTCGATTTCTTCCAGATAACGGTTTAATTCGTTACGGATGATATTGTTCTTCTCTTCGAATACTTCGGGACGAATGGCAATCCATTTCATCTTATCGGCAATCTTGCTTGCCTGAATCTTACGGTTCTCGATTACGGTATATAACTGGTTGATATCATCAATCTGGAATACCAAAGATTCCGTTGTGATATTCTGCATATAATCTGCATAAGCCGCGTCAATATCATGAACCATGCTGTTCTTCATGGTATCGATATTGCGCTCGATTTCTTCCTTGGAAAGACGAGCCTGGTTTTCAATTACCTCGTAGTCTTCACGGATGAAATCTACGACGCTGGAAATACCGTCATACAAACCTTTTGCCTTTACGGCAAGGGCATATTTCTGAGCATAACGGATGATTTCCTTCTCAATCGCATACATACCGGAGTTTACATAGATACGCTGAATAATCGGATACAAAGAGGTATCTTCCGGATTAGCGCACTTCTTTAATTCGGCATTGCAGTCCTTAATCAACTGCTTGGTTTCATTATCGGAATTTGCAAGCTTATCCAGTTTGAAATACATACCGGTCTCAACTTCCTGAGTCGGTTTGTCTTCCTTACCGAGGAAAGGATCCTTAACAGGTTCGTTGTTAATCTCGTCCTTATGGTTTGCAAGCCATCTTCTTTCTTCTTCCTGGTCAACGTTGTTGCCGATTGCTTTTGCAATATATGCCGCCTTTGCGGAAACGAAGAACAAACGCTCTTTGGACAGATCAATCTGCTCTGCCTCTTCGTTGTAAATCTTATCGGTTTCTTTCAGGGTTACTTCAACTTTCTTATTACGAAGTTCTTTCAGATCGGCAATACTCTTGGTATCGGACTGGTTGATGATATGAAGGGATCTCGTAAGATCGATGGTAACCTTCGTATCATTCTTCTTTCCGTTGCTGTCTGCGATCAAGTTATACAAAATGGAATTACCGGTACCTTCCATCTTCGTCGGCTCATAAAGCACGATCAAAATGGAATTGGTCTGCTGCTGCAGTGCTTTCTGGAGTACCAGTAAATGCTCGTTGGAATTCGAATCGGTACCCGGTGTATCGTAGAATGTAAAGTTGATGTTTTCGCCCAGAGGAATCGGGAAATATACATCAATGATACCATCCACAAACTCTTCGTTATCTGCATCGGGATGATTCGGAATATCGTTTAATTTCTTTAAAATCTGATATAACTGCTCATGCTGCTGTAAGCGGAACATAATGGCGGAATTGATCTCACCGTTCACTTTTTCTTCCGTAAATTCGCATGCTTCATCGGAATGGAAGGCAAATTTCTTCTTGCTTTCATCCCAGGTGATGGTTGCTAAAATCTCATGCTCCGGATTGCCGCCCTTCTTAATCTTGAATGCCACGGAAGGAGCCGGTGCATTGGAAATACGGAACATCTTTGCGGTTTCGGAATTGATGCTTTCAGGAAGGATTCTTCTGCCGATCAAAGCATTGATAAACGTGGATTTACCGGAAGAATAAGTACCAACCAGACAGAGGTTAACGTCCGAGTTATTTAATTTTGCCTTCTTCTCTTCAAATTCCGCTTTACGACGAAGGAAGGAATCCTTGATATCGGTATTCTCCAGTTCATCGCCGAGCATCGTCAATGTTCTGTCGCAGAACTCGCTGACGGAATCAAAAATCTCCGCAACGGACGGAAGTTCGATAAAGTCTTCAATGACAAAACGCTCTTCTCCGCTGCTCTTATTGTATTCTTTAACCTTCTTTACAAAGTCATCATAATCGATCTTGGTGCCTTTGAAAGTAATGCTTACCTGATCTCTTAAAAACTGCTCCCAAATATCCTCAAAGAATTTATTTCCATGATTTTGCAATAAAAATTCACCCTTGTCAGGAGCGTACTGAGAAAGCCACGGGCACATAGCATAGGGAATTTCAACGAATTCACCTTTTGCTTTTGCCAGGAAGCGAATCTCCTTCTTGACAGGATGATACATAATCATTAATTCTTTCATGAGTCCCTCCAAAAATTTCCCCTATAAATGTCAAACGGGCACAAATTCCCCATTCAACACTTTATTATTATAACCCCTATATATTGAATTGTCAAAAAATAGTTGGAATCTTTTACGAGAATTTTTTTATTATGAAAAAAGCCCGAATTTATAACATTTTTTCAAAGAAATGCAGGAAAATCACGATTTTTGAAAGTTTGGTTTACGTAACTTCAGAAATCAATATTTAGTAGTCTTCACTCTTTCATCGTTCAACATTTTCGATTTGCCAGTCAATCGGCTCAAGCCCCTTCTTTTCAAGGAACTCGTTGGTTTTGGAAAAATGTTTGCAACCGAAGAAACCGCGATATGCGGACAGAGGGCTGGGATGAGGTGCCTTTAAGATCAGATGGTTCGGATTATGAAGCATTTCCGCTTTTTTCTGAGCCGGAGAACCCCAAAGCAAAAATACCACCGGTGACTCTTTGCGGTCTACCAGTTCTATGACATGGTCCGTGAATGTTTCCCACCCGATTCCTCTGTGGGAATTCGCCTGGTGAGCCCGTACGGTCAAAACGGTATTGAGTAAGAGAACTCCCTGTTTTGCCCATTTTGTCAGATTTCCGTTATTGGGAATGAAACAGCCGAGATCGTCGTGAAGCTCCTGATAGATATTGACCAAAGAAGGCGGTATTTCCACGTCTTCTTTGACAGAAAAACAAAGTCCGTGTGCCTGACCGACATTATGATATGGATCCTGACCGATAATGACTACTTTTACGGCTTCGTATGAAGTGTATTGGAACGCATTAAAAACCTGGTCTTTCGGAGGAAAAACCAGATTTCTTTGATACTCTTCCTTTACCTTAACGGTAAGAGCCTTATAGTATTCCTGTTGGGATTCCTTTTGAAAATAGGGAATCCAGTCAGCCGCCACGGTACTCATCTATACAATCAATCGGTAAGTCTTACCGATACTCCTCTGTCTTTCAGATACTTTTTGACCTGGTTGATTTCCAGTTCCTTAAAATGAAACAGGCTTGCCGCAAGTGCAGCGTCCGCACAACCTTCGGTTAAGGCATCGTAAAAATGCTCCATATTTCCTGCTCCGCCCGAAGCAATAACCGGAATCGAAACGTTTTCTGAAACCATTCTGGTCAATTCCAGATCATAGCCGTTCTTGGTTCCGTCACAGTCCATGGAAGTAAGGAGAATCTCTCCGGCACCGAGTTTATTTGCTTTGATCGCCCATTCCACGGCATCAATGCCCATGTCCACTCTTCCGCCGTTTTTGAAGATATTCCATCCGCTTCCGTCCTCACGTCTTTTGGCATCAATTGCAACAACCACGCACTGGCTGCCAAACTTTTCCGCAGCCTCGGAAATCAGATTCGGATTCATGATGGCCGCAGAGTTAACAGCCACTTTATCCGCTCCCTCTCTTAAGATCTTTTTGAAATCGTCAACGGTACGGATTCCTCCGCCGACCGTAAACGGGATAAAAACATTCTCTGCCACACGACGAACCATGTCCACAACGGTATTGCGGTTATCGCTGGAAGCCGTAATATCCAGAAAAACCAGCTCATCCGCGCCTTCCCTGTCATATACTTTTGCAACTTCCACAGGATCGCCCGCATCTATTAAATTTACGAAATTTACACCTTTTACAACTCTGCCCGCATTGACATCAAGACAGGGGATGATTCTTTTTGTATGCATCGCAATTTCCTTTACAATGAAATATAATTCTTAAGAATCTTTAAACCGACATCGGAACTCTTTTCGGGATGGAACTGGCAACCGTATATATTCTCCCATTCCACGGCGGCATGTACGAAATTTCCGTATTCGCACGTTGCGGCAACCACCTCTTCCTTTTCGGCTTTCAGGTAATAGGAATGGACGAAATAAACATAGGAACCTGTGTTGATTCCTTCAAACAATTTCGTTTTTTTCGGAAAATCCAGGGAATTCCAGCCGATCTGCGGAATTTTCAATCCGTATTCGGATGAAAAACGAACGATTTTTCCGGGCAATAAAGAAAGGCCTCTTACATTCGGAGACTCTTCACTTTCATCAAACAAAAGTTGCATACCGAGACAGATACCGAGGATCGGTTTTCCGTTCTTTACGAGATTTTTGATGACATCCGTCAATCCGAACCCGTCAAGAGCTTTCATGGCATCACCGAACGCGCCGACTCCGGGAAGAATCAGTTTATCCGCTTTTTCCAAAAGCGCAGGATCTCTGGTCACAACATAATCGGCACCCAAAAATGCAAGTGCCTTTTCCACGCTTTTCATATTTCCGGCATCATAATCTATAATTGCTATCATTCCTACTGCTCCATTATTCCTTTCAGTTCTTCTTCCGACAGAAGGTCCGGTTGAATCTCGGCGATGATCTTATCGAAATCAAGCAGAATAATTAACCTTGAGTCATTCCGGATAATTCCTTTGGACAGATGTCTTTCATCGACTCCAAGCGTATTATCCAAGCCGACAATATCCGCGTCCTCCACTCTTAAGATACCAAGGGCCGCTTCCACATGAAAGGCAACGTCCAGATTACGATAATTCGTAATGACAAAAAGACCTCCATCCGTGGTTTTTCCGCGGTTTAAATAAATCGAGAGGTCGATAGCGGTAATAATCACTTCACGTGGCATAAAAATGCCTTCCACGCAGGCGTTGGAATTCGGAACCGGCGTGGTTTTTTCAAACGGAACAATCTCTCTTACCGCTTCTACGGGAAACCCAAATGAATTCCCGGCAAGTTTTACTTCCAGTATCTCCATACAATCTCCTTTGCTTTGCCCTAAACTCAAAACAAATCGACAGAAATATCATACCATAAATGACCCTTTATGACCAACCTTTTCTTGCTTCCGTAAAACTGAAATATTCATTAAAACAGTACCATTTTTGCAACTATTTTTGTATAATTAGAGTGTATTATTACGTGTTAATGGGAGTAATTATGCGTAAAAGAATCGCCGTTCTTTTGGCACAAATTGAAGAGAATACGCAGAAGCGAATGATGCATGCGTTTATGAAGGAAGCATACGCTCATGATTATGACATATGTGTATTCAGTATGTACCAGAAATTCCAGGAAAACGAATTCCGTAACATCGGCGATTCCAATATCTTTAACCTTGTCCAATTCGACCGCTTTGACGGTGTTTTGATCTTACTCGATACTCTTCAGATTCCCGGTCTTGAGAAAAAAATCCTTTCACTTGTAAAAAACAATTTCCATGGTCCCGTTATCGTCGCAGATAAGGAATGCGACGAATTTGAATATGTTCTCATGGACCACTACACTCCTTTGAAAGCATTGGTGAATCATTTAATCGAAGAACATAAGATTACCGATATTGCATACCTTGGAGGAAAAGAAGGGCATCCTCACTCCGTTCAGCGTTATAACGGCTATTTGGACGCACTGAAGGAACACGGCATTGCCGTACGCGAAGACAGAATCCGTCACGGCAACTACTGGTATGATTCCGGCCACAATTTTGCGGAATACCTGCTTTCCAACAGAGATGATATGCCGAAAGCCATAGTCTGTGCCAATGACTATATGGCAATCGGTGTCGCTTCCAGAATTTCCGAGAACGGCTATCGTATTCCGGAAGATATTGCCGTTGTCGGTTATGACACCTGTCTTGACGGACAAACTGCTCCTGTTCCGTTAACCAGTGCCGAGATTCCCGCCGATGAATGCGGAAAACAGTGTTTCTTAAAGCTTCATGCTGCTATCTCCGGCGAAATTCCCAAGGAAGAACCTTTTGAGACCAAACTCAAAATCGGCGGCAGCTGCGGATGTCATAATTTTGAATCTTCCTACAAAAAGATCAATCGTGACGAATGGAAGTCCACAAACTCCGAAGTCAGCTATTTTTCCGATTTCAATCATATTACCGAGGATATGCTCTGCCAGACGGATTACGAAAAATTCTTCGAAATCCTCGCAGTATATTCGTATCAAATCAGGCCGTTTACCAACTTCTGGATGTGTTTCAATGACGGCTTCTTAAATCCTTCCTCTTTCATCGGTGACGACGCAAGAAGAAGCGGTTACTCAGACACCATGCATATGGTCATCAAATGCGGTGAGGATTATACCGATTCCAGCCATTCCTGCGTAGATTTAGGGCGTACTTTTGTCCGTCAATTAATGCTTCCCGAAATCTATGAAGAGCGAGACTACCCTACAACGTTTATCTTCACTCCGATGTTTTTTGAAGATCGTAGTTTTGGTTATGCCGTATATAATCATGGTCCGAGTCTGGATTTGTATTCCGAAGTATACCGTGTATGGATGCGTAATGTAAATCAGGGAATCGAGGCTTTCTATCGCCAGAAAGCGCTCTTTGAATTGATCGAACGCATTAAATCCGACCAGATCCGTGACAAACAGACCGGTCTATATAATTATCGCGGGTTCTATGATAAACTCTCCGCTCTGGCTCAGGCCAATTTAGGACATGAGAAAACACTTGCCATAATTGCATTCGATTTGGAAAACTTAACCGGTATTAACGAAGACTTTTCCCGTGAAGCCGGTGATTCCGCCATCCGCGCCCTCTCCTCCTTCCTTTCCAGACAGTGTACGGATTCCGAAGTATGCGGCAGACTGAGTAATGATGAATTTTTGGTCGGATTGATTAATGAAGATTGTGACAAACGTTACGAAGAAATCTTAAACTCCATTCCCGAGGGCGGTATTTTATACCATGACATTCGTATGGAAAAACACCAGGCCATGGTACATCATGAAATGTTTGAAACCTCTCTCGGCGAAATGCCGGATCTGGATTTCCTAATCAATCAGACCGTGAATGCCAAGAATCACAATAAAAAAAGCAATCAGGCCATGCAAAGTCAATTGGCTGATTTTACAGAAGAAGAAATTGCAAAAATCAAAGAGGTGGAGCGCATCTTGAACGAGCACCTCTTAACTTACTATTTCCAGCCGATTGTTTCCGCCAAAAACGGCGATATTTACGGCTACGAAGCATTGATGCGCTATGAAGATGACAAAAGCCTTACTCCGCCCGAGATCTTGCGCTATGCAAGCTGTCTGGAGCGTCTTTATGATGTCGAACTAAACACCTTCCATGGAGTTTTAAATACCGTGGAAAACATGGATGATGTCATTCGAGACAAAAAGATCTTTATCAACTCTCTTCCCGCTCACCAGCTTCGTGATACGGATGAAGCGGATTTGTTTGAACGTTTTGAAAACCATACGGGACAGCTGGTTGTGGAGTATACCGAAGGCAGCGAATTAAGCGATGCGACTTTGATCAAGCGCAAAGATGATTATTCCAGATACAATATTGAAGTTGCTTTGGATGATTACGGCAGCGGTTATTCGAATGTTAACAATCTACTTCGCTATACGCCGAACTACGTAAAGATTGACCGGGAACTCATTTCCGGAATTGATAAAAATGAACAGAAACGTCATTTCTTCAAGAGTATTGTAAGCTATGCAAAGCCCAACAATATTCGTGTTCTTGCCGAAGGTGTCGAGACAATGGAAGAGCTCCGCACCGTCATTGATTTGGGTGCAGAGCTCGTACAAGGTTTTTACACTTCCAGGCCTTCCAAGACTCCGGTGAAACACATCAGCGAAGAAGTCCGTACGCAGATCAAGCGCTTCTCTTCTTCGGGAGTCAAGATTGACTATTAATTATAATGAGGAACTTCCGTTGTTCTCGGAAGAATTGCTTTCCGCATAATTTGAAGAAGTGTTTTCGGAAGGCTTGGGCGAGTCAGTGACATCATCGACGGAGTCCACTCCTCTTTTCACGCTCTTTACGCTTGCTTTTCCGAAGTCTTCCGCTGTATCCACGAAGGAATGGCCGAAATCCTTCCAACCGTCCTTCATCGCTTGTTTCTCTTCTTCTCTGTTTGTATTCTCATTTCCGCTTGCCCAGTCATCGGCAGCATTTAAACCAACCTTTGCGGTTCTGACAAGGCTCTTTCCAAGTCCGGAAAAAGTTTCTCCGAGTCCTTTTCCGACTCCCTTCCATTCCTGCTTTAAGGAACCGTTTTCAGGTGCCTGTCCGTTCTGATTGTATTCTTCGCTCATATCATTTACTCCTTTATATTTAATTCTGTTTTAATCGTTACTTACGACGTATTATAGTACTTTCCCTTTTTCTTTTCAACAAATCTACTCTTCCAGCCTGGTTTCACGCACCTTTTTTCGAAGAGAAAGAATACGTCCGGGATTCACCGACAATTCATCATATCCCATTAAAAGAAACTCTTTCGTTAACGACAAATCCGCTGCCAATTCACCGCAGATTCCGGCTTTGATTCCGTTTGCGTGAGCAGCCTCCATACAAAAAGACCGAATCCAAACGCTTATATCCTGCAAATATAATACGTTTAAATTCGGTCAAATTCAATCGAAAAGCCGGTAAAAATAAGATTCTGATTACCAGTTTGCTGCAACTGCTATAGCGGCAATTATTACGATAATAGCAGGAAGTGCAATTCCGACAATACCCATAATCATTCCGGCCAAAGCCTTACCATCGGAATGATTGTGTTTTCTTCCAACAGCACCAAGAACGATTGCTACAATACCGGTTGCAATCGGGAAAAAGCATAACCAGATAAGAATCCAGCACCAGAAAAGGCAAAGTGTTACGATACCGAGAATCAGTGCAGGGATTCCCTTTTTGGATCTTGCTGCTACCGGCTGCTGATTCCAGTCGTTATCATAGGAAGTTGCAAAGCCTGCGTTGTATCCGGGAGTTGCAGCATATCCGGGATCTGCAGCATATCCTGCATTATATCCGGCATTCATATTCGGATCATATACATTGGATACCGTATTGTTATAAGGCATCGTATTTACATTGTTATTGTAAAGATCCGCTCCGGGCGTATAACCATTCCCGTTGTCATAAGGATAATTATTATTCATTCCGTTATTGTAATTTCCGTCCATTTAACTATCTCCTTCAATCCTGTATAAGTTAAAAACAACACTTTTCAAATTCTATCTTATTTTGTTTCAAAACACAAGTATTATAACATCAGCGGTTCCGTCGTGTTTTTCTTCTTTTTCTGATTGACCACAACCAGAATAATAATCATGGCAACAATACAAAGCACTCCGACTCCGCCGATTATCACGGGAAGAAGGTTCAAATACGTCACTTCCATATGGACTTCGCTTACACGATCCGAATCAAAATCCGTCAAATCAAAGATTACGGTACGAATGTCCTTTGTATTCTTATCTCCGTTAGTAGATAAAATCAATGAAGGTGTTTTAATGACAAAATTATCTGCCATTCCCATCATACTGCCCGAACCGCCGCCCGTATATTTTGCGACGTTCGTATTTGCTGTACTGGAATTGTTGACCACATCGATTACAATGTGTTTTAACAAAAAACCACTCCTGGTAATCGTAACGGTAACATCATCTCCCATGATCTCTTCCAGAGCTTCTTCCGCATCGCTTTCCGGAATCGTCGTATAGGCGCAGACACCTTCATAATTCGTATTGTCCACGGTTTCCGTTACATCTTTTACTTCATAATGGAAATTCGACGCATCGACATCAAAGCCCATTTCCTGCAGATAATTGGAATTGGCACCGGTATACATTCCGTAACCTGACAATCCCTGCTGTACGGTAACCTTTTCCGACACGGTTACCATCCCCTTGGACTGAAACTCAATGCCTCTTTCGACACGAATACAGCCTGTCAGAAGAAAACAGGCAAGTATCACGCTTAAGATTAGAATAATTTGTTTTTTCATAATTCCCTTTCACACATAAACCTACAACAACTTCATTATAGCAAAAAACAATTCCTCCACACAACACCGAGACTAAAGAAATAGCGATTTTCCCATATCCGGGAAAACCGCTTCCTGTTTATGCCGCAATTTATGCCGCAGCATTCATAATCTGTCCTTTGCCGTAATGCTCCACGACTTTCGGGAGTGTCCTCATAGCAAGTGTTCTTCTCATTCGATAAGCAAGCTCTATTTCGGTAGTTGTCTGCATGCTTCCGTCCAAAGAAGACCAGCCGCAAAACCATAATCCGCTCTCAATTTCAATAATATAATTCATGAAATCACTTCCTTTACATTTAGATTTCCCCCCTGTTTGATTTCACGTTATATTATCATGACTTTTTTTATGGTTCAACGCGCAATTCTTATAACATTTCACACATATTTTGTCGTTTTTTGGAAAAATGTCACAATATTTAGTAGTTTATGCAGGAATATGCATATTTATTCGCTCTTTTTACGGGAAAACAGCTTTCCGATTCCCTTAATCAATCCTTTTGTTGCGATATGAAGCAGGAAAGATCCCAGGAAGAGGCATGCAACATAGATGAAAAGGATTACCGGCAACGGAACAATGCCTTTTTTATAGACGACAAACGCATAATCCGCAAGAATATGATGAATCAGATACATCTCATAGGTTAATGTACTGATATAGGTAAGCGCCTTACCGCCTTTTGCGTTTTTCAGAAGAATAAGAAAGGTCAAAAATACCAGCAATCCAATGAAATTGCCCTTCATCAGGTAATGCCCTTTCAAAGGTACAATCAAGCATACAAGAGCCAAAACACCGGTAATGATACCGATAAAGGAATGCTTCCGAAGAAATTCTTTGCAGTCGGAAATCATCATTCCGGCCCAGAATACGGAAACCCCCGTGATAACGGAGATATCGGGTATTTTTCCGGTCTTAACGGTAATTACATAGATATTTACCACATATAAGCCAAGAAGCAATACCGTAAAGATCCATTTTACGATTTTGTTCTTAGCAATAAGATTTAACAACGGGAATAAAAGATATAAAACGATCAGAATGGCCGTAAACCACTCTCCGACCAGCGCATAGGAATCAATTCCGTACCAGACTAAGTATTTATCGATTCCAAGCAGGGTAAACAGAAAAGTCTTCGGATGTCCTTTGTAAAGAAACTGTCCGTTTTGAATGACGTTGAGTAAATAAAAAAACAGAAAACTCAAATAGAAAGCCGGAAAAATGGACAGCCAGCGTTTTCCGTAGAATTTGAAAACATTCTTCAGATCCGAATGGTGTTCTTTCAATAAATATCCGGATAACAGGAAGAATATCGTCGTTCCAATCAGTCCCCAGGTTGCATTGGCCGAGGTGCTGAGTATCGGAGTTTGAAATGCAAAAACACTTACCACATGAAAGAATATGATAAGAAACATTCCATATATTCGAATGATGTCCAGGGAGTAATCTCTGTTTTTCATGATTCTTGATCCTCGAAGATAGTATAATCTCTTTCAAACAACTCTTCAATCAGCTGTTTCTTACACCCTCTTCACCAAGTGTCTCCATAATATAGGTTTCCACATAGGAACGTCGTTTGTTCGCGTATTTGTGCAGTTTATTCGATGTTTGAATATGCAGCAATTCCCTTCTCCAAAGCAAGTGTAACTGCGTACGAAGACGGGCCTTTTTCTTTTTGGAAGGTTGCCGAAGTTCGTAAAAATCCAATCCTTTGGCCGTCTCTTCCACCGTTACGATTCCCCAGTATTCCGGCACATGTTCCGAAGCATGGATTCCGTGTGTGGAACCGACTACCAGAATGTTATAATCAAAAAACCTGTCATAGTCCTTTACCTGTCGTTCCAGACGGACATAGGTATCCGCATCGCTTTTGATCTCCACACCAAAAAGCGCTTCCTCGGTCACCATGACAATATCGGCTCTGGATTTTCCCATGGTCAATTCCTCGAAAAAGCGCACTTTCCCGTATTTTTCTTCCAGATAATCAAAAACTCCCTCGCGGATATCTTTATCACGAAGCATGGTTATATTCCTTCCACAATCTGGGCAAGTTCTTTTTTCGGTCTGCCTTCCGGAGTTTCATCGGCATATCCGATGGCTACCGCAGAAGCAATCTGTTCCTTAATCCCCAAATACTTACTGATTTCTTTGTGGGAATAAACCGTATTTCCGATCCACAAGGAACCAAGCCCCATATTTGTTGCAGCAAGCAACATATTCTCAATTGCCGCTCCGATGGATAGCGTATTATGAATCTCGGACACTCTTTTTCCGGCAAAAATCGGCGGATAAGGATCTCCGGATAAGGTATTCAGTACAAGAATCAGAACCGGTGCTTCTCTCATAATACGTAACGTATTCTCTGCACTGGCCATTCCCTTTTTAAACTTCTTCGGCATAAAAAGAGATTTCTTGCTCTTTTCGATTCCTTTTTCCACTTCATTTAGAAGATCCGCCTTCTTTTCCCCCTGGAAAACGAGGAATTTCCACGGCTGGCGATTTTTGGCAGAAGGGGCAACTCTTGCCGCATCCAGTATCGTCAGGATGTCCTGGGAAGATACCGGGTCACTTCTATATTTTCTTATGCTCTTTCTTTCTTCAAACATAATTCTTCCTTTTGAAAAACCACCGTCCGTAAGACGGTGGTTTTCCTAACATGCCTTAACACATATTTGATTACTTGTTGTTAATTGCTGCCTGTGCTGCTGCAAGTCTTGCAATCGGCACACGGAACGGTGAACAAGATACATAGTCCAGACCGATCTTGTGGCAGAACTCAACAGACTGAGGATCGCCGCCGTGCTCACCGCAAATACCGACATGGAGATTGGGATTTACGGGCTTTCCAAGGTCAATGGCCAATTTCATTAACTTTCCAACGCCATTCTGATCCAGTTTGGCAAAAGGATCGCCTTCAAAAATCTTGGAGTCATAATAAGCGCTTAAGAACTTACCTGCATCATCACGGGAGAAACCGAAGGTCATCTGGGTAAGATCGTTGGTACCGAAGCAGAAGAAGTCCGCTTCCTTGGCAATCTCATCAGCCGTAAGAGCGGCTCTCGGGATTTCGATCATGGTACCTACTTCGTATTTCAGATCCACACCCGCATTCTTGATCTCTTCATCGGCGGTTTCCACAACAATCTTCTTAACCACCTTAATCTCCTTTACGTCGCATACGAGAGGGATCATGATTTCGGGAACCAGGTTCCAGTCGGGATGAGCGGCGGAAACCTTGATTGCCGCGCGAATGACTGCCTTGGTCTGCATCTTTGCGATTTCCGGATAGGTAACCGCAAGACGGCATCCGCGGTGTCCCATCATCGGGTTGAATTCATGTAAGGAATTGATATATTCCTTGATCTTCTCGACGGTTTTGCCCTTTGCATCGGCAAGCTTCTGAATCTCCGCTTCTTCCGTGGGAACGAACTCATGCAAAGGAGGATCCAGGAAACGAATGGTTACGGGACATCCTTCCAAAGCTTCATATAATTTCTCGAAGTCATCCTGCTGATAAGGTAAAATCTTATCTAGCGCCGCTTCTCTTTCTTCCACGGTATCGGAGCAGATCATCTCACGGAAAGCGGCAATTCTGTTCTCTTCAAAGAACATATGCTCCGTACGGCAAAGGCCGATACCTTCCGCGCCGAGTTCTCTTGCTTTCTTCGCATCGGCAGGCGTATCCGCATTGGTACGAACCTTTAAGGTTCTGTATTTATCTGCCCAGTCCATAACTCTTCCGAACTCGCCGGCGATCTTTGCATCTACGGTAGCGATCTTACCGTCATAGATATTACCGGTGGTTCCGTCGATGGAAAGCCAGTCGCCTTCATGGAATTCCTTGCCGGCAAGGGTGAATTTCTTGTTTGCTTCATCCATTGCGATATCGCCGCAGCCGGATACACAGCAGGCACCCATACCACGTGCAACAACCGCTGCGTGAGAAGTCATACCGCCGCGAACGGTTAAGATACCCTGAGCAACCTTCATACCTGTAATATCTTCCGGAGAGGTTTCCAGACGAACCAAAACCACCTTCTCTCCTCTTGCTGCCCAGATTTCCGCATCCTCTGCAGAGAATACGATACGTCCGCAGGCCGCTCCCGGAGAAGCCCCGAGTCCGCGTCCGGCAGGTGTGGCAGCCTTTAATGCAGCCGCATCAAACTGAGGATGAAGAAGGGTATCCAGGTTTCTCGGATCGATCATTGCAACTGCTTCTTCTTCGGTTCTCATGCCCTCATCCACGAGGTCACATGCGATCTTTAAAGCAGCCTGAGCGGTTCTCTTTCCGTTTCTGGTCTGTAACATGTAAAGTTTTCCGTGTTCTACGGTAAACTCCATATCCTGCATATCTCTGTAGTGATTTTCCAGAGTTGCACATACATTTTTGAACTGTTCGAAAGCTTCGGGGAACTTCTGCTCCATCTCGGCGATCTTCATCGGAGTACGAACGCCTGCAACAACGTCCTCGCCCTGTGCGTTGGTTAAGAACTCACCGAAGAGTCCCTTTGCACCGGTTGCCGGGTCACGGGTAAATGCAACACCGGTACCGCAGTCATCGCCCATGTTACCGAATGCCATGGACTGTACGTTTACAGCGGTTCCCCAGGAGTAAGGGATGTCGTTGTCACGACGGTAAACGTTTGCACGGGGATTATCCCAGGAACGGAATACAGCCTTGATTGCGCCATAGAGCTGTTCCTTCGGATCGGAAGGGAAATCGTTGCCGATTTTTGCCTTGTACTCAGCCTTGAACTGATTTGCAAGTTCCTTTAAGTCGTCAGCAGTAAGTTCAACGTCCTGCTTAACGCCCTTTTCTGCTTTCATCTTGTCAATTAATTCTTCGAAGTACTTCTTGCCGACTTCCATAACGACGTCGGAATACATCTGAATGAATCTTCTGTAGCAGTCCCAAGCCCAACGGGGATTGTTTGACTTCTCAGCAATAACGTTAACAACGTCTTCATTCAAGCCTAAGTTTAAAATCGTATCCATCATACCGGGCATGGAAGCTCTGGCACCGGAACGAACCGAAACAAGTAAGGGATTCTCTAAATCTCCGAATTTCTTTCCGGTGATCTCTTCCATCTTTACGATGTACTCATCAATCTGTCCCTTAATCTCGGCATTGATCTCTCTGCCGTCCTCGTAGTACTGTGTACATGCTTCCGTAGTAATGGTGAATCCCTGGGGAACGGGAAGACCGATGTTGGTCATCTCTGCAAGGTTTGCACCTTTTCCTCCTAAGAGGTTACGCATGTCAGCACTGCCCTCTGTGAATAAATAGACCCATTTGTTTGCCATACCGCCTTTATCCTCCTTAAATTGTTTTTTCTTTGAGGTCGGTTATCTGTCGTAAGTAACGACAAAACAAGCAAGCAAACCCTTTCCCGCTTTGATTTTACGGGATTTGGCCGCTTCCTTATGACTCTTCGCAGGTTTCTTTTCGGCTCCTGCGATTTAAGTATTATATCACAACGCTTAGCGTTTCGCTATATTTTTCGTTAAGTTCCTGACAATATATTGTTAAACTTTTTATGAACAAAAAGAGCATTTGGTTTACATAATTCTTTACATGTTGTTATTCCGCTTAGATCACCGGGCGAACAGCGATTATATTAGGTTCACAAAATGAAAAACGTGCCCGAATCTTCGGACACGCTTTCTCTTATTCATATTTTATGTCAGAAATCAAATTTATCCGCAAAGAAGCTGTCCAGCTCATCGATGGAGATTCTTACCTGCTCCATGGAATCACGGAATCTTACGGTTACACAGTTGTCGGTTTCGGAATCAAAATCGTAGGTTACGCAGAACGGAGTTCCGATTTCATCCTGACGACGATATCTCTTACCGATGTTTCCTCTGTCATCGAATTCGCAAACATACTTCTTGGCAAGTTTTGCGTATATCTTTTCGGCACCCTCGTTGAGCTTCTTGGAAAGAGGAAGAACACCGATCTTAACAGGTGCAAGAGCCGGATGGAAATGCATAACGGTACGCATATCGGGCTTCTCTTCCGTTCCGATGTTCTCTTCGTCGTATGCTGCGCAAAGGAAAGCAAGTACAACACGATCTGCACCGAGGGAAGGCTCTACAACGTAAGGAATGTATCTTTCGTTGGTCTCATCATCGAAGTAGCTCATATCCTGCTTACTTACATTCTGATGCTGGGTTAAGTCGTAGTCGGTTCTGTCTGCGATGCCCCAGAGTTCACCCCATCCGAAGGGGAATAAGAACTCGATATCGGTCGTTCCCTTGGAGTAGAAGCAAAGCTCTTCGGGATCATGGTCACGAAGACGCATTTCATCTTCCTTGATACCAAGACTTAATAACCAGTCACGGCAGAAGCCTCTCCAGTACTGGAACCACTCAAGGTCGGTACCGGGCTTGCAGAAGAATTCCATCTCCATCTGCTCAAACTCTCTGGTACGGAAGGTGAAGTTTCCGGGAGTGATCTCGTTACGGAAAGACTTACCAACCTGGCAGATACCGAACGGTACTTTCTTTCTGGAAGTACGCTGAACGTTTTTGAAGTTTACAAAAATACCCTGAGCGGTCTCGGGACGAAGATAAACCACGCTCTTCGCATCCTCGGTAACGCCCTGGAAGGTTTTGAACATCAAGTTAAACTGACGGATGTCGGTAAAATTATGCTTACCGCAGGTCGGACAGGGAATGGAATTGTCCTTGATGTACTACATCATCTCTTCCTGAGAAAATGCATCTACGGGCTTGGGTAATTCAAGTCCCTTCTCCTGTGCAAAATCCTCAATCAGTTTATCTGCACGGAAACGTTCGTGGCATTCTTTACAATCCATCAAAGGATCGGAAAATCCGCCCAAATGACCGGAAGCTACCCAGGTCTGGGGATTCATCAGAATTGCGCAGTCAACGCCTACGTTTGTAGGAGATTCCTGTACAAATTTCTGCCACCATGCTTTCTTTACATTATTCTTAAGCTCTACACCGAGGTTACCGTAATCCCAGGTATTTGCAAGTCCGCCGTAAATTTCGGAACCGGGATAGATAAAGCCTCTGGCTTTGGCTAAAGTTACGATTTTGTCCATTGTTTTTTCCATAACATTTGCTCCTTTATGTGATGTTACTAATCATTCATTGAATCGTATCAGCTGATTTTATCAAATATCGTCCACTCTTTCAAGTGATAATCCCGAAAGCCATTCTAGGAAAGAACCTCAAAAATCAACAGCGCTCCGATTACATTAATTGCCACATTTGCACTGGCATGCACCATCCAGGAAGCAGCAATCGTCTTAAATTTTCCGGAAAGCCACTGAAGAAACAAGCCAACCAGCGCCAGCCCTATGATACAAAGCGCAAAGATAAAGACATTGAACCATGTTCCGACGATTCCGATATGATAAACGGAAAACAGGAGTGCACTGATAATTGCACCGACCCATTTATTCGGAATCATTCTTGCAAGAAAACCACGAAAGAACGCTTCTTCCAGAAAAGAATTCACACAGATGATATATACAAATACAAAGAGACAGTTCTTTTTGGTCAGTCTTTCCTTTGTCATAAGACTCTCTTTGATGGAACTTAAATCAATCTGATTTCTAAGAAGAAAGAACAATACACCGATTCCGACGAAGAAAACCAGAATACAAAGAATCAGGATGCCAATCTTTTTCGGCTTATGAAGATTGATGACATCCAAAAACTTTTTTCCCGAATGAAACGTATATATTACGATTGCCCCTATAAAGGCAGCCGCCTTGATTGCCGCCTTGACCCAGTAGCCCGGCTGTAAAACCTGTTCCGTAAGAAAAACCAGAGCCAGTGCTAGCAATGCGATAATGCATCCGTTAATGATGGTACTCTTCTTCCTCTTGCTCATTCCCCGGCGAGCTCCTCTTCTTCCTCTTTTACAGATTTCGCTTCTGCTTTTTTCATTTGCAATCGTGATAGCATAATCCACAAAGCAGCCAGTAATATGCCTACAGCTGTAATACAAAGACCTTTATAGAATCCGGGAGGAGCATAGCGGATTACCACATTATGGTTTCCAGCGGATACCGGAACAGCAAGAAATGCATTGGCGTATTTTTCCGTCTTTACTTTTACACCGTCAATTGTGATTGAAAAACCATCGTCATAAGGAATCGAGAATACCAGCATCTCATCCTCTTCACAGGAAAAGGTTCCGATCATCTTGGTAGAGGAATACTCTTTCACTTCAAACGAATCTTTTGACATTTCCGCCATCAGTCTGAGATATTCCGCTTCATTCAGGCAATAGGCCTGGAAATGCAGTTCATCCTCCCCGTTATCGACGCTGATCATTTTAATCATTCGATCCTCGTCGTACTCACCGAGATCCATAATATGACGGAACTTCAAACCGGTTTCCTTGTAGCTGTTTATGATCTCTCCGTCCATATTCTGATTGATGATCTGAATGCCGTCCAGATAATTTACCACATAAAAGAATGCATGCTGTCCGGCCGGGACATAATAGGTGGTTGCTTTCCCGGTAATCGTCTTTCCGCCTTCCAGTTCATGCTCTTCACTGTCCGAAAAACCATATACCGGGAGAACACGATATATATTCACATCCGGGAGAATTGTTCGTGCGATTTCCTGACTGTTTGCAAACGGCGCCTTTACCTTCTCCTCGGGGAAGGAATCAAATGCCTCCCTTGAAATACCGTATCCGACGCTTAACGGATAAAGGTTTTCATAAACATAGTAATATCCGTCTTCCTCATCCTCTCCGACCAGGATTTCTTCCCGGAAGGTGTCTCCGAGGTACTGCTTGTCTTTTGCAAGAATGTAGCGAACACCGAGCAGGGATGAGGTATAGGGAGTTGCTCCGACATGAGCATATGCTACTTCACTATAACGCATTCCGGTCTGAGAATAGAAATTTACCACGCCTCCGGAAATTGTAGAGGAAAACACAGATGCTCCGTAATATCCGTCCCATCCGGCCTCGTTCATGAATCTCTTGTCCGCTTCTTCAATACGGTAGAAACCTTCGTCTCTTTCACGTATCTGTGCCAGAACGGATTCGGTCAGTTTTTCATCCTCCACATATTCGGTTCTGTCCACAGTGGAGTTGACTCCGACAGCAAGGGTGTTGCTGAAAAATTCCACAAATAATAAAGAAAACAATACAATTTGAAATGCCTGCATTCCGATTTTTTTGCGAAGGAAAAACAATGCTCCGTAGCAAAGAATCAGTAATGCGGAGAACAGATAGGTCGTAACTCCGTTTAATATATCGTTCGCGGAAAAGAGTACCCAGAGCACAATACAGCCGGCCGTTACGAGTACCGAAACCGGAATGTAGAATACCTTATGCACGCCGTCTTTTTTCTCATAGCATTCATCCGCCATGGAAAGGATCAGGAAAACATAAAAGAACGAATGTCTGGCTGGGAATGAATTCGGAAAATGAAGTCCGTGCCAAATATAAGTCAACGTGTTCCACTGGAAAGAAAAGAGCAAAAATACAATCATTATGCCCCAAAGCACCTTCTTGAGCGGCTTGATCTTTTTGTTGAAAAAGAAATACGGCAATAAGAAAAATGCAAATAACGATGCAAAAATATTCGGAAGGTTCGAATCCTTCTGAACGGTATCCACGTTTAAAAGCATTCTGGTAAACAGTTCATGGAAGGGGAAGTAACTCTCCCATTTTTCCGGGAAGGCAAAATCTCCGGCAACCGTGTTTTTCAGGCACAGATACTCCGGCAAAAGTATGACGGCCGTAATCATACAGACTACGATTGTAGTAAAAACAAACCGTCCGATTTTTAAGATTACCTTTCCTTCTCTCGCATGCAGGATCAGATTTGCCAGGAAATAGATAACAACGGCAAGTCCGACTATGATGGCAATATAGAAGTTCGAAAAAATACAAAGACATAAACTTAAGCCGTACAGGAAACTGTTTTTTCCCTCTGCTATTTTTTCTACGCCAAGGAAAATAAGAGGAATCAGAATATAACTGTCCGACCACATGATATTACAGGAGTAAGCAAGATAATAGGCGCTTCCGCCGTAAAACAGTGCCAGCAAAAGACGGATCATATCCCGTCCCCTGTTCTTTCTTTGGAGATAATACAGAAATGAAACGGAAGCCAATCCTCCCTTGATCATAATTCCGGCGGTAATCCCTTCCAGAATATGGCTCTTCGGTAAAAGCAGCAAAAGCCAGTTGGACGGCGAAGAAAGATAATATCCGTAATGTGCCCAGTAATTGACTCCTAAACCGTTCTCCCAAGCAAAAAACAATCCGTCTCCTTCATGGATATGACGGTAGAACTCCTTCAGGAAGGGAGCATACTGATGATAACAGTCCATTCTCAAGTAAATGTTTTCTCCGAACGGATAGACTTCATAGATGGAATATAAAACAAGATAAACCGTAATCGTGACAAAAAAGGCATGCAGATAGAGATCATGCGCATACAGCCACTTTCCGATTTTGGACTTAATCTCCTTTGCCACACATAATGTCGGGTAAAACATGTGTGCAACACCTGTTACCGCCATCGTACCGGCAAATGTAATCCAGCCGGATTTTTCTTTGAAGATCAGATGACTCAAGAATCCGATCAGACACCAAACCGCCAGCAACACAAGCTGGTACGGAAGCTGTAAAAATGCAATCTTTCGAAATGAATCTTCTCCGGAATAAGAGCCGTTCTCTTCTCTTCCGAGAGTTCCGTAGAAAACGGTAAAGGAAGCAACAATCTGAATTAAGAAGATCAATGCCCAGGAAAGACCTTTTTGCGGATTAAGGGCATATAAAAGTCCGCTTGATAAAAGAAAGGCAGCATATTCCGCCAAAGCGCAGACCCAATATTTTGTTTTGGAAAATACAATCGGTTTTGTCATGTTGCGATTCTTCAGTCTTCTATCATTGCCAGGCTTAAAAACTCTTTTTCAAACGTATTCCTGCATACCGTCCGTGCATGTTTTTTCAGTCTCTCAAATGTCTCATCGGAAAGAGTAAAGGAAAACGCATCTTCGGGTTTGGTCTGATACAAATACTTTAATGCTTTTCTGGCACCTTCCGGAAAATCTTCTCCCGAAGGAATTTCGGGAAACTCCCCTTCAAGCATGATGGCTTTTAATTCAAAAACGGTTTTCACAAAATCTTTCGGTCTTTCACCGGAAAGAAGTAAGGTCAGTCCCTTGTATAACAGTCTCATCAATCCGAGATTGTCGGCATTTTCCCTGCCGTAATAATCGGCTATTTCCAGAAAATACGTCCCATAAAACGTACTGGTGACATCTTTCCGGAAACCGTCAAAATAATCTTTTACTTCGACTTTTGTAAGGGAATAGGAATTCGCTCCGCAATACAGTTCAAATAATCCAAACACAAACGGATTGGTACTGGCTACAAAACGGTTGGTCGGGCGCAGGGCACCTTTGGCAAAAGCCGTGATTTTCCCCTTCTCCTTCGTCAGCAAAACCACTCTTCTGTCATATTCCCCGATAGGTTCCGATTTAATTACGATTCCCGTTACCGTTAAATCATTCATCGTTTTTCTGATATCCCAAATCTTTTAACAGAAATTCATCGTCACGCCAGTTGTTTCGAACCTTTACCCAGAGTTTCAGATTCACCTGGATATCCAGCATCTTCTCCAGATCAATACGTGCGGAAGAACCGATCTTTTTCAGCATGTTTCCGCCTTTTCCGATAATCATTCCCTTATGGGATTCCTTTTCACAGATAATCGTGGCATCAATGTTGCAAATACCTTTTTTGAATTCCATCTTATCCACGGTAACCGCGATTCCGTGAGGAATCTCATCACGTAAATTGCGAAGGGCTTTTTCACGAATGATTTCAGCCGTAATGTTACGTTCCGACTGGTCCGTAACCGTTTCCTCGTCATATAAAAACGGTCCTTCGGGAAGATATGAAATCAGTAAATCCAGCAGTTCCTCCACATTGTTGCCTTTCAGTGCCGATACCGGAACGATTTCGGCAAAGTTGCAAACTCTGTGGTAGGTATCCATGATATGCAGGATTTCATCCTTCTTAAGCGTATCCACCTTATTGATGATCAAAAATACAGGAATACGGATGGTATTTAATATTTCGGCTATTGCTTTCTCACCGGCACCGATGAAATCACTCGGTTCCACAAGCCACATTACAACGTCCGCTTCATTTACGACGCTCTTTGCACTCTTCACCATAAAATCATCCAGTTTATTTCTGGACTTATGAATTCCCGGTGTATCCAGGAAAATCAACTGTGCATTTTCTTTGGTTACAACGGTTCGAATGATGTTTCTTGTTGTCTGCGGTTTTGCGGAAGTAATTGCAATCTTCTGGCCGATGATACGGTTCATCAGTGATGATTTTCCCACATTCGGTCTGCCGATTATTCCGACATATCCGGATTTTGTTTTTGCCTGATCCTGCATTTTTTCAATCCTTTATAATCTTTACACATCAAAATCCAAGGTTATGAAAACCTTGGATTTTGGTTATATCCGCTATTATTATACTAGATTATAAATATACGGGCAATTAGTTTGTTCCTTCCTGCTTCTCAGGCACTTCTTTGGTCATAACTTCCCCCTGCTCTTTTTCACTCTGAACAGGTACTTCCTGATTTTCAGTTTTCGGTGCTACAGCCTGTGCAATACCTGCTTTGGCAGCTCTCAATGCTCTTTTCTTTCTAACATTATGTACAATGATTGCAATGGTAATACGAACTACCGCAAAGCCGATTGCAAGGAATGCAAGGGCACGAATCAGATACGGAGAATTGATTACAAAATTCTTACCAAAGTTTACAAAGCCGTTTTTAATGTTTTCCCAGGATGCTGCCCAACCTTCTTTGATCTCTTCTTTTGTAGTCTTCTCTTCGATTACCTGAGGTGTGAGAACCTGAACTTCCGATACATTTAAGTTGATGGTTGCATAGTCTACCTGATTGTCGTAAAGACGAAGCTGACGCTCCATGCTTTCAATGTTATAACGAACTTCGGTAATTCTCTCGGTTAAATAATAGATGTCTTCGATGGTGTCCGCCTTCTCCAAAAGTGCATTTAAACTTTCGAGTTCCGCACGGTACATATCTCTTTTGCTTTCCAGATCGGTGTATTGTAAGGTCACATCCGAAGCGGTGGAACGTTTGGAAACCACGTTGGAAATATCGCCCATAACCGATACGAATTCATCGAGTTTGTTATCCGGAATACGAATGATCATGTTCGAGTAACGTGTTGCGGATTTTCCCTGCGTTGTACTACCGTTGTAGGAGTATTCGTTCTCGATATAACCGCCGAGTTCCACGATTTTATCCTGAATACTCTTCATTAAGTTTTCGTATTCTTTGGTTTCGACTTCCAGATCCACGGTACGGATCAGTTTTCTGCTGTCCGTATTTCCGACATCAAGAATGGTACCGGTGTCATCTACAACGCCTTCTTCCAATGCGTAATCCGCATAGTTTTCTTCGTAGTCGATATCATATCCGGCATCTCCATAATAGTAATCATCATATTCTGCAGGTTCCGCGTCCGCAGTAGCACCTGTTATTCCACTTAAATAAGACGGTGCCGCCGTTTTCTTTACGTTCGCTGTAGTGCTCGTACATCCTGTCATGGAAAGTACAACTGCCAGAATCACTGCTGCAACCGCTGCTGATTTTTTCAAATTCTTCTTTATCATAAGAAATTCCTCCCTTTTATCGTTCATTCCTCTCTGCGTTTTTGTACGCTTCTGAAATAGATACGAATACAAGGAAGGATTTTTATGGATTCTTTTTCAAAAACTATTAAATCAGATTTTCCGTATGAAGGAAAACATCTTCACTGCGCTTGATTTCTCCTTCGGATCCGACAACACAGTAATTGTTTCCGGACAAGAGTTCCTCCATATAAGATGCCAGGGCGTTAATATCCTCTTTTGTCGCATTTAATAGTTCATCACGCTCTTTTTGCAGCATCTCTTCGGTAAGTCCGAGAAGGTATGCTCTCATGCTTCTTGCGCCTGTTGCGGACGGAGAAAGAGGTGCATCCAAATCCGATAACGTACCGATGATGTATTTGGTCATGATATCTTCATCCGCATTAAAGGTACGAACATATTCCGGCAGACGGTCATAGACATCCAGTGTTTCTTTTAAGTTCGGATCACGGTAAGATACGAAACCACCGGTTCCGTTTCTGGTAAATGCACTCATGCATCCGTATGCGCCACCTTTCACACGAACCTGTGTCCATAAATAATCATACGCAAGAATGGTTTTCAACACATAGATTGCTCCGCTGAACGGATTTTTGCTTAAATCCACATGACCACCCTTTGCAACATACTGAACATCACCGGGCGTAATGAAGCCTTCGTTTTTCTTCTCCGGAATGATCTCTTCGTTCTTAACTTCTTTCACATCAACCTTGAACGCTTTTTCTTTCATCTTAACAAAGAGTTCTTCCACACCTAGATTCTCTTCCTTCGGAGAAGTCAGATCCAGCATCATATTCTCGGGACGAAGTACATAATATGCCGCTTCTTTCATGGAGCGTAACAGTTCTTCTTTTTTCTCCTCAAAATGATCGTCCAGACCCTGAAGAAAACGAAGATAACCGATACCACCGATCATTTCGTTTAACACACCCTTCATCGTGTGATAGGATGTCATTCTTCCGATGGCTACACTGTGACCTGCGCTTACCACACCGGCTTCCGCTTTGGAACGGAATTCCTTGATCAGTTCATGAAGTCTCTTCTCATCCTCAATCTTGGTAGTAAATAAGATTTCATTCATCAGATCAAAGGATTTTTCAACGTTTTCATACAACACCTTGGTTTTCATCTCATACATGAGTCTGCAGTCGTCGGTTCCAAGCGGTGTATAAAGCGGCAGTTCGCTGAACAATGCGCCGGTATATAAATCCATTTCATGGCATAAATCACCATAGGTATAATTTGCGGTATCCATTAGACCGAGGCAGTTTTTGAGCAGTGCAAAATACGGATATAATTTGTAAGGAAGTTTCTTACAATCAAAAAGTACCGTAATATAGGCTATTCCGCTTGTAAAAAGATCATGATACAGAATCTTCGATCCGTCCGCTTCTCCGATTCGGTATGTCAAAGGCAGAATCGTTTTTCTTAAGTCTTCTCTGGAAAGCAACGGAATAGTGTCTAAGTCTTCTTTTGAATCCGGAGTCTCCTGATATGTCTTTAATCTCTCTCCGTCCCGGACAATCTTTGCGATTTCCTCTTCGGACAAGCTGTTCTTATAATCGGCCAGTTTCTGTTTTAAAGCCTCTTCCTTCTTAAGACTTAAGCCGGCCTTCGGTACTCCGACTACAATCGTGGAATGAGGGTTATTCAAAAGGTATTTCGAAACCAGTTCCTCATAATAACCTGTTTCCACTTTTTCTTTTAAGATACGGAAAGTCTCATCCGCTTCCACATGAAGGAAGGGTTTTGTATCATCATAAAGCCAGGAATCAAGCATCTGAAGACCGTATACCAGTCCTTTCGGATAGGAACCGAAATCCGCCTCACGATACTGGAATTCCATTCTTGAAATAGCAGCACGAAGTGCCTTCTTCGGGAAACCTTCTCTCACGATTTTCTCAAGTTCTTCTTTAATCGTCGAAATAAATTCTTCCTTACAATCCGGATTGGTATCTCTTGCCACGATACAGAAATACTGCTGACGGATTCCGTTCTCATAGGTGGAATACACGTCACTTCCGATTCCTTTTTCAATCAATGCTTTCTTTATGGGAGCACCGGGTGCCGAACAGATGGCATAATCCAGAATTTTAATGGCTGTATACAATTCGCGGTCGGTACTTTCTCCCATAACCACATTGTACGTTAAAAAGGTACCGTCCTCTTCTCCTTCTTCGTCCGTAACCGGTAACTGAATTGTCTTCTCAATCGTCTGATCGAATGATTTCTGTAGTTCAATTACGGAATTTACCGGCTGACAGTCGTAGTTGGATAAATACTCTCTGTCAATAAAATCAAGCTTCTCACCCATATCCATATCGCCATACAGATAAATATAGCTGTTGGTGGGATGATAGTATTTTTGATGGAATTCAAGAAACTGCTCGTATGTAAGACTGGGAATCACATCGGGATCTCCGCCGGACTCTTTTCCGTACGTCACGTCCGGGAACAAGGAATTCATCATCTGTCGTTCCATTTCATCTTCCGCGGAAGAGAATACACCCTTCATTTCGGAATAAACGACACCGTTGATTTTAAGTTCACCTTCCGGGCTGTCCAGTTCGTAACGCCAGCCTTCCTGTTCAAAAATCTCACGATGCTTATAAATATTCGGATGAAAAACCGCATCCAGATAGACATGCATCAGGTTCTGAAAATCCTTGTCGTTGCAACTTGCAACCGGATAAACCGTTTTGTCAGGGAAAGTCATTGCATTCAAAAATGTATTCAAAGAGCCTTTCGCAAGTTCCACGAAAGGATCATGAATCGGAAATTTATCGGATCCGCAGAGCACGGAATGCTCGATAATATGCGGAACACCCGTAGAATCATTCACGGGAGTACGAAATCCGATATAGAATACTTTGTTGTCATCGTCATTGGAAATCAGTGCCACTCTGGCTTTGGTCTTTTTGTGACGAAGCAGCATCACTGCGGAATTTAAATCTTTGGAAAAACGATCTTCTATGATTTCATATGTTTCAGGAATCGTACCCTTCATGCCAATCATCCTTTCGTATAAGCATAAATCGAGTAGGGAGGAAAACCGCCCTACTCGGTAATTTCACTATAACTGTAAATTCATTTCCTTACATTCTTTCGGAAGGTAAATGTGGAGATCATCAAAACGGTTGGAGGAATTAGCCACATACTGATAAATACCCTGCTCCGTTTCAATCTTCTTACAGTAGAAGTCTTCGTCGGAAATCACCCTGTGATATACCGGTGTATCGTAGGTATTAACCGGCTGAGGACAGCCCTCCAGATCGGCGTAAATGTTACCGCCCGTAATCTCAAGTCGACCCTTGATACCGCCGAGTGCGATCGGCAGAGCAGCCATTAGGGTTACCTTTAAGATGGCTCCGTTACGGATATATACATTTCCGGCTCCGCGGTAGTTTCCGATACCGCCGACTTCCGAACCTTCCGCATAAACAAAAACTTCTTCTCCGTACAACTGGATATCCAGATTACCGTTCATGGAACCGATTCCGACACCGTTCATACAATGGTTGGTAAGAGAAATCATACCGTCATTGATTGCGATTGAACCATCTCTGTCATACAGACATCCGATACCGGTTGCATTGCTTCCGGATACTTCAAGTTCAATATCCGCAATGGAGGAAATATCGACTTTTCCGCCAAACGATCCGATACCGACCGTATCTGCACCGGATGCATAAATACTGATGCGGCAACGATCCAGAATCAGTTTGGTATAGCCTTCCATGGAACCGATTCCGACACTCTTCGAACCGTTTGCAAGAATCTCAAACGAACCGGAAGACATCTTGATTTCACTGTTCTCATCTGCAAAAATACCACCGATACCGATTGCCGTATCCGAGTTACTCTCAACACGAATCGTGCCTTCCTGTTCAAACAGGATGCTTCCGTAAGGTTCGGAAAGTGCACATCCGATACCGATACCGTTATTATGATCTACATGAACCGTCAGATTACCGCTACCCTGAATAATCAGTTTTGCGCTCTTCGGAACACGAATTCCTTCAAAGTAGAAATGGTTGTCTCCCTCAATATTGAGGATAACCTGAGAGTTTTCTCCGATCCAGATAACCGGATTGGAACGGCCTCTCATCTTCACGTCACGAATCGACAGATTCGTCTTTACGTTATCGCCGACTCGGATTTCCATGGAAACTTCGCGGTTCTTATCACCCACAATTCGAACGGCGGATTCTTTGATATGAATCTGGGAATAATAATCCAGGGCAAGTCCGATCAGGGAAATATTGTCATAATTCGAAGCTTCGTAAACCTTGCTTTCCACAGCAAGTTTTGCAAGTTTTAAGTTGATGGCAAGAATTTCATCCTCAATGGACTTGGCAATGCTGTCCTGAATATCCGCATTGGGACGGCCCGTATAGAAGCCCTGAATCAAGTGACAGCCGAGCTGAATAACCATCTGTAACTCTTCTGCGGTTTCCACACCTTCCGCAAGAATCATCATGTTATGATTGTTTGCAAAATTGATGTAGTTGGAAACCAGGTGCTGCTTCTTCGAGTCGGAATCGATACCCATAATGATGGAATGATCCAGTTTCAAATAATGCGGCGAGTTATTCAAAAGCGTCGTTACATTGGAATAACCGGTTCCGTAATCGTCGAGTGCAAGTTCGCAACCGGATTTTTTCATATACTTGTGAACGGCTTTACAGGACTCTTCCGACTGCATACCGTTCTCGGTAATCTCTATTACAAGGTGCTTCATTAAATCGCCGTACTGGTCAATCAGTTCGTCAAATTCGCCTTCTTTGATGATAACCGTGGGAATACTGTTCAAGAACAGTTTTCTGTCTTCAAACGTTTCGGAATGCTCCTGCATGATCTTGATAACGTTGAAGAAGGTATAATGTTCCACTTCATACAGACGATCCTGACGTGCAGCAAGTTCCAGCACGTCCGTCGGTTCCAGACCGATTTCCTTCTTCGTGCGCATCAATGCTTCATATGCAAAAATCTTACCGGTCTTAGCACTTACGATTGGCTGGAAGTTGTAATGAAGTTCATTGTGATCGAGAATCTTACGGATTTTGTCGTCCTTTAAGTACTCGTTTTCCTGACGCTTATAAGCATCCGGTGAGAAGATGTGAGGCTCGACTTTATGGAACATTCCGGCTTCGGTAACCGCAAAACCGGTATATTTTACAAGTTCATCAAAGGTGCGTGCATGCGTATCATAGCAGGCAAAACCGCAATATGCCGTGAAGGTCTCTGCCGTGGGAAGACGAAGCAGAATCACGTTGATCTCGTTCATGATCTTATTTAAGAACTGGCGTACTTCCTTTACGTCGTCACACTCCGAAATAAAGAGCATGAATTCATGACTGGAACGGCTGCCGCAGATTACACGGTGGCCCATCATTTCAGCGCCGTTGTTACGGAATACTTCTCCGATCTCGGCCATAGTCTCCGTTGCCTTCTGGAAACCTACGAAGTGACGAAGGTGTTCAAAACCTTCCAGCTGGAAGGATGCCAGGTAGCAGTTGATCAAAGAAATCTGCATCGCATCTTCCACTTCGGAAGCAAAAACATCATAGTAATACAGACCCGTTTCCGGATCGACATTTTCATCTTCCAGGAAATTGTGATAAACAGGAAGATCTTTTCGACTTAAGGTTTTGACGATTTTGAAAAAGATGACCAGACCGCAGACAAGAAGTCCGATACCGAGAGCAAGGAAAAGCCATGCCCAAATCGTAACGGTTCCAAGGCTGGTACAGTTAAAATAAAAGACAATAAAAAGACTGAATGCAAGAGCAATCAATACATTCTCAATAACTAAATAATACCTCAGTTTCAGATAACTGTTCTGGTTTTTCTCCGGCTTCTTTTCCGTTTGTTCGCTTAAACTCGCGATCTCGCCGGATGCCGTATTTACATTATCGTTTTCTGTGTTCCCCATGTGGTAATAGCACCTTTATTATTTCATTTGACGAATCGAAAATCCCCCAGATAATCCTATTTTATCATAACGAAAAGTGTATTTGTTTTTCGTATGGCGATTCGTCATTATTCACATTTTGAAAGTCAGATTTTTATTCACAATGCCCGAAGCGATGAAATTTCATTCCGAATTATCAATGAAATACCATTACGGCAAGCTTGGAGAAGGATATTTCTTCCGTAACCGGCTTGATAATCTTTCCTTCTTCATCCAACATCTCTTCCGTTTCTTCATGAAGGAGTTTGATGTAATCGTCCGGTGAAAGGATTTTGCAGTCGTACTTCACACTTCTGCCCTTCTTTCCTTCTTTTACGACCGGCACATGCACTTTAATCTTTGTCTTCAGGGTTTTGAAAACCTGATACACAAAAGAATTTGTATCGATCATGCGGAAGTGATCTTCCAGCGTAATGTCGTCCCGACCGGCAGCCGGAATCAGTTCTTTATTCACTATGGCCTTGATCTTAAACGGGACATCATCCCAGGAAATCATTTCCTCATAGGTCATACGACCGCCGACATAGAACTTCGCCGT
Source organism: Lachnospiraceae bacterium (assembly GCA_017518735.1). Lineage (GTDB taxonomy): Bacteria > Bacillota > Clostridia > Lachnospirales > Lachnospiraceae > UBA3766. The sequence continues at coordinate 18,489 of JAFWTY010000035.1, read as the reverse complement.
ATCCTGCATCACATATTTAAATGAGCGGTCCACGGTATCTTTCATGAATTGTTCTCCAAATCCAAATATTCAATCTTTCCGCCGGTTACATTGATGACTTCCCTGACAAACTCTTCCGTAAAACCGGCCTCATTGCAAAGTTCGGAAATCGTCACCTTACGAAGGAGTTCTTTGGACATCTCTTCCGCTTTATCCAGTACTTCGTTTGCCTTTTCGGCCCATTCTTCAAAAGCATCTTTGGAAAGACTGTCTTCATTCACCAGTTCTTCCATTGCCTTCATGATCATGGCTGCAACCATCTCTTCCGCTTCTTTCGGATCATCTTCCTGCTCGATGACCTCCATGGAAACGGCAAGGGCTACATTTCCTTCTCCGATCAGATCCTCCATAGGAACTCCCTGACCGGCATACATTTTTGCAATATCGACAACCTGGGTAAGAAGGCCTTCCATCAGTTCCTCTTTGGCAGGTTTTTCTCCGTTCACGGCAGCCATGAAAAGGGCTCTCTTCTGGCCGTCCGTAAGGGTTTTCAACCCCCTGATCTCTTCCAGATACAAGGAAAGATACTTGGAGTCTTCAGAAGCAAGTTCCTTCTCTTCCGAACCTTCCTCATCGTCTCCGTCCAGCTTTCCCTTTAAGTACTCCATAATCATTTCCAGCTGGCTTTCATCAAGATCCATTCTGGAAAAAACTTCCTTCACGGTCTCCTTCGAAAGTTCGCCTTCGCCGGACTGTATCATTTCTTTTATTTTTGCAAGTTCCTCACGGAAAACTTCTTCTTCGTTCATATGTAATCTCCGAATTCAAAGCAAATTTTACTTTACATGCTGATGGGAAAATAAATGCTCGGAACAGTATTCGTAATTACCGTTGCATTTGGAGCAGTAACGGAAAGCCAGATTCGGGTTTGACTCTTCCGTCCGTCCGCAAATAGCACATTTATGGTGTGTCTGTCTGGCAGCTGCTTTGATTTTTACCTTGTAATCATGCTGTCTCTTAATTTCCTTCGGCGACTTGTATCTGCCGCGTTTGGAATAAAGGAAAAACAAAAACGTATTTAAGAGCGACGTTCCGACCGATACAAGCGTAATAACGCCAAGCATGATGCCGAGTTCCGTTCCGAGCGTCCGGATTCCGCCGATAAATGTCATGGCAACATTAACACCGAGGAGCGCCACATAAATAATACCAAGAACTTTTACCTTCACCGGAATGATGAAGAAGATATATACTCTTACCTCGGGATAGGTAATGGCAAATGCCAGGAAAATGGACAGATTGATATAATACGTACTGAACGAATTCGCTATCATCGTATAAGCCTTGTGTCCGCCGTATAACGCGGGACATGTGCCGCTATACATGGTATTCATTGTATCGAAAACGGTGATGAAATCTTTTCCGGCAGTCTGGAAATAGATATAGAGACCGAATGCTCCGAGGATGGTCATGATAAAGCCGGTAAAGAAATAAACATCAAAAAGGAAACTGCCCCACGTTTTCTCAAGAGTTCGACCGATGGAATAATAGAAATACAAGACGATTATAATGAAAATCAGGGACGTATCTTCCGGTACCAGGATCCAGGAAATCAGTCTCCATACCTGGCCATGCAGAATCGCATGCGGGTTTAAGTTCACCACGTAAATCCATTCGGGTTTCACATAATTCATGATATACCCGAATGCATAACAGATGATTAAATATAACGGCAAATTACGGATTGCGTATTTACCGAATTTTCTTTCCATTTTTGCCAGAAAGTGTTCCATCTAAGCGCCAGTTCCTTTGATCTTATAACTCGTAAGGAGTTACCTGATATACATAGTAGTTCAGCCAGTTTGTATAGAGATTCATACTGTGGGATCTCCATAAAAGCAACGGCTTGTTCTCCGGATTGTTGTCCGGATAATAATTCACCGGAATATCGGGATTGATTCCCTTATCCATATCTCTCTTGTATTCGTAATCCAGTGTGTAACGGTCATATTCGGGATGACCGGTTACAAAAATCTGCTTTCCGTCTTCCGTCATGCAAAGGAAGACACCTGCTTCATCGGATTCCGCCAGCACTTTAAGTGCCGGGCAGTTATGAATATCCTCGGCGGGAACTTCCGTATAACGGCTGTGCGGAGCATAGAATTCATCATCAAAACCGCGAACGAGTGGCTCTTTTCTTTTCATCACACGATGCCAGTAAATACCGGAAAGTTTCTTTGGAAGCATTTTCTTTTGTAATCCGAAATGATAATAGAGTCCGGCCTGAGCACCCCAGCAGATGTGGAAGGTAGAAGTAACATTGGTTTTGGTCCACTCCATAATCCGGCAGAGTTCATCCCAGTAGTCAACTTCTTCAAACTCCAACTGCTCCACCGGTGCTCCGGTAATAATCATACCGTCAAACTTCTGATTCTCGATCTCATCAAAATAACAATAGAATTTATTCAAATGAGACGCAGATGTATTCTGGGATTCATGACTCTTCATAGTGAGAAATGTCAAATCGGTCTGAAGCGGAGAATTGGAAAGCAGACGAAGAATTGCTAACTCCGTCTCCTCTTTCAAAGGCATGATGTTTAAGAGAACGACCTTCAGGGGACGAATGTCCTGATGAATCGCTCTGTCCTCATCCATCACAAAGATATTTTCATTTTCCAGGATTTCCTTTGCAGGTAAATCGTTTTGTATACGAATCGGCATTTTTTAAAACCATTCCCCTTGTATTATTTCCGTCAAAATCACAACGATTTATTGTATCACTTTTTTGCCTTTCTTTCAACGTTTTCAGGCTTTTTTATCATTCCGTTTTCCATCAAAAATCGGCAGGAATTCCATACTTCTCTAAAAAGTCATCTTCCGACAAAATCGGGATGTTTAATTCCTTCGCGGTTTTGTTTTTGCTGCTTGAAGAAGTCACGTCATTGTTAATCAGGCACTCTGTCTTCGAAGACACACTTCCGGAGACCTTGCCGCCCTTTTCTTCAATACGTTCCTTCAACGCTGCTCTGTCCTTGAAATGGTTCAGTGAACCCGTCACTACGAAGGTCATTCCTTTCAGAGTTTGCGCACTTTGGTCAACAACCGTCTTTTCCAGAGTAATCTCGGATAGCACTTCGTTTAACTGTGCCACTTTAACGGGGTTCTTAAAGTATTCGGTAAAACTCTTTCCGATTACCGGTCCGACACCTTCAATTTCACTGATTTCCTCTTCCGTTGACGAAATGCATTTATCCAGATCGTCGTCAAAATGTCTGGCAATCAGTTTTGCATTTGCTACGCCTACTCCACCGATTCCAAGACCGTAAAGAAGCCTTGCAAGTGTAGTTTTTCTGGCTTTATCTGCGCTTGCCACAAGGTTCTCATAGGATTTTTCGCCGAATCCTTCCATACAAACAATTGAACTTTTATGTCTGTCAAGGCGGAACAGATCCGCGTATTCGCGTATGATTCCTTTCTCCGCAAATTTCTCCAGTGTCATCTCGGAAAGGCCATCGACGTTTAAGGCCTCACGGCTGACAAACAAAGAAAGAGCCTTCAACTGTTTCACCGGGCACTCCGGATTTGTACATACCAGAGTCTGTGCCTCGTTCACTTCTCTTATTTCGGTCGCACCGCCACAGGCCGGACAGGTCTTCGGAATTTCGACATTGTCCGAGCAGGTCAAATTCTCCGCAATCTGCGGAATAATCATATTTGCTTTGTACACGGTAATCTGATCTCCGATTCCGAGTTTCAGGGAACGCATTACGGAAATATTATGTACCGAAGCACGAGAAACCGTGGTTCCTTCCAACTGAACGCTTTCAAAAATCGCCACCGGATTGATCAGGCCGGTACGCGAAGGCGACCACTCTATTTCTTTTAACGTGGTTTGTGCCACTTCATCCTGCCATTTAAATGCGATCGAATCACGAGGAAACTTGGCGGTTCTTCCCAGAGATGCGGAATAGGCAATATCATCATAGGTTAATACCAGACCGTCCGAAGGAATGTCGTAGGTTGCGATTTCTTTTTCAAACCATTCAATCTTTTCTTTAATCGTGGCTTTGTTCACACGCACACGATAAACCGTCTCAAATCCGAGGCTTTCCAAGAATTCCATCTGTTTCTCTCTCGAATTTTCAAAATCCACGCCCGGCGCGGAAACCAGATTAAATGCAAAGAATCGAACATTTCTCTTTTTGGTGATTTCGTTGTTTAACTGTCTGACACTTCCGGAGCAAAGATTTCGAGGGTTCTTATACTTCTCCTCTTCGTTTTCGATGGAAGCATTGATCTTTTCAAAGTCACTGTATCCGATTACCGCTTCGCCGCGAAGGATCAGGGTATCGGTATAATGAATCTTAAGCGGTAAATTCAAAAACATCTTTGCATTGGGAGTGATAATCTCTCCGATTTCACCGTTTCCTCTTGTTACCGCCTTGGAGAGATTTCCATTCTCATAGGTCAAAACAATAGTCAGTCCGTCCAGTTTCCAGGAAAGTAACCCCTCTTTGTCCAAAAGCCAGTCCGCCAGTTCATCGCGGCTTTTCGTTTTTGCAAGGGAAAGCATCGGCGAAGCATGTTTTTCCTTCGGCAGAAAATCCACGGCCTCATATCCGACTTCCACCGTCGGACTTCCGGATAAAACAATCCCTGTTTCTTCTTCCAGACTCACCAGTTCATCATAGAGTTTGTCATATTCAAAGTTGCTGATAATCTCTTCATCCTTGGCATAATATGCCTGTGAGGCTTCTTTCAAAACCTTATGAAGTTCTCTCATTCGTTTCTGCTGTTCTTCGTACATAGCTCACCTTTTTATTTCCAAAATGCGATATAATTCCTTTAATTCAGCTTCCGTAAGTTCCCTGTATTCTCCGGGTTTTAAATCATTCAAAAGGATGTTGACCACGCGAATCCTCTTAAGCTCTTTTACTTCGTTTCCAAGCGCCATACACATTCTTCGAATCTGACGGTTTAACCCCTGAGTCAGAATAACCCGTACTTCTTTCGGGCCTGTTTTTCGGATCTTACAGGGTCTTGTCGTAACCTCAAGCTCTTTTAAATAAACCCCTTTTTCAAAACGTTTCAGAAATTCCTCTGTCACTTCACGTTTCAGTTTTACGACATATTCTTTCTCATGTCCGTAACGGCCTCTCATCATTTTTTCCACAAGCTCGCCGTCATCCGTCATGATCAGTAATCCTTCCGAGTCCTTATCCAGACGACCGGCGTAGGTTAATGTAACCGGATAGGAAAAGACGTCTTGGAGTGTTACTTTTGCATGTTCGTCTTTCTTTGTACAGACAACGCCGACGGGTTTATAAAATGCAACCACGTGTTTTTCGTTCAACCGTTGTATGATTTTACCGTCCACCTTTATTTCATCGGTATCGGAAACCATCATTCCCGGAGTGGCGGTATTTCCGTTCACAGAAACCCTGCCTTCCTCTACGAAAACGTCAGCCTCACGTCTGGAAGCAACTCCGCATTCCTTTATGAATTTGTTGATTCGAATCTGCTCCATTTCCCTCTCCGGCTTCTCTTTTTTCCAAATGAAAAAGGGCTTTTCACAAGCCCTTTTATTATATCATAAAGTTTTGATTTTTCGTATTTTTAAAGCAAAAAACTATTGCACATATTCGGATTTTACATATGCTGTCTGGCCGTTATATTTCACCTTGCACCAGCCGTCGAGACGTTCGATCAGTTCAAGCTGTGTTCCGGCCTGAGCAAGTGCAATTACCTTCGAATCCATGGAAGCCTGTTCACGGATATTGACGCTTTCCTTTACGGTAACGGTGTTCGAATCGCCTTCTCCTACTTTCTTTAAATAATCGCTTCGGATATAACCGTCTGCACCATTATAAATAACGTGTGTCCAGCCGTTGATCATTTCTTCCACACAGGTAAGCTGGGTACCGGGACCGACCTGACCTTTTACCTCTCCCTTTTCGGAAGCGGAACCTCTGACATTTACGGTCGTCGTAGGCTCAACCAGATAAGTCGTATTCTCTTCCGGCTCGGTCGTTTCTTCACTCGGAACCTCGGAATGTTCTTCCGTTGCTTCGCGCAGAGCTACTCTTTTGACCATTTCGCGGTTAACCATCTCATCAAAACCTGCCATATAGGTTTTCAGTTGTTCATCCGCGTCCAAAACCTCATTGTAATCATGGGTTACCTGATTGTATAAGTCCTGCACATCCTGCTTGGAATATGCTACATAAAAGTCTGTCAGAACATCTTCAGAGATATCGGTCTGGCGGCAGATTTTGGGATTTCCCTCTTCATCCGGGCAGTAATAAAAACCGATTACACCGGGCATCTTATGTGCGAAATTGTCCAGTTTCAACGTATAGGAAACATAGACATAATAAGCACCTTCCGCTTCCGCTTTCTGGGTATAGCAAACGATATTGTCGTATTTCTCGATATATTCGCTCTTAATCTCAATCAGATCGAGATCGTTCTGGTTTACGTACATGAGATATTTTTTGATGGTCTCTTCATTGTAATCGGCAAGCGCATTGTGGTATTCCACCATGACTTCCTTGATTTCCGGATAAGCATCCACTTCCAGTGCATAATCTCTTCCGTCCGGAGACAGTTCTTCTCCGGTATGGGCCTGTTTTTCCTGCTCTCTGGCCTTTTCATCCCTTACTTCGGCAATCTTAAATACCACGAGTGCAACGACTGCAACGCAAATGACAAACACAAGTGTTGCAACAAGGAAATAATTGCGACTCAGATAATCCAATATTTTTGTTTTTAAACTCTTCTTTTCTCTTCTCATAATGCTATCTATACTCTTATATTACGTTTATCTTCGATAAAAAATGCACTCGACAGGAATCGAACCTGCATTAACGGCGTCGGAGGCCATCGTTCTATCCGTTAGACTACGAGTGCAAACCTGTAATTGTTACAAAATTATTACACAGCCCTTGAATTTTACCATATTCGATTTTTTTTGTAAAGACTAAACAAGGCAGGAACAAAGGGCTTCCTTCATTCCTGCCTTGCAGTGTTTTTCATTGATTACGCGATGTTTTTCGCGAATGTCAATGCGTCTGTTTTTCTCTCATAACAATAGACATTATCGGACAAAACTTCCACTTCTTCCACCTGTGTGGAATTAACTTCCATGACCATCTGGCGAAGCGTTTCCACGTTCATGTCGTCGCTTTTTGGAAGAATGATTACTTCGTGTACGGAACTCGGAAGAATCAAAAGATCTTTTTTCACCTTTTTCGCAAAAGCCTTCAGCACACCGGAATACAGAATGGCTGCGGCTCCGAAAACCTGGGTATTGTTACTTAAAACATACATAACCTCTTCTTCGGGTTCCTCCGTAAAAATCTCCTCTTCCGGAATTCCTTTCTTTCGAAGCAGTTCCCGGATTACTTCCGTCATGGACCGAAGGTCTTCCTTTAACAGCTTCGGAGTATTCTCTTTCGCAATTGCATCGAGTTCTTCCGCCGTCACATTCCAGTTTTCCAGATGATTGTTGTAGATAAGAATTGTGGCGTTGCTCAGCTCCTCCGTCTCCACCAGATAATAATATACGACTGCCATATCCAAAAACTGACGATGCGGAATCTTCTCCAGAAGCTCCTTGTTCTTCTCGTAATTCACCAGTTTGTATACAATATGCTCCTTTGCTCTTTCGAAATCTAAAAAGGCCTGTAGATCAAAAAACTCATTCTTGGCACCGAGATGAAAGATATCCACGATTTTGCGAACCAGTTCCGCCCAATCGGCTCCTTTCTTATATGCCACGTAATACTGTTCCAGGTAGATTGTCGGAGAGATTCCTTCTCCTTCCTTGCTGAATGTCATTCCCTTCAATACAACGCCGTTGTTTTTCATGACATCCGTAATTCCTACCGCAATTCTCTCATCCAGTTTGTTCTGGACCTTTTCCTTCAGGACATCCTGAAACTCTTCATAACTTAATTCATTTTTTAATTCGCTCATGTGGTTTTCCTTTCTTTGATGTGATAATAGATGTGATTTAGAATGTTAGAAATAACAGAAAAATAGAAATAAAAAAGGCAGTGACTTTCGTTCACTGCCTTACAAAGCTATTGGATAGGATTTCGATTATACTCTGGATAAGTACTCACCGGTTCTGGTGTCAATCTTAATCTTGTCTCCGATTTCAACAAATAAAGGTACGTTAACCTGTGCGCCTGTTTCAACGATAGCGGGCTTGTTTGCACCGGTAGCGGTATCACCCTTGAATCCGGGTTCCGTTTCGGTAATCTCAAGTTCTACGAAAAGAGGAGGCTCGATTGCGAATACGCTTCCGTTATGGGAGCAAACCTTAACCATCTCATTCTCTTTTACAAACTTTAATGCATCGCCAACTTCGTCTGCGCTCAGTGCAATCTGCTCATAGGATTCGGTATCCATGAAGTTGAACATATCACCGTCTGCGTACAGATACTGCATATCTTTTCTGTCAATACGTGCGGGAGGGAATTTTTCAGTAGGTCTGAAAGTTTTTTCCACTACGCCACCGTTCTTGATATTTTTCAGTTTTGTACGAACAAAAGCAGCTCCCTTTCCGGGTTTTACATGCTGGAATTCTACAATCTGAAATACATTTCCTTCAATCTCAACAGTTATACCGTTTCTAAAATCACCGGCAGAAATCATAATCTATTCCTCCTAAAATAAACTAAAACAAAATAACTCTGTTATAGTTTATACGAAACGTTTCATTTTTTCAAGCCAAAAAATATGGATTTAACCTATTTTTCGATAATAATTGCCGATTCCTTCCACCAGTTGCTCGATACATAGATTCGTCAGTTCACAGAGCAGATCCGTGTTGGAGATATCAATTCCGAGATTCTTTAGAGACTCCTGAATATCCTCTATACTTTTCGGTGTATCTTCCAAAACCCTTAATATTCCGGACTTCGATGATTTCTCCTTATTCCCCTGCTCTGCCATTTCTCCGGAAGGTATTCTGTCCGCACGAATATTTAAGGCATCCAGAATCATCATTGGATCCGATGCGATTCCGGCCCCCTGGGCAATCAGCCTGTTACATCCGTCACTCAGTCCATCCGTAATGCGTCCCGGAACCGCAAAAATCTCCTTTCCCTGCTCCAGCGCCTGACAAACGGTTATGTATGTTCCGCTCTTCTGTCTTGCTTCCACAACCAAAAGGACATCAGCGAGTCCGCTGATGATTCTGTTTCGCATCGGAAAGAAGTTTCCTTTTGGTTCCTGACCGGGCAAAAATTCCGAAATAACGCCTCCGTTCTTCTTCAATGCCTCGTATAGTTTCAGATTCTCTTTCGGATAGACAACATCCACTCCGCAACCCAGAATTCCATATGATTTCCCGCCAACGGATAGTGCTGCACTTTGTGAAATCCCATCAATCCCTCTTGCCATTCCGCTGATTATGGAAACACCGTATCCTGCCAAAGTTTTTCCGAATAATTCTGCTGCTTTCTTTCCGTATTCCGAACATTCTCTTGCTCCGATGATCGAAACCGTAGGTGTATCTTCCTCAGGCAGTGAACCCATATAATAGATTCCGAAAGGTGCATCGATGAGTTCTCTGAGTCTTTTCGGATATGCCTCCTCTCCGATCGAAACAAAATGAATTCCTTTCTCTTCCTGCGTTTTACGGTATTTTCGCATACGCTCGAACAATGCTTTTTTATCGGACCGGTACTCATTTAATATAGGCGTTAACTCTTCTTTCTTGATGAGTTCCGTGATTCTTTGTTCTGTCAGTTGCAATATTCCTTCCACACTTCCGGTTTCTGCATATAAACGCTTCAGGCTCTTGGAACCGATTCCCGAAACCGCATATAGGGCTCTTGCAATGCTGTTTTCCAATTCATTCTCTATCATCATTCTTCTTCCCTCTTTCTGTAACCTATTGCTTCCGTAATGTGCTTTGCGGTAATTAGTTTGCTTTCTTCCAGATCCGCTATGGTTCTGGAAACTTTCAGAATTTTATGATAGCCACGGGCACTTAACGACAGTTTTTCAAATGCTTTCTCCATAAGAATCTGTGCTTTTTGATCCAGAACACAGTATTCTTCGATTTCTTTCGTACCCATCTCGGAATTGAAATTGATTCCGGAGTTTCCAAAACGTTTTCTCTGCATCCTTCTTGCCACCTCGATTCGATCCCGGATAGTTTTGCTGTCTTCACATGTCCTGCCGTCTTCTTTCAGTTCTTTCAAAGAGATGGCAGAGGCATAGACAGTCAGATCTATTCTATCCATGATCGGACCGGAAAGGTGCGACATATAGCGCCTGATTTCGCTTTCCGTACACCTGCACTTGTTTCGGTTCGGATAATAACCGCAGGGACATGGATTACTTGCGATGACCAACATAAAATCTGCCGGATAGACTGTATTACTGTTTACTCTGGATACTTCTATCGTTCTGTTTTCCAGGGGTTGTCTTAATACTTCCAAAGCCTCTTTTGTAAAATGCGGTGCCTCATCCAGAAACAATACTCCCCTGTGCGACATGGAAATCAGTCCCGGTTTGATATTTCTTCCTCCGCCTGTAAGAGCCTGTACGGTCGCCGTATGATGCGGTGCGCAAAAAGGACGTTTTGTGATCAACGGATTTACCTCTGACAAAAGTCCCTTGATGCTGTAAATCTCCGATACCTCCAGACTTTCTTTTACGGTCATCGGCGGAAGGATGGAAGGAATTCTCTTGGCAATCATGGTTTTACCGGCCCCGGGCGGTCCGATCATCATAAAGTGATGAAATCCTGCAGCCGCTATTTCTGCCACACGTTTCACCACTTCCTGACCTTTTACTTCGGAAAAATCCTCCCCTTCATTCGTCCTGCTGTCTCGAAGTAGTTTTTCCGGATTGATTTTCGGGCACCGGTAGGACTTCCTTGTTTTATCGTCTGCCAGAAGATAATTCATGATATCCTGAAGATTGGAAAACCCTATCACGCGGATACCGGATAAGACCCCGCCCTCGGTTTCATTCACTTTCGGGACAATGCATTCCTTTAGCCCGATTTCTTTTGCCATCTCGGCACTCGGCAAAACTCCGCTTGTGAATTTCATCTCCGCATTTAAACCGAGTTCTCCGATAAACAGATAACCCGATACCTGCTCCGGTTGTAATACTTCCATGGAAGTCAATATACCGATTGCAATCGGAAGATCCAGCGCCGTACCTGTTTTACGGATGTTGGCCGGTGACAGGTTCACCGTAATCTTTTTGGGTGGCATGGTAAATCCGATATTTTTCAAAGCCACGCGTACTCTTTCCTTGGCTTCTTTCACTTCCCCTCCCGGAAGACCTACGATATCAAAACCCGGTAATCCGTTCGATACATCCACTTCTACCCTTACCGGAAAACTGCGAATACCTACAATTGCCGAAGACATAATGACACTGAACATAAAACCTCCTTAATTACTGTGTGATATAAATGTGAATCGGGAATGAAACAAAGAATCGGAAATTATTGATATAAAAAGAGACTGATTGAGCTAAAAAACAGATAGCAAAAAGACACACAAAAAACTTGTGCGGTATTCTTATTTATTTAAAATCGGGAATTGTGAATGAATTTTTGAAAAAATAACGGGGCAGACATGATGTCCGCCCCGCGTAAGAATCATTTTGAATAAAAGACTTAGTTGGTAACGGTTACACCCTTTAAACCAAGTTTCTGGATCATACCGATTGGATCCTGTGCGAATTCTACAAGGTTTTCCTGATCGATCTTTCCTTCGAGATAAAGTTCGGTAAGTGCTTCGTCCATGGTAACCATGCCGGCACGACGGTTGGTCTGCATGATGGACATTAACTGGTGAGACTTACCTTCACGAATCAGGTTACGTACAGCGTGGTTAGCAAGCATTACTTCGAATGCTGCAACACGGCCACGGCCGTCTGCCGTAGGAACCAGCTGCTGGGAAATAACTGCCTCAAGTACGTTAGCAAGCTGTACACGAATCTGCTGCTGCTGATGAGGCGGGAAAACGTCGATGATACGGTCGATGGTGGATGCAGCACCGATGGTATGCAGGGTGGACAATACCAAGTGTCCGGTTTCTGCTGCGGTTACGGCTACGGAAATGGTTTCGTAGTCACGCATCTCACCTACGAGGATGATATCGGGGTCTTCACGAAGTGCTGCACGAAGAGCATTTGCATAGCTCATGGAGTCGAAACCGATTTCTCTCTGGTTAACCATTGCAACCTTATGGATGTGCAAATACTCGATCGGGTCTTCCAGGGTGATGATATGAGCATCACGGTTGTTGTTTGCTTTATCAATAATGGAAGCAAGGGTGGTTGACTTACCGGAACCGGTAGGACCGGTAACCAGAACAAGTCCACGCTTACGGTTGTACAAATCTACAACAGCATTGGGAACACCCAACTGTGCGGGAGAAGGAATAACCGTATTTACGGCACGCATTGCCATTGCTACGGAACCTCTCTGACGGAAAACGTTAACACGGTAACGACCTAAATTGGTAACTGCGAAAGACATATCCAACTCACCACGCTCTTCAAACATGGCTCTCTGGTGGTCAGTCATAATCTGACGAACGATTTCCATGGTATCTTCGGGTTTTAATACCGGGAAGTCCATATTCAGAAGATGTCCGTTTACACGCATCTTCGGAGGAAGACCTGCGGTCAAATGGATATCGGATGCTCTGGCATCCATGGAAACCTGTAAAATCTCTTCAATTCTAGGCATAACTTGTGTCCCCTTTGCATTTATTTTTGCTATACAGGCAAATATACTTGCCTATACGGTTTCCCAACCGTACATTTTATTATACCTATATCAACATCTTCTTTCAAGTGGAAATCTCCATTACAATATTAAAAATCTATCTGGATTGGTTTTGTTCATTGCAGAAGTTATAAAACTCATCACGCAAATCGTAATACTCTTCTTCAATATAGAAGACATCACTATCTGAGTCATATGCACAGCCCCTTTCATCGAGATACTTACTGAATTCAGGGAACATCTGTGCATGCTTTTGTGCCACTTTAAGAAGTATCTCGGAATCATAAGCAATTTCTTCCCAATAATAGTATTCCTGAGTTTCCGAAAATCCTACATAAAAACAAATTGGCGTAGTATTATGCTCCATGAGGCCGGTCTGTCCAAAATAAATGGAATACAGAACACCATAATCCCTGGACATTGTCCAAATGCCTTCGCAATTATCATCTACCCAAAGAATCGAATCGGGGCTTACCGTATCCTTCGTTACCCATATGTAACCGAGGCTTTCCAAATACTGATTTAATACAGGGTTATCATGTGTACCCCAGTCTGCAAAGGGGATTTCCACATCCGGAATGGGTACTTCAACGACCTCCGAATCATCAGGGATTTCACTTCCCTCATCGGAAGATTGTTCTTTCTCCTCTTTCTCTTTCTCTTCCTCTTCTACATCCTCCTGGTCTTTTCCGTCTTTTTTCTCGGTCAGTTCTTCTTTCTTTTCTTTAAATTCGTCCAAAGCATCTCTGATCTCATCGCTGTTGGTGTTGATTACACCTGCCTTCATATCGTCGATAGCATCATCAACATATTCAAGTGCTTTCTCATAATCCTTTTCTTCCTCAAAGTGATTGATTGCAATTCGGTATGCTTCTGCAAGTCCGAGGTAGGCCTTTTCGTTTTTGGGATCGATTTTAACAGCTTCTTTGTAGCAGAGAATCGCGTTCTCGTAATCCAGCTCGGTCAGGTATTTCTCGCCTAACTCAATCTGTTTATTGACCTTTCTCGTATCCGATCCGGTTGCAAATATGAAAAGAAATACTCCGATACCGATGATTGCTATTACTGCCGCAATAATTCCGATGATTAATCCTGTTTTGCCTTTTTTCTTTGTAATGATATTGTTTTCTTCCAAAATTAATTCTCCTTACGCAATCTTGATGTTGTTTATATACCGTTTCAACTGATCATTCATTTTTCTATGCATCATCTCGAAAAGATAAAAACCAGAAATATGGCTATAAGGAAAATCGAGATGAACAACGCAGACAACGAAAAACCTTTGCCTTCGAAATCCTTAAGGGCAGTCAAATCAATTAATTGTTTGGCCTCAAAGCCAACCTACCCGACAAATCTTTTTACAATTCTAACTCTACGACCAAAACCTCTGAAAATGAATGAAACCTGATGAATGGTCAGTAAAATAAGACGAATTGCATTTCTAAGTTTGTCGTGATAAAACGTATCCTTCCTACAAAAAATCCTTCATCACGTAATTACTCAGGTTTCGGCCTTCTCCGGTCAGGGAAATGCTGCCATCCTCCGCACGGTATAAAAGACCATTTCCGACATGCGTTTCAATGATTCCTCCATAGGCTTCCCAAAGATGAAGCTGAAAACGTTCAAAGAATTCAGAATCCTTAACACCTCTGTTCATGCGAAGTCCCAGAATCACAAACTCAGACATCAAATCCGTTTCGGATAACTGCTCCACATCGGTCTGAAGTGTCAGCAGACTTTCGTAATCCGGCGCATTTAAGTATTCTTCCATTGACTTCGTATTAGTAAAACGCATGTCATCAATCAGCGATGCCGCCGCAATTCCAAATCCGACATATTCTTTTCCGGTCCAGTATGCGCAGTTGTGTTTACACTCATACCCGGGAAGAGAATAGTTTGAAATCTCATACTGCTCATAGCCGTATTCCGCCAGAATATCAGCAGCACCTTCATACATTCTCCTCTCTTCGTCCTCGTCCGGAAGGTCCTTTCCAAGGGCATGAAAATCCGTATCATAAAACGGTGTCCCCTCTTCCACTATCAGACTGTACGCGGAAATATGTTTTGGCTTCGGATCAAGAGCAGCCACTTTTCGTAACGACTTTTCAAAAGAGGCATAATTCTGTCCCGGAAGTGCATACATCACATCCACATTGATGACATCAAAACCCGCCTTCATCGCCATCCGATAAGTCTCGTCAAATTCTTCTGCCGTATGAATTCTTCCCAGCGTTTTCAATTCATCGTCCGAAGCAGACTGCATACCGATACTGATGCGGTTAATTCCCATTCTTCGGTAGGATTCGAATTTGTTCTCCTCTCCCGCGTCCGAAAGCTTTACGGTTCCCGGGTTTACTTCAATGGAAATCTCGGCATTTGAACTTAGCTCGCAATTGTCTTTAAGTTTACATAATATTCTATTAATTTCGTTCGTTGGTAATATGGAAGGTGTCCCACCACCAAAGAATATCGTCGAAATTCTTATGTTTTCGCTCTTCTTTTTCTTTCTTTCAGCAAAAAACCAGTCAATTTCCTGCAACAATTTGTTTACATAACTATTCTGAATCTCTTCCGAATAACATCCCGAAATAAAATCACAATACAGACATTTACGCACACAAAAAGGAAGGTGAATATAAACCGCTATCTCTCTTACACCTTCCTTGTGATTGTTCATTCTGGTCGCCTCTGATTCATTTTTTCTTTGAATAACAAATACTTACGAAACGTTTTATTTGCCTTCGTCCAACTTCAATACGGACATAAATGCTTCCTGCGGAATCTCTACATTGCCGACCTGACGCATTCTCTTCTTACCTTCCTTCTGCTTTTCCAGAAGTTTCTTCTTACGGGTAATATCACCGCCGTAGCACTTTGCAAGTACGTCCTTGCGATATGCCTTTACTGTCTCTCTTGCGATAATCTTACCGCCAACCGCTGCCTGTATCGGCACTTCAAAAAGATGTCTCGGAATCTCTTCTTTTAACTTTTCGCACATCTTGCGGCCTCTTTCATATGCCGTATCCTTATGTACGATAAATGAAAGTGCATCCACTTCTTCATGGTTGACGAGAATATCGAGTTTTACAAGTTCCGACTGTTCATAGCCCTTCAAATCATAGTCAAATGATGCATATCCATGGGATCTGGACTTCAGCGCATCGAAGAAATCATAGATGATTTCATTAAGCGGAAGCTCATATTTAAGGAGTGCTCTCGTCTCTTCCATGTATTCCATACCAAGATAACGTCCGCGTCTTTCCTGGCAGAGTTCCATAATGGAACCGATGTATTCCGTGGTTAACATGATTTCCGCACTCACCACAGGTTCTTCCATAAAATCGATTTCGGAAGGATCGGGTAAGTTGGACGGATTGGTCAAATCGATTACGGTGCCGTCCGTCTTATGAACCTTATAAATAACGCCGGGCGCTGTGGTCACAAGATCCAGGTTATATTCTCTCTCAAGTCTTTCCTGAACAATTTCCAAGTGAAGAAGTCCCAGGAAACCGCAACGGAAACCAAAGCCCAATGCAATGGAAGTCTCGGGTTCATAGTTCAATGACGCATCGTTAAGCTGAAGCTTCTCAAGTGCATCACGAAGATCCGGATACTTTGCTCCGTCTGCCGGATAAACACCGCAGTAAACCATCGACTGTACTTTCTTATATCCGGGAAGCGCTTCCTTGCACGGATTATCGGCATCGGTAACGGTATCGCCGACAGCCGTATCTCTTACGTTCTTGATGGAGGCGGTAAAATAACCTACCATACCGGCAGAAAGCTCTTCACAGGGAATAAACTGTCCTGCTCCAAAGTAACCGACTTCCACAACTTCGGCAGTTGCTTTGGTTGCCATCATAAGCACTTTTGTGCCTTTTTTGATGGTACCTTCCATCAGTCGCATGAAAACAATAACGCCTTTATAAGAATCATATAAGGAGTCAAAAATCAATGCCTTTAATGGTGCCTCGGAATCTCCCTTCGGTGCGGGAATCTTCTCTACGATGGCTTCCAGAACTTCATCGATTCCGATTCCGTTTTTCGCGGAAATCAAAGGACATCCCTGTGCTTCAATTCCGATTACGTCTTCGATTTCTTCGATGACTCTCTCTGGTTCCGCAGAAGGTAAATCGATTTTATTGATAACGGGAAAAACATCCAGATCATGGTCAAGTGCCAGATATACATTAGCCAGAGTCTGCGCTTCAATTCCCTGTGCCGCATCCACGACCAGAATTGCGCCGTCGCATGCTGCCAGGGATCTGCTGACTTCGTAATTAAAGTCCACATGGCCCGGAGTATCGATTAAATTGAAGATATACTCTTCTCCGTTTTTTGCTTTATAGATGGTTCGTACTGCCTGAGACTTGATTGTAATTCCGCGCTCACGCTCCAGATCCATATTATCCAGAACCTGTGCCTGCATTTCACGGGAAGTTAACAATCCTGTTTTCTCTATAATACGATCCGCAAGTGTGGATTTACCGTGATCGATATGTGCCACAATGCAAAAATTTCTGATTTTTGACTGGTCGGTATTTGACATTCTGTATAACTCCTATGCTTTCGTCTTTGAAAGACCCGGTTATTTTACCATATTATCGGATTCTCAACAAGTTTCTCCATTCAGCCTTTCCGGGTTATTTATTATTCCCTGTTTTATTTCCTTTCAATCAGCCTCCACTTCATACCACTGATCCATTCCGGCACCGAGATTTTCATTCGGTCTTTGCACAAATCCGAATTTCTCGTAGAACGGCTCTTTTCCTTTTGCTGCCATCAAGTTCAGTTTAACCTTGTAGCCCGGTTTCATATCATCCTTCATTCTCCGGATTGTACTCTCAACCAAAAAACGTCCGATACCCTGTCCCTGATATTCCGGATCCACGATGACATCCGACAGCATTGCGATATAACCGCCGTCCCAAAGGAGACGAACTACGCCGACTGCTTTCTCACCGTCTCTCGCACAGATTACCAAATACGCGTTGTCGATTCCGGCCTTTGCTTCTTCAACGGGAAAAAGACACCAGCCAACTTTTCTTCGAAGTTCGAGATATTCTTCCGGAGTAATCTCCTTAACATATTGAATCATTCCCGGCCTCCTCATATTCATCCCTCAAAATGGAATGGAACATTCTGCCTTCATAAGAACCGTGACGATAGAAATAATCTCTTAACGTTCCTTCATAAGTGAAGCCGCATTTATCAATCACTTTCTTGGATGCAATGTTGGACGGTCTGCAGCAGATTTGAACCTTATGGAATCCAATCTTATCAAAGCCGTATCCGATTACTGCCTTCGTGGCTTCCGTCGCATATCCTTTTCCCTGAAAAGCAGTTCCGATACAATACTCGATTTCTCCGAAATGATTGTTTGTATCCACCAAAAAATACGCAATCTGACCGATGCATTCTCCGGATTCTTTTTCCATAACTGCCCAACGATAATAATTCCCGTTTTCGTATCCGCCGGTGTATTTATCCAGGAGTTTTCGTACTTCTTCCGGTGTTTTATAAGCAGGCTCTCCGTACATATCCTGCACATAGTCATCCGCCACCCAGTTACGCATCATGGACTCTGCATCGTCATTTGCAAACGGCTTTAAAATCAGCCTCTTTGTCTCTATTACCATTGTTCCGCAAGGATTCAATTCAATGCCCATTTTAAACCTCTTATATATCGCTTCTTTTCTTCAAAACGGCCAGTGCTGCATAGTGTTTCACTTCAAATT
>JAFWTY010000034.1 GCA_017518735.1 Lachnospiraceae bacterium | reverse complement strand
TTGTTGCAAACAACCCCTTATCTTTCCTCAATATAGATCGTGCGGAAACACAGTTCCCCGAAGGCACCAGTCCTTATGAAGATAAGGTTTATGATAAGGCCAGAGATTTATTCTGGAGTCAGGTGGAAGAAGGAAAGTACGTACAGGATTCCACACCTGTATATTACGTATACGAACTGATTATGGACGGACGTTCCCAGGTCGGCCTCGTAGCATGTGCTTCCATCGATGATTATCAAAACAACATCATCAAAAAACACGAAAATACAAGAGCAGACAAGGAAGTGGACAGAATCCGTCACGTCGGCACCATGGAAGCTCAGACCGGTCCCATTTTCCTTGCATATCGTTTTAATAAAGCAATCGATGACGAAATACAGAAAGCCAGAGCAAATGCTCCGGTATATGATTTTATCGCAGATGACGGAATTACACATAAAGCATGGATCATTTCCGATCCTTCCTCGCTCGAAATCATTCAGAATGCTTTTGCAGGCATGAACGACATCTATATCGCAGATGGTCACCATCGTTGTGCATCCGCTGTTAAAGTCGGCTTAAAGAAGAGAGAAGAGAATCCGAACTTCAACGGAAACGAAGAATTTAACTTCTTCTTATCCGTACTTTTCCCCGATGAACAGCTTATGATTATGGACTACAATCGTGTTGTAAAAGACTTAAACGGACTTTCCGAAGAGGAATTCATCGGAAAAATCGAAGAGGTTTACGAAATCACAGGAAAGTCTGCAGAAGCCGTAAAACCTTCCGCAAAAGGAGAGGTTTCCATGTTCTTATCCGGAACCTGGTATTCCTTAAAAACAAAGGAAAACTACACCAGTACCGATCCGATCAAAGGACTTGATGTATCGATTCTTCAGGACAATATCTTGGGACCCGTTCTGAACATTCAGGATCCCAAAACCGATAAGAGAATTGATTTTGTCGGTGGAATTCGCGGATACAAAGAACTGGAGAGAAGAGTTAACTCGGATTGTATCGTAGCCTTCGGCATGTATCCGACTTCCATCGGTGAACTTTTTGCGGTAGCGGACGCACATCTTTTGATGCCTCCGAAATCAACCTGGTTTGAGCCGAAACTTCGCAGCGGATTATTCATTCATTCGATTAAATAAATAGATTCATTAAGGAGATATTCATGAATAAAAAACAGTATGCTTTAATGAACTGGGAACAAATTGAATCCATCGTATATGCGGACTGTGCAAATCCTTCCACGGTTTTGGGACTTCATACGCGCAAAAAAGAAGTGATTTTACAGGCTTATTTCCCGGAAAGTACGAAAGTATTCGCAAATCTGTATAACGAAGCTACCAAGAAGACCAAAAAGGTTGAAATGGAGCTTGTGGACGAGTCCGGTTTCTATGCCGCATTTTTGACAAAAGAGACCTTCACGTCTTATACCTATACGGTTGAATATGCAAATACGCAAAAATGCGACATCGCCGATCCTTACGCATTTCATGTAAATGTGGACGAAAAAGCTGTTGCTTCGATGAAGCGTGGAACGAATGAAAGACTTTCCGAAGTCTTCGGTTCCAAAGTGACGGAAATGAATAAGATTCCGGGCGTACTGTTTACTGTTTATGCTCCTGGAGCTGAAAAAGTCAGCATTCTTGCTGATTTTAACGGCTTCAAGGAAGGCTGCCATCTGATGGAGAAGAATGAATCCACAGGTGTGTTTGCCCTTTTTGTTCCGGGTGTGAAAGAAGGTTGTGAATATCGTTATTCGATTAAGGGAAAAGGCCCGAAGAGCTTTGAAAAAGCCGATCCTTTTGCTTTATGCCAGAATAAGGAAAACAGCGTAGTTGTAAAGACTCCTGCATCGAATGCAAAGAAAAAAGCATCCAAATCCGGAGTCAGTGCCAAGAATCCGATGCATTTATATGAAGTGGATTTATTCTCCTTAATGGACGAAAAAACATCTTCCGTTATGGATTTATTACCTGTACTGGTAAAGCACTGCAAGGATTATTCTTATACAGGCGTACATTTGATGGGATTCTATGAGAATGCACCTGCGTCCAATGACAGAATGCATATCTTGGGTATTTACGGAGTCAGCAAGGCTCTCGGCGGAAATGAAGTATTTGCTTCTTTTATCGAAGGGCTTCATGAAGCAGGACTCTTTGTGTCCTTTGATTTCCCGATTGCTTATTTTGCAGGCGATTCCATCGGCCTTCATTTCTTTGACGGAGAAGCCTTATTTGAATCTGCAGAAGAGCGTGTAATGTATAAACCTACCTTTGGCGGTTTTGCATTTGATTTTTCGAATGGATTTGTATCCAGTTATCTGCTTTCCGCAGCACTTTCCTTAATTGATACCTATCACTTTGACGGTATCCGTATTCCAGATTTATCCGCACTTTTATACCTGGATTACGGTAAGAGAGACGGAGAGTGGCTTCCGAACGAATACGGCGGAAACTTAAACCTTGCAGGTGTTCGTTTCTTAAAGAAATTAAACAACAAACTGATCAAATCTTATCCGAATGTTTATAAGATGGCTTCTTCCGACGGTGTTTTGGAAAATGTTACCGTAAAATCCGGAAAAGATTCCCTGTTATTTGATGCAGTGCTGAATACCGGTTTTGAGAACAGTTTGATTTCCTTCCTGCAAAACGATCCGTTCTATCGCAACGAGCATTATTATGCATTCTCCGAACTGATCCGTTATGCATTCTGTGAAGAGTTTATTCTACCGCTTTCTTACAAGGCGGCTTCCAAGGACTTTGTTTCCATGTTGATGAGAATGCCCGGTACGATCGAAGATAAGGTGGATAATGTAATCCTTGCGAATGCATTTTTAACCGTCTTCCCCGGAAAGAAACTTTCCTTCATGGGAACGGACAACTTCTGCGAGGAAGCATATCAGGCTTCCAATTATGCGACTTCCATGAAGGAATCCAGACATCTGTTAAACAAATTAAACTGCGTAAAAGATATTTTTGCTCTGTATAACGAAAAGTACATTCTTCATCCGGAAAACGAGAATGCGTCCAACTTTACTCTGATCAAAGCGGATGACCCGATGGATTCCGTATTGATTTACAAACGCAGCAGTGCAGATGAGAAAGAAACCGAATATGTGATTTTCAATTTCTCAAATCATGCGATGGAGAAGTATTCCTTCGGACTTCCCAAGGAAGGAAAAATCAAAGAAATCTTTACTACGGATGATCCGAAATATCGCGAAAACGGCGTGATTAACAAAAATGCCATTGCCACAAAGGAAATCCCGATGGACGGCTTTAATCAGTCCGTTACCGTCAAGATTCCTTCGATGGGTATGCAGATTTTCTCTTATCGTCCGTTTACCGAGAAAGAACTTGATGAAATCGCAAGAAAGAAATATATGGAAAAAGTACGCTATGTAGAGCGTAAAAAGAAAGAAATCGAGGAAGAAAAAGACCGCATTATTGCGGCTGCCGTAAAAGATGCTGAAAAGAAGATAAAAGAGCTTGAAAAAATACTAAAATAACCTTATTTTTCTTGCACTTTTGCCGCTTTGCAGATATAATGACATATGGTCGTAAAACGGCTTGCCGGAATAGCTCAGTCGGTAGAGCACTTCACTCGTAATGAAGGGGTCGTCAGTTCGAGTCTGATTTCCGGCTTTTTGAGCGCGACAGCAAACACTCATAAACGCTAAGCGTTTATGAGTGATTTTATTATCAGGAGGCGATATTATGGCAACACTTTGGGGTGGAAGATTTACAAAGTCAACCGATCAGGAAGTTTTTGATTTTAATGCATCCATTTCATTCGATAAAAGACTGTTTTCCTGGGATATCGCAGGTTCTGTTGCTCATGTACATATGCTTGGAAAATGCGGAATTTTAACTATCGAAGAAGTTACCGCAATTGAAGAAGGCTTACAGTCCATTTTAAATGATGTAAACGAAGGAAAACTTGAGATTACATCCAAATACGAGGACGTACACAGTTTTGTGGAAGCAAACTTGATTGACCGGATCGGGGAAGTCGGAAAGAAACTCCATACCGGAAGAAGCCGTAACGATCAGGTTGCTTTGGATATGAAACTTTATACCAGAGATGAAATTGATGGCGTAGCAGAGCTTTTAAAAGAGCTTGAACATACATTGCTTACCATCATTAAGAACAATACCGAGACCTATATGCCCGGTTTCACCCATCTTCAAAAAGCACAGCCGGTTACCCTGGCTCATTATTTCAGTGCTTATATGGAGATGTTTTTAAGAGATTCCGACAGACTGGCGGATATCAGAAAGAGAATGAATTATTCTCCGCTCGGAGCAGGAGCTTTGGCAGGAACCACCTATCCTTTGGATCGTGAAATGGTTGCAAAAGAGCTTGGATTTACGGCTGCAACATCCAATTCCATGGACAGCGTTTCCGACAGAGATTATTTGATTGAATTTTTGAGTGCATTATCCGTAATTATGATGCATTTAAGCCGTTTTTCCGAAGAAATCATCATCTGGAATTCCAACGAATATCGTTTTGTTGAGATTGATGATGCATTTTCCACCGGCAGTTCCATTATGCCGCAGAAGAAAAATCCGGATATCGCCGAACTGGTACGCGGAAAAACAGGACGAGTTTACGGTGATTTAATGGGACTTCTTACCACCATGAAGAGCCTTCCTTTGGCATATAACAAGGATATGCAGGAAGATAAGGAAGGTGCCTTTGATGCGATCGATACCGTAAAGAGCTGCTTACATTTATTTGACGGTATGCTTAAAACCATCAAATTCCGTAAGGAAGTTATGGAAAAGAGTGCAATGATGGGATTTACCAACGCAACGGATGCAGCGGATTATCTGGTAAAGAAAGGTGTTGCTTTCCGTGATGCTCATGGAATTATCGGAACGTTGGTTTTAACCTGTATCGACAAAAATTGTTCCATCGAGGATTTAAGCATTGAAGAGCTTAAGAAAATCAGTCCGGTATTTGAAGAAGACGTCTATGAAGCGATTTCTTTGAAGACTTGTGTGGAAAAAAGATTGACCAAGGGTGCGCCGGGTACGGACGCAATTAATGAGGCAATCAGACGTTACGAAGCCCTTCTTTCCTAGGTTTTTCGAGGATTAGAAACGGTAATTATGTATTTATGATTGATTAAGAAATAGCAATGTGCGTGTTGGGCGGACAAATGTGCGCCTCACAAAAACTTTTTCTTTACAATAGCGTATAAAACGGTTATATTGTTATTTATATTTTATACGTTTGAAAAACAGATAGGAGTGATTATTATGAGTGAGAAATTAAGAGTCGGAATTTTAGGCGCAACGGGTATGGTCGGACAGAGATTCATTTCCCTTTTGGAGAATCATCCCTGGTTCGAAGTAGTAACAGTGGCAGCAAGCCCCAGAAGCGCCGGTAAAACATATGAAGAAGCTGTCGGCGGACGTTGGAAAATGACAACTCCGATGCCGGAAGCAGTGAAAAATCTCATTGTAAAAGATGTTAACGAAGTGGAAGCAATCTCCGCAGAAGTTGATTTTGTATTCTCCGCAGTAGATATGACGAAAGATGAAATCCGTGCAATCGAAGAGAAGTATGCAAAAGCAGAAACTCCCGTAGTTTCCAACAACTCCGCGCACAGATGGACTCCCGATGTTCCCATGGTAGTTCCCGAAATCAATCCGGATCACATGAAAGTCATTGATTTCCAGAAGAAACGTCTCGGAACGACCAGAGGATTTATCGCAGTAAAACCGAATTGCTCCATTCAGAGTTATGCACCGGTATTTACCGCATGGATGGAATTTGAACCTTACGAAGCAATTGTTTCCACCTATCAGGCGATTTCCGGTGCAGGAAAGACCTTTAAGGACTGGCCCGAAATGGAAGGAAATATCATTCCTTATATCAGCGGCGAAGAGGAAAAGAGTGAGAAAGAGCCTCTTAGAATCTGGGGTAAGATCGAAGACGGCGTAATTGTACCTGCTGACTTTATCAAGATTACCAGCCAGTGCATCCGTGTTCCGGTATTAAACGGACATACGGCTTCCGTTTTTGTGAAATTCAGGAAGAATCCTACCAAGGAACAGTTGATTGAAAAACTTGTATCCTTCAAGGGGCTTCCTCAGGAGCTTGAACTTCCTTCCGCACCGAAGCAGTTCATTCAGTATCTGGAAGAAGATAACCGTCCTCAGGTTGCTTTGGATGTTGATTTTGAACACGGTATGGGCATTTCCGTCGGAAGAATCCGTGAAGATTCCATCTATGACTGGAAATTCGTAGGTTTGTCCCACAACACCGTAAGAGGTGCTGCAGGCGGTGCCGTTCTTTGCGCAGAGCTTTTAAAAGCACAAGGATACATCAGCGCGAAATAATTAGTTTATAAAGCAGTGATTGGGGATATTCATGGCTTTGGGTCGGCAAAAAGAATTCGCGAAACTTAACGAATGTATTTCACGTGGTGAGAGCAGTCTGACTGTTCTTTACGGCGAACATTTAACCGGCATTTCTTCTCTTTGGCAGAGTTTCGCCAAGGAGAAGAATGCTGTAGTTTTTTCCTGTGTGCCTTCCTCAAGTGAGGAACAGGCCTATCTATGGATGCGTTTTATGAAAGGAAATCTTTCCGAAAGCGCTACAAATCTTTCTTATTTTGATGTTTTTTCCGAAATCAAATCGAATAGTGAAAACGAAAAATGCGTAATCTTTACGGATTTTCATTTTGCAATTGAAGCCAGAGGACTATTTTTAACCGAACTCGACCGTTTCTTAAAGTCCATGATGCCCGGAGAGCATATTCATTTTATTTTTGTAAGTGAACGTACCGACTGGGTTGAGAATGATTTTGCGGTTACGGCAAAGTCTTTCGGCGTAAAGATTTCCAATTATATCAAAGTATCTCCGTTATCTTTTGTCGATGTGGTTTGTTCCTTAAATACCAGAGATTTTGATCTCATCTTAAAGATGTATTCCCTTTTCGGAGGTTACTTCGATGCTCTGGATCAATTTGATTTATCACAAAGCATCGATGAGAATATCATAGATCATTTTATCCGACCGGACGGTGCATTTCGTCATTACGGAACGGATATGATCCGTTGTGAGCTTCGAGAACCTTCGGTATATGCCACAATCCTTGCATCCCTTGCAGAGGGAAGAAACAAGTTAAATGACTTATTCCTGCATACCGGTTTTTCCCGTGCCAAATTAAGCGTATATTTAAAGAATCTGGCTGCTCTCGGACTGGTAGAGAAAGTAAAATCCTTTGATACGCCCGGAACGGAAAATACGAAAAAAGGGGTCTATCGCATCGTAAATCCGATGGTAAAATTCTATTTTACCTTTATCTATCCGAATGAATGTGCAATTCACAATATGGATGAGGAGGAGTTCTATCAGACCTATATTGCGGATTATCTGGATGCATATTGTATGCTTACCTTCCCTGCAATCTGCGAGGAATTCCTGATTCTTGCAAACGAAAGAGACATGCTTCCGATTCATTTCACCAAATACGGACAATGGGTCGGAAAGAGCGGTACAATTGATTTAATCGCACAGAATAAAGAAAGAGATTTCTTATTCTCATTCTGTAAACCTTCCAGAGGAGAACTTACTTATGATGAGTTCCTGGATAGGCTTTCTACCACAAAGGAAACCCATTTGGTTCCCGATTATTTTGCCGTCTTTTCCTTAGACGGTTTTGACTCCAAATTTTTAGACGATTTTTCCGAACGCGAGAATGTTTATTTATTCGACCGTGAGGATTTATGCTGATATTACCGGAAACATTTATGTCAAAAACACTACTGATTGCCGAAAAACCTTCTGTAGCAAAAGAATTTGCGAAGGTTTTGGGAGAAAAACTGAATAGTCATGACGGATATCTGGAAGGAGACCGTTTCATCGTAACCTGGTGTGTCGGCCATCTGGTTTCCATGTCTTATCCGGAAGTATATGATGAAAAATACAAAAAATGGTCTTTTGATACCATTCCGTTTCTGCCCACGGATTACAAATATGAAGTCATCGGAAGCGTAAAGAAACAGTTTGATATCGTCAAAAATCTCTTAACCCGCGAAGACGTTTCCACCATCTATGTTTGTACCGACTCCGGACGTGAAGGAGAATACATTTACCGTCTGGTCCGTCAGGAAGCCGGTGTAACCGGAAAAACAGAGAAACGTGTCTGGATCGATTCCCAGACAGAAGAAGAGATGAAGAGAGGCTTAAAAGAAGCCAAGGACATCTCCGCTTATGACAGTTTATCCGATGCCGCATATCTTCGTGCAAAAGAAGATTATCTGATGGGTATCAATTTCTCCAGAGCTCTTACATTAAAATACGGCTACCAGGTAAAGACCTTCTTAAATGCTCCGAAGGCTGTTATTTCCGTAGGTCGCGTTATGACCTGTGTACTGGGAATGGTGGTAAAAAGAGAGCGTGAAATCCGCGATTTCGTAAAAACTCCGTTTTACAGAGTAATTGCCAAAAATGAACTGTTCGGACAGGTTGTCGAAGGAGAATTCCGTGCAATAGACGGCTCAAAATACTTCCAGTCACCTGTTATGTATAAAGAAAACGGCTTCAAGAAAGAAGAAGATGCAAGAGGCTGTATTGAATACGTAGCCGGTACAAAAGATTGGGAGAAAGAAGATTTCAGGACTCAGGCAGAGATTGTTTCCATCGAGAAAAAGCCGGAAAAGAAAAATCCGCCTCTTCTTTACAACCTTGCCGAAATACAGAATGATTGTTCCAAATTATTCAAAATCAATCCGGACCAGACCCTTGCAATCATTCAGGAATTGTACGAAAAAAAGCTCGTTACTTATCCCAGAACCGATGCCAGAGTTCTTTCCACGGCAGTAGCCAAAGAGATTGATAAGAATATCAAAGGATTAATGAATTATCCTCTTTGTGCGGAACTTGCCAAAGAAGCACTGGAGCTCGGTTTATATAAAAAGATTGCTACGACGAAATACGTAAACGATAAACAGATTACGGATCACTATGCAATTATTCCGACAGGTCAGGGATTCGGTGCTTTGAATTCCTTAAATCCGACTGCAGTAAAAGTATATGAGATTATTGTAAGAAGATTTTTAAGCATTTTCTTCCCGCCTGCTGTTTTTGAAAAACTATCCATCATTACCGGTATGGAAACCGAAAAATTCTTTACGTCCTTTAAGGCAATGAAAACCGAAGGATATTTGAAAGTTACGAAATATTCTTTTGCTAAAGATGCTTCCAGGGAAGAGGAAAAAGACACCGGAAAAGAAGAAAAGGCCAAAGAAGGCGACGAAGAAAAAGAAGAGTCCGATAAGGATGAATCACAGGAATTAAAGGTAGACGAAGATTTCTTAAAGTCCCTTTCCAAGTTGAAGAAGGGTGATATCATTCCGGTTGTCGGTTTTGCGATCAAGGAAGGTATGACATCCCCTCCGAAGAGGTATAATTCCGGAAGTTTGATTCTTGCCATGGAAAGCGCCGGTCAGTTCATCGAAGACGAGGACTTACGTGCGCAGATTAAAGGAAGCGGTATCGGAACCAGTGCAACCCGTGCCGGAATTCTGACAAAACTTGTTAACAACAAATATTTGAACTTAAATAAAAAGACACAGATCATAACCCCGACACTTTTAGGCGAAATGGTTCATGATGTCGTTTTAAATTCGATTCGTTCCCTGCTGAATCCGTCCCTTACGGCAAGCTGGGAAAAAGGTCTTACGATGGTAGCCGAAGGAGAGATCGGAAAAGACGAATATATGAATAAATTATCCGGATTTGTCGCGGACAATACAAATATGGTAAAATCATTACGGAATCAAAATGATTTGAACAAATATTTCGTATATGCATCAAAATACTATAAACACAAATAATTCGAAAATCGAATTGGAAAGAGAGGAAACTATGTCCGAAGTATTGATGATCAAGAATCTGTACACTCTGGAGGAAACCATTGCAGCAGAGATTTTTGAGGGAAAAACCTATCCCTGGGAAGTATTGCCGGAAATCAAGACATTTATCATAAAGCTCGGAGAATCTCTTCCTGCTGACCGTTTTGAATGCAGAGAAGGAAATATCTGGATTGCAAAAAGCGCCAAAGTATATCCTACGGCTACGATTTTAGGTCCCACGATTATTGATGAAGATACAGAAGTAAGACCGGGTGCGTTCATCCGCGGAAATGCCATTGTAGGAAAGAAGTGTGTGGTAGGCAACTCTACCGAACTTAAGAATGTTATTCTTTTCAACAACGTTCAGGTTCCTCATTACAACTATGTTGGCGATTCCGTTCTCGGTTACAAATCCCATATGGGCGCAGGTGCCGTAACTTCCAACGTAAAGTCCGATAAGACTCTTGTTGTTGTGAAAAACGGAGAGGAGCATATCGAAACCGGCCTGAAGAAATTCGGTGCAATGCTCGGAGACAACGTAGAAGTTGGCTGCAATTCCGTATTAAACCCCGGAACCGTCATCGGAAGATATTCCAACGTATATCCGACATCCAGCGTACGCGGTTTTGTTCCTTCCAATCATATCTTCAAGGATGCAAAACATATTGTTGAAAAATACGCTTTATAATTTGACGTAACATAACAGAATGCTTATAATAAGATATTGGGGTTGTATGTAAATATACCCCAATATTTTGTTAGTTAATAAAGGACAGAAAATATGAAAAAAATCAGAACGAAAGTATTATGTGTATTGCTCGGTATCGTATGTGTTTTATCCGTGGTCGGATGCAAGAAGAAAGCCGTGGATGCGAACGAATATGCGACAAAAGCAGATGAGTTCTATGAGAGAATCACAGCCATCGGTGCGGAAATCGATGCCCTCAATACCAAGACGGAGGATGCCGACAGACAGCTTCTTGTAAAACTGGATGCATTAAACGACGAAGTGAAAGCTTTCGCCGAACTGGATCCTCCCGAGAATTTAAAGGATGCCAAGGAACGTGCCGTGAGCGCTTCGAATTTCATGTCGGAAGCCGTTTCCCTTTTCCATAAAGCATTTGAGTCCGAGAGTGTAGATCAGACCGCACTTGACGAAGCAAGATATAATTACGGAAATGCCATAATCGAGATTAAAAACATCGGCATCGCACTTCAGAATGCCGGATGATATGTAAAAAGAGAGAGTTTATATGAACGGAGCAAAACTATTCATAGAAAGCTTAGAAAAAGAGGGCGTAAGGAATCTGTTCGGGTATCCGGGTGTTTCCATTTGCCCTTTTTTCGATGCATTAAAGGATTCTGATATCACAGCGGAACTGATGCGTGATGAGCAAAGTGCCGGTCA
Organism: Lachnospiraceae bacterium; assembly: GCA_017518735.1. Taxonomy (GTDB): domain Bacteria; phylum Bacillota; class Clostridia; order Lachnospirales; family Lachnospiraceae; genus UBA3766. The sequence continues at coordinate 54,036 of JAFWTY010000034.1, read as the reverse complement.
TGCCGCAAACGGATATGCCAGAATCAGCAAGATGCCCGGTGTATGTGCGGTTTCTTCCGGCCCGGGTGCTACAAACTTAATTACAGCAATCGCAACTGCTTTTGCAGATAGCATTCCTTTAATTTGTATTACCGGTCAGGTTCCGACCGAACAAATCGGAAGTGATATGTTCCAGGAAGCCGATATCATCGGAGCTGTTGAATCTTTTGTAAAATACAGTTATTCGGTACGTACCGCAAAAGATATTCCGAGAATCGTAAAGGAAGCCTTTTACATTGCCAATACAGGCCGTAAAGGTCCTGTTTTGATCGATTTACCGATCGATGTTCAGAATATGGAAGGCGGACAGTTTGCGGAAGCCAAGGATGTTATGCTTCGTACCTATAAGCCTACCGTAAAAGGACATGCCAACCAGATTAAGAAGGTTTTAAAAGTTTTGGAAAGTGCCAAAAGGCCCATTCTCTGTGCCGGTGGTGGCGTTATTTCCGCCAATGCCGAAGCGGATGTCGTTTCTTTTGCGGAAAAATATAATATTCCTGTCGTAACCACGATGATGGGAATCGGTGTGATCCCTTCCAATCATCCTTTGTATATGGGAATGGTTGGAAATAACGGCAAAAAATATGCAAACCGCGCCATGAATGAATCCGATGTACTGATCATGGTAGGCGCAAGAGCAGCGGATCGTGCGATTTCACAGCCGGATCTTGTCATGAAAGACAAGACTTTGATTCATATCGATGTGGATCCTGCGGAAATCGGAAAGAATGTCGGACCATCCATTCCGATCGTAGGAGATGCGAAGGCGATTTTTGAAGAATTGAACAAAGCACAGATTCACTGTGATTTTTCATCGTGGATGAATGAATTGAAGCGTTATCAAAAGACCAGAAATGAAAAACAGCAGAGTACAGCGAAATATGTGGATCCGAATCTTTTTGTCGAAACACTTTCAGAGAAAATCAAAAAAGATGCCGTTTACGTTGCGGATGTCGGACAGAATTTAATCTATTCCTGTACAAATTACAAGGTAAAAGAAGGAAAGTTTTTGGCTTCCGGCGGTATGGGTACCATGGGATATTCCCTTCCGGCAGCGTTCGGTGCAAGCGTTGCAAATCCCGGAAAGCAGATTGTCTGTGTTCTCGGTGACGGAGCGATGCAAATGGCCTTCCATGATCTGGCTAATGTTGCTTTACACAAATCCAATCTTAAAATCATTATTATGGATAATCGTTGCCTCGGTATGATTCGCGAATACCAGCATATTCATTTTGATAACCGTTATTTGATGGTGGACTTAAAGAATACGCCGGATTATTCGTTTATCGCAAAGGCTTACGGAATTCCTTTTTGGGAAATCGGCAAAAACGAAGAGATAGAAGATACACTTTCGGAAGTATTACGTAAAAAAGGTCCTGCCATCATTGATGTTTATATTGATGCAGATGCTTTTACGGCGAACTAGAGGAGCATTTTATGAAACGAATCTATTCGGTTTGGGTGGAAAACAGATCCGGTGTTTTAAGTAAAGTTTCCGGCTTATTTGCCAGAAGATCCTATAACATTGACAGTCTTACCGTGGGTGAAACACGGGATAAAACGGTTTCCAGTATGACGATCGTCAGTTCCGGAACCAATCACACCTTAGAGCAGATTGAAAAACAACTGAATAAAAAACTCGATGTCATCAAGGTTCGTACCTTTGGAGAAGAACAGGCGATTCTTCGCGAAGTCATTCTTCTGAAAGTAAAATATACCTCATCCCAGAGAAAAGAGCTGATGGAAATCTGTGAGTTTTTGAAGGCCGATATTGTAGATGCTACAACAACTCATATGATTATTACGCTCTGTGATACGCCGGATCGCATTGAAAAACTCTTATCCATGCTGAAGGAATTCAACATTACCGAAATTTCCAGAACCGGAACTCTGGCTATGCCGAAGTGTTCCGAGGGCGAAGCATAAATGAAAAAGGGCGATATCATTCTGATCGGAATAGGCGTCGCATTGCTGGCCTTTGCAATCGTCTTTATACTGGTTAGGCCGAAGGCTGTTTATGTTGCCGTATACGAAGACGGAGTTCTAATGGATCGATATCCGCTTAACAAAGATACGGAAGTCACAATCCGCACCAAAGATGGTCATTGGAACGTAATGCAGATCAAGGACGGTACTTTGAATGTGATTGAGGCGGACTGTCCGAATCAGATTTGTGTCAATACGGTTCCCGTTACCAAAACCGGTGAATCCATCCTTTGTCTGCCTCATAAGATTTCCTTTATTCTGGAGCAGTAAACCTTGAGTAAAACATCAAACGCCATCCGCAAAACAGCATATCTCGGTTCCTTTTTGGCCCTTGCAATGGTGCTTTCATATCTGGAGAGCCTAATTCCGTTACCAATCGCCGTTCCGGGAATCAAATTGGGCCTGGCAAACGGATGTGTCATCATTCTATTATATGTATTCGGACCATTCGAGGCCTGCAGTGTTAATATTCTTCGTGTCATATTAACTTCATTGCTTTTTACAAATCTGTATGCGATGTTTTATTCCCTTGCAGGAGCGGTTTTAAGTTTGCTTGTTATGATTCTGTTTTCAAAAAGCAAGCATTTTTCACCGATCGGAGTTGGAATCATCGGCGGACTGTTTCATAATATCGGACAGTGTACGGTAGCGTTTCTGGTAACGAAAACCGATGCGATTTTGGGCTTTTTACCCATTCTAATGGCTGCCGGTATGATTTGCGGATGTTTAACCGGCATTTTAGGCAAGATCCTATATCCGAAATTAAAGAAAATCTATTCCATGAAGGAAATCAGAGGGTAGTATGTACGCATATTTTAACGGTATCTTGGAAGATGTTTCCAAAGACAATTTAATCGTTGACGTAAACGGAATCGGTTACAATATTCACATTTATGCCGCGGAACTGATGGCTTTACCGCCTGTCGGTTCTCCGATCAAGGTATATACCTACACGAATGTCGGCGAAGACAAATTCGAATTATTCGGATTTCTTTCCAAAGAAGAATTAAACCTTTTCAAACTGTTGATCTCGGTTAACGGTGTCGGGCCGAAGAGCGCACAGGCTATGCTTGCAACACTCGGGGTTTCCGATATAGAAGTTGCAATTGCAACCGAAGATGCCAAGACCATTGCAAAGACTCCCGGTTTAGGCGCAAAAACAGCAGGCCGTCTGATCAACGATTTGAAGGATAAAATCAAAACCGAATTCCCTTCTGCAGTAACGGCGGAAGGCGGAATCATTTCCAAAGAAGCTGCCTTCAAAACCGCATTTACGCCCGTCCAGGAAGAATGCGTCATTGCCCTTACAAGCCTCGGATATACACGCGCAAACGCTCAGAAAGCTGTTTCCATGTGCGAGTATGAGGAAGGAACCTCTTCGGAAGAACTGCTGAAGAACGCTTTGAAAAATATCATGTTTTTATAACGGAGTAACGAATGGCTGGAAGAAAAATCATTGAAACAAAAGTGACGAACGAAGATGTCATTCTCGAAAAATCCTTACGCCCCATGACGCTTGGGGAATACATCGGTCAGGAGAAGATCAAAGATTCTTTGAAAATCACCATAGATGCCGCAAAAATGCGTGGCGATGCAATCGATCACATTTTATTTTACGGACCTCCCGGACTTGGCAAAACAACCATTTCCCAGATTATTGCTAATGAGATGGGTGTCGGAATAAAAGTAACCTCCGGTCCGGCAATCGATAAGCCCGGCGACATTGCGGCAATCCTAAATATGCTTTCCGAAGGCGACGTCTTATTTATTGATGAAATCCATCGTTTAAACAGACAGGTGGAGGAAGTATTATATCCTGCGATGGAAGATTTTTGCATCGATATTATGATTGGTGACGGTCCGAGTGCCAAATCCGTCAGACTGAATCTTCCGCATTTTACATTGATCGGTGCAACGACAAGAGCAGGTATGTTAACGGCCCCTTTAAGAGACCGTTTCGGACTGATTCATCGTCTGGAGTATTATACACCTGCGGAACTTGCAAAAATCATTATGAATTCCGCCAAAAGACTCGGAATCGAAACCGATACCGAAGGTGCCATGGAAATGGCAAGACGTAGCAGAGGAACGCCCAGAATCGCAAATCGTATTTTAAAAAGAGTCCGCGATTACGCTATGGTATGTTCCGACGGAGTTATTACCTTAAAAGTTGCCAATGAAGCATTGAACATGATGGAAGTTGATAAACTGGGCCTGGATAATACAGATCGCAATATGCTTTTAACCATGATCGAAAAGTTTGACGGAGGACCGGTCGGACTCGATACCTTATCCGCAACCATAGGAGAGGATGCAGGCACGATTGAGGACGTCTATGAACCCTATCTGTTAAAGAACGGACTGATTCAGAGAACACCGCGCGGAAGGGTCGTAACAACAAGGGGTTATTCCCATTTTGGTCTTGAAGAAAAAGCGTGATTTAGGTATAATAAAAAGCGGAGAAAATCCATTTTGGAGGGGAAAAATATGTCATCGAAAATAGATACCGAAGTAATCGTAGGCGGAAAGGTTTTTACCATCAGCGGATATGAAAGCGAAGAGTATTTGCAGAAAGTTGCCGCTTATTTGAACGGAAAATACAATGAATTCAATAAAGAGGATGGCTTTAGAAGACTGACGATGGATTATCAGAATCTTCTTTTACAATTCAACATTGCCGATGATTATTTTAAAGCCAAGAATCAGATTGCTTTGTTGGAAGATGAGTTGAAGAACAGAGAAGACGATCTTTGCAACATTAAGCACGAATTGATTTCCACGCAGATTAAGCTGGACAATCAGGAGAAGAGCTTAAACACTTTGAAATCGGATCTTTCCGAGAAAGAAAAGAAAATCATTCGTTTGGAAACGGAATTAAAAGAGCGCGAGCGCAAAGAAAAATAAACTCACGGCGGCTTAGGGATTTCCCAATGCCGCTTTTTTAAGAGGATAGATGGTTTACGGGATTACATTTGCAATTTCATTGTTTTTTACGCTTGTTTATGTCATTATCTGGCATAAACATTTTGATGTGCATTTGACCTTTATTTTTACCTTCATCCCCATTTCGGAACTCGGTCTATTCTTAACCGGCATTTCCCAGACAATGGAAGAGGCAATCGTCTGTCTCAAGATCACATATCTCGGTTCCTGTTATTTAATACTTTTCATCACCTTAAGTATCTTCAATCTTTGTAAAATCAACGTCAAAAAATGGATTCTGGCGCTTATGTTTATCTGCACAACCGTTGCATATGCCGGATCGCTCACAATCGGATATTTTCCCTTCTTTTACAAGGATGTTTCTTTTGACAGAATTAACGGATATTCCATTTTAACCGATAAAGTATACGGCATCGGTCATACTCTTTTTTATTGTTTCATTATTCTGGCTCTGGCACTCGGTATCGGCGTCATTATCTACAGTTATATTCGCAAAAGAAACATTTCCAGAAAGCTTTTAAGCATGTTGCTGATGCCGGAAATTCTTACCGTACTCGGTTATTTTTATGCAAAAATCATTCCCGGTAATTTCGAGCTGATTTCCATCACTTATGTAGTGGCTCAGTTTGTATATATTCTGATTGTTTACAGAGTGTGTCTTTACAATATCGACGATTCCGTCATGGATTCACTGATTCAAACAGGCGATACCGCCTATATTTCCATTGATTTCAGAATGCGTTATTTAGGCTGCAACGAAACGGCAAGAGTGATTTTCCCGGATATAAACCAGCTTGCAATCGATCAGCCGGTATATGAATTCCCGGAATTGAATGCAACACTGACCAAGTGGGTACATGAGTTTAACAAACACAAAGAGATGACTCAGTTTTACCATGAATCCGGTGAAAAAATATATAACGTAACGGTTCGTTCTCTTTACGCCGGCGGAATCAAAAGCGGATATCAGTTCTTTTTCTCGGATGATACGCAGAATCAGAACTATATCAAACTTCTCGACAAATACAGTTCCGAACTGGAAATTGAAGTGGAAAAGAAGACCAACAATCTGGTCGAAATGCATAACAAGCTGATTCTCGGTATGGCAGCCATGGTTGAAAGCAGAGACAATTCCACCGGCGGTCATATCATGAGAACAAGTGAAGGTGTGCGTCTTTTGGTCGATGAAATCTTAAAAGACGGCACTTTGCAATTAAGTGACAAGTTCTGCAAAGATATTATTAAGGCAGCTCCCATGCATGACCTTGGTAAAGTTGCGGTTGATGATGTGATTTTAAGAAAACCCGGCAGATTTACTCCGGAAGAATACGAAATCATGAAAACGCACGCTGCGGAAGGGGCTAAAATCGTACATAAGATTCTGGAAGGTACGGAAGATTACGAATTCCATATTCTGGCGGAAAATGTTGCGCATTACCATCATGAGCGCTGGGACGGTTCCGGTTATCCGGATGGCTTAAAAGGAGAAGAAATTCCTCTGGAAGCCAGAATCATGGCAATTGCCGATGTTTATGATGCACTTGTCAGCAAGCGTGTATACAAAGAAAAAATGTCATTCGAAGAAGCGAATTCCATTATTATGGACAGTTTCGGAAAGCATTTTGACGAGAATTTAAAGAAATATTATGTAGCGGCCAGACCGAAACTGGAGGCATATTATACCGAGCATGAATCCTGAAACGACCGCAAACTTAAATTCCTTAACGGAAATCAAAAAGCCTGAATTGTTATCACCGGCCGGTGACTATCAGGCTTTTTTGGGTGCAATCAACGCAGGAGCAGATGCGGTTTATCTGGCCGGAAACCAATATGGTGCCAGAGCATATGCGAATAATTTTACAGAAGAGGAGCTTCTTTCCGCACTGGATTATGCTCATGTTCACGGTAAGAAAATTTATTTAACCGTCAATACGATCACGAAAAATAAAGAGTTAAAGAACCTTGCATCATTTTTGGAGCCTTTTTATCTTGCCGGATTAGACGGTGTTATCGTGCAGGATTTGGGTGTTTTTCATTACATCAAAGAAGTTTTTCCCGATCTGCATCAGCATGTCAGTACGCAGATGACCATAACCAGTGTTTACGGGGCTTCTTTGCTGAAAGAAATGGGCGCAACCCGTATCGTTCCCGCAAGAGAACTGACACTCGAAGAGATTAAAAGCATAAATGCACTCGGAATCGAAACCGAATGTTTCATTCACGGTTCCATGTGTTATGCCTATTCCGGCCAATGCCTTTTTTCTTCTTTCTTAGGAGGAAGAAGCGGCAACCGCGGCAGATGTGCCGGTCCCTGCAGACAACCTTATTCCTTAACCAAAAACGGAAAAGAGCAGTATCCCATTTCCCTAAAGGATCTTTGCACCCTTCACATTCTTCCGAAGTTAATCGATGCCGGTATTTCGTCTTTTAAAATCGAAGGAAGAATGAAAGCGCCTGCTTATGCAGCCGGAACAGCTAAAATCTATCGGAAATATATCGATTTATACTATGATAAATCGCGTGAATACAAAGTAGAAGACAACGATTTAAAAGATCTTTACGGTCTTTATCTTCGCAGTGATTTACAGGAAGGCTATTACGAAAAAGTCAAAGGAAAAGAAATGGTTTCCTTGCATTCGCCTTCTTACAATAAGACAAATGAAGAATTATGCAATCAAATTACCGAATCATTCTGCAGAAGACAGATTCCGGTTATACTTAATGCATCTGCGAAAATCGTAGCAGGAGAGAATGCTTCTATAAACATTTCCATGCCGGACGGTAATTTGATTTCCGTGAACGGTGAATTGGTTGATGTTGCCAAAAAAGCACCTTTGACCGAAGAGTCATTAAAAGAACGTTTCATGAAGAGTTCGGAAGGTTTATATGCTTTTCGCTTAAACGAAATATGTTTAGGCGATGGGAATGCTTTTTTACCCGTCGGAGCAATCAATGCCCTTCGAAGAAATGCCGAAAGTATCCTGCAAAACAAGCTAAGAGAGAATTATCAGGATCGAAGAATTGTAGAAGATTATTCGTTAACGGATTCGGTTTCAGGAATTGATGATAATGAGACTACCGTTTCTTACCGATATTTTGTTACAACTTTGGAACAGTTTCATCTTTCTTTGGCATATGCCAAGGAAGGAGACGGAATCTGCATTCCGGCATCATTTATGGAAATCCCCTTAGTTCTGGATACATTACGAAAAGAGTATTCTCAAGACATCTTATTCTATATTGTCCTTCCGGCAATTATAAGAGAAGGAAATATGACACGATTAAAGAAGAACCTGGATATTGCGGAGTCCATGCCCGAAATCACCGGATATTACTGCAACCAGGCAGACTCTTTAGCGCTGATTCATTCGATTCAGACCCCAAAAACCATTCTTTCGGATTATTCCGTACACTGTACGAATAATGAAACGATCAAGGTAATGGGAGAGTATACGGATGGATTTACCATTTCACCGGAGCTTTCCTATGATGAAATGAAGAATCTTACCGGCCTTTGGAACGGTGAACTATGGACCTATGGCCGAATTCCTCTGATGCAGAGTGCAAACTGCATCTTAAACACCCTCGGAAAGTGCCAAAAGGCGGCTGATCCGTCAAACAGATCTGATTTTCATGAGCTGATTGACCGCAAAAACGTCGCCTTTACATTTTTTACGCATTGTGACGAGAAAGTATGCTATAATACCTTGTATAATTCTGTGCCGCAGTCCCTGCACAGACATTTTGACAAAATCAAATCCCTTTCACTTCAGGCATTACAACTTCGATTCAGCAATGAATCGGCGAAAGAAGCGAAAGAAGTATTGAAACTTTACGATAATTTGAGAAACGGTAACGCATCCGAAGTCTCGTTTGCCTATACGAACGGACACTTCGTGAACAGCGTTTTATAAAAATAGATGGCCAGTTTTATTTCCGAAACATCCAATTATTTATTTGTTGGCATCATTCTTTTCTATGTCATCACAAATTTTGTTGTGTTCTTCTTTAAAAACCCGGAAGAGCACAAGCATTTTTATGCGTTTCAATTTATTATTGCCATCTTATTCCACGCAGTCGGATATATCACGTTATTCATGCGTTCGGAAGATCTTCGTTATTTCTTTTTCTTTGCATTCCAGGAAATCATCATGATAGCGATTGTCATGATCTATCTGACACTTTATCCGTCCATCAGCCGATTATTACTGAATAATATGATTTTCCTTTTGTATGTCAGCTTCGTTATTTTAGGTCGTCTGGCATTTGAAAATGCGCTGAGACAGTTCATTTTTACGATTGTATTGCTGGTTATTTCACTTTTTGTACCGGTTGTTTACATCAAGGCAAAAGGATGGAGAAATTTGCCGTATCTATATTGCGGAATCGGTATTCTGGCACTCGGAGCAGTATGGCTTACCGGTACCGTAACCCATGGTTCGAAGTTAATTGTCCGCATTTTCGGATTTGCTTTTCAGCCTTCCGAATTTGTTAAGATTTCCATGGTATTTTTCATGGCAGCCCTGTTTTCACAAAGAAAAAATAAGTTACGATACATTCTCGGCGGATTGTTTATGCTGGTTCATATCATGATTCTTGTTCTTTCAAAGGATTTGGGAAGTGCCGGTATCTATCTTGTAACCTTTATCTTTATGCTGTTTATTTCGACAAAATGGCCCTTCGTTTTGCCTCTCGGAGCAGGATTGTCCGCAGCGGCATTTACCTTTGCCTATAAAGAGTTTCCGCATGTCAGAATCCGTGTAAAAACCTGGCTGGATCCTTTTTCGGATGTGGAAAACACCGGCTGGCAGTTATCCCAGTCCTTGTTTGCAATCGGTACCGGAAGCTGGTTCGGAATGGGCTTATTCCAGGGATATCCGAAATCCATCCCGTATGTGGAAGAAGACTTTATTTTTTCTGCAATCGGAGAGGAAATGGGCGTATTATTCTCCGTATTGCTGATTTTGCTTTATTTATTTACCGCACTGCATATTCTTCGTTACAGTTATCATGTAAAATCCAATTTTCATCGGCTTTTGCTTGCCGGATTTGCCATTTGTTTTGCAGTACAGGTTTTTGTAACCATCGGTGGCGGTACCAGATTGATTCCTTTAACAGGTGTTACCCTGCCTTTGATCAGTATGGGTGGTTCCTCCCTAAGTGCGACCGTAATCATGTTCTCGATTATTCAGGGCATTTACGTAAAAGAATTCGATTACAAGAATCTCTCCAAGGAAAAAGTCGCGGATCTGGAAGAAGAAGAATTTGACGAATACTATGAAGAGCAGCTCGACGACTATGAAGATGAGGAATATGATGATTCCGAATATGAAGGCGACGAGTATGAAGAATCGGAATACACCGAGTATGAAGAGAATAATTCCGATGATTCTGACGAAACGGACGAATCGGATTCAGACGAGGATAACACCGATAATGAATTAACGGAAGAGGAAGCCGCAGCCATTCAGGCTATGATCGATGATTTCAATTTTGAGGAAATTGAATGAAAAAAGATTTTTGGATCCATTTAAAAGACAAAACAATTGAATTATTGAAATCGGCTCATTTCTGGACCGCTTTGATTCTGATCGGAATGTTTGGCGCATTGATCGTAAACATTGTTTATTTCGTTGCGCACAACAGCTATGATGTTATTTCCGATGAACACAATCCCAGACAGGCCTTGCTTGCTCATCAGAATATCCGCGGCAACATTGCGTCTAATGACGGTTCCATACTTGCTGCGACCAATGTTTCCGGAAATACGGAGACGAGAATCTATCCTTACGGAGATCTTTTTGCTCATGTGGTAGGCTTTTCGACCATGGGTAAGACCGGCATTGAAAATATGATGAATATGAACCTTATCACCTCCAATGCCTCTCTGTCGAGTAAGGTCGACAATGATATTTCCAAATCGAAAGACCGCGGAGACTCCGTCATTACCACACTGGATATCGAATTACAGAAGACCGCTTATGATGCGATCGGATATTACAAAGGCGCCGTAGTTGTCAGCGAAGTAAAAACCGGCAAAATCCTTGCTATGGTTTCCAAACCCTGTTTTGATCCAAACAATATTGAAGAAGAGTGGGAAGATATCGTAAATGACACAAAAACTGCCAAACTTGTAAACAGAGCCACTCAGGGTCTGTATCCGCCGGGTTCCACCTTTAAAATTCTTGATTTATTGGAATACGTTAAAGAGCATCCGGATAATTACGAAAACTACGGATATCAGTGTAACGGTCGTTTTAATTATGACGGTAGAAAAATAACCTGTTTCCACGGAAGCGTTCATGGTTATCAGACGCTTCGTTCGTCTTTTGCTTTATCCTGTAACTGTTCCTTTGCCAATATCGGTACGACGGTAGATCGTAAGGCTTTCAGTGAAACACTGAAGGAAATGCTTTTTGATTCCGCTCTGCCTTTGGACATTGAATACAGCAAGAGCCATACGCCGATCACTGCAGAAGCGGAAGACTGGGAAGTTGTACAGGGCAGTATCGGACAGGGCAAAACTTCCGTAACGCCGATTCATATGAATATGATCACAAGTTGTATCGCAAACAAGGGTGTATTGATGAAACCGATGTTTGTGGAGCGAATCGAAAATTCGGATGGCAACATTATGAAAACATATACGCCCGAAGTATACAAAGCATTGACCGATGAAAAGAGTGCGGCTGTTGTTGCGGATTACATGCGTTCCGTTGTTACATCGGGTACTGCAACCGTTTTAAAAGCGGCGACTTATACATCAGCCGGAAAGACAGGTTCCGCGGAAGCGGATTCCAGCGGTACATCACACGCCTGGTTTACCGGTTTTGCGCCCTATGAAGACCCTGAAATTGCCGTTACCATCATCATTGAAGGGGCAGGTACCGGCGGTAGTTATGCCGTGCCGATGGCAAAACGTATTTTTGATTGTTATTTTGAGGAAAAGTCACAAGAATAGTTGCGATTTTTCAAAAAATTTTGTAAAATATGTTTGGGGTTAAATAATTATTGGGAGGTATTTTTCATGATTCATATCTTATTTGGAAATTTCTTAAAAGAATCCGGAAAACTTACCGAAGAACAACTTCAGAAAGTATATGAAGAGCAGAAAAAAGTTCGTGTAAAACTTGGTCTTATTGCTGTTTCCGAAAAACTTATGACAATTGAACAGGCAGACGAAGTAAACAAACTTCAGTCCATGCTGGATAAGAGATTCGGTGACATTGCCGTTTCCAAAGGATATCTGACCGATGAACAGGTTGGACATCTTCTTGGTATGCAGGGCAATCTTTATCTTTCCTTTGTTCAGGTAATTACCAATGAAAACATGATGACGATAGAAGAAATTGAAGAGAGTTATGATCAGTTCCAGAAATCTCTTAATTTTACCCAGACCGAAATGGACCGCTTAAAGAGTGGGGAAGCGGATTTGCTTGTTCCTTTATTCCTTCCTTTGGATATGGACGGATATCAGAAAGAACATATTCTTGTATGCGTTAAAACATTAATGCGTCTGATTGATAATGATTTGTATATCGGTAAGGCTGAATGGGTTACCGAAACCGCAGCAACCAACGGTTTTGCAATGCAGGCATTGAAAGGCGATACAGACGGAAGCCTTTGCTTTGTCGGCATCGGAAACAGCCTTCTTACGATTGCAAATAAATTTGCCGGTGAAGAATTTGAAACAGTGGATGCCGATGCACTTGATGCATGTGCCGAATTGATCAACTGCATCAATGGAATGTTTGCTTCGGACTGCTCGCCGAAATTCTACGTGGATATGCTTCCTCCTACCTACAAAGAAGGTGTATCCGTACTGACAGCAAATAGAATCTGCAGAATTCCGATTTTCATCAACGGAAAAGAAGTTAAACTCTTATCTGCATTAAAAGGAAAGATTACTGTTAAGGGGGAATAAATTATGGCAAAAGTATTGATTGTAGATGATTCCAGAACTTCTCGTAAAATTTTACGCGGGATTTTGGAAGGTGCAGGTCACGAGATTGTTGCGGAAGCAGTCGACGGACTTGACGGTGTAAATAAATACAAAGAGTTTTCTCCCCAGGTAGTTACCATGGATATTACGATGCCTGTAATGGATGGTCTTGAAGCTCTTAAGACCATTCGCGAAGAAGACAAGAACGCGAAAGTCATTATGGTAACGGCCGCAGGTCAGCAGAACAAAATGATGGATGCCATCAAACTCGGAGCTTCCGAATTTGTAACCAAGCCTTTTGATGCGGATTCCATTTTGAAAATGGTTGACAAATTAAGCAAGTAATGAAGGATTATGAAAGAGCCGTAGTTTAGGCTCTTTCGTTTTGTGTTTTAGAATTTATTTGACAGGAGTATTCAGATGTTTTATGCATCCAATCTATACGTAGATGATGAAAGCGCAGACATTTTAATAGAGCAGAAGCGCAAAGAAGATGCAGATGAGTCTGTTTACAAGCTGCCTTTGACGTGCATTTATTTTCCGGAAGAATCGGACCGCCCGGAATACTGCGAGATCCGGTATTTAAAATGGAGATATTATTCCCGTCACAATCCGACGGTGATCGGTTTTGCGATCGATGCGGATCATGCGAATGCCATTTTAAAAGATATTATTGAGCGTACCGCAAAGAGAGATCCGAATTTAGATTATCGGGCCTATATCGAAGCCGAAAGCGACATCGTTTCCTCGTTTGATGATGTAAAAGGATTTTTCTTGGTTAGACCGAGCGAAGACGATATCGAAGATGAAGAATAAAGAGGAATGACTGACTCATGTTATTTTTGAGCATTTTAAAAATAATAGGATTTGTATTGCTGGGAATCCTGGCCTTTATTCTTCTGTTACTTTTGATCATTCTGTTTTGGCCTATTTTCTATCGAATCGAAGCAGATTATCATGGAAAGTTTAAAGCAAAGGCAAGTGTCAGCTATTTATTCCATTTGATCCGGGCTAACTTCACATACGAAGACGGAAAGCCTCTTCTGAAAGCAAAAGTATTGTTCTTTACCGTATATAAGAATGATTTTTCCGATTCCGGAGAAGATGAGGAGGAAGAGAAAGACAATATCGATTTGGACGATGATGCGCTAGACGCTCTGGATCAGCAATTATCGGAAGAAAGCACAGCTTCCGATACTTCCGAAAAAGACACAATTCCAGAAGAAGAGGAATTCGACGAATTAAACGCCGAATTGACCGATGAAGAAATCGAAGAATTCATGAACCAGGATCTTCCGAAGAAGAAACGGAAACGGAAGAAAAAAGGATTCTTCAAGGAACTCAAAGCAAATATTCAGAAAATCATTCAAAAATGCAAAGAAAAATGGTATAGTATTAAAGAACGTTATCAAACAACCAAAGAAAAGGTTGAGTATTTCCATAAAAGAGTTCAGTACTATTACAGAGTTCTTCATCATAAGAGCATGAAACCGGCTTTTGAGATGGTGAAGAAGACGCTCAAAGGATTGTTCCGTCATATCAAACCCTATTATTTACGGGCTAAAATCTATTACGGAGCAGACGATCCGGCGGATACCGCCAAAGCGGTAATTGCATACAGTGCAATCTATCCGTATTTCAGGAAGCAGATTCGCTTCAACGCGAACTTCCAGGAAAAAGTTTTTGAAGCAGATTTCCTTGCAAAAGGACGCATTCAGATTTTCCGAATTGTATTCCTGGTATTACGTGCATATTTCAATAAACACATTCATAAGATGATTAAGTTACTCACAAGGGAGGGCAAGAAAAATGGCAGAAGGAAAGTTTAACGGGGTTGTAGATTCCTTATTAAACGGAATGGATGGATTCTTATCCACCAAGACAGTTGTAGGACAGGCAACAACCATTGAGGATACCATTATCGTTCCCTTGATTGATGTTTCATTCGGTATCGGTGCCGGAGCAATCAACGGCGAAAAGAAAGACGGCGGATGCGGCGGTATGGGCGCAAAATTATCCCCGACAGCTGTATTGGTTATCCATGAAGGAAGAGCGAAGATTGTCAATGTAAAGAATCAGGATACCGTAACCAAGATTCTCGATATCATTCCGGAACTCGTGGATCGTTTCAAAGAAAAAGGACATCCTTCCAAAGTGAAAGACGAAGAAGCAAAAGAGATTGCTTTCGGAGAAAAGTAAGAGAGTGTTTTGATTTTTTAATCATAAACAAAAATAAAAAAAGAACCGATTCGGTTCTTTTTTTATATCCAATTCGTATAAAAACGATTAAGCTCTCTCAACTCTGTTAGACTTTAAACATCTGGTGCAAACATGAAGAGTCTGGGTTCCGCCGTTCACTTTGCATCTAACCTTTCTGATATTTGAATTCCAAATATGATTGGAACGTCTATGGGAGTGACTTACGTTATTTCCGAAATGAACGCTCTTTTCACAAATATCACATTTTGCCATTTCTTTACACCTCCTTAGAGCATACTTACAACTGTCCGAGCAGGCTCGAACGGATTTATTTTAACAGAATGTTTCTATAA
Source organism: Lachnospiraceae bacterium (assembly GCA_017518735.1). GTDB lineage: Bacteria > Bacillota > Clostridia > Lachnospirales > Lachnospiraceae > UBA3766. Next base: position 38,574 of record JAFWTY010000034.1, on the reverse strand, counting down.
AATCAAGCATAAAATTATATCTTTTCTTTTCTTATAAAAAAGGGTATAATTAATAAGAATTTTGTGTAGAAAAGGAGGCTTTTGCATGAAAAATTCTGTAGATACACATTTGGGAAGTATCATCGTAGATAATAATGTAATAGCAAACTTTGCAGGAAATGTTGCACTGGAATGCTATGGTGTTGTCGGAATGGCAGCCGTAAACGTACGTGACGGGTTTGTCGGTCTGTTAAAGAAAGACAGCATGGCAAAAGGAATCATTGTTTCCTGTGAAAACAATAAAGTGACGATCAATCTTCATATTATAGTTGCATTCGGTTGCGGAGTTGTAGCTGTTGCCAATAATTTGATGAGTGAAGTGAAATATAAAGTAGAACAATTCGCCGGTTTGGACGTTGAGAAAGTTAACGTATTTATCGAAGGCGTTAAAGTGGTGGATTAGGAGGATAAGGACGAATGTCAGCAAACGTGATTTCTGCCGAATTATTGGCAAAAATGTTTCTTGCGGGGGCAAAATATCTGGAAAATAACAAGGATTACATCAATGAACTGAATGTATTCCCCGTGCCGGACGGTGATACCGGAACCAATATGACATTAACCATTCTTTCCGCTGCGAAAGAATTAAACGCAGTATCTCACAGCGATATGGCCGCTGTCTGCAAGGCAGTATCCGGTGGATCGCTTCGCGGAGCAAGAGGAAACTCCGGTGTAATCTTAAGTCAGTTAATCCGTGGTTTTACTAAAGTAGCCACAAATTATAATACTCTCGGTGTAGCAGAACTTGACGAAGCAGCCCAGAGAGCCGTAAAAACCGCATACAAGGCAGTTATGAAGCCGAAGGAAGGTACTATTCTTACGGTTGCAGCTGCAGTAGCAAGTAAGGCAGAAGAGCTTCACAACGCAGGCGTTACCGATATGAAAGAATATCTTGGCGCTATCATTGAAGAAGCAAAAGAAACGCTTGCCAGAACTCCCGACATGCTTCCCGTATTAAAGGAAGCGGGCGTTGTCGATTCCGGCGGACAGGGTCTTGTAGAAGTATTACAGGGCGGATATGATCTGTTCTGCGGAAAAGAAATCGATTTGACTTTCAACGCTCCCGGAAAGAAATCCGAGAAACCGGCTGCGGAAGAAGAGTTGAAATTCTCCTACAGTGCAGAATTTGAAGTTATTTTAAGCAAAAATTTCAATATTAAGAACGAGATTGATCTGAAAGAATACTTGGAATCCATCGGCGATTCCATTATGATCCAGACGAACGATGACGAAACCGTAAAAGTATCGTTAAATACAAACGATCCCGGTCTCCCTCTTCAGAAAGGCTTAAAATACGGTGCATTGTCCGGAATTAAGATTGCTAACTTAAAGATTAAAGAAAAAACACCTGTCGCTGCAGCAGCACCCGCACCCGCAGCACTTGTAAAGAAGGCTAATGAACCGAGAAAGAAATACGGTTTCATCGCTGTATCCGTTGGTGACGGTATCAATGAAATCTTCACCTCCCTCGGTGTGGATTATATCATTTCCGGTGGTCAGACCATGAATCCTTCCACGGAAGATATGTTAAATGCAATCGAAAATGTAAATGCAGATAACATTTTCATTTTGCCGAACAACAAAAACATCATCATGGCTGCAAACCAGGCAAGAGATTTAACAAACGATAAGAAGATCGTTGTTATTCCTTCCAAGACCATTCCTCAGGGAATTACAGCCGTAATCAGTTTCATGGCAGAATCCGGAGTGGAAGAGAACGAAGAAGCTATGAATGAAGGAATTGCAAATGTGAAGTCCGGTTCCGTAACTTATGCGGTTCGTGATACGGTAATCGACAATCATGAAATCCATCAGGATGACTTCATGGGAATCGGTGATGACGGAATCCTTTCCGTTGGAACAGACCGTGACGAAGTAACCCTTTCCATGATTAAGGAAATGACCGACAGCGATTCCGAGCTGGTTAGCGTATACTACGGAAGCGATGTTTCCGAAGAGGATGCGGAAGCCTTCCAGGCCAAGTTGGAAGAAGCTTTTCCGGATCTTGATATCGAGCTTCAGTTTGGCGGACAGCCGATTTACTACTATGTAGTTTCTGTTGAATAAATAATTCGCAAACGTATTTCAAAGGGATGGTTTACGCCATCCCTTTTTTCAAAAAGATGGACTTAAGACTTATCCCTTTAAACCAAATAAAAGGCATAGGAGACAAGACTGCGCAGGGACTTGCAAAACTTGGTCTTTTTGATGTGCGTGATCTGTTATGGTATGCTCCGCGTACCTATATCAAATATCCCGAGATTGCCAAAATCAACACCGTTTCGGAAGGACAGACCGTTGCAATTTATGCAAAAGTTGATTCAAATCTTAGGGAAAACAAAAATGCAAAAATGCACGTCACAACGTTTTCCGTACACGACAATACCGGCGTCTTTCAAATGGTATTTTTCAGACAGACCTATTTAAGGAGCGTATTTCAAGCAGGTTCTTCCTTTGTTTTCTTCGGAACCGTTCATAAGAAAGGGAACCACCTTCAGATGGAAATGCCTGAATATTTCAAGCCGGAAGACTATGAACGCAAACTAAAATCCTTACAACCCGTTTATGCTCTGACAAAGGGATTTACAAGCAAATCCATTCAAAAATACATTAAAACCGCAATGGATGAATTCTTTCCTCTGAAGGACGATTTATCCGAAGAAGAGTGCAGAAAATATTCTTTTCCGTCCCTTTCCGTTGCATTGAAAGACTTTCATTTTCCCGTGGACAGAGATTCGTTCTTAAATGCCAGAAAACGTCTTGTTTTTGATGAATTTCGGGACTTTCTAAAGGCAATCAATGAATCTAAGAAGGAAAACACCTCTTTACCGACCGATTATGTCATCAAAGACTTTGAAACCGGTAAGAACTATGAAAGATCCTTGCCTTTTCCTTTAACCGATTCTCAGAAAAAAGCAATACAAGATATACAAGGAGACTTGCAGTCCGGTTTTGCCATGAGAAGACTGATTCAGGGCGATGTCGGAAGCGGAAAAACCCTCGTGGCCTTTCTATCGATGGCAGATACCGTAAATGCCGGATATCAGTGTGCCATGATGGCCCCCACCGAAGTGTTGGCAAAACAGCACTATGACAAACTCTGTGCGGATAACGAAAACTATAACCTTGGACTGAAACCAGTATTATTAACAGGTTCTATAACCGCGGCAAAGAAAAGAGCCATCTACGAAGGCATAGAAAACGGAGACTATGATTGTATCATCGGAACCCATGCCATCTTCCAGGAGAAAGTTAATTTCAAAAATCTCGCCCTGGTCATCACCGATGAACAACATCGATTCGGAGTCAAACAGCGTGAAAGTCTTTCCAATAAGAGCAATGCACCTCACGTTTTAATCATGAGTGCAACACCGATTCCGAGAACCTTAACCATGACCTTATATGCGGATCTTTCCGTAACCGTCATGAAGGATTTACCGAATAAACGACTTCCCATCAAATCCTGTATCATCGACGGAAAGCTTCGTAACAATGCCTATAATTTCATCGATCAGGAAGTAAAGGCAGGTCATCAGGCCTATATTATCTGCCCGATGGTGGAAGAGAGTGAAGATTCCTCTTTGGAAAACGTAACCGATTATCCGAACAAATTACAGGCCAAATTCGGTGACAGGATTTCCTATTCCATTCTTCACGGCAGAATGAAACAGGCGGATAAAAACTGTGTCATGAATGATTTTTCCGACGGAAAAACCAATGTTTTGATTTCTACAACAGTAGTGGAGGTCGGTGTTGATGTTCCGAATGCCACCGTTATCTTAATTGAAAATGCAGAACGTTTCGGTTTAGCCCAGCTTCATCAGCTTCGCGGACGTGTAGGAAGAGGAGATGCACAGTCCTATTGTATCTTCCTAGACGGAAGCGGAAAATGTGAAGAAAATGAACGATTAAGTGTATTAAAAAACAGCAATGACGGATTCTTTATAGCGGAAGAAGATTTACGTCTTCGCGGCCCAGGAGATTTGGACGGATTAAGACAGAGCGGTGAAATGAATTTCCAAATTGCCGATATTATCCGGGATTACGATATTCTGATGATGGCAAAAGAGTATACGGACAAATCCAAATAATACACAATATAAAGTATTTCTTTGACTTTTCAAACACAAACACTTGTAGTATAATAAACTAGTGTTTGTGTTTTTTGTATGAACACAAACAGCAAAAATTGTTTCACGAATGTTTCATAGAAAGGTTTTGCAATGGCAAAAAACAACAGTACAGAAGAATATAATTCCTCGGCCATCACCGTCTTAGAAGGACTGGAGCCCGTCAGGGAACGTCCCGGTATGTACATCGGTTCCCTTTCCACAAAGGGATTGAATCATTTGATTTACGAGATCATGGACAACTCCGTAGATGAGCATATGGCCGGATTTTGCAGTAAAATCTCCGTTGTTTTGGACAAAGACGGATCTGCAACCATAACCGATAACGGAAGAGGTATTCCCGTTGATATGCATGAAAAAGGCGTATCCGCGGAACGTATCGTATTAACGACCCTTCACGCCGGCGGTAAATTTGACAACACCATCTACAAAAACTCCGGTGGTCTTCACGGTGTAGGTTCCTCCGTTGTAAACGCACTTTCCAAATATATGAAAGTGCAGATCAAACGTGACGGCTATATTTACGAAGATACCTATGAATGCGGAAAACCGACCACGGAACTCGTAAACGGACTACTTCCTGTAGTCGGAAGAACAAATAAAACCGGTACGTCCATCACGTTTATTCCGGACGATACCATTTTTGAAAAGACCTATTTTAAGTCCGAAGATATTAAATTAAGATTACACGAAACCGCTTATTTGAATCCCGAACTTACTATTCTTTTTGAAGATAAGAGAGTAGAGCCTGCGGAAAAGATTGAATTCCATGAGCCGAATGGTCTGGTCGGATTTGTAGAGGATATCAATAAGGGACGTGATACCCTTCATGAAGTTGTTTATTTCAAGGGAAGTTGCGATGACATTATCGTGGAATGTGCGTTCCAGTACATCAACGAGTTCCACGAGGACGTTCTCGGATTCTGTAACAACATTTACAACGCAGAGGGCGGAACCCATATTACAGGTTTTAAATCCACCTTTACAACGATTATCAATAACTATGCTAAAGAGTTGAAAATCCTGAAGGATAAGGACGTAAACTTTACCGGTCCCGAAGTACGTTCCGGTATGGTAGCTGTCGTATCCATTAAGCATCCCGCTCCTCGTTTCGAAGGTCAGACCAAAACCAAACTCGATAACCAGGATGCCGCAAAAGCCGTTTCCAAGGTAACCGGCGATGAACTTGTTTTGTATTTTGACCGTAATCTTGAAAATTTGAAGGCTGTGATTTCCTGTGCGGAAAAAGCAGCAAAGATCCGTAAGGCCGAAGAGCGTGCCAAGACCAACATGCTCACAAAGCAGAAGTTTTCCTTTGATTCCAACGGAAAACTTGCAAACTGCGAATCAAGAGAAGCCGAAAAATGTGAAATCTTCATCGTCGAAGGTGATTCCGCAGGTGGCAGTGCCAAGACGGCAAGGAACCGTAAATATCAGGCTATTTTACCGATTCGCGGAAAGATTTTAAACGTAGAAAAAGCAAGTATCGATAAAATTCTTGCAAATGCCGAGATCAAGACCATGATCAACGCCTTCGGATGCGGTTTTTCCGAAGGATACGGAAACGATTTCGATATTTCCAAACTTCGTTACAACAAGATTATCATTATGGCCGATGCCGACGTCGACGGTGCTCATATCAGTACACTTTTGCTGACTTTGTTCTATCGTTTCATGCCCGAGCTCATCCAGGAAGGTCATGTATATATTGCAATGCCGCCTCTTTACAAGGCAATTCCTTCCAAGGGAGAAGAAGAGTATCTCTACGATGATTACGAGCTTGCCAAATACCGCAAAAATCACAAAGGACCTTTTACTCTGCAGCGTTACAAGGGTCTGGGCGAAATGGATCCCGAACAGCTTTGGGAAACCACTCTGGATCCCGAACGAAGGAACTTAAAGCTGGTGGAAATCGAAGATGCATCTCATGCCAGCAAGATCACCGAACTCCTCATGGGAAGCGAAGTTCCTCCTCGTAAGGAATTCATCTATTCCCATGCACAGGATGCATTATTAGACGTATAAATCAATCAGAAACAAACATAGATTATCAGTTATTGGAGCAGGAAAATGCCGGAAAACATTATTAAAACAGAATATTCCGAAGTAATGCAAAAGTCCTACATCGACTATGCAATGAGTGTTATTATCGCCCGTGCACTGCCAGATGTAAGAGACGGCTTAAAGCCCGTACAAAGAAGAACCCTCTATGATATGCACGAACTCGGAATCTCTTATAACAAGCCTTATCGTAAGAGTGCACGTATCGTAGGAGATACCATGGGTAAATATCATCCGCACGGTGATTCTTCCATCTATGATGCACTCGTCGTTATGGCACAGGATTTCAAAAAAGGAATGGCCCTGGTCGACGGCCACGGTAACTTCGGTAACATCGAAGGAGATTGTGCCGCAGCAATGCGTTATACGGAAGCCAGACTTCAGAAGGTAACGCAGGATGCACTTCTCGCCGATCTGGATAAGGATGTCATCGATTTCGTTCCGAATTTTGATGAAACGGAAAAAGAGCCCGGCGTACTTCCCTGCAGAATTCCGAACCTTTTGATCAATGGTTCCGAAGGTATTGCGGTCGGTATGGTAACCTCCATTCCGCCTCACAACATCACCGAAGTAATCGATGCAACAAAAGCCTATATTGAAAACCCGGAAATCACCACAAAGCAGCTGATGCGCTATGTAAAAGGACCGGATTTTCCTACAGGCGGTATTGTCATTAACAAAGACGATCTGCTTGAAATCTACGAAACCGGTGTCGGAAAAATTAAAGTCCGCGGAAAAGTCGAAATCGAAAAGAGCAAAAACGGCAAAACCAACGTTGTGATCACCGAAATTCCTTACCCGATGATCGGAGCGAACATTTCGAAGTTTTTATCCGATGTTGCGGACCTTTACGAAAGCAAAAAATGTACGGATATCGTGGATATTTCCAACCAGTCCTCCAAAGAAGGTATTCGTATTGTCATCGAACTCAAAAAAGATGCCGATCCGCAGAATTTCATCAATATGCTTTATAAAAAGACCCGTCTGGAAGACACCTTTGGTGTAAACATGCTCGCCATTGCAGACGGTCGTCCCGAAACCCTGGGTCTTAAAGACGTATTAAAGCATTGTTCCGCATTCTATTATGAATTAAACCGCAGAAAATATACGAATCTTTTACAGAAAGAGAACGACCGCAAGGAAATCCAAGAAGGTTTGATCCGTGCCTGCAACGTCATCGATCTGATCATCGAGATTCTGAGAGGTTCCAAAGACCGTCCGATGGCAAAGAAGTGCCTTGTGGAAGGCGATACCACCGGTATTCATTTTAAATCCAAAGAATCCGAGATTATGGCTGCCATGCTTCGTTTCACTGAGAAACAGGCCAATGCAATCCTGGAAATGCGCCTCTATAAATTGATCGGTCTGGAACTGGATGCCCTCATCAAAGAACATGACGAAACCATGGCCAACATTTTCCGCTACGAAGATATTCTGGAGCGTCATGATTCCATGACACAGGTAATTTTAAATGACCTGGAACAGTTCAAAAAAGAATTCGGCCGAAAGCGCCGCACTGTAATCGATAATGCGGAAGAGGCCGTTTACGAAGAGAATAAGATCGAAGAAGCGGATGTATATGTTTTGATGGATCGTTTCGGATACGTAAAATGCGTAGATGAAAATACCTATCAGAAAAATGAAGAAACCGCAAAGGAAGAGAACAAATTCATTGTTCTTTGCAAGAATACCGGTAAAATCTGCTTATTCACCGATGACGGACAGCTTCATACCATCAAGGTTTCCGATATTCCGATGGGTAAGATGAAAGACAAGGGTATTCCCGTCGACAATATCTCGACCTATTCTTCCAAAAACGAACAGATTCTCTATTTAACCTCGCAGTCCGAGTTAAATCTGTATCGTTTCGTTTTTGTAACGAAGAATGCAATGTGCAAGATTGTAAGCGGAGGAGAATTCGATGTAAGCCGTCGTCAGATTGCATCCACGAAGTTAAACGAAGAAGACCTTGTTGCAAATATCGAAGTCTTAAAAGAAACCAAGAATATTGTACTTGTTACGACAGATGGTTATTTCATTCGTTTTGCGGTTGATGACCTGTCGGAACTTAAGAAAACAGCAGTCGGCGTTCGCGGTATGAAATTAAATCCCGGAGCAAATATCGATGCGGTATTCTATGAAACGGTATCCGGAGAAAACTTCTTTACCTATCGTGACAAACAGATTGAATTCAGCAAGATCAAACTGACCGGAAGAGACGGAAAAGGAACCAAGTTAAGATTATGAGAGTAATAGCCGGCATTGCACGAAGCATTCCCTTAAAAGCACCCAAGGGAGATCACACCAGGCCTACCATTGACAAACATAAAGAGACATTGTTTAATTGTTTATCGGAACGCCTGTATGATTCTGTTTTTGTGGATTTATACAGCGGAAGCGGCGCCATCGGCATAGAAGCGTTAAGTCGTGGTGCAAAACGTGCTTACTTTATCGAAAACAATACGGAAGCCGTTAACTGCATCAAGGAAAACCTGAACAAAACCAGACTTTCCGACAAAGCAGTTCTCAAAAAAGGAGACGCAAAGACCTTTCTTTTAAACGGACTCCCCGAAAAAGCCGATATTGTTTTCATGGATCCGCCTTTTGCGGAACATGCAGAAGTGCATATTATTCCGCTCATTGTAAGCAACAATCTCTTAAGCGAAGAGGGGATTATCGTGGTAGAGTGCGAGAGTGGAACCAAGTTTGATTATCTTGAAGATTTAGGACTAAACATATATAAAGTGAAAGATTATAAGTCTTGTTCACATGTATTTATCGAGAGAGCAAGCAACGAATTAATCCCATAATAACAAGGAGGAAATCCGCATGAGCACCGCAATTTATCCCGGCAGTTTTGACCCTGTAACTTACGGACATATCGACATTATTACGCGCGCAAGCAGGATTTTTGACCATATTATCGTGTCTGTCCTTAATAATCCCGCAAAATCTCCCTTGTTTACTGTGGAAGAACGTGTTACAATGTTACGTGAGGTTACTGCGCATTTACCGAATGTGGAGATTGATTCCTTTTCCGGATTGCTTGTAGATTACGCAAGGGAAAAGGATTGTCATATTGCAATCCGTGGTTTAAGAGCTATGACGGATTTCGATTATGAACTTCATTTTTCACAGACAAACTTCACGATTTCCAAAGGAGATCTGGAAACGGTATTCTTAACAACAGACCTCGCATATTCATTTTTGTCATCCAGTACGGTAAGAGAGATTGCTTCGTTCCACGGAGACATTTCCAAACTGGTTCCGAAATATGTGGCTACGAGATTGTACCGCAAATACGGCTTTGAAGATTAAATTATAAATCACAAAATATATGAATTATGATTTAAAGTAAAAGGAGAATCAAAATGCAGAGCAAAATCGAAGATACCATCAGAGACATTGAAGATTACATCGAAGGTTGCAAAGGGAATGTATTCAATCCCAACAAGATTACAATTGACAAAGAAGAAATCTTGGAGCTCATCGAAGAATTAAAAGTAAATGCTCCTGAAGAAATCAAAGCTCTTCGTAAAATTGTATCCAATAAAGAAGCCATTATCAATGATGCCAAGAAGAAAGCTCAGGCACTTATTGATGACGCTGCAGCAAGAACCAATCAGATGGTCAGCGAGCACGAAATCGTTCAGGCTGCTTACGCACAGTCCGATGAAGTAATCCGTCTTGCAACCCAGCAGGCTCAGGAAATCCTTGATAACGCTACCGAAGAAGCTAATCAGATCAAGGAAGGCGCAATTGCATATACCGACGAAATGATGGCAAATGTTGAAAGAGTACTTGCAAATTGCATGGAAACCAACGAAAAGAAATATACCGAACAGCAGACCGCACTCGAAGGATATTACAACGTATTAAAGAGCAATCGTGCAGAGTTATATCCTCAGCGTGTTGAAGAAACACAGGTAATTCCCACCGATGCAGGCAGCGAATTAAACCTTGACCTGATCTAAGAATTACGGGAACGAAACATTAAATCAAAATTGAAACTGGTTTCGAAAGAAACCAGTTTTTTTTGAAAAAGAACAGAAGATGAAAAAAGCTAAGTGGAAAAGGACAATAAAAAGAATAGTTGGTTTTACAATGGTCTTTTTGATGATTGTTCCTTTTCTTTTACGCATTTTTTCGATCAAAGCAAACGCCGCGCCCAAAAGAAAACCGATTATCATCGTTATCGATGCCGGTCATGGCGGCGCAAGTACAGGTGCGGAGTATTTTGGTTTAGAGGAAAAAGACTTAAATCTAGTCATTGCAAGATCCTTAAAAGCCACTCTGGAAAAGTTTAACGATGTCGAAGTCTACATGACAAGGAAGAAGGATATCGATTCCTCCTTCAGCAAAAGAGTCGACTATGCTGCCGCAAAGAAAGCCAATTATTTGATCAGCATCCACTTAAACGAATCGGAAGATCATAACCGTACCGGTTGTGAAATCATGGTTCCCTCGGACAGCAAATTAAGCAAAAAAGTAATGCCGATGGCAGAAGCGGTCACGGAAGCAATGGAAGAGATTGGTATTATCAGAGGAGGAATCTACTCCGAAGTCGATGAGGACGGAAAAGACTATTACGGACTCTTAAGACAGGCGTCCAAAAACAAAATCCCCACGATGATCATCGAGCATCTTTATATGGACAGAGAAGAGTATCTCCCGTATTTTAATAACAACGATATTCTCGAAACCATCGGACAAAGAGACGCTTTTGCAATTGCTCGCGCACTGAAACTTTCATCTCCTTATGAAGAATACAGCTTCGAAAACGAACCGGATATTGAATACGAACAGCCCCTGCTGATCACGGAAAAATCATTTTATCCGGAAGCTGCCGAATTATACATCAAAGAATCCAAACAGGTTTCCGATACTTCCTGCGAAATCACATTCGGAATCAAAGGAACCGATTCGAATCATCCGCTTGTCAGCTACCGATTATCGAAAGATGACGGCAAAACATTCGGTGATTCCGTACCCTTAAATAACGGCGGAACCGCGGAGTTTCATATTACGGCGCAGAATACCGAAACCAACAAATACATCGTATGGATCGAAAATGATATTCATTTAATGATATTAAGCAACATGGTCAATGTATTTGACGAAGTGGATATGGACCCGGATTTTTCCAAGAAACAGGAGGAAGAGCCGGATCTGACTCCTATTCCGGAATTTACAACAGAATTCACTGACGAAGATGAGGAGTTCAAGGGCATCTACGATAAGGAGCCTAAGATAAACGGAATTCAGTCCGTTGTGGCTGTTTTTGGCGCAGTTGCTGGTCTTTTTGCCTGCTTCTTCCTGTTTTTGCTTTTCCGAAAAGAGAAAAAATAACCTATGCGACTTGATAAATTCTTATGCGACAATCACATCGGAAGCAGAAGCGAAGTAAAGACTCTGATCAAAAAAGGCCTCATTACGGTAAATAATCAGGTTGCCAAAGACCCCGGAATGAACATTGATGGTTCTAAAGATTCCGTGTTTTATAAAGGCGCTCCGGTACAAAGCGAAGCGATTGACTCTTGTGTTTATGCACTTTATAAGCCGACCGGTTACGTCTGTTCAAAAGAGGAAAAGGACGGCATTCCCGTTTTTGAACTTCTTCCGGAGAATATCCGCGAGAGTTTTTCCTCCATCGGAAGACTGGATAAGGACACCACCGGATTGTTATTATTTACAAATGACGGAGAATTGCTTCATCTTTTGATTTCTCCGAGACGCCACGTAGATAAAACTTATATCGTCTCCTGCGAAAAGGAGATTACCGAAGAAGACTGTGTTAAATTATCGGATGGTGTGAATTTAGGAGACGGAGAAGTTTCGCTTCCTGCAAAATGCGAATTAAATCAAGCAAATTCCAAAGTAATTTCCATTACGATTCACGAAGGTAAATATCATCAGATCAAACGTATGATGAAAGCCACCTGCAATAAAGTAACTGCTTTACATCGTATTTCATTCGGAAATCTTTCGATTGAATCCCTTTCTTTAAAGGAAAAGGAAGGCAGATTCTTAAATGAATCGGAAATCGAATTATTGAAATCGAGCCCGGAAAGGAAAGTATAAATGTTTTTTCAGAAGAAAAAAGGAACCTATCAGTATTTGAAAAAAGCACCGGTATATCAGGGAATCATTACCCTTGTTTTGTTAATTCTCCCTGTGGGTCTGTTTTTTATCGGCTATTCCATTACCGGTAATTTCAAGAACCTCTTTACTGTTTTTGCCGTTCTCGGCATGCTTCCCGCCGCAAAATACATCGTTTCTTACATCATGTATTTAAGAGCGGAGAAGTTTTCCTGCAAAGAAGGTTTGTATTCGGTTTTGAAGGATTATGAAGGAAAGGGCGCCCTGATCGGATATGACTATTATATGACTTCCTATTCCGTAAATTATCCTCTGTATGCCGCTGCCGCAGGTAAAAACTGCCTCGTCGGACTTTTGGCCAATCCCAAAAGCATCGCAAAAGACTGCGAAGAACATATCAAAGAATATTTAAAAAAGAACGAAATCAACGATTTGACCGTAAAAGTTTTTGAAGCAAGTGCAGAAGATAAGTTTTTGGACCGTGTAAAGGCTCTTTCCGAATCGGAAGATCCGATTACCGATACCGAAAGAAGAGGATTTGCGCTTCTTTCTTCATTGTCACTATAGGAGAAGACTATGGTTTCCTGGCAGGTAAAACCGGAAGAATCCGGCGGAAGAATGGATAAGTTTCTGAAAAAACGCCTGAAGTCCGCTCCGGATTCCTTTTTTTATAAAATGGCCCGTAAGAAAAACCTGTTGTTAAACGGGGCCAAATGTACCGGAAAAGAAATTTTGAAAAGCGGTGATGAGATCAAACTCTATGTTTCCGATTCCACAATTGCGCTTTTTTCAGGAGAAGAAGAGAATTCTTCGAATTCCTTACTCAAAGAAGCATCTTTGGCTTATCAAAAGCTGAAAGGAATCGAGGTCATCGAGGAAGATGATGATTTGCTTTTTCTTTACAAACCTGCCGGAATTCTAACGCAGAAAGCAGAAAAAGAGTCCTTCAGTTTAAACGAATGGATGATTGGCTATTTATTGGATAGCGGAAAGGTTAACGAAGAATCCCTGAACGTTTTCCATCCTTCGGTATGTAACCGTTTGGACCGGAATACTTCCGGAATCGTTATCTGCGGAATTACACCGAGAGGAAGTCGCTTTGCTTCCAAAATGATCAAAGACCGGCTTGTAAAAAAATATTACCAATGCATAGTAAAAGGAAATTGTAAATTATCCGGAGATTATGATGGTTATCTTGTAAAAGACGAAGAGAAAAACATTTCCACCTATTATAAGATTGAATCCGACATTCCCTCATCCTCAAAAAAAGATGCCGTACCGGTTTCCTTATCCGTCAACCCGCTTCGTTCAAAAGGCGATAAGACTTTATTGGAGATTGAGCTAAAGACCGGAAAGTCCCATCAGATTCGTGTAATGCTTTCAAGTCTTGGATATCCGATTGTTGGCGATCCCAAATACGGTGATTCAACCGGTAAAGGACAGTTATTGTCCGCTGTAAGGCTGGAGTTTCCCGAAGTAGAAGAGGAAGAATTCCGGGATAAATACAGTAACCTTGTGATTTCACATCGGCCACCGTTTGAATTAAGGCCCTAGAATGCCCGATTTTTCAATAAAAAAGAAACATTTGACAAGAAGATTAAAATCCAATATAATTTACTACGCTAACATATTAGCATGTTAGCACTTTAATTCGATAAAGTATATAGGAGTTTTTATGATATCATTACTTCACACTCCGGAAGGTGTAAGAGACCTTTACGGAAAAGAATTAAAAGAGAAAAAACGGTTATCCGAGAACATCTTAAATACCATCAAACTTTACGGTTATGAATTACTTGATACCCCGGCTTTTGAGTATTTTGATGTTTTTTCCAAGGACATCGGAACCATTCCTTCCAAGGATTTATACAAATTCTTTGACAAAGAGGGTAATACCCTGGTGCTTCGTCCGGACTTTACGCCCAGCGTAGCAAGATGTACCGCAAAGTATTTTTCCGAGGAGACTATGCCGCTTCGTTTTTGTTATGAAGGAAACACCTTCATCAACACTTCCGAGCTTCAAGGCAAATTAAAGGAAAATACTCAAACAGGTTTCGAGCTCATCAACGACAGTTCGATCTATGCAGATGCGGAAAGCTTATCTATCGTCATCGAAAGCTTATTAAATGCAGGTTTGAAGGAATTCCAGGTCAGCATCGGAGAAAGCAATTATTTCAAAGGAATCTGTGAAGAAGCAAACCTTGATGAAGAAACCGAAATGAGACTTCGCGACTATATGTCCTCAAAAAATTTCTACGGATCGCGTGAATTCTTAGCAGAGCAGAACATCGATGCGACATTGCTTGACCGTCTCGAAGCGATTTCTAAAGTTTTTCTTCCCGCAAAGGATTTGGAGAAGCTTCTGAACGATGCCACGAATCAAAGATCCAAGGATGCCGTTGCAAGACTGATCGAAATCGAAAAGCTCCTTGCAATCAAAGGATATGACAAATACATCACCTTCGATTTATCTATGTTAAGCAAGTATCATTACTACACCGGAATTATTTTTACCGGATATACCTATGGTGTCGGAAATCCGATCGTAAAAGGCGGACGTTACGATCACCTAATCGAAAAATTCGGCAAAAAAGCGCCTTCCGTAGGCTGTGTTTTCATGATTGATGAAATCCAGACCGCAATTCGTCGCACCGGAATCAAATCCAGCGAAGATGAGGTAACTAAGAGCGTCATTGTTTATACGGAAAGTACTTATGCGGAGGCTTTGAATGAAGCTGATAAGCTTCGTGCTAAGGGAAAGCCTGTGGAGATGGTTTTAAAAGAGGCCGGAAAAAATAAAGCGTACTATGAAGAGAAGGTAATAGGCGCCGGAAATGAATTATTTTTTATATAGATAGGAAAGTTTTATGGAGAACGAGAATCAGAAATATTTAGTATTTGCGCTTTGCAAGGGACGTCTTGCGTTTAAGACTCTGGAATTATTGGAGCAGATTGGGGTCACTTGCGAAGAAATGAAGGATAAGGATACCAGAAAGCTGGTATTTGTGAATGAGGAACTGAAATTGAAGTTCTTCCTTGCAAAAGGTCCCGATGTACCGACCTATGTAGAGTACGGTGCAGCCGATATCGGTGTTGTGGGAAGTGATATTATTCTGGAGGAAAACAGAAGAGTATATGAAGTTCTGGATTTGGGATTCGGAAAATGCAGAATGTGTGTCTGCGGTCCGGAAAGCGCCAGAGATTTATTAATGCACCGTGAAAGAATTCGTGTAGCCACCAAATATCCCACTATTGCAAAGGATTATTTCTTCAACAAAAAGAATCAGACCGTGGATATCATCAAGTTAAACGGTAGTGTGGAGTTAGGTCCCATCGTCGGATTATCCGATGTTATCGTCGATATTGTGGAAACCGGATCGACGCTTCGCGAGAACGGATTGGACGTTTTGGAAGAGATTTGCCCGTTATCCGCAAGGGTCATTGTAAATCAGGTCAGCATGAAGATGCAAAATGACAGAATTTTTGATATAATAGAAAAGTTGAAAGCAAAGCTGAATGCATAATGTGAAAGGGATAAGATGAATAAACTGATCTTAGACGAAAACAATATACAAAATGTTCTGGACGAATTAATCAAGAGAAGCCCGAATCACTACGGTGAATTCGAAAAAATCGTCAATGACATTGTTAACGATGTTCGTACCAGAAAAGACGAAGCTTTATTTGAATACACTTTAAAATTCGACAAATTCGCTTTAAGTGCCGATACCATCCGTGTTACGGAAGCCGAAATCGAAGAGGCCTATGCTTCGATTTCCGAAGAATATCTGGCTGTTATGAAGGAAGCTTTTGAGAATATCAAGGCATTTCATGAGTTACAGGTTCGTAATTCCTTCATTAAGACCTATGAAAACGGCAGTATTTTGGGTCAGCGCATCACACCGATTGCAAATGTCGGAGTTTATGTTCCGGGCGGAAAAGCAGCTTATCCTTCCTCCACGTTAATGAATATCGTACCTGCCATCGTTGCAGGATGTGAGCGTATCGTAATGTGCACCCCTCCGAATGCGGAAGGAAAAGTTAACGCCGGTACACTTGCAGCCGCAAAAATCGCTGGCGTTACCGAAATCTACAAAGTCGGCGGTGCCCAGGCGATTGCAGCCATGGCTTTCGGTACCGAATCCGTTCCGAAAATGGATAAGATTGTAGGCCCCGGAAACATTTTTGTAGCGCTTGCAAAGAAGAATGTTTATGGTTACGTTTCGATTGACTCTGTTGCGGGTCCTTCCGAAATCCTTGTACTTGCCGATGAAACCGCAACTCCGAAATTTGTTGCATGTGATTTGATGAGTCAGGCAGAACATGATGAAATGGCATCCGCCATCTTGGTTACCACATCCGAAACTCTTGCCGACGAAGTCATCAAAGAAGTGGAAGCAAGAGTACAGGTAGCTAAGAGAAAAGAAATCCTGGAAAAGTCCCTGGATAAATTCGGTTACGTTTTAATTGCCAAGAATATGGATGAGGCTATCAAAGTAGTCAACGATATTGCTTCCGAGCACTTGGAAATCGTAACAAGGAACCCTTATGAAACCATGACAAAGGTTAAAAATGCCGGTGCTATTTTCCTTGGAGAGTATTCCAGCGAACCTTTGGGCGACTATTTTGCAGGTCCGAACCATGTTCTTCCGACAAACGGAACCGCAAGATTTTTCTCTCCCTTATCGGTTGACGATTACATCAAGAAATCCAGCATCATTAATTATTCACGCGATGCCTTAAAGGCTGTTGCCGAAAAAATAGAACTGTTTGCCGAAGAGGAAGGCTTACAGGCACATGCAAACTCCATTCGAGTACGTTTTGAGGATTAAACCATGGCAAAGAAAAACATCAAGAAACCCGTTCCGGTTTCGAAACCCGAAGTAAAGGAAGAGAAGAAACCGGAAGCAGTTAAAGAAGTTGTTGCAGCAAAAAAAACAGAGGAAAAACCTGAAATGGAAAAGAAAGAAGAAAACGTTAAAGTTGCAGAATCCGTTCTGAAAAGAAAAACCAAAGAAACCGATATCACACTCGGCCTTCGCCTTTACGGAGAAGGAAAAGCGGATTGCAATACCGGTGTGGGCTTCTTTGATCACATGCTGGAAAGCTTTGCAAAACATGGCAATTTTGATTTGAAAATTGTTGCCAAAGGCGATTTAAACGTAGATACGCATCACACCGTAGAAGATGTCGGCATCGTATTAGGACAGGCCATTAAAGAGGCTTTAAGCGACAAAGCAGGCATCAACCGTTATGCATCCTTTATCATGCCGATGGATGATGCGCTCGTCCTTGCCAGCATCGATTTATGCGGAAGATCCTATTTGAATTTCAATTATGAATTCAAAACGGAAAGAGTCGGATATTTTGAAACCGAAACCGTAAAAGAATTCTTCCGTGCCGTTTCCGACAATGCCGGTATGAACATTCACATCAAAGTTCTGGACGGAGAAAATACACATCACATCATTGAAGCAATGTTCAAGGCATTCGCAAACGCACTTCGTATAAGCGTATCGAAAAGCGGAAGAGAAGGCGTACTCAGCACAAAAGGAACCATCTAAGAAAAGAGGAAATTGATTTGGAAAAAGAATTACTGATTCAGTTATTTATACACAACGGAGAAGTCTTTTTTGACGACGAACAGCAAAAACCGGTAAGCAATCTGCTTCCCGAAACCATTCGTCATTACGGAGACGTTAATGCAGATTGCATTCTGGTCAATATCAGCGCTTTAGACGATGAAGGAAAGGAAAAGAGCATTCATACCTTAAAGGAAATCACCAAATACAGTGAGATCCCTGTTTATGCCGCTTTTCCGATCGAACGCGAAGAGGATGTAAAAAAGATTCTCTATGCTGATGCAAAAATGGCAATTTTAAACCTTTCCAAGCAGAGCAACTGGGATATGCTTGAAGACGTATCCAAGAGATTCGGCAAGGAAAAGATCGCGGTTACGTTTGATGATTTTTCCAATCTCGGCGTTTATCGTAAGATGGCGGAAACCTATTCCTCCGCATGCTTTATTTTCAACGGAGTGAAACCTTCCGATGTGGCACAGTCCATTTCCCTTCCGCTTTATGTTGGACTTCCCAACGTAACGCTCGAAAAGCTGTTAGACAGTTTGGAGGGAGAGTATGTTGCCGGAGTTTTTGGTCATGTTGTAAATGAAAATGCAAGCCAGATCAATTCCATCAAACTGCTTTGCACCGAAAGAAATATCCCCGTAAAGGCACTCAGCGCAAAGATTCCCTGGGAGAAGCTTCGCAAAAATGCAGACGGACTGATTCCTGTTATTGCTCAGGATTACAAGACCGGCGAAGTCTTAATGCTGGCTTATATGAATGAAGAAGCTTATCTGCAAACCATCAAAACCGGTAAGATGAATTATTATTCCAGATCCCGCAAATCTCAGTGGGAAAAAGGTGAAGAGAGCGGACACTTCCAGTACGTGAAATCCCTCTATGCCGACTGCGACTTTGATACCTTGCTTGCCAAAGTTTCCCAGATCGGCGTTGCCTGCCATACCGGTTCTCCGACCTGCTTCTTTAACGAGATTGCTATGAAGGAATATACGGAAAAGAATCCGTTGAAAGTTTTTGAACATGTTTACGGAGTCATTGCCGATCGTAAGGTAAATCCCAAAGAAGGTTCCTATACGAATTATCTGTTCGATAAGGGCATCGACAAGATTTTAAAGAAGGTTGGCGAAGAAGCTTCCGAAATCATTATTGCAGCCAAAAATCCCGATGCCGGAGAAATCAAATACGAAATCTCCGATTTCCTCTATCACTGTATGGTACTGATGGTGGAACGCGGCATTTCCTGGGAGGAAATCTGCAACGAACTCGCAGCAAGAGAGTAATATATGCGTAAACTCGCTTTATCCGATGAAATTTTAATGCAAATAGAGAAATCCGCACGTTATATCGGCGGTGAGAAAAACAGCGTCATGAAGGACAAAAACCTGATTGACGTTCGTTTTGTTATGTGCTTTCCCGATTTATACGAAATCGGAATGAGCCATTTAGGCATTCAGATTCTTTATGATATGTTCAATTCCTTCGAAGATACCTGGTGCGAAAGAGTCTATTCTCCCGGCATGGATCTTCACAATATCATGAAGGAACAGCATATCCCTTTATTTGCCCTCGAAAGCCAGGATCCGATCCGGGATTTTGATTTCCTGGGAATCACCTTGCAGTATGAAATGTGCTATACCAACATTCTGCAAATACTGGATTTATCCAATATTCCCATCCATGCAAACAAAAGAACCTGGGACGACCCGATTGTGATCGGTGGCGGTCCCTGTGCTTATAATCCGGAACCGATTGCGGAGTTTTTTGATCTTTTCTATATCGGAGAAGGCGAAACACAGTACAGGGCTTTGCTGGATCTATACAAAAAAGACCGGGCGAACAATACTTCCAGAGAGGAATTTCTTCTTCACGCAAGTTCCATCCCGGGAATCTATGTCCCATCTTTATATGAAGTTACTTATAAAGAAGACGGTACCATCGAATCGTTTTCACCAAAGTTTGAAAACGTACCTGCTACGGTTCGAAAAGAAATTGTTCCGGATTTAAACGATACCTATTATCCTTTAAAACCGGTTATGCCGTTTATCAAGGCAACACAGGACCGTTTGGTACTTGAAATCATGCGCGGATGCATCCGTGGATGCCGTTTTTGTCAGGCAGGGCAGTTATACCGTCCAATTCGTGAAAGAAGCCTGGAAACCCTGAAAAAATACGCAAGAGACCTGATCCGGAATACCGGTCACGAGGAAATCTGCTTAAGTTCGCTTAGTTCAAGCGATTATACCGAACTTCAAGAGCTTCTTTTATTCCTGATAGACGAATGCGACGCAAAAAAGATCAATATTTCCTTACCGTCTCTTCGAATCGACCAGTTTTCACTGGATGTCATGAATAAGGTTCAGGATGTCAAAAAATCATCCTTAACCTTTGCTCCGGAAGCCGGAACGCAGAGACTTCGCAACGTCATCAACAAAGGATTGACCGAAGAAGATATCTTAAACGGTGCCCATCTGGCATTTGAGGGCGGTTGGAATAAGGTAAAACTCTATTTCATGCTCGGATTGCCGACGGAAACCATCGATGATATCAAAGGAATCGGAAAACTCTGCAATGAAATTGCGAAAGAATACTTTGAAACCGTTCCGAAAGAGAAGAGAAACGGTCAGAAGATCCAGATTACGGCCAGTACGTCTTTCTTTATTCCGAAACCGTTTACGGCTCTTCAGTGGGCCCCGATGAATACGGAAGAAGAATTCCGTGAAAAAGCTTACCAGACCAGACTCGGTATCATGGAACAGTTAAATCAAAGAAGTATTAAATACAACTGGCATGATACGGACGTATCCGTTCTGGAAGGTATTTTTGCAAGAGGAGACCGCAAAATAGCGGCCGTAATTGAAGATGCATATAAGAAAGGCTGCATTTTCGACGCCTGGAACGAAACATTCCAATACGATCTTTGGAAACAAGCCTTTGAAGACTGCAACATCTCAATGGCATTCTATACCACAAGACACCGTGCCGATGACGAGGTTTTCCCCTGGGATTTCATCGATATCGGTGTTTCAAAGAAGTTTTTGTTACGTGAATGGCACAATGCTTTGGCCGAAAAAGTCAGTGCAAATTGCAGAAAACAATGTCAGGGCTGCGGCGCCGCAGGATATGGTGTCGGATTATATTGTCCTTAAGGAAACCTTATGAAACTCAGAATCCGTTTTTCCAAATTCGGTCCAATTAAATATGTCGGTCACCTGGATATGATGCGCTTTTTCCAAAAAGCAATCAAAGCCAGTGGTATTCCGGTCAAATACACCGAGGGTTTTTCTCCTCATCAGGTGCTTTCTTTTGCTGCGCCCTTGGGAGTCGGAACGGAATCGGAGAGTGAGTACTGCGATCTGGAATTAACCGAATCTACCGGAATTGAAACTTATTTTGAGCCATTAAACCGGGAAATGTGTGACGGACTCACCATTCTTGGTTTCTATGAACTGCCGGAAAAGGCCAAAAACGCCATGGCTTCCGTTCAGGGCGCGTCATATCGGATCCTGTTTAACGATGAAAAAGCAATAAGTCTCTTGACTGACTCGGTCAATACATTTAAGAGCAGCGATTCCGTTCTTTCCTATAAAGAAACCAAAACCGGAACGAAAGAACGTAATTTAAAAGAAGCTGTTTATGATATTTACGCACAAGACGGCGAATTATATTTCACCTGTGACGCTTCTTCCGGCGGGAACTTAAAGCCTGCCGCCTTACTTGAAGGTTTGTTCAAACCCTATGGTTTGTCTTTTCAGCCCTGGGACTATCACATTATCCGAACGGAAGTATTTGCCAGAAATGAAAAAGAAGAGCTGGTTCCTCTTTATGACGGATTCAAAGAACTGGTAAGCAGATCATGATTAAACCCAAGCCCAAAAACCAAGACGGAAAACTATTGTCGCAATCCTTAAACGAGGGTGCTACGCTTGTTTTCTGCGCATTAAAAGAGCGCGAGATCGGCGCTTTGCTATGTTGCGGAAAACTGATCCGCGTATTTGCCTCTGGAGACGGACTTTCCTTGGGAACCGTTGCCCTTGCTAAAGTTTCCGAGATTCGCGAAGATCTGGGATCTTGTTTTTTGCTTTTAAAAAATAAACAGAAATGCTATATGCCGTTATCCGAATTCCGTGGCGAAACGCCAAAATGCGGTATGACCTTGCCCGTTCGAATCAAAAAAGAACCGGCCAAAGGAAAACTCGCAACAGCCACTTTAAACTTAGGAGAGGGCGAAGCGGATTTAAAAGAACTTGCAAAAACCAGAACGGAATTTTCCATACTAAAAGCAGGAGAAGATTACCGTCAAAAAGCACTTCATTACGCCGGGGAATTCACTTCCACAAATCATCTTTCCCTTCGAATTCTCTGTGAAAAAGAAGAGGATCGCACAGAAATATCAAAGTATATGGCGTTAAATACAACCGAATCTGCAAAATCCGATCCGGATTTATCCGTCTCATGCGAAACATATCACGACTCCATGGTCTCCCTGCCTGTTTTATTCGGATTGACCGGAAAACTGGACGAAGCTCTGAGTAAACATGTCTGGCTGAAATCCGGTGCCGAAATAGTCATCGAGCCAACCGAAGCAATGACGGTGATCGATGTTAATTCTGCAAAAAGCAGCCATAAATCTGACAGTGAAGAGACTTTTTTAGCCATCAACGAAGAGGCTGCCGAGGAAATTTTGCACCAGATTTTGCTCCGAAACCTAAGCGGAATTATCCTGATTGACTTCATCAACTTAAAGGGTGACATAAAACGTGAAAATTTTATAAACTTTTTCCGCGAAAAAGCCCGAAATTACGACCCGGATTTTCAGGTTTTAGGCCTGACAAAGCTAGGAATTATGGAGTGTTCAAGGCGTAAGAGCGGAAGAACGTTAAAAGAAGAATTCGGGTTATGATTTTTTTGTTACTTTCGACAAAAATTACTTGATAAAAGGCACATTTATTGTTATTATATTCATATCCGACAGAGATATATGTTTTTTAACGACCGGAATCTAGAAATTTAGATTTTGTGTTGTTTTTCGCTTTTCAAAGAAGGTATAGCATCTGTACGGGGTGTATATTGGGAATGAAAGGGAGGTTTATTTCATAATGGCAAACGCTCAAGTTTTTACATGTAATTACGGCGGCAGCATTAAGAATAAGCTGTTAAAGAGTGGAGAAAAACTGTTCTTAAAGATTGAGGACGGAAAGATCTCCGGAAAAGCATTTATTTGCAACGAAGAAGGTCGTAACGGATATATTGATAACTTCGATTATCCCATTAACGACGTAAGAGAAGTCTTCAAAGGCGAGTATCAGGGCAACACTGCACTGATTATGAACACACGTCTTACCAGTTTGTATGGTACAAAGAAGGCACAGACGATTTTCCCTTCCATGAAGGATATTGACATCGTCATTGAAAAAATCGGCCAGATGAAAGAATCTCACGGTGGAGCAAGCGCATCCAAAGAAGTTCGTCAGGCAACGACACAGAGCCAGCCGATCGCAAGACCTACAGCTCCTGCACCCGCACCTGCACCTGCACCTGCTTCAGGCGGTTCTTCCGTAGCACCTGCACCTGTTCCCAAGAGAATGGAAACTCCTTCTCAGACAGTTGTAATTAAGCAGGAATCTCCTATGAGAGGAGAGGAAAGCAGCGTAGGAAGCGCAATTCTTACCAGAAACCCGCAGCTTCAGCAGCAACAGGCAGCATCCGGCGTCGGATCCAGCAAGATGAATCACAATCCTGCTCCGGCTCCTGCACCTGCACCCGCTCCGGCTCCCGCACCCGCACCTGCACCCGCTCCGGCTCCTGTTCTGAAGGCAAGCCAGCCTCCGAAGAAGGAAAAGGAAAAGGATTCCGAAGATTTCCAGAAACGTATGGAAAAACTTTACGGATTAAAGCAGATTGGTATGCTTACCGATAAGGAATTCGAAGATAAGAAACTTGAACTCGTCAGCGAGCTTTGCGGTATGACCGATTTCAACGAAAAGGTTCAGAAGCTTGTTGTATTAAAAGAGTGCGGAATGCTTTCCGACAGCGAATTCGAGACAAGAAAAGTGGATATCATCAGAGAATGCTGCGATACCAATGTTTCCGATCTCGGACAGTATAAGGACAATATCTCCAAACTTCCTTTCCTGAAACTCGGCGGAATGATCGACGAGGCAGAATTCCAGGAGAAGAAAGCGGAAATCATTTCCGAAGTTGATTTCAGAGAATCCGATTCTCACGAAGTACTTGTTAAGAAGTTAGAGCGTTGGCCGATCTTGAAAGAGGCTGAGCTGTTAACGGAAGATGAGTACAAAGCGAAAGTACAGGGTCTCATCGATATCATCGATGTTACCGAATACGACAGTATTCCTACTCTGGAAACCAAACTTGCAAAATGGCCTGCACTTGTTGAGGCAAGATTAATCTCTGACGGAGAACTTCGCAGAAAACAGGCTAATGTTGTGGAAACCTTTGCAAACATTCCTTGGTCCAATGTTCCTGAATTCCAGGGTGTTGTTGAAAGATTAATGGCATTGAAGCGTTGCAACTGGTTATCCGAAATGGATTTCCACACCAAGAAAGTCGAACTGCTTCGTAAGGTAGACGCTGTTGAAGATTATGTAACAAAGGTTGAGCTGTATATCTCTCTTCCGAAGATCGGTATCATTTCCGAATCCGAATACGAGCAGAGAAAGCAGAAATTCATCGACGAAATCTTTGGATCATACGAAACCATGGAAGAGTTCCAGGTTAAGGCTAAGAAGCTCATGGATCTTGAAAAGACCGGAATGCTTAGCACGGATGAGTACAACAGCTACAAGATGAAGCTGATGAGCGAACTGTAAAAAAAGAAGTCATTAGTACTTAAGAGGGATGCGAAAGCATCCCTCTATTGTTTTTCATAGATTATTTCAATACTCGCTACGTGAAATCACGTCCTCGTTTTCGCATGGATGCCACTCGCAACAATTTAGCGTTTTAATTCAGTCTACGTGTCACGAGTCGGTAACCCCCTCAGCCGGTGACTACATATCACTCGCTCGGAATAAGCAGAAAAGCCTTGACAATTAATGGAACGGAATGTTAATATATGTGAGTATGCCGCATGATGAGGTAAAAGTGTCTGTTTTTTTGGTACAGACCACCATAATCAGCGAGATTAGAGAATAAGGAGGTGCCTTATGTACGCAATTATCGCAACCGGAGGAAAGCAGTACAAAGTTTCCGAAGGAGATGTAATCAAAGTTGAAAAACTTGCAGCAGAAGCAGGCGAAACCGTTACTTTTGATGAAGTAGTTGCAATCGGTGGTGAGACTTTAAAGGTCGGTGCCGATGTCAAAGCGTCCAGCGTATCCGCTACCGTTATGGAACAGGGTAGAGGAAAGAAAGTAATTGTATACAAATACAAGAGAAAATCCGGATACCATAAGAAAAACGGACACAGACAAGCATACACTCAGGTGAAGATCGACAAGATCAACGCATAATGCAAAATGATTAAACTGCTCATTCAAACTCATAATCAGGAATACAAAGCATTTATCTGCGAAGGACATGCAGAATATGCCGAGGCAGGTGAGGACATTGTTTGTTCCGCAGTTTCGATACTGACAACAAACACTGCAAATTCCATTGAAAAGTTCTCGGATTCTTTTGCCGGTTCCGACAGTGATGACGGAGTTTTGACACTGGTTCTTAAGGATCATCCCGATGAGAAAGCAAAGCTTTTAATGGATTCCATGATTTTAGGACTTGAGAGCATTCAGAAAGCATATGGTAACGAATATTTAGTTGTAGATTATAGGGAGGTATAAACCCATGTTAAACTTAAACCTTCAATTATTTGCACATAAGAAGGGTGTCGGCTCCACCAAGAACGGTAGAGATTCCGAGTCCAAGAGATTAGGCGCAAAGAGAGCTGATGGTCAGTTTGTAAAAGCTGGTAACATTCTGTACAGACAGCGCGGAACCAAAATTCACCCGGGTGTGAATGTAGGTATCGGCGGAGATGATACATTATTTGCACTTGTTGACGGTGTTGTACGTTTCGAAAGAAAAGGCCGTGACAAGAAGCAGGCAAGTGTTTATCCTGTAGAGAAATAATTTGATTTTGCTTATTGGAAATTAGCCTCAAATCGAGTTCGGTTTGGGGCTTTCCTTTTAACTTAGGAGTTTTTATGTTCGCAGACAGAGCAAAAATCTATGTACGAAGCGGAAAAGGCGGAGACGGTCACGTTTCGTTTCGCAGAGAAAAATACGTGCCCGACGGAGGTCCGGACGGCGGAGACGGTGGCAAGGGCGGCGATGTCATTCTAATGACGGATACCGGCAAAAATACACTTGTCGACTATCGTCATGTCCGCAAATATGTCGCCGAAAACGGCGAAGACGGCGGAAAGCGTAATTGCAAGGGCAAAAACGGAAAAGATATTGTTTTGAAAGTTCCCGAAGGAACCGTTGTCAAGGAATTCAATACCGGTAAGGTTATCGTCGATATGTCCGGAGATACAAAAGAATTTGTTCTTTTAAAGGGCGGAAGAGGCGGTAACGGAAACCAGCATTATGCAACTTCTTCCATGCAGGCTCCGAAGTATGCACAACCCGGTCAGCCTGCCAGAGAACTTGATTTGTATTTGGAATTAAAACTGATTGCCGATGTCGGTTTGATTGGTTTTCCCAATGTCGGAAAATCCACCTTACTTTCCAGAACCACAAATGCAAGACCGGAAATTGCCAATTATCATTTCACGACTTTAAGCCCTCATCTCGGTGTTGTGGATCTAAAGGACGGCAGAAGCTTTGTTATGGCTGATATTCCCGGACTTATCGAAGGTGCTTCGGAAGGGGCAGGACTCGGCCATGAATTTTTGAGACATATCGAAAGAACCAAGCTCTTTATTCACGTTGTGGATGCCGCATCTACGGAAGGCAGAGACCCGATTGCGGATATTTACACAATCAATGAAGAACTTGCCAAATATAACGAAGAATTATCCAGGAGACCACAGATTATCGCCGCAAACAAAACCGATGCAATTGTTATTTCCGAACCGGAAGCCATTGACATCGACGATAACGGTGAATTAATCTATGAAGAGAATAAGGACGTCGATCCGATTGAACGCTTACGTAAGGAATTCGAGCCGAAAGGAATCCCCGTATTCCCGTTAAGTGCAGTAACCGGTGAAGGAGTAGATGAAATTCTTTCCAAGGCTGCTGATTTACTTGCCGAAGATGAGAGCGAACCCATTCAGTTTGCTTCCGAATTCGATCCCGAATTTGAAACCGGCAATGTCAACGACCCTTACAGTGTTTATTACGACGAAAAGGCCAAGGAATATATCATTGAAGGTCCCCGCATTGAAAAAATGCTTGGATATACAAATCTCGATTCCGAAAAAGGTTTTGCTTTCTTCCAGAAATTCTTAAAAGAAAACGGTATTCTGGACGAATTGAAAGCACTTGGAATCTCCGAAGGCGATACCGTAAGAATGTACGGTTTTGCATTTAATTATTACGAATAAAAAGGAGCTGAAATGGATATTACCAGCAAGCAAAGAGCATATTTGAGATCTTTGGCAAACGGTTTGGAAGCTTTGTTTCAGGTCGGAAAGAGTTCCATCACCCCGGAACTTACCGAAGCCGTAGCCGAGGCATTCAACAACAGAGAATTGATCAAATTATCCGTGTTGAAGAACTGTGCAGATGATCCGAGAGAAATCGGCGAAATGATTGCTCAGAGGACAAACTCCACTCTGGTTTGTACCATCGGAAAGAAGATAGTTCTTTATAAACCGGATAAAGATGACCCGAAAATCATTCTTCCGAAGCCTTCCAAATAAGGAGAGTCTATGAAAATCGGCATTTTGGGCGGAACTTTCGATCCCATTCATAACGGACATTTGTATATCGCAACCAAAGCAATGGAGCAGTTCGAATTATCCAAAGTGCTTTTTATTCCTACGGCTGTTTCCTATATGAAAACAGGTGTATCTTCGGCAAATGACAGATATGAAATGACCAGGCTTGCCATCAAGGACAGGTCCAAATTTGAAATATCGGATTTGGAAGTGTTTCGCGGTGGCAACACCTATACATGTGAAACCATAGAGGAATTGAGAAAAACCTATCCGGATGATAAGCTTTACTTTATTATCGGAACCGATACTTTGTTCATGCTGGAAAAATGGCGTAATTATGAGTATCTCTTTCAGGAATTGATTTTTGTGGTTGCCAGCAGAGATAACGACAGGCTGGATCAGCAAAAAGAGAAGGCGGAAGAGTTAAAGAAGAAATATGATGCCAAGATTAAGTTCTTAAAGGCCAATCAATATGACATTTCTTCGACCCTGATTCGTGCACAGTTTAAGGTTACGGAGCCTGCATATCGCGTAAAACCGGACTGCCCCGATACCGTGATTCGTTATGCACAGGAGAACCATATTTATGATATGGAAGAATTCGAAGAAGATGAAATCATTGCCTTACTCAAAGTGGATTTAAAGCCGAAACGTATCATTCATTCCTTTGGAGTTCGTGATACAGCCGTTAAGCTTGCCGAAATCCACCATTTAGACGTCGAAAAAGCCCGTTTGGCAGGTCTTTTGCATGATTGTGCCAAATACTTAAGTACTGAGGAAAAACTGGCTCTGTGCCGCGAATATGACTATCCGGTATCCGAGATTGAAATCAAGAACCCGGAACTACTTCACGCCAAAGCAGGTGCTGCATACGCCAACAAGAAATACGAAATTGAAGATGAAGAGATTCTGGATGCGATATATTATCACACCACAGGAAAACCGGCCATGGATCCGATTTCACTGGTAATCTTTATTTCCGACTATATTGAGCCGGGACGTCATCACAGTGATAAACTCGACAGTTTTCGAAAGATTGCGGAAGAAACCCTTGAAAAATGTGCCGCTTTAATCCTGGAAGAGACTTTAATCTATTTGAATTCCAGGCCGGGAAATCAGATTAAGGCCGTAGATCCGCAAACCAGACAATCCTACGAATATTACAAGCTTTACCTTGAAGAAAAAGAATAACAGGGAGACAAGATGGAAATTAAAGAAATCGTACAGAAAGCCGTTAAAATCTTAGATGAAAAGTTAGCTGAAAACATAGTCATTATTGATATCCGCAAAGTATCCGTCATCGGTGATTATTTTATCATCGCAACCGGAAAGAACGTAAACCACGTAAGAGCTTTATCCGATTATGTATCCGAAGGTCTGGCAAAAGATCAGGTTTTTGATAAACAAACGGAAGGGTATGAAAGCGCCGGATGGATCTTAATGGATTACAGCGATTTCATCATCCATTTATTCGATAAGGAAAGCCGCGAATACTATGATCTGGAACGAATCTGGAGAGATGCCGATTTCATTGATTTAGAAGACTTTCTGAAAGAAGAATAGAAGTAGTGATATAAGATTCATCTAAAATTCATCAAAAAAGATACAGTGCGAAACTGTATCTTTTTTATTTGAGTCCGTTTATTTTTCAAAAAGTATTATTTTCTGTAAAGACGGAAAACACCGAACACTTTACCGAGGATTTTTACATCATCAACAATAATCGGCTCCATCGTATCATTTTCCGGCTGTAAGCGATAATGGCCTTTTTCTTTATAATAAGTCTTAACGGTAGCAGAGTCTTCCACGAGAGCAACCACGGTATCTCCGTTGTTTGCGGTATCGCATTTCTCAACAAAAATGGAATCGCCGTTAAATATGCCTGCATTGATCATGCTGTCACCCTTCACCTTTAAAGCAAAGGTTTCCGCATTCGGAACAAGTTCCATCGGAATAGGGAAGTAGCCGACGATATTATCTTCGGCAAGAATCGGCTGACCCGCCGCAACGGTTCCGACAATCGGAATCGATGTCATTTCGGTACGAACCTGCTGAAAGGAATCGTCTACAATTTCAATAGCACGGGGTTTGGTGGGATCCTTCTTAATATATCCGTTCTTTTCCAAAGTTTCCAAATGAGCAAAAACGGAAGAAGTGGATTTCAAATGAACCGCATCACAAATCTCTCGAACTGAAGGCGGATATCCTTTCTTTAAAATAACCTCCTTCATATAATCCAGAATTTCCTGCTGTTTAGCACTGATTTTTCCTTTTGCCATACTCAATACCTCCGGACTTCAAATTGAATTTCTACAGTAAGAATAACATACCCGTCTCAAAAAAGCAAACATATATTCCAAAAATTTGTTCGATTTTTTTCAAAAATCTATTGACATACAGAACGAATGTTTGTATATTTGTATCAGAACAGTTGTTCGTGTGTAAATTGAAAGAGGTGGAATTATGACACTGGAAGAAAGAAGAATAATCTGGAATAAAAGAAAAGAAGAACGCAGGAAAGCAAAGCTTCGCAAACTTTACACCAAAGGAGTTTTGGTTCTTTCTTTAATCGCATGCGTCAATATCGTATTCCTTGTATTCTTTAAACCGGCTCAGGCGAAAGAAGAGAAGGCATACTATAAATATTACACCTCTTATGAGGTTCAGCCCGGTGACACCTTAAACAGCATCGCGGATCAGTTCATGGAAGGGTATTCATCCAAACGCGATTATATCGACGAATTAAAACAGACAAACTGCATCCGTAATCAGGATAAAATTCGTGCCGGTCAGATCATCCACGTTCCTTATTTATCTACAGAAATTAAATAAAAATAAACATTCTTTCTTTTATTAACTTCCTATTAGTGATAGAATAGAAATGTAGTATTTTCAGGAATTATTACATTTCTATTCATCACGGAGGATTGTCTTCATGAAGAAGCCAAAAATCAATTCACGATTGATTCAATTAGGCGTAATTTTACTTCTTGTCGCCATAGTGGCTATCACTTTTTGTTATCTTATTTACCACAAAGAAGAAATCAGCACATTTTGGGCAAGAATCGGTAAAATTTTGGCTCCTTTGTTTGACGGATTGGTAATTGCCTTTCTTTTAATTCCGATGATAAACTTCTTTGAGCATAAATTCTTCCCGATGTTTATCCCGAAAAATGTCAAATATAAGCTTGCCATAAAGAGGGTAGAAGCATTTGAGAATCTTGCTACATCCACAGATAAAGAGAAGGAAAAATACTACAGAAAAACCAGAATAAGAATGCGTCTTACCAGGACAGCATCCATCGTTTTATCTCTATTAATCATTGCAATCCTGATTTACGGATTTTTGTATTCCGTAATTCCTCAGATTCGAGACAGTATTACAAGCATTATATCCAAGTCCGATTCATATTCATCGAATATGAATAAACTGGTGGAAGATTTCTCCGAAAAGCATCCTGATCTTGCAGGTGTCATCGAAAAGAACTGGAACCTGTATTATGACGATATCATTGCCTGGAGAGATAATACTTTAATTCCTCTCATTAAAAACTGGCTGATAGATGCTTCCAAGCATGTTGTATCATTCTTCTCGGCAGCATGGAATTTGATCATCGGTTTGATCATTTCCATCTACATTCTGGCCAGCAAAGAAAAGTTTTCTGCGCAGGCGAAGAAAGTATTTTATTCGCTTTTGGGAGCGAAGGCTGCAAACGACTTTATCGATAACTTAAGATTTGCAAATAAGAAATTCTCCGGTTTTATCGTAGGAAAGCTTGTAGATTCCTTTATTATCGGTATCATTTGTTTCTTATGTTGTTTGCTTTTCAAATTCGATTATCCGGTATTAATTGCATTAATTATCGGTGTTACAAACATAATTCCGTTCTTTGGACCGATTTTCGGAGCTGTACCGTGTGCAATCCTGTTATTCATGATCAATCCGATGAAGGCCCTGTATTTCCTTTTATTCATCATCGCTTTGCAGCAGTTTGACGGAAATATCTTGGGACCGAAGATTTTGGGCGATTCCACTGGTGTTTCCGGATTCTGGGTAATTATTTCGATTACATTCTTCGGCGGACTCTGGGGCGTTCCCGGCATGATTCTTGGTGTTCCCATTTTTGCCGTATTATATGCGATTGCAAAACATTTTGTGGAGAGAAGATTACGTATTCGCAAATTGCCGTCTGATACAAACCGGTATTACAACCTGGAGCGTATTAACGAAGAGACAGGTGCTTTAATCAAGCATCCGCCCGGATATCAGGTAAGAAGAGATGATACCAAGAATACGGAAATGAAATTCAGAAATCCGTTCCGCAAAAAAGATCCTTCGACAGAAGAGGAACCTAATAACGAGATTATCAGCAGCGATTATAAAGTAAAGGAACAAAGGGATAAAAAACATTCCGATCAAAACGAATAATTATTGAGTTAATCAAAGGCATGTAATTCAGTTACATGCCTTTTTGTATTTTTAAAATACATTTATATAGAAAAACTATATTCAAAGTCAAAGCAGATTCCAGAATTTGTTTTTATCGATAATCGATTATAAATTTGGAGTTGATTAATAGATAATAATAAGTTGAATACCTTTACAGATGGCTCAAAAGAGAAGTATGTCTATTTATCTTCCTACGCGTGAAATTATAGTTTTACGCATATATATAGGCCAATTTAGGCCTAAGAGTGGCTTTTTTCATTATTTTAGCCTTTTTGTGGTTTTTCATAATATACACACATCCATGTGATTCAATATTTCTTTCATTCAATTACTCTCACAAATAGTTTTAAATCAAAACAAATCACTTCAATTAAGCAAGACTATTTTATCAATTTATTTACAATAAAATTACATAAATATAATCATAATGAATTCACACGTTAAATCCTTAATAGAAACACTTAAGCTTTTAGCTACATTTAAATCCGTTTATTCGATAATTGTATATTTACATTAAACCGATCGATTTACCTAAATTATCCCTCCGAATTATCGTTCTTTTCAAGCCAAACGAAATCCTCCTAATCTTCACATTATCCTTTTAAAAAAATGAAGCTCTGTATTGCGTTATTTTTATTTGAAACATATATTTATATGGTCAGGATTCGTTTTATCGCCATTCTTATCAAATTACCAACCAAAAAATCCATCCCACTAATTAAGCCCCGGATTACTCCGAGGCTTAAAACTAATAAATTGATACATCCTCTCCTGTTTGTTAATTAATTCACAAATGTACGTTTCCCTGCGCACCAAACACTTTATTTTCCGGCTTTATTTGTCTGTTTACGTTGTTAGCCAATTTCTTTTCAGCTTTATTGATCTTATCGGCTGCTTTCTCAACATATTTTTGTGTGGTCACAGCTTTCGATAACTCAGTCAGTTCTTTAATATGAGCTTCCGGTGTATTATTGGGGAACAATCCTTTCTGAAAACTCTCATCGGACAAAAGCACCTGTTTTGCTTTATCAACCTTCTTCCAGGGAATCTTGTCAGTCACTGTTGCATCATCATCCTTATATACTTTAAAGAGAACAATCTGTTCGGCAATCAGGCCCTTTGCATTGTTACACAATTGATCCAGTTTGACTTTATTCGGATGCTTCTTAGCATTTTCCTCCTGAATTTGCTTACTTAATTTCTCAGCGTCTGCAAGGTTATTATTAAATCTGTTTCCATACTTATTTGCTTTGAGTGTACCAACAAATTCTTTCGATACGTTTTTATCTACCGCAACGTTATAGGCTAATTCAATTTCTTCCGTTAATTGTCCGCCATGGCCTTCTTTAATCTTACTTACAACATTTTCTTTTTTCGCCTGTTCAATTAAGAACGTTTCTTTTGAGAGTTTTTCAACACGACCGGCCAGGTTTTTATTTGTCGGAATCTGTTTCTTTAAGCTGCTTTTTTCTCCGCGGATCGACTCGGAAATATCACGAATCACAAGGATTTCAGCGATTTCTTTTACTACCGGTTCGTTTGCCTTTAATTTTGCAGTAGCCTGTTTCTTCAACTCATCGATACGATCTACGGCTGTAGGCATAAATCTTCCGATTAACATATCATTATGAAGCTCTCCGGCGGGCAGCTTTAAAAGATACTCTTTAAACATGTCATCCAAGCCACCTCCGTGACCGGTTTTTGCTGCGCTTTCAGCCTTAGCCATAAGTTTAGGATTATCTTTCAGGCTCTGCAAAAATGCTTTATAATGCTCATTTTCAAGAAGTTCATTCTTCTTTTGTTCAAGAACCATCGTATTAAACTTCTTTTCGAGCGTACTTCCATCACCTCTTACAGAATTGGATAACATTCTGGCAGCCATAATAGTTCCAAAATACTTACCCGGATAATCGGGATCTTTCTTAGCCGTTGTCAGATTCTTCTGCAAATACTCCTTGTAATCATTGATCCAGTCTGCAGCCTTTCTTGTTACAACATTTCTCGGTTTTGAATTGACGATTTTCTCCGGTTCCAATCCGACCTTTAGTGTTTTATCAATGTATCCGAAGACGGTTTTGGAGGCCGGCAAAGTCAGGTTGAATTCTTCCATTTTTTCCTTCAGATACATATAATTCGTCTTGCCTTCCAGATCATATCTGGTAAAGAAATCGTTCATTTCGGCAAGATTGGCAAGCGATTCATTTATGTCGTCTTCAGGCAAAGGCACTAAAGTCGTCCCTTCCTGAAGTGTCTTAATTGACTTACTGAATTTTTGCAGATTATCATAGAGCTCAACTTCCTTCGGATCCTTTTTGTAAGGATTCTTTTCAAACTTATCATCCAGTTTCGTCAGATAAGCATCAATCGCTTTTCGGAAATTTAATACTGTTTTATATTCAACACAGCCAAATTCCAAAAAATTCTTACCTTTTGCCTTTTCAGCCAAAAGAGCATTTACATCTTTAATCTGTACAGTAGTAAACTCACGGAATGTAGGTTTTTCTACGATATCTTTTTCCAACCAGTTTTGTTCGATTGTCACCGGATCAATACCGAGTTCAAAAGTTTCACTGATTGTTTTAATGGCATTATTAACTTTAGCTGAATCGCCTAATTTAAAGAGATTCCCTTCCAATAATATCTGGTCAGTCTGAAGTCTTTCCAGGTTGCAAGTTCCGTGGTTCTCTTTTTCCAGAAAAGCCTTAAATCCGGACATGGTTTTCAAAGCTTTCTCAACATCAGCCTTTCTGCTTTGTACATTTTTAAGTGTCATCAAAGCTTTGCTGTATGTATCAAGCTCTTCCTTCAAAAATGATTTGTCTTCCGTGTTTAACAAATCAAAATTATCAATAACATCCTGGATTACAGAGGAATTTTTGATGATGAGATTCTTTTTGGCAAGCCATTTGGCATATGTATCAATCGGCATAATCTATTCTCCTTTGCTACATAGAATTATACATTTTTTAGAACCATAATTATCATAATCTCACATGTCCAACAAAAGTCCAACACATTTTAATATAATCCGAAAAAATATTCTTTTTTTATCAAAAATGCTATAATAATTATAATTTCACGCATAGGAGGCTTCTATGAAAGATAAAGTCATGGATTCTCAAAAATATATCGAACTGTTAAATACTCTTCCGGAATGTACCCACTCCTACTTAATGACCGGTCTTTCCGAGAACACCTTAACGACAAAAATCGCCTATGCGCGTGATATCAAGTATTTCCTGGAGTTTGCTACAAACTACTACCCTTACTTTTCCGACAAATCCATCAAAGACATTACCATGGATGATCTCGAAAAAATAACCGCCGAGGATATCAATGTCTATCTGTTTACCATGAAAGACTTAGGCCTCGGTGAAAAGACGCGCGCCCGCAAAAAATCCGCAATCTCGGCTATGTTTCATTATATGATCAACGCCCAAAGAAAGCTTACTTATAATCCTGTATCCGGTTCAACCAAAATCCGCCTTCCGGAAAAAGATTTTGTTATCTATTTGACGATGGATGAACAGTCCAGATTGTTAAATACCATCCGAACCGGAGCAGGTCTTTCCAAAGGACAGCTTGTCTATCATGATCGTTATAAAAATCGTGATTTGGCCGTTATTTTTCTCTTTCTGGACACCGGTCTTCGTGTCTCCGAGCTCTCTTCCATTAACGTCAAAGACTTCTCTTTCGATGATTATACGGTTGTTGTACAGAGAAAAGGTCGAAATAAAATCCAGATGATTTATTATTCGGATGAATCCTGTGAATATTTAAGAGACTATTTAAGTGAACGCAAAGGTCGCGGAGATATTTTTCACGGAGACGATCCATTCTTCGTTACACTGGAAGGAAACCGCTTATCCGTTAGAGAGATCCAGCAGATGCTCAAAAAATACGTTGCCGCTGCTCTCCCCGAAAAATCCGCTTCCATCTCTCCTCATAAACTTCGTTCTTCCTTTGCGATGGAGTTTTACAGAAACAGCAACAAAGATATTCTGACACTCCAAAAAAGAATGGGCCACAAATCCATTCTGACCACGAACATCTATGCAAAAGCTGCCGAAGCGGAAATCAAGGAAAGTCGCAACTGGCGTAATTCAGACCCTAAACAGTAAAATATTTTTTCTAAAAATGAATGATTTTTAGAATTAATTCACTTAGAAAAGTAAAAAACACATTTTTGAAATTTACCATTATTTTAGAATTAATTCACTTAGAAAAGTAAAATTTGTATTTTTGAAAATTACGCTTATTTTAGAATTAATTACATAAAAAAGTAGAAATTTCTAATTCGAAAATTCTACTTTTTTAATCTCTCTAGAAAAAGTTACATCAATCGTTTATAAATATCCAACATGCTTTCCATCTGATACTTCAGTAACCACGCGGCGCTGTTATATTCCGGTGTCCCTTTTATGACCTTTAAAAGTGCCGGATAGTAGCAATCCGTCTCACGAATCATCCGGTAGATTTTTTCACGGCTTAACCCCCAGGACATGGTAGTTAAGTTGTTGCACCGGTCAAGACATTTTACGAGCGCCGCCTTTGGATTTTCTGCAATTGCATCATAGTAAGCTTTATTCTGCACTTCCCTGTCGATGCTCACATCTTTAATATATGTTAAGAGGCGGACAATCTCCTTTGTCTCCTCTCCAACCGGCAGTTCGTCGAGGGTTTTGTCGCAGTCTTCCACTACATCATGCAAAAGGCATCCGGCAATAACATCATCCTCAATGATTCCCATGGAAATTGCATGACAGGCAAGATTTAACGGGTGATAAATATACGGGATATCCGAACGTTTCCTTTTCTGACCTTCATGTGCGGATACGGCATAGTCTACCGCTTTTAACGTATCCCGCAATTTGAAATTCTTTGCCGTGGTTTTGACGTACGTTTTCATGTGTTCCCAGTCATAGAGCGCATCTTTTGTCTGAAAACGTCCGTGCTTTTCTTCGACCAATGAAGATACCGATACCTCCAAAGTATCCGCAAGTTTAATCAGATTCTCGGTATCCGGCTTATATTCATTCCTTTCCCAGGAAGAGATTGCCTGAAAGGAAACGCCGATTGCATCCGCAAGCTGTTCCTGTGTGAATTTCCGCTCTTCTCTTTTCTGTCTGATGTTCGCTCCTAAGCTCATATTTGCCTCCTTAATCTAGGAATCCGTATCTTCCTTCCATTTAGCTTTAAGAAATCCGAAAAGTTGTAATGTAATGATTTTCATTGCATCCTCTTCCGGAATCTCCTGTATTTCATCCATGATGTCCGAATTGCCAACGGCGTACGGAGAATCCTCCGGTTCCGTTTCATCAAATCCCATCAGATATTTTAAGATTGTCATAGAACTGTCAAAAGTCCATCTGCCTTCCAAAAACAGATAATCCGTAAATCCGTCGGTTTCGTATTCCCGCTTTCCTACCAATCTTTCCCGAATCAGATAATATGTTGTCTTCATCTTTTTCACCTCCCTTACATCTTAAGAATACCGGATGAAAAGATAGATTTTTAGCGAGTAGGAATTGAAAATAAAAGCCACAACTCAAGTGCAACTTGAGTTGTCAAAAATATCATACTTGTTATCTTTCGTAACTTTTTCATCAACCAATGGATTAAAATAATCCGGAAGTGAAGAATAATATGGACTTTTGAATTTCTCTTTTTCTCCCTTCTTATTGATAAATTTAAGATCTTAGCTGTTTACCATTCCGTTTTTAACTGACTATATACTTCGTCTTCCTTATCATAGCCGTTTAATGTGTAAGAGGTTCTCTTTGCAGAACCATCCTTCATCACATCGACCGTAACCCGTATTGCCAGAATATCCGGGTCCGTCAAATCAAGTCCTGGGGTATAATTCCACTGATCCGAAATAACTGTGTTTAATTCAGCAATCGTCTTTGAAACCTCTCTTAAGTCCTCTTCGTTTTGTATTTCAAACTCAAACGGATTTCCGTTCCGGCAGGAACATTTTTCATATACCTCTTTTAAATCTTCATCATAGTAAAGATATACGGCTGCTCCGTAGTGGGATATCATATGATATCCGTTATTATCAGATATATTACAGTCGACATCAAACTCCAAATCCCTTAATTCAGACCGGAACGTGTAGGACTTATCCGTCACATTATATGTCCTTTCATTTACAAGTGTACATGGTTCCGGGACTTCGGATGCAACAAAATTCTTTACATCATTTCGGGAATAAGGAATTACCCGACATCCTGACAGCATAAGACAAATTATAAGAATAAAGAATCCAATATTATATTTCAACTTCATTTTCATTTTTCTTCCTTCATTGCCGTTTCTTTTTTCGTCTTTTTTATCAACCCACCGAGATAATCATAAATCCA